>JBICIG010000094.1:0-16564 GCA_043101605.1 Phycisphaerales bacterium JB037
TAAGAGTCAGCTGCTCTACCGATTGAGCTAGGGAGGCGTCGGGCGGCCGGTTGGCGCCCGGGCAGTGGGGAGTGTAGACGGGGTTTGCGGCCCGTCCAGCGGCCCGGGCGTTTCATTGACAGGAAGGGGGGCTGGGTCTACTCTTGCGGGCTCGGCAGGTGGGCCGGGCGTTCGCTTTCGAGATTCCTTCCCCCGGGGGGTCACCCCGGGTTGCGCCGGAGCCGTGCCATGCTTCCCGCATTTCGTCAGAGTCACGGTCGTTCGCGTCGGCGTCGTTCGCACCACGCGTTGACGCCGGTGAAGCCGACGGTGTGCCCGCTGAGCGGGATGCCGAAGCTGCACCACCGGGTGTGCAAGGAGTCCGGGTATGTGCGTCCGGGCCTGCGGATCTCGGTGCCCAAGCTCGGGATCGGAACGGATCGGGACTGATGGGGGCGTCCGCTCCCGTGGAGTGAACGGGGCGTTCGCCCTGAGGGACTGATTGGGGCGTGGGCCCCGAGGGCCGCTGCGGATGCGCATCGCCGTCGATGTCATGGGTGGTGATCACGCCCCGGAGTCGTCCCTGAAGGGCGCGATCGCGGCGTTGGAGCTGCTGAGCCCGACCGATGAACTGGTGCTCGTGGGCCCCGAGGACATCATCCTTGAGGGGCTGCGGGAGCGCCGGGTCGATGATCCGCGGATCGTGATCGAGCACGCCTCGGATGTCATCACGATGGATGACAAGCCAGCGCAGGCGGTGCGGGCCAAACCCGAGTCGTCGATCGTGAAGATGGTGGGGCTGGGATCGCGGAAGCACCCGCGTCCGGCGGATGTGGTGCTCAGCGCCGGGAACACCGGGGCGTGCGTGTCGGCGGCGATCATGCACATGAAGCGGATGACCGGCGTGCACCGCCCGGGGATCGCGGTGACGCTGCCGGCGTTTTACGGGCCGGTGGTGCTGTGCGACGCGGGGGCCAACCCGGCGCCGCTGCCGGTGCATCTGTGGCAGTACGGCGTGATGGCGAGCACCTACGCGCAGCACATGCACGGGATCGCCTCGCCGCGTGTGGCGGTGCTGAACATCGGGTCGGAAGAGGGCAAGGGCTCGGACCTTGTGCGGCGTTGCCACGAGATGCTCAAGAGCACGCCCGGGGTGAATTATGTGGGGTTCATCGAGGGGCGTGAACTGTTCGATGGGGCGGCGGATGTCGTCGTGACCGACGGGTTCGTGGGCAACGCGACGCTGAAGGTCGCCGAGGGGCTGGCGCTGAGCCTGCTCAAGGCGATCGCGCACGAGATCACCGAGATCGACCCGCACCTGATGCTGCAGTTCGAGCCGGTGGTCCGTCGGATCTACCAGAAAAACGACTACCACGAGTACGGCGGGGCACCGCTGCTGGGCGTGAACGGCGCGATCATGATCGCGCACGGCTCGAGCGAGCCCCGGACGATCCGCTCGGCGATCCGCAACTGCCGCGACTTTGTGTCGGCGGGGGTGAACGAGAAGATCCGTGAGCGCATCGCCGAGACTTCGCAGCTCGAGCACGCGGTGCGGGAACCGGCATGAGCGGGGCGGGCGGGGCTGGTTCGGGCGTCGGCGTGCGCTTCGCCGGCAGTGGATCGGCGTTGCCCAAGCGGGCGCTGACCAACGCGGACCTCGAACAGTTGATGGACACGACCGACGACTGGATCCTGCAGCGCACCGGCATCCGGGAGCGCCGGGTGATCGATCGCTCCGCGGGCGAGTCGGTCTCGTCGCTGGGTGCCGAGGCGCTCCGGCGGGCACTCCGGGCGGCGCGGATGGAAGCGTCGGAGCTCGAACTTCTGATCGTGGCGACGATGACGCCCGAGTCGAACTGCCCGCCGACCGCGTGCCGCGTGGCGAGCATGATCGGCGCCGGGACGATCGGGGCGTGGGATGTGTCGGCCGCGTGCTGCGGGTTCGTGTTTTCGCTGAACAACGCGTACGGGCTGATCCGCAGCGGGCAGTACCGGAACATCGCGGTGATCGGCGCGGACACGCTGAGCAGGCACATGGCGTACGACGACTCGGGGCGTGCCACGGCGATCCTGTTCGGGGATGCGGCCGGGGCGGTCGTCCTCCGCGCCACCGACGATGGCTCCAAGGGGCTGATCGCCCAGGCAATGCACTCCGACGGCGGACGCTGGGCGGACCTGTTCATCCCCGAGACGGTCCACGATTTCCCCGAGGGGCAGGAGCCCGACGAACGCCAACTCAGCCGGGTGCAGATGAACGGCAAGGCGGTGTTCAAGTTCGCGGTCGGGACCTTTCAGGATGTGATCAGCCAGACGCTCGACCGGGCGGGGCTGACGCCCGACGAGGTCGATCACTTCGTCTGCCACCAGTCGAACGCGCGGATCCTCCAGGCGGCGCGGGAGCGCTTCGGGCTGCCCGAGGAGAAGCTGTATGTGAACATCGACCGGTACGGGAACACCGTCGCCGCGTCGGTGCCGCTGTGCCTCGACGAACTCTGGAGCTCCGGGCGGGTCCGCGAGGGGCAGCGGGTCATGTTCGTCGCGTTCGGCGGCGGGCTGACCTGGGGCACGAGCTTGTGGCAGATGTGACCGATCGGCGGCTCCCGAACGGGTAGACTCTGGGTATGAGCGATCCGCTTGTCATTCTGTGCCCGGGGCAGGGGGCCCAGGCGGTGGGGATGGGGGCCGCGTGGGCGGATGCCTCGCCCGAGGCCGCCGCGGTCTTGGCCCGCGCCGACGAGGTGGTGGGGGACCGGTTCGGGGCGAAGCTGTCGGAGATTTGCCGATCGGGCCCGGGCGAGACGCTGAACCGGACGGATGTGAGCCAGCCGGCGATCTTCGCGGTGTCGGCCGCGAGCCTGGCGGGTCTGGTCGCCGGGTGGGGCGCGACGCTGACGGATCTGACGATCTCGGCGACGGCGGGGCTGAGCCTGGGCGAGTACACGGCTCTCTACGCCGCGGGCGCGATGGATTTTGAGCAGGCGCTCGAACTGGTGCTGCTGCGCGGACGGGCGATGCAGGACGCGGCCGAGGCGACGCCCTCGGGCATGGTCGCGCTGATCGGGGACGACGAGGCGTCGGCGGCGAAGGTCTGCGACGCGGCGCGGGGGGACGGCGTGCTGGTGGCGGCGAACTTCAACGCGCCGGGGCAGGTCGTGATCAGCGGGAGCCGGGATGCGTGCGAGCGGGCGGTCGAGGTCGCGGGCGACCACGGGCTGCGTGCCACGCCGCTGCCGGTCGCCGGTGCGTTCCACAGCCCGCTGATGCAGCCCGCGGCCGACCGGCTGGGTGAGGCGCTGGCGAAGACGCCGATCCGCGAGCCGCGGTGCGCGGTGCTGTCGAATGTGACGGGCCAGCCGCACGAGGGCGGGGCGGACGCGATCCGCGCCAAACTGGTGGCTCAGCTGACCTCTCCGGTGCGTTGGGAGACGAATTGTCGGTGGCTGGTCGCGCACGCGAGAGGCACGCCGCACGAACTGGCTCCGGGCAAGACGCTCGCGGGTCTGGCGCGAAGGATCGAACGAGACTGGAAGGTGGAGACCCACGATGGACCCGATGCGTAACGACGGTCGCTCGATCCGGAGCGTGCTGGGCGCGGCGGCGGCCGCGCTCGTCGCGGGCGGGCTGCTGAGCCTGTCCGGCTGCGGCAAGGAAGAGAAGCCCGAGCCCGCGCCCCCGCCGCCTCCGCCGCCCCCGCGTGACACGGGCCCGGCCCTGGCCGACCCGGTGAATCTGCAGCAGGTGCGGAGTTCGCTGGAAGTCGACGCGCGGGTGCAGTTCGAGCAGGTGCCCGGGGAGCTCGCGCCGGGCAACCGCGCGCTGGCCGAGGCGATCTACGAACTGGCGTCGGCGTTCGCGGCGATCGAGGAGCATTCCGACGGTTCGGAGCTCCGCCCGCTGCTGGACCAGCGCGGCCGCGAGCTTCTGAATGTCGTCGTCGCCGACGGGCTGTTCGATCTGGGGATCGAGGCGGTCCGCGTGGTGTATGTGGACCCGGCGACGCGCCGCCTGGCCGATCCGAAGCAGTCGAAGGTGGTTCTGGCGATCCAGACCGCCGCGTCGGCCGCCGCCCCGGGGGGGGCGAGCGTGCTGGTCTTTGACGCGAAGAATGTCGCGGGCTCGTGGGTGTTCTCGCCCGAGGCGAGCACGGGCGAGGTGAAGCGGACGGCGTCGGCGTGGGACGGGCTCGGGCTCGATGCCTATGGGAGCACGATGTCCCTCGACTTCCTCGACGAGGGAGCCGGGCTCGTGCCCGGGCTGGGCGAGGTGCCGGAGATCGATCCGGGCGCGCCGTTCGAGCCCGAGCGTGACCGCAGCACCGTCAACACGCCGGGCGGGCCGGTGCGGATTCCCGGCAGCGGCGGGTGAACTTCCGGATTCCCGGGTGGGCCTCGGGCCGTGCGTTGTGACGCGCGGGCCCTCTTGCATTGGAGCACGACTTGGCAGACCAGTCCGACAAGCGGATCGCGTTCGTCACCGGCGCCAGCCGGGGCATCGGCAGGGGCATCGCGCTGCGGCTCGCTCGCGACGGGCGGCATGTCGTGCTCGCCAGCCGGAGCGAGGGGCCCCTGAGCGAGGTGCGGGCCGAGATCGAGGAAGCGGGCGGCGTCGCGAGCGTCAAGGCGTTGGATGTGGGCGATCGCGCGGCATTGGCGCAGGCGATCGACGAGGTCGCGACCGAGTTCGGGCGCTTCGACATCCTGGTCAACAACGCCGGCATCACGCGTGACAACCTCATCATGCGCATGAGCGATGAGGAGTGGGACGAGGTGATCCGCGTGAACCTGACCAGCGCGTTCGCGGCGATGCGGGCCGCGTCGCGCCACATGATGCGAGGGCGCTTCGGGCGGATCGTCAACATCAGCTCGACCTCGGGCGTGGTGGGCAACTCCGGGCAGGCGAACTACGCGGCGGCCAAGAGCGGGCTGATCGGGCTGACCAAGACCATGGCCCGCGAACTGGGCTCCAAGGGCATCACGGCGAATGTCGTCGCGCCGGGGTTCATCGAGACTGACATGACCGCCAACCTGCCCGCGAGCGTGAAGGACCAGATCAAGAACCTCGTGTGCACCAAGCGGCTGGGCGTGCCCGAGGACATCGCCGCCGCGGTGGGCTACTTCACCTCCGACGATGCGGGCTATGTCACCGGGCAGACGATCTGCGTCGACGGCGGCATGACGATGTGCTGAGCGAACGCACAGGCGGGGCGGTCAGGCGACGCCCCTCTCGATCGCGTGCTCGACCGCGTCGCAGAACCGGTCGACTTCCTGGATCGTCGAGTAGACGCTCGGGCTGACGCGGATGCCGGTGCAGTCGGCGTGCCCGATCGCGACGGTCAGGATGCGGTGCTCGTTCCAGAGCCAGTTGCGCAGGTCGCCCGCGTCGAGCCCCTCGACGGCGAAGTTGGCGATGCCGCACGCGTGGCGGCGGTCTGTGTTGAAGCGAACGCGTCCCGACCGGTGCGCGCCGAGCCGGTCCATCCAGCGGTCGCGGAGGTAGCGCATGCGGGCGGCTTTGCGCTCGTCGCCGATGGCCTCGTGGAAGGTCATGGCCTCGGCGATCGCGAGGAAGTTGGCGGCCGGGTGCGTCCCGATCTCCTCGAACTTGCGAATGTCGTCGCGTTGGTTCTCGCCGGCGGCCATGAGGGGCCAGAGGTCGGCGATGCGGTCGCGCTTCACATACAGCAGCCCGGTGCCGTGCGGGGCGAAGAGCCACTTGTGCAGGCTGGTGCCGTAGTACTCGACGCCGAGGTCGGAGAGCTTGAAGGGGAAGTGCGCCAGGGCGTGCGCGCCGTCGACGACGACGGGGATGCCGTGGCGCCGCCCGAGGGCCGCGATCTCGCGGATCGGCAGGATCTGTCCGGTCAGGTTGATCATGTGGCAGCAGAGGATCATCTTTGTCCGCGGCGTGATGTGCTCGGCGAACCGGCGGACGAGTTCGGCCGGATCCGACAGCGGCGTGGGCACGGGGAACTCCACGAGCTTGATGCCCTCCCGCGCCTGCCGCTGCTTGAAGGTGTTGATCATCCGCGGGTAGTCCTGGTCGGTCGTGAGCACCTCGTCGCCCGGCTTGAGATCGAGCCCGAACTGGCAGATCTGCAGGCTCTCGGACGAGTTGCGGGTGATCGCGATCTCCTCGGCGTCGACGCCCCAGTGGTGCGCCAGGCGCGAGCGGATCGCCTCGCGCTGCTTCGGAGCGATCTGCCAGAGAACATGCGGCGGGGGCATGGAGTTGCACAGGTCGAGGTGGCGTTTCATCGCGTCCTGGGCGACGCGCGGCGCGGGGCTCACCCCGCCGTTGTTGAAGTTGATGATCGATCGATCCTGCGTGAACGCCTGCTGCACCTCACGCCACAGGTCCTCGTCGCGGGCGGCCCGCTCGGGGTCGGCCGCGTACCCGCTCAGGCGGCGGCTCAGTTCGGCCCCGCTGACCGTGCGCGTCGGCAGGAGCGCGGCGGCGGCACCGGCGGCGATCGGCATGGAGATCGCGCCCAGGGCGCTCCGGCGGGACAGGGCTCGGCTCATGGCTCGCTCCTGGCGGTGAGAGGTGCCGCCAAGCCTACCGCGCGGGGTCGCGAAGGCCAAGAACCGTGGGCGTGGGCCCGGGCTCAGTAGCTCAGGAACGACAGGTGCATCGAGCAGTGCCCGAGTTGCATCCGGATCCACTGCTCGTGGCTGAGCTTCCCGAGCAGGGGGCTCGGGTGGGTGAACCGGTCGCCCGCGTCGAGCCGGGCGAGGCAATCGCGGAGCCGGCTCATGCCCTGCTCGAAGGTCGTGGCGTCGCCGGGCAGCATGAACGACGCCTGCTTGGGCAGCTTGAAGCCCGGGGGCATCGGCTCGCCCGAGACCGCCTTTTTCTTGAACATTGGGATCGCGATCCAGCGGACGAAGAACGGCGCCCGCGAAGGGAAGCCGTCGAACGCGCACTCCATGAAGATCGCCAGGTGCTCGAGGACCTGCCCGGGGCTCCAGTTGCCGGTGTGGCTCAGCGTGCCGGCGTCGTGGGCGGCCTGGATCCGGTCGAGCTCGCTCCGGAGCTCTTCCATCGAGGACAGGCGGAGGTCGCGGCGTTCGGCGGTCTTGGTATCGACTGGCATCGGAGCACTCTACCGGTATCCTCGGGGGCGGTTTCGGCAATCCGGTCCAGCGGCAGAACGAAAAGGAGCACCCCGTGTTCACCGAGCCCAACGAACATCACCAATGGCTCCGCCGAATGGTCGGGGAGTGGGAGTTCGAGCATTCCTGCGGCGGGCCGGACGGCGAGCCCATGAGAACCACCGGGACCGAGCGCGTCACGGCGTTCGGCGATCTCTGGGTCGTGGGCGACGGGGAGGGAGAGATCCCCGGCGGCGGGCGGATGACCATGCGCATCACCCTCGGATTCGATCCCAACCAGGGGCGCTATGTCGGCACATGGATTGGCTCGCCGATGGGATCGATGTTCACCTACGAGGGCACGCGTGAGGGCGATGTGCTCACGCTCGACACCGCGGGGCCCAGCTTCGCCGACCCGACGAAGACCGCCCGCTACCAGGACATCGTTGAACTGCACGGCGACGATCGGCGCGTGCTCCGATCGCGCTGCCTCGGCGAGGACGGCTCCTGGACCGAATTCATGCGCGGCGAGTACCGACGCGTGAAGTGAGCCCCGCTCAGGCGGACTCGTTGAGGACGGTCGCGGTGAAGCGGTCGCGGTCGGCCCGCGTGGGACGCAGCGCGATCATCGCCAGCACGCCCAGGCCCGTGCCGATGAACAGCAGCCACTCGCCCGAGACGAGCACGCCGACGACGGTCAGCAGCGCCGCGGCTTCGAACATCGCCAGGCGGGCGATGACCAGTTGGATCCAGTGCCCGGCGATGACCTGCTCGCCCGCCTCGGTCGATGCGGCCTCGGCGGCGGCTCGGCGGGCCTTGCCGGCGAGCATTCTCGGGGCCATCGCCGCGAAACCGGCCGCGACGACCAGCAGGCCCCCGCCCGCCGCGCCGAGCGCGAGGGCAAGGGTGGCGTCGTATCCGGTCATGACGCCGCTGGAGCGGAGGTACGCCGACACGCCGGCGAAGAGCACCACGCCCATGCAGAGCGCCAGGTGGATCATGATCGCGGCGGGGAGGGCGCTCTCGGGGGACACCTGTTTCTGGATTCTGGTCATGCGGAACAGACTAGCGGCCACGCCGCACCGGAATCGGGCTCGATGAGGAGGACCGAAGAGGTTGACGCGCAAGGAAAGAGCCGCCCCCGAAGGAGCGGCTCTGAGAGATCAGCGGTGAACCGCGGGGCGGTCGATCACCCCGCCGCGGCGGCGGCCTTCTCGGCCTTGGCGCGGGCGTCGTCGAGCGTGCCGACATACATGAACGCGGACTCGGGCAGGTCGTCGCCCTCGCCGGCGCACAGGCGCTCGAACGAGTCGATCGTGTCCTCGAGCGAGGTGTACACGCCCGGGAAGCCCGTGAAGACCTCGGCGACATAGAACGGCTGGCTGAGGAAGCGTTCGATCTTGCGGGCGCGGGCCACGATGAGCTTGTCCTCTTCGGAGAGCTCGTCGACGCCGAGGATCGCGATGATGTCCTGCAGGTCCTTGTATCGCTGCAGGATGACCTGCACCTGACGCGATACGCGGTAGTGACGCTCGCCCAGCACGGCCGGGTCGAGGATCGCCGAGGTCGACGCGAGCGGGTCGACCGCGGGGAAGATGCCCTTCTCGGCGATGCCGCGGGCGAGCACGACGAACGCGTCGAGGTGGGCGAACGCCGTGGCGGGGGCGGGGTCGGTCAGGTCGTCGGCGGGCACATAGATCGCCTGCACCGAGGTGATGGCGCCCTTGCTCGTCGAGGTGATCCGCTCCTGGAGCTCGCCCATTTCCGTCGACAGCGTGGGCTGGTATCCCACCGCCGACGGCATGCGCCCGAGCAGCGCCGACACTTCCGAACCCGCCTGGGTGAAGCGGAAGATGTTGTCGACGAAGATCATGGTCTCCTTGCCCGAGGCGTCGCGGAATTCCTCGGCCATGGTCAGCCCGGAGAGGGCGACGCGGAGACGGGCACCCGGGGGCTCGTTCATCTGGCCGAACACCATCGCGACCTTGTCGATGACATGGGCGGTCTGCCCGTTCTCATCGGTGTACTCGGCTTCCTGCATTTCCAGCCACAGGTCGTTGCCCTCGCGGGTGCGCTCGCCGACGCCGCAGAAGACGGAGTACCCGCCGAACTCACGGGCCACGCGGGCGATCATCTCCTGGATGATGACGGTCTTTCCGACGCCGGCACCGCCGAAGAGTCCGATCTTGCCGCCCCGGACGAAGGGGCAGAGCAGATCGATGACCTTGATTCCCGTCGCGAGGACTTCGGTGTTCGGGTTGAGGTCGCTGAACTCCGGGGGCTCGCGGTGGATGGGCCGGCGTTCGGTCGCGCCGCACTCGCCGCGGTTGTCGATCGGATCGCCCAGCAGGTTGAAGACGCGGCCGAGCACCTTCTCGCCGACCGGAACGGTCACGGGGCTGCCCGTGTCGGTGCAGTCCATGCCCCGGCGGAGCCCGTCGGTCGAGCCCAGCGCCACGCAGCGGACCTTCCCGCCGCCCAGGTGCTGCTGGACCTCACCGGTCAGGTCGAGATGACCCGCGGGGGTGTCGGCGACGATCTTGACCGCCGAGTAGATCTCGGGAAGCTGATCCTCGGGGAACTGGACATCGAAGGTCGAGCCGATGACCTGGTTGATGATGCCTTTGGTGCCGCTGGCCATGCATGGCGCTCCATCGTTCGGGTCGGCGTCGGGCCGACCTGGGGGCCGATTTCTCGTGGCTGGCGGGAAGGAATCCTGCCAGACCGGAACGGGCCCGAACAATAGCTTCCGCAAGCCCGCTGGGCTACCCGGAGAGGGGGTTCAGATCGGTCTTCTCCCGCCAGGGCGGAGGGGGCTCCGGGCCTGCCGGAGCGGGGACACCCGCGAATCCGGACGAATCTCTGAGAGTTCCCTTGGCCGGGGAATCAAGGGCCGGTAGCCTCGGGCTTCGGCCCGGTGCTTCCTTGGGGAGGACCCCCGGCCGGGAGGAGAGAGTCCATGCCTTGCCGACACCTGCCCCGAGGGGCGTGCGCGCCGCGTCGCAGAGATCTCCACCGACGGTGCGTGCGTCTGTTGCGGCATCGGACGGCGTGAGTTCAGGACCGGTCTCGGCCGGTCACCGATCGGGACGGCATACGGGTTTGAGGAGGCCCACTCGCCGCCCGGATTTGTGGGAAGCCGCGGATGTCGCGGCTCGTTCGTTGATCGAGAGAGAAAGGACACCATCGTGAATCGCACCACCCTCGCCACCGTCGCCGCGTCGACGCTTCTGTCCCTCGCGGGCGGGGCTTCGGCACAGCTCGTGACCATCGGCACCAACGAGTTCGACCTCGCGCAGTTCACCGGCGCGTCGGTCACCTACCGCGCCGACGGCTCGGTGACCTTCGACGGGAAGAACTGGGATCAGGCCGCCGGCGTCGACGGCTACACCCTCGGCGAACTCGCCGCGGGCCAGTTCGGCAGCGACCCGGGCGACCAGATCTCGCTGAACGACCGCGTCAACCCGGATTGGCTCCAACTGAATTACGGCACGCCGTTCCTGTACACCGGAAGCCAGAACAAGCTGGTGATCTACGAGATCTCCAGCTTCACTTCGGTCGATCCCGAGGGCCTGAGCTTCCAGATCAGCGTCAACGGCGGCCCGCTCGTGCCCGCGTCCGCGGCCAGCGCGAGCAACTTCTGGATCGGCGTCGGCAGCGACGGCCCGGCCGAGGACATCAACGAACTCGTCTTCGACCTGTCGGCGATGGGCTTCAACCCGGGCGACACCATCTCGACGATCTACATCGAGAACATCGACAGCGGCTCGGGAACCTCTGATCCCGATTTCATCTTCGCGGGCATCACGACCCCGGCCCCGGGCTCGGCGGCACTGCTCGCGCTCGGCGGCATCGCGGCGATCCGCCGCCGCCGCGCCTGAACCAGGGCGCTGCCGGGACGCGCGACTTCTCCAAGCGCGATTCTTCAGGAAGCACAGCAGGCGGTCGGGGCATCCGGCCGCCTGCTTCTCGTTCTGAGCCGGCCCAGTCAGAGCACCGAGCGAGTGACCAGGTCCTCGAGCCGCTGCTTCCGATCGGCGGCGGCCGGGCAGGAGACATGACCGACCTTGCGGCCCGGCTTGGCTTCCTTGCCGTAGAGGTGGACGCGGGCCCCCTCGACCGAGAGCAGGTCGTCCATCGGCGGGACCGAGCCGACGAAGTTGAACATGGCGCACGGTTCGGAGGCGTCGGTCGAGCCGAGCGGCCAGCCCAGCACCGCTCGCAGGTGGTTCTCGAATTGGCTCGTGCGCGCGAACTCGATCGTCCAGTGCCCGGAGTTGTGGACGCGCGGCGCGAGTTCGTTGGCGAGCAGCCGACGGGCGCCGTCGGCCCGCTCGACCTCGAAGAACTCGATCGTCAGCACGCCGATGTGATCGAGCGCCTCGGCGACGCGCTCGGCGGCGGCTCGCGCCCACGCGGCGAGGTCGTTCGCGACGCCCGGCGCCGGGGCGAGCGTGCGATGCAGAATGCCCGACCGGTGCTCGTTCTCGCACAGGGGGTAGCAGCGAGTCTCCCCGGTGGGCGCGCGCACCGTGATGATCGAGAGCTCATGCACGAACGCGACCCGCTCGTCGAGGATCATCGGTCGGCCGCCGAGTTCGTTCCAGACCCGGTCGGCGTCGTCGGGCGTGGCGAGGGTCGCCTGCCCCTTGCCGTCGTACCCGCCGCGCCGCGCCTTGGCGATCGCCGGCATGGGAGAGTCCGCCGCTGCGGCGCGGAGCGCATCGAGTGAGTCGATCTTGGCCCACTGCGGCGTGTCGATCCCGAGTTGGCCGAAGAGCCCGCGTTCGTGCGCGCGATCCCGCGCGGTGTCGAGTGAGGTGGGCCCGGGGCGCACCGGGGCGAGCTCCCCGGCAGCATCGAGCGCTTCGAGCGGGACATTCTCGAACTCGATCGTGACGGCGTCGCATCCCTCGGCGAAGCGTCGGACGGCATCGAGATCCTCGAACGGGGCGCAGGTCAGCGGCGCGATCCGCCCGCCGCAGGCGTCGGGCGAGGGATCGAACAGGCGGACCTCGATCTCGAGCGGTGCTGCGGCCAGGGCGAGCATGCGGCCGAGCTGCCCCCCTCCCAGCACGCCCACGATCGGACGCGCCCCCCAGCCGCTCACGACGCGCCCCCGGGCGAAGGCGGTGGCGGTGAGGCGGGGTCGGGATGGTCGAGGACGCGGCGGGTCTGCTCGGCGCGGAAGGCTTCGAGAGCCGCAAGGTGCTCGGGGTGGGCCCCGGAGACGATCGCCGCGGCGAGCAACGCCGCGTTGACCGCACCGGATCGCCCGATCGCCAGCGTCCCGACGGGAACGCCCGCGGGCATCTGCGCGATCGAGAGCAGGCTGTCCCACCCGCTCAGGGCCTTGCTCTGAACGGGCACCCCCAGCACGGGCAGCGAGGTCTTGGCGGCGAGCATGCCGGGCAGGTGAGCCGCCCCGCCGGCGCCGGCGATGATGACCTGCAGGCGGCGGGCGCGCGCTTCGGAGGCGTACTCGAAGAGCAGGTCGGGTGTGCGATGCGCGCTGACGACGCGCGTCTCGCGCGGGATGCCCAGGGCGTCGAGCGTGTCGACGGCGTGACGCATGGTCTCCCAGTCGGAGTGGGAGCCCATCACGACGCCGACGAGCGGGCTCGCGGCGTTTGCGGCGGATCCGGGCGGGGCGGCGGTCATGGGCGAAGCCTACCCCGATCGGGCGCACGCCGCCCGTCGCGGTCGGGCGTTCACCCGCCCAGGTTCAACTGGGGGATGTTGGGCATGGGCGGCAGGGAGACCGACTCGCCGACGGCCGCGTCGCGCTGCTTGAGCACGCCGACGAGCGACCCCGCGGGGTCGGCCGCATCGGCGAGCAGCTTCTCGACGGCGGCCTCGATCCGCGACGACATCGAATCGCCCAGCATCGTGCGCATCTTGCGGTTGGCGGTGCGGTAGTCGAAGCGGATGAGCGGGATCTCGCCGGCGTCGCGCTGGGCGTCGGAGACGCGCTGGAGCAGGTTGAAGACGCAGTACGCGTCGTCGATGTACCCGGTCAGCCCGCCGTCGTCGGGGATGAAGTCCGCGTCCTCATCGATGTAGCGGACGGCCGCCTCGAGGAACGGGCCGACCGAATCGAGCGACTCGGATTCCTCGGCGGCGGCGTAGGCGGCTTCGAGCAGGTCGGCCGACGCCTTGACATACCCCACGACAAACTGGTGGATCTCGTAGCAGTCCTGGGTCGGGTCGTCGGAATCGGGCAGGGCCGCGAGGATGCGGTCGCGGAGGGCCCCGGTCGAGCGCTCGTCCTCGAGCGCCTTGGCGATGTCCTGACGGAAGCGGTTGATCGGCATGGCTGGTCCTTCGAGATGCCCGGCGGCGGCCGACGCCCGGCACGCCGACCCGGATCCGGGCCAACGGTAGCGGGAGTCCGTGACGCCGACACGCCTCATCCCCATCCTTCATGCAGATACCATGCAACCCCCCGGACCGTCCGCGCCCGGGGCCCACGACGATCCCTCCCCGGCGGACCCGCCCGCCGAGGCCCGCCGCACGACCGAGCCATAGGAGACCTTGCGATGAAGATTCACGAGTACCAGGCCCGCGACCTCCTGTCCTCGGCCGGCGTCCCGGTTCCCCCCGCCAAGGTCGTCGAGTCCATCGATGCCGCCGCGGGCACTTACAAGGAAGTCACGCGCGAAGCCGGTCTGGGCGAGGGCGGGCTGGCGGTCGTCAAGGCGCAGGTGCACGCCGGCGGGCGCGGGAAGGCCGGGTTCGTCAAGCTCGTCCGCTCGCCCGAGGAAGCGACCGACGCCGCCCGGTTCATGCTGTCCAACAAGATGGTCAGCGTGCAGACCGGGCCCGAGGGGCTCGAGGTCCGCAAGCTGCTCGTGGCGGCGGGGGTCGACATCGCCCACGAGTACTACCTCGCGATCACCACCGACCGCGCGACACGCCGCAATGTCCTGATCGCGAGTGCCGAGGGCGGCGTGGAGATCGAGCAGGTCGCCCACGACAACCCGGACGCGATCATCAAGGAGCCGTTGCACCCGCTGCTGGGGCTCGAGGCGCACCAGGCACGGAAGGTCGCGTTCAAGCTGGGGTTCAAGGGCAAGCAGGTCGGGCAGGCGGTCAAGATCATGCTCAACCTCGCCAAGCTGTTCGAGGCCAAGGACTGCACGATCGCGGAGATCAACCCGCTGATCCTGACCCCGCCGACCGAGGAGAACCCCGACGGGCAGGTGCTGGCGATCGATGCCAAGTTCAACTTCGACGACAACGCGACCTTCCGGCACAAGGACATCCAGGCGATGTTCGACCCGACCGAGGAGAACCCCGCCGAGCTGAAGGCCCAGAAGTTCGGGCTCAGCTACATCGCCCTCGACGGCAACATCGGGTGCCTGGTCAACGGCGCGGGGCTCGCGATGGCGACCATGGACATCGTCAAGCTCCACGGCGGCGAGCCCGCGAACTTCCTCGATGTCGGCGGGTCGGCGACCGAGGAAGCCGTCACCGAGGCGTTCAAGATCATCCTGAGCGATGAGGCGGTCAAGGGCATCCTCGTCAACATCTTCGGCGGGATCATGGACTGCGCCGTGATCGCCCAGGGCATCGTCAACGCCGCGAAGGAAGTGGGCTTCACGGTCCCCCTCGTCGTCCGGCTGGAGGGCACGAATGTCGACGCGGGGCGGGCGATTCTGAAGGAGGCTTCAGGGGCCCTGCCGACGCTGCAGGCGGCGGAGGATCTGACGGATGCGGCGGAGAAGGTGACGAAGGCGGTAGGGTAACGAACTCGATGAACGGGAGAGGCTACCTTACTCGATTATTCATCTCGTCCATAATGCCCGGCGTGAACCAGCGACCGCTCTCTTCATGAAGCTTGCGAGCTTGCTGCGCGTAGTAGGCCGCGTCGATGTCGCGAAAGATCGCTTGGCTGGTCATCGCGAGGAACGCAAAAGTTTCCAAGCGATTCACGCCGTCGGGGATGCGCAATGCTTCCTGAAGCGAGCTTAGAGCGGCTTGGTACTGGCCGAGCCGATACTGCGCCGCGCCGCGCATCATGATCAGTCCTTCATCACCGGGGTCGAGTTCGAGAGCCTCCTGGAGCTTGGCAAACGCTGACGCGTACTCGGCGGGTTCGAGCCCGGGTTTCCTTACCGTTTGCCAAGCCGAGAACGCGAGGCGTTCAACACGCGAGGTTGGGATGCCCAGGGCTCTGAGCGAAGGGAATATCGTCCGCTCAAGACCGGCAGGACCGTAGATGACAACAAGGATCGCGGCCAGCACGGCGCTTGCCAAGCCGATGAGTGGTACACGGAACCGTCGCTCCGATCGGAACTGAAGCCAGATGAGGAAGAGACTCTCAAAGAAGACGCTCACGGCCGCGAACGGCAGCAGCGCGAAGATCGGCACAAGTGCCACAGCGCGCCACTGCTGACCGAGGATGCCGAGATACTTCGTATTGGAATCGAGCAGGAACGACGCGAAGTAGAGGACCGGGAAGACGACGATGAGCGTCACGACTCCCAGAACCCGGGATCGGGACTCGCGAACTTTCGATGCGAGTTGCTGATCTCGAGGCGTTTCCGGATCCGACTGTTTCACGACGACGATCACTCGCCGCGTCTTCAGCCACGCAGCGATCACTCCGAGGACGGCCGAGATCACCCCAAGCACAGCGTTCGGTGAGACCTCGCTCAAGAATCCAACAGTCGACATCGCCAGCTTCCCCTCTTCCGCGCGGGATATGCCCTCCGCCGTGCCCTGCCCGGACCCATGCGGGCGGAGTGTCATCCGCGTGCAACCGAGCGGCCAAGCCCGATATGTTATTGGGCACTAGCTTGCTCGGATTTCAGGTCGTCTGCGACCGGTGAGGATTGGGCCTCACCGCCACTCCACATTCATCAGCGTTGGCTCGCCGATCTTGATCGGGTGGGCGTGGTTGCCCGAGGCGTCGTGGGTCCACGGGCCGAAGAGTTCGTAGAAGTGGAGGAGCAACGCCGTGTCGGCGTCGGGCTGCATGGTCTGGCTGGGGCGGAAGTCGTCGTTGTAGCGGGCGGTGGTCGAGAGGCGGACCTCGTCGAGTTCGCCCTTGAAGAAGCTCATGGGGTTGCCGCGGCCGTCGACATCGGCGCCGATCATCAGCGGGAGGTCGTTGGTGCGACGGCGGCCGGAGCGTTCGACGCGGTCGATGAGCTTGCCGTCGAGGTACAGGCGGACTTCGCTGCCGTCGTACACGCCGGCGAGGTGGTGCCACCGACCCTCGGCGAGGAGGGCCTTGGGGGCGCGGGCCTCGGCGTAGGAGTCGCCCAGGAAGATCGAGAACGACGGGATGCCGTCGGTCACGAAGAAGCCGTAGTCGGAGTTCTCGGTCTTGGCGACGAGCCCGGTCCGGCCGGCAAAGGTGTGCCCGCGGAACCAGCATTCGAGGGTGAGCGGGCCGTCGGGGATGTCGAGCTGATCGCTGCGGACCATCATGAGGTTGTTGTCGCCGGTGGTGAGGGTGCGGTCGATGTCGTGCGGCTCGGGGGTGG
>JBICIG010000095.1:0-60076 GCA_043101605.1 Phycisphaerales bacterium JB037
CTCGAGGCTCGGGAGGGTGAACTCCGGGCTGACCTCGACATCGATGGAGAAGGTGAGGGGCTTGCAGGCGACAACCTCGACCTCGGCGAGTTCCTCGGCGATGGGGTCGCCGACGACGCGGAGCTTGTGCTCCTCCACCGCCTGCTGGTAGGCCGAGGCGACGAGCTGGTTCTTGGCTTCGTCGCGGACGGCCGAGCCGAACTTCTTCTCGATGAGGGCGCGGGGGGCCTTGCCCTTGCGGAAGCCGGGGAGTTGGGCTTCGAGGGAGAGCGTGTCGAGTGAGTCGCCGAGCTTCTCGTCGACGGTCTCGGCGGGGATCTCGATGGTGACCTTCTTCCGGCTGGGGCCGGCGTCCTCGATGGTGACGGTGTTGGGACGATCCTGGGTCGCGGTGTCGGCCATGGGGTCGGTTCCGGGAAAGGTCGGGTGGGTCGGATGAGGGCGGCGTGGCCGCGCCTCGTCAATGGACACAAACGCCGCCCGGGGCCGGAGCGGCCCGAGAGCGGACAGCCCCAAGTGTAGCGCCAGCGGGGCGCGGGACAACGCGGGAGGCGTCCGGGAGGGGCCGTCGGGGGTACAGTTGGGGCCTCCGGCCGGAGTGGCGGAATGGCAGACGCGGCGGATTCAAAATCCGCTCCTGGAGACAGGGTGGGGGTTCGAGTCCCCCCTCCGGCATTGAGCGGGTGAGCGGGCCGGCAGGATCCTGCGAATTGCGCGCGAGAGCTCGTTCGGGCTTTGGAGAGTTCGCTGCCGCGCGGTAAGCTGGGTTGGCTGTCGGAGTCGTTCTCATTTTCTTTCACATGGCTGTGACTGGAGGCCGGCTTTCGACGCTAGCTCGGAAGACCCCGGGGTGCGTTCTCTGCGAACCCCCGGGCTGGGATCACATGGGGAAGTGCGGGCCGATGGCCCGCGAAGGAGAATCACATGTTGGCAAAGAGGATGTGGCCGGGCGCGATCATCGCGCTCAGCGGCGGCGTCGCGTCGGCGCAAGGGCCGGTGGAGATTCTGCCTGCGCCGGACGGCGAAACGACGGTGTCGGTCGGGGCGGTTCCCGGGTTCGTCCCGGTGTGGCAGGGCCCAGCCGATGATGGGCCGATGGCTCGCCCGGGGCACCCGCCGATCGACGAGATCCCGCCGATGCCGATGCCGGCACGGAACGCGAATCCGCCCGGGATGAACGGGCCGATGGGTCAGCCGGTGGTGTTTGATGCCGAGACCGGGGAGGAGTTCTTCCTGCCGATCTATCCGGCGGCGGCGAACGCGGCGGACCGGGCCCCGGGGTACGAGGGACCCTACGCGTCGTTCGACTTCCCGGAGCTTGCGGGGACCGAGTCGTTCGGGACGCTGACGCTGGTGGCCGACCCCGGGGCGGACCCGTTCGCGCGGAGCGTGAAGCTGGTCATGCGGTTCGTGGATGCGGGCGGCGTGAACCGGTTCTTCGTGTGCTCTGGCGGAATGCAGGACGCGGAGGTCGTGCTGACGGCCGGTCACTGCATCTATGCGTTCAACCCCAACGGGTTCAACATCAACGACTGGGCCGAGGAGGTCTGGGTCTACCCGGGCTGGGACGGGGATGGGAACACGGCCGACGACTCGGCGATCATCCAGAACTTCGGGTACGCCAAGAGCAACTCGTTCATGTCATTCACGGGCTGGACGAGCGATCAGAACAACGACTGGGACATGGGCGTGATCGGTCTCGGGCGCGCGGTCGGCATGCTGACGAGCTGGTACGGGTGGGGCTTCGGCGGGAGTTGCGGCACCATCCAGGGCAAGACGCACTACCTGTATACCTATCCGGCCGAGTCGTGCAGCCCGACGCTTCACAACGGGCGTGACATGTACCGCTGGGCGGGGACCTACGACGGGTGCCCGGGCAACCAGCTCGAGATCGACACGACGCCGGGTTGCTTCACCGAGCAGCACGGCGGGATGAGCGGCGGCAACTCGTACTGGATCGAGGACGGGAACCGCTACGCCCGCGCGGTGGTCTCGAACTCGCTGATCAACGGCGAGGCCGCTTGGCACACCGAGATGTGGGACTCGTTCCGCGACTCGATGGTGGACTTCGAGAACGCGCGGCGGGGCTCGTCGCTGGACATCCAGGCGCTCGATGCTCGCTCGCTGACGACGGTGGTGATCGCGGGCAACGCGGTGGCGGACTTCCAGTGCCGCTTCCCGAACCCGACGAACAACAACCCGGGCAGCCAGACCTACCCGGTCCGCGTGTACCTGTCGTCGAACAGCACGATCTCGACGGGCGACACGCTGCTGCGTGACACCAGCTACACCTGGGACTACGCGGCGATGCAGAACCTGAATGTGACCTTCGGGAATGTCACGATCCCGAAGAACACGCCCAGTGGCACCTTCTGGGTCGGCGGGTACCTGAACTATTCCGACGCCTCGACGGGCAACAACGACAGCTCGGGGTGGGACGCTCACCAGATCACGGTGCTGGGCGTAGCCGATGTCTCGCCCTCGAGCGTGACCTCCTCCGGCAGCGCCATCACGGGACAGAGTGTCACGGTCAACCACACCATCCAGAACCTCGGCGGCGACCCCTCCAACACGGTCAATGTCGACTACTACCTCTCGACCAACAACATCATCTCGACCGGGGACACCTTCCTGGAGAGCCGGAGCTTCGGTGGGATCGCGGGCAACGGCTCGTCGTCGGCGAGCAACACGGTGACGATCCCCGCGGGGCTGACCCCCGGAACCTATTACCTGGGCATCATCGCCGACTCGAGCGATGACACCGACTCGGGCAACAACGCCCGGGCGTCGAGCAACGCGATCAACATCGACGGGCGGAGCGACCTGGTCGCGGGCACCGTCTCGCCGCCCTCGGGCTCGTACCCGCAGGGAGCGACGATCGGCGTCGGCTACACGGTGCTGAACACGGGCAACGACGCTTCGGGCACCTACACGGTTGATTTCTACGCGTCGACCAACACGACCATCACGACCGTCGACCGGCACCTCGGGTCTCGCGTGTGGTCGAGCCTCGGGGCGGGCGGCACGCGCACCAGCACGGCCAATGTGCTGATCCCGGGCGACCTGGCGCCGGGGAACTACTACATCGGGACGATCGTCAGCCAGGG
Source organism: Phycisphaerales bacterium JB037 (assembly GCA_043101605.1). Taxonomy (GTDB): domain Bacteria; phylum Planctomycetota; class Phycisphaerae; order Phycisphaerales; family UBA1924; genus JBICIG01. The sequence goes on from JBICIG010000095.1 coordinate 3,108, forward strand.
CTTCAACGAGATCGACCTCTCCGACAACAACCAGTCGTCGCGCGGCACGATCACCGTCTTTGGCGACTGCCCGGCGGACCTGACCGGCTCGAGCGATCCGAACGATCCGTCGTACGGGCAGCCCAACGGCGTGGCCGACAGCGAGGACTTCTTCTTCTTCCTCGACGGGTTCACCGCCGGCCAGCTCGGCATCTGCGACATGACCGGATCGAGTGACCCGAACGACCCGTCGTACGGGAACCGTGACGGGGTTTGCGACGGCGACGACTTCTTCTACTACCTGGACCTCTTCGTGGCCGGCTGCCCGTAAGCACCGGTTCAACCCGAGGACACTTCCCGACGCCCGGGGGCCCTTGGCCTCCGGGCGTTTCTCGTGCGCACGCGGAGCGGGCCCCGGAAACAGAAGACCCCGGCCGAAGCCGGGGTCGATGGGTGCGGAAGAGTGGGAAATGGCGAGGGGGAGACTTGAACTCCCGACCTCCGGGTTATGAATCCAGCGCTCTAGCCAGCTGAGCTACCTCGCCCTTGGAGGAGCATCGTAGCACGGGCCCGGCGGTCGGCAACGGGTGCGGGAGAGCTGGGTTCGGGCGGTGTCAGTCCCGGAGCCGTTCGATCTCGAGTTCGAGGACCGCGTAGCCGTCGAGTTCGAAGTGCTCAACGAGCACCTCGACCTCGCGGGCGCGGTCGAGTTCGAAGAGGCCCTCGTCGCGGGTCGGGGCGTGCCAGGTCCAGTTCTCGATGACGGGGGTGCCGTCGATGGAGACGCGGACGCCGTCGTCGCTGAGCGTGCGGAAACGCCAGCGGCCGGGCTCGAGGCGGAGGGAGGCGCGGGCGATGGTGCCGAAGCGGTCGGCGGGGAGATCGCGGGCAAAGCCGGCGGCCCCGGGCCCGCGCATGCCGAACGCGAGTCGGAGTTCGGGCAGGCGGATGCGGCTGGCGTTGGGGCCGGTGGATTCGGCCCGCCAGCCGGCTTCGTCCTCGCGGGGGTCGATGGTCCAGGGGAATGCGGTGATCTCCCACATTGCCGCGATGATCGTGCCCGAGAGATCGTGGACGTCGCCCCCGGGGAGGCTGAGCTTGAGGTCGTAGGCGTGAACGCCGGGAGTGGCAGCGACGGTGATCGTGGCCGGTTCGTAGAGCGGGGCGCCCGGATCGGGCACGCGGACCTCGGTGCTGACCGAGCCGGTGCTGACCAGCGCGGAGGTGCCGAGTTCGCGGGTGCCGAAGACCTCGTAGACATGCGTCGAGCCGCTGAGCGAGCGCGGGCGGACGAGAACCCCCCGGAAGTCCCACGGGAAGTAGTCGCCCATGATGATGAATCGTCGGCCGGCGTAGTCGCTTCGGGCGCCGACCGGGCGTGTATCGCCAACGGGCTCGGCGGTCGGGAAGGCCGAACTGGTCAGCAGCCCCTCGCGCCGGACGACCTGGGCGCCCTGCTCGTTGCGGAGGGGTTCCGGGACATCGATCATCTCGTTGGCGAGCATCGTCGTCTCTTCGACGGCGCGGAGGTGGACGGCGACGCGGTCGCGTTCGAAGCGGTTCTCGGTGATGAGGGTGTTGGTGCCGCCCTTGTAGTTGGCCTTGGCCCAAGGGAGGGCGCGGATGGCCTCGTCGGGGTCGGTCCAGAGATGGATGCCGACGGCGTTCTCGATAAACGAGTTGTTGCGGATGGTGTTGTTGGCGCCGTGCTCGATGTTGATCCCGCCGCGCTCGAGCCCGTAGCCGGCGTCGCCGTTGCGCACGAAGCGGTTGCCGGCGATAAGGGTGCTCTGGGAGTACCCGCCCCAGATGCCGCAGATCGCGTTCTCGACGAAGCGGTTGTTCCAGACTTCGTTGCGGAAGCTGAAGGTGAGTTCGAGCCCGTGAGCGGCGGCGTAGGAGAGGTCGTTGCCGAGGAAGAGGTTGTCGTTGTTGCCCAGGCGTGTGGGGTCGAAGTCCGGGGGGAGGTCGGGGCGGTCGCCAAGGGCTTCCTTGCCGCCGAAGCCGAAGAACCCGTCGCCGCCGTGGGTTGCGGAGTTCTCGATGAACTGGTTGTCGTTGCACTGCTCGAAGGCGAGGATGCCGGCCGAGTCCTGCCCGCGGTTGTAGACGCCGTGGGAGTAGCCGCGGATGCAGAAGTCAAAGGCGTTGCGTGAGACGAGGTTGCCGGAACTGCGCCACATCGCCAGCCCCCAGCCCGAGAGGAAGGAGAAGTCGTTGTCGTAGACGCGGCTGTCGGTGACGCGGTCGAGCATGAGCCCGTTCTGTCGGCGGCGGGCGCGGCTGTCGCGGACGGTCACGCCGGCGGAGTCCTCGATCAGAATGCCGGCTCCGTAGCGGGTCTCCCACTGGCCCTCGTCGTTGTCGTGGGGCCAGAGCCAGTCGCCCGAGGCCTCGGCGATCGGCGTGGAGCCGAGCTTCATCGCGAAGCCGTCGGAGACATCGGCGCCCTCGATGATGAGCCCGCTCGCGTCCTTGGCCCGGATGCCGATGCGGAAGCCGGCGACACGGGCGTTGCGGATGACGACCTCTTCGCGGCCGTCGAGCCAGATCCCGGTGCCGGTCATCTGCTCGTAGGGGGTGCCGGGTTCGGCGCCGCGCAGGACCGAGCCCTCGACGAACTCGAGGGTGATGCCGTCGGCCCCGATGTGGATGACGCCGTCGCGACCTTCGTCGGCGATCACAAGCCCCGCGGGGATCTCGACGCGGCAGGAGCGGTCGATGACGAAGTCGTCGTGGGTGACGCGGACGATCGGGAGGTCGGCGTCTCGGGCAGGCTGGGCGAGGACGCAGGAGGCCATCGCGACGCTCAGGAGGGCGGCGTGCTTCATCCTCGCATGGTACCGATGAGAACGGCGCGATTCGCCACGGCGGACGGTCAGTTCGTCTGCTCGGGGGCCGGTTGGGCGGCGGGCTGCGGGGAGGCGGTCGGCGGCGCGGTGCTGGAGCCCTGGCTGACGCGGCGGGGATCGGACTCGGGCAGTTCGGCGGGGGCCTCGCGCTTGGCGGTGGGCTCTCGCGACTTGGTGGACTCGGTCTCGATCTCGTCCTCGATGCCCTTGACGCCCTTCTTGAACTCGACGATGCCGCGGCCGAGGCTGCGCCCGACCTCAGGCAGGCGTCGCCCGAACAGGAGGAGCGCGACCATGAGGATGATCGCCATCTCCCACGGGCCGAGTTGCTGGAAAAACGCCAAGGTGTGGTTGGTCATCGATTGCCGTCCATGGAGGCCTGCCGAACGAGGGTATTCAAGCGGACCCGGGGGGGTGAGTCAACGCGGCAGAATCCCCCCGGAGAGGCTCAGGGGACGGGGGCGCGGACCGGGGTGCCTCGTGGGGAGGACCCGAGGCACCGGTCTGCGAGAGAGGTGGCAAATTCGCCAGGGCGGAGTCACAACGATCCCTGTCCAAGTCACTTGCATTCATCCGCCCGAGCCGTTGAGATGAATCCGACCGGGACCCGGTCGGGGCGATTCGTGAGCCCCGGCCGCTCACCGAATGGAGAGCCACGAGATGAGTCTTGACCGCCGCGCGTGCGTTTCCGCTTCGTTGACGCTCTGCTTGCTCGCCGGGAGCGCTGTCGCTTCGCCCCCCGTTTCGATGATCCATGGGTTTGACGACCCTGATGGCGCGACGCCGGTTGTCGAACTTGTCGTTCCGGGCACGGCGAAAGTGACGCTGGGCGAGGCCGCCTCCCTGATCGCGTCGCGCGACTGCCTGCCCGCGTTCAGCGCCAACGCCGCGCCCGAGGGCGACATGCCCACGGCCGTCAAGTTCCTGCCCGACGGGTCGGCTTTCATCATCGCCCACCGAGACACCAACAACCTGCTCGTCTTCGACAGCGCCACCCGCGCCCTGATCCGGGACATCCCGCTCTCGGGCTCGCCCGCCGATCTGGCGATTACCGCCGACGGCACGACGGCGATCACCGCGAACATGATCCAGGACACGATTTCGTTCGTGGACCTTTCGACCGGAACCGAGGTCGCGGTCGTCGGGGCGGGCGACGGACCCGGGCAGGTTCGCATCACGCCGGACCAGACCACCGCCCTCGTGGGCAATATCGCCGACGGGACCATCACGGTCCTGGACATCGCCGCGCGTTCTCCGATCAATCTCGTTACGGGCGTGGGCTTCTTCAACACCTTCAGCGCGAACTTTGAAGCCTTCGCCGTCACCAGCACGATCAGCAACCCCTTCGAGATCATCGACAACACGCGGCTTCTCTTCGCCGACCGCGGCAACGACCGCATCCAGGTGATCGACTTTGTGACCAACGCGGTTACGAATCTTCCCAGCGCGGCCGACCCGGCCCGGGTGTCGATCAACGCCGACGGCTCGACCGCCGTTGTCTCGCATGTCGGCTCCGATGATGTCATCACGGTCGTGGATCTGGCGGTGCCGAGCATCAGCAAGACGATCGCGATCCCGTCGGGCGGGCCGGCGTTCAACGGCGCGATCGCCATCAACCCCACGGGGACGAAGGCCGCCGTCGCGATCTCCAACGCCTCGGTGATCGTCGACCTCGCGACCAATGCGGTTTCGCCCAGCCTGAGCACCGCCAGCGTCAACGAGTTTGTCAACACCTTCGACGGCTCACGCGTGCTCGCCGTTGGGTTCTTCGGCAGCCTGCTCGACTACGCGACCGGCACCAAGATCACCGACACCAACAACCAGGTCAGCGGCGCGCTGGGCGGGGCGTCCCCCATCGCGGATCTCGCGGTGATGTGCTCGACAACCTTCGGCGATGACAAGGTCGTTGTCTCCACCGCCGCCGTCGGAGCCGGGCTCATCGAATTCACACGCTCGGGCTCGGACCCGGAGGGAGACCGCATGCGATCGGGCACGGTCTCGCCCGATGGCGCGATCGGGCTCGCGACGGGCAACTTCTCCGACACGGTCGTCGTGTACGACACCGTGGCGGGAACCGTTCTGGGCTACGCGCCCGTCGGGCAGCGCCCGGGCGAGGTCCGCGTCACGCCCGACAGCAGCAAGGCCGTCGTCGCGAACCGCGACAGCACCTTCGCGACGGTCATCGATCTGAACACCTTCACCAGCACGGATGTGAACATCTCTACTCGCGGCGATCAGGTCGAGATCTCGCCCGACGGGCGATACGCGTACATCTTCGTGATCTCCGGCGGCGACGGGGTCTGGCGGATCGACCTCGACACCAACGCGGTCGCGGGCCCGAAGCTCATCACGGGCGACGGCGGCGGGGTGAGTTTCGCGGGCAATCAGTTCTCGGGAATGGCGCAGAGTCCCGATGGCTCCGTCCTCGTCACCTGCAATACCTACGCCAACACCGGTACCAACGCCCCGGACTCGATCACACTCATCGACGCCGTTTCGTGGTCGGTCTTCACGACCGTCACCGTGGGCGACTTCCCGGTCCGCGCAGCATTCGCCCCCGATGGTGGAGAGGTGTATGTCAGCAACCGCAACGAGGACACCGTCAGCATCGTCGACCTGACCCTCGCGGTGCCGATCGAGGTCGCCTCGCCGTTCGTCGGCGATTCGCCCTACGAGATGGTCGCCAGCCCCGACGGCACGCGGCTGTATGTCTCGCTGGCCGGCTCGAATCCGGGCGTCGCCGTCGTCGATCTGAACACGCGGACGCTCCAAGCGACCATTCCGCTGACCAGCACGCCCACGGGCATCGCGCTCTCCGACGACGGCTCGCAGTTGTTCGTGTCGGGAGGGAGCGCGACGGCTTCCAACGCCGGCGGGCTCACCTTCACCGACGCCGGCGAGATCGCCGTCATCGACACCACCTCGAATACCGTCAGCGAGATCGTGTGCACGGATTCCTGGATGACCGACCTCGCGATCGCGGCCAACGGCCGGGGCTTCGCGCCGAACCTCGCGGGCGAAGCGGGCACGCCGTTCGCCTTCGCCGCGGCCTGTCCAGCCGACCTGACCGGAAGCGCCGACCCGAACGATCTGTCTTACGGCAACCCCGACGGGGACGCAGACGGCGACGACTTCTTCTTCTACCTCGACGCGTTCACCAACACCCAGCTCGCGACCTGCGACCTGACCGGTTCGAGCGATCCCAATGACCCTTCGTACGCCATCCCCGACGGCGACTGCGACGGGGACGACTTCTTCTTCTACCTGGATCTGTTCGTTGCGGGTTGCAGCTGAGGAAGTTCGAATCCGAGATTACGCGCTCCTTCGAGGGACAAGCCGCCGGCGATTGAAGCCTTCGCCACGGCGTCGACTATCGGCAAAGAAACAGGCCGGGCGTGAACCCGGCCTGTTTGGAGCATGCGGAGAAGATCAACGATCAGCGGGTCACCCTGGCCTCGGCCCACGCGGACCACGCCGAGGCACCCGAGTCGTTGACGGCTCGGACGCGGTAGCGGAAGTCGCCCGTGCCCGCACGGTCGGACAGCGAGGTGGTGTCGGCCGAAACGGAGAAGGTGGTCGTTCCGCCCCAGGCGCCGCGTCGATTCTGCTTCTCACGCTGAATCTCGAAGACGGACTCGTTGTCCGAGTTGTCGCTCCATGTCACCAGCGCGGTGCGATTGCCCTGGTTGGCCGCGTTCACACCGCTGGGAGCCGCGGGCGGCTCGCCGGCGGGCGGAGGAGCGGCCGCGACGGAGATCGAAACCGTGTCGGTCGCCGAGAGGCTGCCCGAATCGATAACGCGGGCGGTGATGGTGTGGGTGCCGACCGAGAGCGAACTGGTCTGGAACGACGCGCCCGCACCGATGGCGCCGTCGAGCGAACTGGTCCAGGTGATGAACGATGAAAGGTTGCCGTCCTCGGCATCGCTGGCCGAGCCGCTGAAGGACAAGCTGTCACCCTCGGTGAAGGTCGCGCCGTCGAAGGGCGAGGCGATGACCACATCGGGCTGGGTGTTGGCGGGCGGCGGGGGCGTGCCACCGCTGAGCGCGTCGAAGGCGTTCATCACCCCGCCGGTGAGAGTCAGGCCGGCGAGATTCGGGTTGGGCCTTGCGGTGGCGTAAATGCGGTCGATGACTTGGTCATAGGTCCAGGAGGGGTTCTGCACCTGGAGCAGGGCAACGAGACCGGCGACATGCGGCGACGCCATGGAGGTGCCGCTCGACCAGACATACCCGCTCCCGTTGTAGGTGCTGGCGATATCGACGCCTGGCGCACCGATATCGACCGAGCTGACGCCGTAGTTCGAGAACCCGGCAAGGCGGTCACGATTGTCCGTGGCGGCGACGGAAATGATGTTGTCGAGGTCGTAGCTCGACGGGTAGTGCGGGCTGCCGTCGGTGTTCACGCCGCTGTTGCCGGCGGCGGCGACGAAGATGTGACCGTTGTTGCGCGCGTTTGCGATCGCGTTGTAGAGCGAGAGGCTGAACCCTCCGCCGCCCCATGAGTTATTGCTGACCGTCGCGCCGTTGGCAACCGCGTAGTCCACCGCCGCGACCGCGTCGGAGGTCGACCCGCCAAAGGGCCCGAGGAAGCGCAGCGGCATGATCTGCACATCCCACATCACGCCGACGACGCCTTGGTTGTTGTTGCCCTCGGCCCCGATGGTCCCTGCGACATGAGTGCCGTGGCCTTCGGTATCATCAGGATTATTGTCATTGTCGAAGAAGTCCCAGCCGCGAACATCATCGATGAAGCCGTTGCCGTCGTCGTCGATGCCGTTCCCGGCGACCTCGCCGGCGTTGAACCAGATATTGGTGTCGAGATCGGGGTGCGTCCACTGCGTGCCGGAGTCGATGACGGCGACGACCTTGTTTGCGTCGCCGGTGATGATGTCCCAGGCCTCGGGCATGTCGATGTCGGCATCAGCAACACCAGCGATCCCCCGGATGTCCTGCCCGGTGTTGTCCAACCCCCACTGAAGCCCGACATAAGTGTCGTTGGTGTTGGTGGCGATGGTCCGCTGGACGAAGTCGGGCTCGGCATATTCAACCCAAGGGTTGTCTCTCAGCGCGGCCAGCGCCTGTTCCATCGGCATGCTCGTCCGGACATGCGTCAGGCCCGGCACGATGTTGAACGATCGCACCGCCCGGGAGTTGGAGGCGGCGAGCGCCGCGCTCCCGTTCTCAGCGGGCGTGCCAGCGCGGAACTTCACCAGAATGCTATTGGGGATGTGCGTCAGATTCGGGTTGCGCTCCAGCGCTGCCTTGTCGGCTTGGAACTGTTCCATCGGACTGACGCTCTGGAGCTGCTGCGCCCCGGCGCTGCCCGCAGCCAATAGAACGACCAGTGCCCAGTGTCGTGGACTCTTCATGTTGGATCCCCTCTTGCGTCGGCTGCTCAACGCCGACGCGCGGAGGTGCGGTCGGCGAGCAAAAGTACCTTTCTGGCGAGGTGAACGCAATGCGAACGAACTGCAACCATCGATCCTTTCGTGGTCCGGAATCGCTCCGCGGCGGCGTCCGGGTCGTTGTCGCACGCCAAGAGACGCGGAATCTCCCTTCGCGGACCGCCGGCCGTTCACCAGTACGACGCCCGCGAGCAGCTGCAGCGACGCCTCGGCGACCTGGACCAGCAGCTGGCGAGGATCCGGGATCACATCGTCGCCCTGGCCCCCACCGTGGCCGAATCGCTTGGGCTCTACCAGCGGGCCGAGGACCTGACCGCCGAGCGAACCGAGGTCGAGGCCGAGTTGTCAGGGCTGGACCAACGGGTCGACCTGCCGGCGGTCGGGGATCTCCGCCGCCGCATCGCGGCCGAGTTCGACCGGCTGGGCGAGGTCATGGCGTCCGGCACGATCGAGGAACGCCGCGACCTGATCTCCTGCTATGTCAAAGAGATAAAGGCCGATCCGGACCAGGGCGTGGTCCACATCGGCCTGTACCCGACTGTGTTAAGTCAAAGAATAGTGCTGGCTGGACTTTGGTCGGGGCGGAGAACGCAGCAGCATTGTTCCGGCCTTCTACGGCAGCTGAGCGGCAGCCTCAATTCCCGATTCACGCCCCGTCCGTAGGTCTCTGCGTCTCTGATACTTGCGCTGCGCGAGCGGTCCGTTCTTGTTCCTTGATGCCTGGATGGGTGCGTTCGGGAAGTTCTCGGACTGCTTGACTGAACGGATCGCGATCGTCCGCCACGCGGTCTGCCCACCGAAGCCAACGCTCCATCAGGTCCGAGTCCTCTGGCCCGAGCGACTGCTCCGCGAGGCGGTGACGGACTTCCGTAAGGAACAGTCGCACCGAACCAGCCACCTGCCAGTCTTCCGCCAGTCTGGCCAGACGGTTCCGACACGCTTGCTCCTTCTTCCACCGCTCTTCCTCGAGCCGCCGGCGCTCGGCTTCCTGCGCGGCAAGCCGTCGCTGCTCCCGTTCGCATTCCGCGGCCAACTTCTGCTGATGCGCCCGCTCCAGCTCCTTGTCTGCTTCCTGAACCACTGCTGTGACGATCTCGGTAACTCGGTCGTCCACAAGCCCGGCTCGCTTGCCATCCTTAATCTGGAAGAAGCTGTAGGACCACTCCGCACGGAAGAGCTCGACGAGCAGTTCGCCAGTGTGCAGGTGATCATACTTTGGTGCGAAGCTGTAGCTGTATCGCTTCTTGTCGCGTTCTTCGTCAGCCGTGAGCACGTGATCGACTCGCTTGGTTCGCTCGCGGACGCGAAGCTGGAACCTGAAGCCACCCAAGCCGAAGATAACCGTTCGATTCCACTCATCCTTCGGCGGGTGTTCCTCACAGCCCAGTTCACGGAGCGTCTTCACAATGGCGTCGACCAGGAGCAACGCTCGCTGGCGCAACTCCTTGGAAGTCGATACGGCAACATGTGGTTCCATGAATCGCGGCTCGCTGATCAGGATCCCACGGCTGTCTCGCCTTGGCTTGCGGTCCGCCGCAACGAGCGCCTCGCGACTCCTGCGAGTGACAGCACAGCAGCCCCGCAGATCCATGGCGACCGGGTGGACCACATTGCCACTCTGGATACGCGCCGCGAGAGCACCCATCGCTTCATCAAAGAAGACGGTGCCACTCTGTATCGGCTCCTCGCTTATCAGAGGCTTTGCCGCGAATGAGATGACCTCTCCGACCCCTTCGGGAGCAGGGGGTAGTTTCGGCTGCTTGACCCTCTTGCCATGCTCCACTTTCGCCCAGTACCCGACTGGAGGCCTAGGAATCGCGTACTTCTTGCAGACCTTGGCAAGCCCCACATCTGAAAGGTTGTACTCCGACGCCAGAATACGCATCGGCGTGGTCCACACCTGCTCGTAGAGCTGCTGGCGCGTGATCTCTGTTCGGGAGTTCGTATTCATGCCCGATTATCGGACATCACGGAGTAAGGCGTCCGATCTCGCCGGATCCGCGGCATGGGGCTTGCCGCGGTTAGGCTGACCTGGACAGTCAAGTCTGGTATCGCCTGCCAAAGCACCAATTGGGACGGAAGCAGCTGCCGGGACCACTACGCCTTGAGTGCCCCACCGGCAGGCCCCCGAGCAGTGGCGGATGAGCGTGTTAGGTATCACTCAGATACACTGTCCGAGTTCGCCCGCCGGTTGGCGGCTGCCTGAGGAGACCCTAGGTGATCGACCCAGAAAGCATCGCTGCCCTTCGGGTCGAGCTGGCTTCCAGCATCCAAGGCGACCGCCGGGTGCTTGACGAACTCCGCGAAGAGGTTCGGCCGCTCAAGTCGCAGACGCGCCTCATCCAACCCCGGAGCACGACGGCGATCTCGCTTGTCGGCACTGATGGTGGAAACAATCGCATTGAGTTCGATCCGTTCATGGTCCAACTGGTGCGGGTGGTCGACTCCAGCAACAACGAGTACTGCCTCGAGGCTGTGACTCCGACCACGGACCGCGCGGCGGTGAACGCTCGCCACTTCGATGAGTCGGGAGTACCCAAGACCGCGTTGGGCCAGATGGTCGCGAAACTCCTCCCCGAGGGGGAACGATTCATCTGGAATCTGTCCACGATGATCCCGAAGCCTCTCAAGCCGGGTGAGAAGGTGCAACCGATCTCACCGAGCTGGGTGCAGGTGTACCGCGAGCTGACGGAATGGGCGGTCTTACTCAAGCTGATCAGTGAGTTGCAGTACGGCTCCGACACAGTGATCATCGCGGACGGGAACCTGCGGAGCAAGGTCTTCAAGGGCGAGCTCTTCATTAAGTACCGCCAGCTGCTCTCTGATGCGATCGACGCTCAGAAGAAGAACAAGCGGAACATCTATGTGGCCGGCGTTTCCAAGGGCAGCAAAGTCTTACAGCGGTATCGCCTCGCCATGGGGATCGAGGGAGTTCTGCGAACGGACTACCCCGCGTATGTCGAGGTGCCGCGTGAGCTCGAAGAGAAGTCATATGTGTGGGGTGAGTATGCTCGGGGCGACGAGGAAGCCGAAAAGCTAAAGGGCGAGGCGAACAAGTTCGTCGGCGGCAAGATGTTCTTCGTGAAGTTTGGCTCGCGCCCACACGATCCAATCTGGCCGATCGACATCTTTCTGCCCCAGTCGAAGGACGCCGCAACGGTCCTCGGCTACATGCTCGCCGATGCCATCGATGGGTTCCCGGTGCCGTTCTACCCGCAGTGTCTTCAGCGTGCGCACGAGAACGCCGCACTCGTGGACTTTGACATGACGATTCTGCAGGACGAAGTGGTCAGGTCTGTCCGCGGCATACTCGCAGAGCATGCCGGGCGTCTCGATGAGATGTCGTTGCAGCCGGGCGATCCGGCGTCGGCCCGCTATCGCTGATCTATTGGAGGTAACCCGTGCAGCTCTTTCCGAAAGACAAGACGATCGGCATCTTCCGCGGGTTCCGCGAAGGCGGCCTGGAGTTTCACGCCGACCTGGCGCTGCCGTACCAAAGCACCTTCCAGAACATCCCAATGCACGGGCAGTTGGTGCTCGTGCAGCTGGAGACACCCAATGAGGCCGTCCTGGGGCGCATCACCTCGCTGTCGTCGGACGGACGGCTGACGGGAGCAGCGGGTGAAGACTTCAACATCCGCGCGATGCGAGAGTCGCGGAACGTACCGGAGCAGCTGCGTGAGGACTACCTCAAGTACCGTGTGGATATCCGCGTCCTCGGTGTACTCCGGGTGAATGGTGATGACAAGCTGACTTTCGTGGCGTCGCATCGGCGGCTGCCGCATGTAGGAAGCCCGGTCGCCTTCGTCGGTGATGCGATCCTCAAAGAACTCTTGGGGCACAACGGCGATGGCGCGGCCATTGGTCACTACGCCATGGGCGAGTACGTCTTCACAGGGGGCAATACCGCCCTGGCACCAGACGAGTGGGTCCAACATTTGAGCCCCGAGCTCAAAGTCAAGTTCCTGGCCAGCAGCCTCGTGTCACGCCGCACGTTCGTGTTTGCACGCGCTGGTTTCGGCAAATCCAACCTGAACAAGCTTCTCTTCTCCGAGCTCTACCGCACCGATCCGGTCGCACCCAAGCGTGCAGGCAAGACGGTTCCGGTTGGGACCATCATCTTTGATCCCGACGGTGAATACTTCTGGCCGGATGACAAAGACCGGCCAGGCCTTGCAGACGTGCCACACCTGAAGGACCGGCTGGTCGTCTTCACCTCGCGCAAGATTGAGAGCAAGTACTACATGTCGTTCGTCGCCGCAGGCGTGAAGCTGGACATCCGCACGCTTAGTGCGAGTGATGTCATTACCTTGGCACTGTCTCCAGAGAAGCAGGATCAACAGAACGTCGCAAAGTTGCGGTCCGTCCGCGGCCAGAACTGGTCCGATCTGGTTGATCTCATCTCCCAGGATGGAAACTCCGCCAGCGTCGACGACATCAAACGGCTGCTTAATGCCCGAGACATGAGCGATATGGAGGTATTCGCCGCGCGGGCAAATCTGACCCGCATCGTGCACATGCTCCATGATCCGGCCAGCCGATTGATGGACGCCCTCTTAGCCGCCTTGAAGGATGGCAAGCTCTGCGTGGTGGATGTCTCGCAACTCCGCGGCGGCCCCGCGCTTATCTTGAGTGGGCTGATTCTTCGACGAATCTTCGACCGTAATCAAGAGGAGTTCACGAAGGAGTCGCCCCAAAGCATTCCGACGATCGCAGTTGTCGAGGAAGCACAGTCGGTACTCAATGAGAAGGCCTCCGCCGCCCAACCGTACATCGAGTGGGTGAAGGAAGGTCGAAAGTACGACCTCGGTGCAATGCTAATCACTCAGCAGCCAGGGAGCATCCCCGGGGAGATTTTGAGTCAAGGCGATAACTGGTTCATCTTCCACCTGTTGTCCGCTGCTGACCTTCGCAGCGTGAAGGGGGCGAACGCCCACTATAGTGATGATCTCTTGAGCTCTCTGCTCAACGAACCGATTCCCGGGCATGGGGTGTTCTGGAGCAGCGTCGGCGGTCGCCCATTTCCTATTCCGTTCCGTGCTATGTTGTTCGAGGGTCTTTACAAGACCGTCGATCCGACTTACTCGGCGGCTGCAGTAGACACATATGCCAGCCACCTTCGTGATCGTTTGGGAGCGGAGGTCGCTGCGGTGACATCGCCGCCAACCAAAGCGTCTGCCGCCAGTCCAGACCTTGCGAGCGAACCAGACACTGGTGTTGATTATGAGGAGGAAGGAACACCTGTCGATTTCCGTGCGGAGGCGATTCGTGTCGCGAAAGCCAAGCTTCGCGAGGACCAGGAGTTCATTGACCAATTCGACAGACCAATTGGCGTGCCTTGGTTTGTCCTGCAGCGCAAGCTGGCAGGCTATTTGCCGGAAACGATGACGGACCGCGATGAGCTTGCCTTGCAGCTGGTGACCGAAGTGCTCTCCGAAGTCGCCGGAGAGGAGGGCGTCGCGTGGCACCGAGAGCGTCGACCGAAGAAGAATGAGCCCTCGAAGACGCTTGTGTGGATTGTGAAGGGACAGGCGAAGTAGGCTAAGCGAGCATGGCGTAGTAATCGTGCTCTTCCTTTGGTGCCGGTCCGCGATGGACAAACTGTGTCGCCTGTCGCCGCCCGGCATTGGCGTCACCGGCGGATACGACCGTCCGGAGTCTCCAGCCAGAGTCCTTGAGCGACAATTTCAGCAGGTTCATCGGGTTTACATCTCTGTCGGCGATGCCGCCAAACCGGACCACCAATCGAGCGTCGCCCTGTGCGCTGGAAGCGGCGTTTTGCCAAACCCTTCGAAGGTCAGCTGCGAAGACGTCTGGTGAGCTATGGGCGAGTTCCCTCTGTGGAGGGCGATACGCCACCTTTGACGGTCCGCCCAGAAACCAGCTTCGCAGCCACTGATCTGGAATGTACGTCCGCATGCCGTAGTAGGGAGGAGAGGTGACGATCCACCTGAACTTGTGAAAGCCAAAAACCCCATCGGCGCGGCTGTCACCGAGCGTCACAACAGTCGGTGTGTGTGCCGGTCGATGACCAAGATACCGATGTGCACGAGTCGCAACCACATCTAGCACATCTACCCGTGGCGGACTCAGCCGACGTTTGCGCCAGAATCGAACCGCGTAGTCCGGCTTCGGTGCAAAGGTGCGCGGACATTGATTCGACAAGTGCGATGCCGCTACCTTGGTGCGGGGTCCATGCAACGCCCCCAGTAGAATTGCACGGAGCAGAATGCGCGAGTCGCTCTTGCAGTTGCGAAGGAGTTCCTTGCGAAGCCAGCAGATTTGTTGAAGCACCGTCTTCTCAAACGCGCGCTCCCAGAACTCTCCTTGAGGAACACTCACGCGTGACGGTCGTGCCTGAAGGATGTTGGAAGCGACACGAATGACGTCGGCTGCTCGTGCGTCAGCGAGCTTGGCCCGCGTAAGAGCAACGGCGACTGGGCTGCTATCTACCCCACAGGACGGCAGTCCCAATAATCGGGCCGCAAAGTTGGTAGTGCCACGGCCACAGAAGGGATCCAAAACCCAGTCATCGGGCTGGGCCCGCCCCCGAAGGACGCGAAGCGGAAACTCAAGCGGAAACATCGTGTAGTACGGACAGACAGCGTTCAAGGCCTTCATCGGCTCGCTGGTTTGTGGCTTGGGAATCATGGGATCAGGTTTTCTCACAGCCGGTGAGTGTAAGCCGAATCTCGTGGCCAAGCCTTCGTGATCCACGCTCTTGACGCTTGTCCCACTTGGGGCATGCGCTTCGACGTGCATCGTGGTCCAGAATGCGGCGGGCAGGATCTGGGTCACTTCTTCACCGACTCCCCCGGCCCCGAGACCTCGGTCAGAGCGCCGCTCTGGCTACTCGCTGTCGCTGAGAAGCCCGGTCCGCTGCTGGAGGCGGAGGCACTGGCCGAGCCGCTGGAGGAGCCCGAGGAGGAGAAGGAAGATGAGCCGCTCGATTTGCCGGACGAGCCCGAGCCGCTGCTGGAACCCGATCCGGAGCCGGATGCGGACGCCGTGATGCCGCTGCCCGAACCGGAGGAGGCGGCTGTTGCAGGCAGGTCGTTGTGGACCCAGACGCCCTCGGCCAGCAGGGTGTTGGTGCCCGGGATGTGGATGGCCACGGTCCTTGTGGGGGCTTCCACCCGATCGACCCGTTCGACCGGCTCCTCATTGAACTGGTCGTCGACCAGGCGGTCGCCCGGCTGGACGAACTCGGCGGATGCGAAGCCCCACTCGTCGCCGCGGCGGATGAGGATCGGGTGCTCGGGTGTCGCCTTGATGCGTCGGTTGATGACGACGAAGCCCTGGTGTTCGCCGAGGGTCACGCTGGCGACGCGGGCCTCGGTGCGTTCGGCACCGTGCAGGCCGTGGTGGGACAACCAGTTGTACTGAGCGCGGTACGGCACATCGACCTCGAGGCCGGGAACGCGGACGGAGGCGACCAGATCGCCGGGCTTGAGGTTCTCGATGGGCGTCACGCGGCCGTCGGCCAAGCGGACGAGGGTGCCGAAGAGCAGGCAGTTGCCGCTGGACCCGCCCCCGGATGAGCCACCACCACCGGACGAACCGCCTCCGCCGCTAGAGCCACCGCCGCCAGAGGATCCGCCTCCACCCGACGACCCGCCGCCTCCGGACGAGCCGCCACCGCCGGAGGAACCCCCGCCGCCTGAAGACCCGCCACCGCTGGAGCCGCCACCGCTCGACCCACCGCCAGACGAACCACCCGAGGAGCCCCCGGACGACCCGCCCGACGACTGCCCGCTGCTGAAGCCCGAACTGCCGGCCGACGAACTCGCGCCGCCGCTCGATGAGCCACCGGATCCGCTTCCGCTCGACTCGGTCGGTTGGCTGGAGGCGGTCTCGGTCGGCGTGCCGCTGCCCGACTGCGTGGTGCCGCTGTTGCTGGTGAATGCCCCGGTGGTGTAGGTCGTCAGCGTGGGCGTGCCGCCGGGCCCGGTGGTGTAGATCACGTCGCCGGTGGTCGAGTAACTGGACGGCTCGCTGGATGGCATCGACGGCGAAGACGACGGAGTTTCGCTGGGAGCAGAGCCCGAGCCCGACGAGTACTGGCTCGACCCTCCGCCCTGGGGTGGCGTACCTGTCGCCCAGACGGGGATGTAGAGGTAGTAGCGCGTCGGGCCGCTGCTCATCGGGCGGCCTCCTTTGCGGGCGTCTTCTCGGTCGACGGATTCGGCTCGTACCAGCCCTGCGAACTGACGCGCTTGGCGCACTCGGCGCTCGCCGCCGCCACCGCGTCCTCGTAGGTCATCGTCTCGAACGCCCCCAGTTCGCTGCCCGGCGAGCAGTTGACCACGCGGAACTTGTGCTGGTCGAAGTGCGGCCGCAGCGCCTCGAAGCGCCGGGCGAGTGAGTCGTAGAGCACGTTGTTGTGGCGGATGGCGTCCTTGGAGCGATGCTCGTCGAAGGCGTACCGCCGGTCCGGGGCCATCTTGAAGTCGCAGCCGAGTAGGTACACCGTCCCGAAGCCCAGATAATGGAGCAGGCGCAGGGCCACCAGCATCACGCTCCGCTTGCCGACGATCCCGAGTGAGTCCGCGGTCTTGCCGTCGTTGCCCCAGGGGATCGAGTCCCCGGTCAGGAACCGCTCGTGGTCGAAGTGGTCGGCCCGGCGGAAGAACAGCACCGAGGGCATCTGATGGACCTTGAAGGCGCTGTCGCGCATGGTGCCGTCAGGATTCTGGATGCGAAGCCGCTTGGACCACATGCACGTCGGCACGATCTTGAGGATGCCCGGGTCCTTCCAGCCGGTGTCGATGAATCGGCCCGGGTCGTCCACGCAGGTCCACAGCGTCGGCCGGTGGATCGTCCACGAGTTGTTCACGCCCATTGAGACGATCCCGCGGCGATTGAGCAGCGAGAGATCGACCTGGTTCAGCGACGGTCCGGAGAGAATCAGGAACGCCGAGCGGCCGCGGTAGAACCGCCCGAGCGAGACCGAGTCGAAGTCGGCGGTATACAGGCGCAGCCCGTCCCGGGCGGGCCGGCGTGACTTGAGCCCGTGCTGCAGCGCCGCGATGTCCGACTGGTTCTCGCGCATCAGCGGGTGAACCTCCCGATGATGTAGCGACCGCCCGCCCGGCGATCGGTCACAGCGCCAACGCGCCCGATGCGGTCGAGCCACCAGTTGATGGGCCGCACGGTCGGGTGCAGGTTCTCGCCCAAGGCCGTGATGCGGCTGGGTCGTGTGCACACCGAGACGCAGAACCACCCGCGTGGGCGGGCGACGCGACGCATCTCGGCCAGCACCGGGTTCACGTCCTCGGGCAGCAGGTGCTCGAGTGCGTCGAAGCATGTGACCACGTCGGCCACGCCTTCCACGAGCCCAGTCGCGTGCATGGGCTTGACCACATCGGCGTCGTCGAACGCAAAGTCCACGCCCAGCCCGTCGATGCCGAGCCGGCGCAGGTGTCGGATGAAGTCGTTGCGGCCGCAGCCGAAGTCCACGACGAAGTGCGGCTTCCACGCACGCACGATCGGGACCGCGTGGCGGCCGTGGTTCGTCGATCCGTAAGCCGAGCCCGGCCGCGCGGCCAGATCGAGGTACTTGGCCCGTTCGTGGTCGCGGCGCGTGTCGAGGTCATTCGTGGTTGTGCTCATGGCGATGCTCATCCCGGGGCCTCCACGAACAGGTTGAACTTGCGGTCGCCGTCTGCGGGGTCGGCCAGTTCCATCAGCGTCATGGCCTCGAACACCCAGGCCGGTCGTCCCTTGCTGTTGCGCTCGCAGGTCAGCTGCACGCACACGCCCTCGGGGATGGGGACGAGCTTGGGCCGAAGCGACCGCGCGGGCGGACACTTGGGCAACACCCCGGGCAGGTCGCACACCGGGCCGAGGCCCAGCAGGCCCTCGAAGCCCGAGCCCGGCTCGGCCGTGTTCATGTGGTGAGCTTCGAAGCGGTTGATCGCCAGCAGCGTGGGGTCTTCGCCACCACTGGGCAGTTGCGACGTCAGCCCGTCCGGCACCGCCACGTAGCGGAGGTAGGTCTCGCTGCCCGGATCGCCGTCGAGGCGGGCCTCCTGCCACGGGTAGCGCCAGCGGTTGTGCTCGGTGGGGATCGGCTGGGCCGCCCCGAGGATTGCGGTGACGCGGCCCGACGAGGGCCGGCCCATCTCGATCACCGCCCACTTCTCCCCGAGTCCTTCCTCCTTCCACAGGATCGGGACGCCGCCCATGGGCGTGCTCGTGAGCACGGTCTCGTCGGACGTGAGGTCGCAGGTGGTGTCGAGCTCGTTGTTGACGAACACCCGCGCGGGCGTGACGCCGGTGAGCACGCACCGCCCAAGTTCGCCCGCCTTGATCGGCTGGGTCGCCAGCACGAACGCCATTGGTGCCGAGTCCTCGGTGGCGACCACGCCGGTCAGCGGCGTGCGGCTATGGAACGTCCGCTCCTGGTCGCCTTCGCCCGGCTCGACCAGCACGCCCGAGATCGCGAGCACGTGGTACGGCTCGATCGTCTGATCGGAGTCGTTGCGCACGAGCACCAGCCCGCGCGGCATGGCGTCGGCCAGAGGCCCACCGCCACGCGTCTGCTCGCGCCGGCGCTCGGCCACGGCCGCATCGACGAAGGCGTTGTACGCCCGCGCGGGGATCACCAGCGGCTGGCCGGACCGGACTTTGCGGAAGGCGTCAGCCATGCCTCAGATCCCCAGCGCCGAGAAGTTGCCCTGGTCGTACACCCGCTCGACGTACGCCGCGACGGGGCGCTTGACGATCGCCTGCGAGCCCGCATCCTCAGCGTCGGCGTAGCGGACCCACAGGTATTCCCAGCCCTTCTTGCTGATCCCGCTGATCGGTCCGACCGAGATGCCCGAGGCGTTGGGGCTGGCGGCGAAGCGGAAGGTGATCTCCCAGTCGGAGTCCACGCCGGTGCCGCGTCGCGAGCCGGACGCGCCCAGGAACAGCACCTCGCCCGCGTTGAATCCCTTCCACGACCCGCTGTTGACCTTGCCCGTCAGGTTGAACAGCGTGCCCTTGTACGCTTGCGTGACCTGGCTCGCCGGCAGGTAGTGCGTCTCGCTGAACTGGTACACCGGCACGGTGATGTCCACGCCCTCGACGCCGTCACCCGTCACGCCGATCGCGCCCTTGAAGTCGGGCGCTGTCGTCCCCGATGCCGCGTGGCTGCTGATCGTCTGCTTGCTCTGGGTGATGTGCTGGGTGCCGCCGCCGGTATCGAAGCTGAAGACGCTCTCGCCGGTCTGCGGGAACCCGCCGCCCTGGGCCTGAGCGTACCGGGCCGTCGCTTCCCACAGCTCGAAGCCCACCGGCTCGACCGACACCGTCTGCCGGGGAAGGCCGTCGTAGGTGCCCGGGCTCTCGGCCTCGGCGGCCGAGCGGGCCGCGAGGTCGTCGTTGGTGCCGCGCACGGTGTAGACGAGCTCCGCCGAAGGGTTGTCTCCCTTCGTGGACCGGCGGCTCTCGAACTTCTCCGTCACGGTGATCGGCACGAGGTATTGCTCCTACGCGAAGGTCCTGTTCATGCGAAAGTCAGGCCGCCACTCTTGGCGGCGTCGGCGAGTTGCCGGGTGTGCTTGGCGGTCTGCTCGGTGGCCTTGGCCGTCCGCTCGGCGACGGCGTCGTCGGAGGCCAGCCCCTGCACGGCGCTGGGGTTGAAGGTGCCGCGCACCGAGATGCCCTCGGCCACGAGGTCGCCGATGCCGCGCAGGCGGTCCTCGAACTCGGCCAGCAGGTTGCGCGGACGGCTGTCGGGTTCACCCTCGGCTTCCTCGCGACGCCTGCGGGCCTCTTCGATCGCGTCATCGAGCCGCTTGCGGGCTTCTTCGAGCTCGCGCTGCGCATCGGTCACCTGCTCGTCGGTCTGAGCATCGAGCGCCTTCTGGGCGTCTTCGTACTGCTTGCCGATCTCCGACAGCGTCGCGTCGTTGAGCTCGCTGGATCGGTCGCGCTCGGACGATCGCCGGGCCTCGCGGTCGGCCAGGGCCGCGCGGGTGCGGTCGTCGATCTCGCCCAGCCGCTGCTTGAGCTGCTCGTCCACAGCCTTCTTGGCCGCTTCGATGTCCAGCCCATCGTCGAACAGCCCCTGGATCTCCAGCATCCGCTTGGCGACGAACGACGAGGCCGACTCCCACGCCTTCTGGAAGCCGCCCGTGAAGCGCGACCAGGTCTTGGAGAGGAACGCCGTCGTCTCGATCCAGCCGACCTCGAGCGCGTGCAGCACGATCTGGGCGGCCGCCAGCGCGCCGTACCACATCGATTGGGCAGTCGAGATGAAGAACCGCCGTGCCTCGAGCCACGCGGAGTTCAGCGCCGCCACGCCCTTCTGCCAGATGACCTTCAGCGACAGCCAGAGGATCTCGGCCGCGAGCGCGATGTCGCCGGCTGCGAGAGCGTCGGAGATGCCGCGGGTGACCTTGGATACCCAGTCGCGCAAGCGCGTGAACTGCTCCATGAGCCAGGCGAGCGCCTCGCCGCCCTTGCCCGAGGTGACCAGTAGCGTGCCGCCGAGCCCGACGACGGCCGCCACCACCAGCCCGATGGGCGAGAGCAGCGCCCCCAGGGCCGCGCCGACGATGCCCAGCGCCGTCCCGACGCCGGTGATGATGCTGGCCAGCAGGCCGAGGGTCGCCGCCACACCCGCCACCAGCACGCCCAGCCCGATCAGGACCACACCCGCCAGCGCGACCGCCGCGGCGATCTTGAGCGCCGAGACGACCACGGCCCGGTTCTGGCGGATCCAATCCGACGCGCTGACGATGACCCGGGTGATGCGCTCGGCCAGGTCCTTGAGCACCGGCGCGAGCGCCGAGCCGATGACGAACACGCCCTGCTTGATGACTCGCCAGAGGATGTTGAACGTGTCGTTGAGCTCCGCGGCGTCCTTGGCGGTTTGCGTCGAGACGGTCAGCCCGAGCCGCCGAGCCTGTTCCTGGAGCTCTTCGATGCCCGCGGCCCCGCCCTCCATGAGCGGCAGGAGCTGCGAGCCGGCGCGGCCGAAGATCTGCATCGCGATCGCGGCGCGACGGCTGGGGTCCTCGATCTGGCTCAGCCGCTCGGCGATGAGCTTGAACTGCGCCTCGGGTGAGAGCCCGTCGAGGTCGGCCATCGTCAGCCCGAGGGTGGCGAAGGCGTCCGTCTGGGTGGAAAGCCCGCGTCCGAGGTCGTTGATCGACCGCTGCATGGACCGCACGCCCTTCTCGAAGGTCGCCAGGTCCGCGCCGGACTGCTCGGCGGCGAAGCCGAGCTCGCTGAGCGATTCGACACTCACGCCGGTGCGCTTGCTCATCTTGTCGAGCGTGTCGCCCATGGCCGTGAACACCTTGACCGTGCTCAGCAGCGAGGCGACCGCGCCAGCCCCGATCGCCGTCAGCCTGGTGCCGACGCTGCGAAGCCCGTCCCCGAAGGCCTTGAGCCGCTTCTGGGCGCGCCGCAGCCCGGCCGACAGCTTGTCGCTGACGCCCAGTTCGACGAACGCCCGCCCGGCCCGGATGCCTCGGGTGTCGGCCATCTACGACCCCCTCCGCACGCTGTTGCGCCACAGCACCGGCAGCTTCGGGCGCTCGCGTTCGAGCGCCGGGGCCATGTAGGGGCGGGCGGCGATCTTGACCTTGCGGCTCTGCAGGCGACCACGCCGGCGCGAGACGACGACGGTCGCGCCGCCGTGCTCGAGTGCTCGTGGCGCAACGCTCTTCTTGAAGCCCATCGGGCCGACCACCACGCTGTCGGACCTGCGGTCGTAGCCGAAGAGGATCAGCCGCCGCAGCGAGCCCTCGTGCGAGTGCGGCGGCTTGCCGGGCGGGGCCGTGCCCTTGCGCTTGCGGATGCTGGTCCGGGCGGCGGTGCGGATGAACGCGCCGCCCTTACTCAGCACACGGCGCTTGGCGGCGTCCACCGACCGCTTCACCGCGGGCCGGTCGAAGAACACGTCCTTGATCCGCATGGTGATCACGCGGCCTCCTGCACTACACTCTGCACATGAGTGTCCCGCGGAAGCACCATTGGTTGCCCAAGATGTTTCTGGCCCCTTGGACCAGCGACGGCACGGTAGATGGTCAGCTGCAGGTTTTGGACAAAGAGTCTGCGCGCCGTTGGAGCGCTCGACCTGTCAATGCTGCAGTAGAACGTGATCTGTACATGATCGATCTCGCTGGAGTTACCGACGACATCACTGCAACTGAGATCGAAGACACCTTCGCGACGATTGAAGGTTCCGCTGCTCCAGTGCTTGGCTCTGTTTTGAATGGCGACGGCATGCCATCGGGGGAAGATCGCGAAAACCTGATTGCTTTGATTGCGATTTTGACGATTCGTGTGCCGTCTCGCCTGGATTGGATTGATAGCGTGATGCGTGGCCCTGTTGAGTTGGCTTATCGTCGGCTGGAAGCCGCCGGAAAGCTTCCTCAGCCAGATGACCCAGCGCTCGCCGCCAAAATGAAGGAATGGTTTGATCAGGGCCTCATCAAAATTCAGATCAAGCAGAACGCACGATTGGCCATGATGGTGTCGATGCTTCCTACACTGATGGACTTGCTCATGCGTCGACACTGGACAGTCTTGCGTGTGTCGGATGATGCGGGCGATTTGATCTGTGGCGATCACCCCGTGTTGCTCGAATGGATCAAGCAGGCCCCTGAGGCGACGTCGCCCGGCTTTGGAATGGACAACACCGCAGTGTTCGTGCCCATAGGACCAGCAACCGGCCTGCTCGGCCTCTGGAACGCTGAGCCAAAGACAGATCGGCTCACCGCGAAGCAGGTTTCGTTCTGGAATGGACAACTTCTTGGTCACGTGAGTCGCTTTGCTTTCTTCAGGCGCGACTTTGTCGCTCTGCACAGATCGGGTGCTCAAGATTCCTCTGCCGAAGTCCTTCAACGATGGCAAGAGACCGCCTCAAACAAGTGAGACATTCGACCAGGTGATCACGCGGGCGTACCTCCGCTGGGCACCACGCGGCCTTCCTTGAGTCCCTTGTTGAACGACGCCTCCTTCTCCTTGCGGAGTCGTCCTGCGCCGATGAACAGCCCGGCCAGGCCGGTCAGCGCCGGCAGGGCCGGGCCCGCGATGGGCACGCCCGCGAGCGTGGGGCCGAAGTCGTCGATCGCCGAGAGGGTGATCTGCCCCAGGAGACCGCGGATCTTGCCGCCGCGTTCGATCGACGCCTTCCACTGGGCCCCGACCCGCTGGGTGTCCTCGAACCAGGCCCGGTACTCGGCCTCGGCCTCGTTGAGCGTCGTGGTGCGCGGCAGGCCGCGGGTCTGCTGGCTGCCGCTCGGCGTCTTGACCTTGACGACGTCGCCCAGGTCAAAGCCGGCGCACGCGCCGATCCCGAGCGAGAGCATCACCACGCCGAAGCCGAAGGCCAGATGCTTGGGATCAATCTTCACGTGCGCCTCCTTGCTGCTTCTGGTTCCTGATGAACACGTCCTTGAGCACCGACACGGGGGCCGGGATGACCTTCGCTCGCTTGTCAGCGGCCCGGGCGAACGGGTCGAAGTCGCCGGGCCGGAACGGGCGGGTCTTCTTGGGATTGCGCTGGGTGTTGGCCACCAGCGCCATGACCGAACTCGTCCGGCTCCACTCGTCGCGCTGCCGGGCCTCGGCCATCGCGACCAGCTCGCGCAGCGTCAGGGAGGATGGATCGATGCCGAGGATGCCGGCGCACTGCCAGACGAGCCGCCAACCGCCGCCTCGACCGTCGGAGGCACCGCTTCGAGCACCGCCCGCTCCAGCGCCCCGCCGTCGATCAGCTCGTCGATCCGGCGTTCCACCACGTCCCGGGCCTTGTCCATCACCTCGCGTGTGGCCTTGAGCACCCGCCCGAGGTTGGCCCGGTCCCTCGGGCTCGGGCAGAAATCCACCAGTTCCTCCAGGAGCGCCGCCGTGGCGTGCTCGATCGCGTCCCCGGCCATCGATGCGCCGAACGTCTCGTCAGTGACCTGACGCTCATCCGCCTGTGGCTTGCACGCGGCGTAGATCACGTCGCACAAGAGGACGGGATCGCGCACGAGCTTCTCGATGAGCCCGTTTGACCCTTCGAGCACCTCCATGAGGTCGACGCCCGCGAGCCCACGCACGCGTTTGATCGCCGCGACGGTGATCTCGACGGTCCACTCGCGGCCCTGGTTGTCAGTGAAGTGTCTCATGCTGCCATATACTCCCGTCGAGTTGAATAGAGGAGAATTCCATGACCGATGTCGAAATCCGAGACAGCTTCACTGCTTTGGTCGATCGGTTGAATGGAGTACGTCAACGCACGGCGGCTCTTGCCGGAAATCACCAGCCCCTTAGCTTTCCAGATTGGCACGTGCTTGCAGAAGGTGTGTTGCTCTACGCTTGGACAGGGTGGGAAAGTTTCCTGCGTTCGTTGTTCATCGTTGATCTCGCCACAGATCCTGCCAGCGTTCTCCGGAAGGATGTCAAGGTCGGAGGATTCCGCTACGCCGGATCTGCTGAGCGAATCGCAAGCATGTTCGTCGACCACCCGGATGAATCGAGATTCGTTGAGTGGAGCTCGATCGACACGGTCCGGGACAGGGCATCCAGCATGTTTCCCAAGGGGCATCGGTACGGTGCCGTGACAGGAAACCGCTTGGCAGAAGTTCGTCGGACAAAGGTCGTGCGTAACGCCGTTGCGCACAAGAGCGACAAGGCATGGGCCGATTTCATTGATTTGGTAGCCAAGCAACCGTACTCCTTGGCATCGAACCAACGCAAAGGGCTGACCGTCGGTCGCTTCTTGGTTGCGCATCAGGTTTCCGGCCAAAGCGTACTTGAGCATTACTTGATCAATCTCAAAGATGCAGCGAGCGATCTCGTTCCATGATTTGCTCTTGAGGGCCTATCCGCCGATCCAGCTCGGGGCCGTGTCCGAGTAGGTCACCTTGGCCGTCACCGAGACGGTGATGGCTTCCTCGAGCGCCTCGTTGCGGCTGAAGTTCGTGATCGAGAAGTCCGCCTGCAGCCCCTGGCCGTCGGCCTCGTCGAGGATCTGCAGCCCGATCAGGTCGTTGTTGAAGAACGCGTTCTTGATGGCGGTGAACCCCGCGTCGGCGGTGTCCCAGACCATCTCCCACTCGACGCTCGCCTCCTTGAGCGTGGCGACCGTCGCACGCCAGCCCGCGTTGGCGCGGGTGGTCACGTCAGCCTCGCCTGCTTCGAGGCTGAGGGTCACGTCCCTGACGTTGTCCATCGCCGTCCACGAGCCGGCCCCGCCCTGGCCGCCGACCAGGTAGAGCAGCTTGGCCTCCATGCCGAGCTTGATTGCCATCGGTTACCTCCTCACCCGGTAGGTGACGCTCAGAACACTGGTGAATACGCGGTGCTGCTCGAGGCTCTCGCTGGAAACGACCGGCTCGTGCGCAAGGCCAGCCCATGCCGCTTCGGGGAAGCCTGCCAGCCGCGTGTGCCGCAGGCGGTCGCCGATGGCCTCGGTGAGTTCGAGCAGCTCGTCGATCGCGGCCTGATCGTCTTCCGCCGGCAGCTTCTTCTGCACGCCCACGTCGAGCACATGCTCGAAGGTGCTGCTCTCGCGGCTTGCGGCCGAGACGGTGGTCGTCCTCGGCACGACCGACACCCGCAACTCGCCGAGTTCCTCAAGCGTGAACGCGGGCTGGTAGGTGCGGACGGCCGAGACCGGCTGGGCGTAGGTGCCCGCGTTGATGTGCTCGGCCACCGCGTCGGCGAGGGTAGTGATCGTGCTCATGGTCCCTTCGCGCCTCCGATGAAGCGACCTTCGAGGTAGGACACCCGGCGCTCGATCGCCTGGTACTCGGCCCGCAGCGACCGCGCCTCGACGATGAGTTCGTCCAGCCGCCGCTCCACGTGGTCGAGCTTGGTGGTCACCACACCCCACTGGACGGTGACGGCGAGCGCTGCCATGCCCACGGTCAGCGCGAGGGCCGCCCATCGGTGCCAGGCGTTGGGCTGCTGGATGTGGCGGGCGGGGTGCCCGTTGGTGGGAACACTGGTCACGGCAGGTCCTCGGTGGCGATGTGCTTGGTGTGGATGCGGAGCGCCTTGCGGTACGGGTCGCTGTACCGCCACGGCGGCTGACCTCCGGGCGCGTTGACCTCGTAGACGAACACGGATGAACCGACGGTCTCGCGGACGCGGTCGCCGGCCTTGGGGAGCGTGGGTCCTTCGCCCAGATCAAGATCAGCCGTGCGGACCAGGAAGTCACGCGACTCGATCCGGTGGATGAGCCCGGCCTCGTCGGCCTGCTCGAACTCCGTGCGGCCGATGGTGGCATTCACCTCGACCTGTGCATCGCCCCGCTGGTACACCACCGGTCGCGCCATGTGCGCGTGCCGCCGGGTATCGAGGAACGATGCGCCTTGTTCGAGCAGGTCCGCCACGGTTCAGCCTCCGATCGATGCGTCCGGTTACTGCGACAGCCGGATGCGGACGGTCGCGTCGGCATCTGCTGCGGCCCGCACGACCTTGCCGACGAGCTTGTTGCCCGTCGCCGTCTTGGTCGCCACGTCGTTGGTGTTGTCCCAGTACGCGAGCTGACCAGCGGTGAAGCCCGTGCCTGCGGTGGTCGCCTTGGGGAAGTCGAAGACCCCCTCGACCGCCAGGGCCCCGAGCTGGCCCGCATTGAGATCCACCCGGGTGACCCCGACCAGATCGCCCTGCACGACGACCGTGCCCGCGGGCGTATCCGCCCCCGGCGTGTAGTCGATCGCCGCGCCCTGCTGTACGAATGTGGTTGCCATTGCTGTGCCTCCGTTGCCGTTGCCTGTGTCACCGGGGTCGACAGGGTCGAACCCGCCGCCGCCGAACTGAGTCATGCCTCACCCTTGCTCTTCACACCGCCACGCGGGTCCTGCAGCGCCACGCCGAAGTCGTGGTAGCCGCGCATCTGGATCCCCAGCCGGTTGAAGCTCTGCTCGGCGGTCTCGATGGTCGGGGCTTCTTGGCCGTTGAGGAACGCCACCTCGATGACCGGCAGGTCCGCCGGTGAGGCGAGCATGTACCAAGCCTTGCTCGATTGGCCCGGGTAGGCCGCGTTGCCCAGGTAGCGGCTGACCTCGACGCGGAACTTGCCCTGGTGCGGGTTGGTCGCCGGGTACTTGGCGCTCGAGGTGTTGTCGCGCAGTTCCATGCTCTTGAAGAGCTGGCTGCCCAGCGCCGACAGCGCTGTGGGCACCAGCAGCACCTGCGGCATCACCCCCAGCGGCTTGCCGTCAGAATCCACCTGGTCCATGAAGGCGACCTCGGCCTTGGTCAGCCCGTCGATCGACAAGGCGGTGTCCGCGCCGGCGAGGTAGTTCTTGTTGCCCGCCGTGTAGAAGCCCGAGTTCGCCAGGAAGGTCTTCCAGAAGATGTCGTTGATGGTCTTGCCCGAGCCCGCGCCCAGCTTGCGGGGCACGCTGGTGATCGCGCCCAGATCGTCGTTGATGATGTCGGTGCGATCGATCGAGAGCATGAGGCCGTACGTCTCGGCCCGGTTGGTGTAGGTCTCCTCGCCCAGCGTGCCGTGCTTGATCTCGCCGCCGGGCGCGATGCGCTCGTACTGGTCGTTGCCCGTCAGGCGGTAGCTGGTGACGGCCTTGAAGTCGGTCACACTGCGCACGGCGGTGATGTTTCGCCAGGTGCGCTCGACGCTGAAGAAGCCTTCGAGCAGGAACTTGTTGGCGACGTTTGAGAGGATCCCGCCGATGCTGATCGTGCTGTTGGATGCCTCGATCCCGCGTCCGAAGGCCGCGTCCATGACGCCGTGCCAGTCGCGGAACGTCCGGCCGGTGTAGCCGTTGGCCCAGGCGGCGTGGAGCAGCAGTTCCTGGAGCCCGATCGACTGCCCGAAGGCCCGCGTCGCGGCCTCCAGATCCTGCTCGGCGCAGTGACGCTCCGGGGCCGTCAGCCGGCCCGAGAGCACGCACGCGGCTTCGAGCACCCGCTGATTGACCGCCGGCGCGGCCGGGGCGTGGATCGCAGGGGCCTTGGGACGGCTGGCCCGTAGGACTTCGAGTTCGGTCTTGGTCGCATCCCAGCCTTCGCGGATCGAGCGGGCCTCGATCTCGGGGTGCTGGCCGGCGCACAGGCGGCGCACGGCGGCGATCCGCTCGCTCTCGGCGGCGACCTGCTGCCGCATGGCCTGCACCGGGTCGGCGATTGCCGGATGGTTCGCTTCGGGCGCGGTTGTGCTCGCGGCATGGACGGGATCCGATGCATCGTCCGCCGCGGCAGCGCCCGCGGCGATGGTCGCCGAGGTCGAGCCGTCGGCCCCTAGGTCGACGAAGCTGATCTCGCCGAGCGTGGACTTGCGCACGATGTTCAAGGGGCC
The DNA here is from genome assembly GCA_043101605.1 of Phycisphaerales bacterium JB037. GTDB lineage: Bacteria > Planctomycetota > Phycisphaerae > Phycisphaerales > UBA1924 > JBICIG01. The sequence continues at coordinate 31,603 of JBICIG010000095.1, forward strand.
GGCGACCTCACGTCCGTTGACCGTCGCGGTCTGGTTCTCGCGGAGGACCTCGAACGCCTCGACGCTCGCGCCCACAGACGCCTGCCATGGGAAGCCGTTGCGTGCTGAGACCACGACCTCGCGGGCCGCGGCGGTGTCGCGGGAGATCATGCCGGTGGCGATCAGCTGCCCGGCCTCAACGGCGACCGCATCGGTGTGCCCGACCCCAGCCGCCGCGTCGTGCCCGAACCGGATCGGCCGCGACGGCGAGGGGATCGCCAGCCCGGCCAGGTCGATCACGACCGGGTGCCGCCAGCCCGCGACGCGCATCGGCCCGCCGCTGTAGGCCATCATCCGGAACCGCGGCAGGGGAGCGGCAGCGCCGCCGTCGCCGCTGACCGTATCAGCGCCCTCGATCTCGAACTCCGCCTGCGCGGTGAGCGCCAGCGTCTTGGGGTGCGAGCCGGGGTTCGAGTGGGCAAGGGCAGTGGGCTGCGTGGGAGCAGCGGACGCCTGGATCATGCGGTGGTGTGACATCGCTACGCGGCCTCCTTGGTGGCTTCGTCGGTGACGGTCTCGTCGGTGTCGGGGTTGGTGTCTTCGGGATCGGGCTCGCCCGCTGTGTCGCTTGGTCCGCCAGCCTTGGTGGCGACCGGCAGCCCGAGCTCGCGCATGAGGGCCAGTTCCTTGGCCCGCTGACGGAGCTCGTCCTCCCAGTCGCGTCCCTGCCGTGCGAACTCGTGCGCGAGCGTTGTGGTGTGGTTGGTCAGGCGGGTTGCCTGTGCGTTGGCTTCCTTGGCCGGGTCGACGTGCTCGACGCCGTCCCAGAACCAGACGTGCGGTGTGGCTGCGCCGCGCACACGCATGGCCTGCGGCAGCAGCCCCTCGACCAGCGCGGCCTCATCGAGCCAGGCGCGGAGCAAGCGGTCCAGCACCGTCTGCTGGAGGCGGTGCTGCTCGACGCGGATGCTCTTGAAGTAGGTCTGGTGGTCCAGGCGGCCCGAGGCGTAGTTGTAGCCCGAGCTGTTCCCGGCCGCGACGTTGAAGGGCATGTTCAGGCAGCGGGCGATCTCGTTGAGGATCTCGCGCTTGAACTCGCCGTAGGTCGTTGATGGGTGCTCGGCGTGGACCTGCCCGAGCTTCCAGCCGCCGGGCAGCACGGTGGCCATCCGCTTCTCGAGCTCGACCTCGTCCATCGGTTCGAGCGGGTCGGCCTCGCCGTTGGCGGGCGCATCGGTGTAGAGCACCGCCGCGAAGTCCGCGGCCGTCTCGGCGGCGGCGATCACCGCCAGCGTGTAGCGGCGGAGCTGCGCGAAGAGCGGCAGGGCGGGTGTGATGTCCGGGATACCGCGGCATTGCCCCGGCCGGTCGGGCCGGAAGTAGTGCAGAACGGAGGCGGCCGGGTAGGTGTCGTGGTCTCGAACGGCATGCCACGCCCCGTCACCGGGGTGGTGCCGCAGCACGTGGTACGCCACCGGCAGCCCGCTGGCGTCGAAGACGATACCGTCGACATCGGTCACCCCCTGACCGGTGGGCGTACGCCCGAACCACGGCGTGCAGATCTGATCGGGCTCGAGCAGACGCAGGTCGAGCTTGACGGGTGTGTCGAGCCCGGGGCTGGAGATCAGAAGGCCGAACGCCTCGCCGCTCTCGGCCCGGGCCATCCGCATGCTGCGGAGCTTGCCGGGCAGGTCGATCGCCGCCGACCAAGCCTCAAAGGCTTCCTCGACGCGGGCGTTGACCGAGGCATCGGGCGTGAGCATCTGCAGCCGCGGCCCGGTGCCGATGGTGTCGTTGGCCAGCGTGAGGACGATGCCTTTGGCGTAGGAGTTGTTCGCTACCTCGTAGCGGGCGCGGTTGCGCAGGATGCGGCGCACCTCGGGGCTGACGGCCGCGTTGGGCGAGAGCCCGTCGGCCGCGGCCCAGTGGCGTCGGTTGTCGGCGGTGGTCTGGGCCGAGTCGAACCGCGCCCGGACCATCCGTGCCCGCTGAGGCATGATCGCCGAGGCGGCCCGGACCGGATCGGTCTGGCGCGAGAGCGGGGCAAGCAAACGCTTCAGCATCCGCCCTCCCGTCCGCCGGTGCCGCCTGCTCCCCCAGCCACGATCTTGAACAGCCGGATCCCCAGCCCGCGCTTGCGGGTGGCCCGCTTGGACTCGAGGTAGCGGTCCGCCTCGATCTGGTCGCGGATGGCGTGCTGCTCGACCGACTGCCCGTCCACCGAAGCCTTGGCGGGCCCGGAGGCGTTGTCGGCGATCGCCTGTTCGAGATTGGGGTTGGGATTTGGCACGGCAACCTCGCGTGCCCCCGCACCTCGCGGGGGCCTCTCGGGTCACCTATGCCGTTCAAGAACCGACTGCACGCGTTGGCAAGGCCAAGCGTGCCGGGACCGGCAGCAGTAGGTCAGAAAAGCGCGTTCTCGGGCCTCAGGGTCGATTCTCGGCCGCTTTTGTGGTGCCAATTCTGTCGCTTTCTGGCCGAATCGACGATATAGTTGCCAGTATTGGCACTTTACGGACGCCCTATGGACACCCCCAAGTACATGACGGATACGGCGGCTTTAACCGCGATCGGCGAACGGATCGCGCAGCACCGCCTTCAGCTCGACTGGACACAGGCCCAGCTCGCGAAGGAGGCCGGTGTCTCCAAACGCACGGTGGTCAGATTGGAGGGAGGAGAATCCACCCAGCTGACCAACCTGATCAGGATACTCCGCGCACTCGACCTGCTCGCCAACATCGATGAGCTGCTGCCACCGCCAACTCCGAGTCCGCTCGAACTACTGCGATCGAAGGAGAAGCGACGCAAGAGAGCGAGCGGACGCGCAGAGTCCGATGGCGAGAAGGGATCCGAGGAGTGGACTTGGGGCGACGAGGAAGGGACTGACTCATGACCGTCGCCGAAGTCCGTATGTGGGGGCGGCAGATCGGTGCGGTCACAGTCGACGGGCCAGGTGGCGTGGCCTCGTTCCAGTACACCGAACCGTTCCGCCGAAGCGGCATCGAAGTTGCGCCATTAATGATGCCCCTCTCCTCCAAGGTCTACCGGTTCCCGGGTCTCACCGAACGATCGTTTCACGGCCTACCAGGAATGCTCGCAGACTCGCTTCCCGACAAGTTCGGTAACGCCGTCATCGACGCCTGGTTGGCTGCCCAAGGGCGTTTGCCATACGAGATCGATGCGGTCGAGCGCCTGTGCTATACCGGAAAACGGGGCATGGGCGCACTCGAGTTCGAACCCGCCGAGGGACCACAAGCCGATGAAGCCGTGCCTTTGGAAGTCGCGGCACTCGTGCGGCTGGCATCGCAAGTGCTCACGGATCGGGAACGCTTCAAAACGAACTGGGAAGATGGCCGCGAAGCGACCGCACTACGCCAGATCCTGCAAGTCAGCGCGTCCGCCGGTGGTGCGCGAGCAAAGGCACTCATAGCGTGGAACCCGACCTCCAACGAGATCCTTTCCGGACAGATCACGGCCCCGCCGGGCTTTGAGTACTGGCTCCTCAAGTTTGATGGGGTGTCGAACAACCGCGACAAAGAGCTTGCCGACCCACAGGGATACGGCGCGATCGAGTACGCATACTCGCTCATGGCACGAGCCGCTGGTATCCATATGGCCGACTGTCGCCTGCTCGAGGAGAACGGCCGCCGACACTTCATGACCCGCCGCTTTGATCGCACCAACGGGGGCGACAAGCTCCATATGCAATCGCTCGGGGCGCTCGGGCACTTCGACTTCAACGACGCGGGGTCGCATTCCTACGAGCAGGCGATCATGGTCATCCGTCGGCTCCGGTTGTCAATGGACGACATCGAGGAGCAGTTCAGGCGTATGGCCTTCAACATCGTGGCTCGTAATCAGGACGACCACGTCAAGAACATCGCGTTCCTGATGGACAAGAAAGGGAAATGGTCGCTATCTCCGGCATTTGACGTGTCCTACAGCTACAACCCTTCAGGGGCATGGACTTCCACCCACCAGATGTCGATGAACCGCAAACGCGACGGGTTTACTCGGGCTGACTTCGACGAGTTCGCGGAGACCGCCTCGATGAAGCGGGGGCGTGCCGACGCGATCCTCGACGAGGTACTCGACGCAGTGACCCGATGGAGAGAATTCGCGGCTGAAGCCGATGTCGATCCCGACCAGACAGAGCAGATCGCTGCTACCCATCGGCTGCGAATACCTTCCGGACCAGACCAATAGTCTCACACTGCCTCCACTATTGACCGTCTGCGTAAATCAGGCATCCGTATCGTGGTCATCACGCCCCCCAGCCAGCCCAATCAAGGAACTACTGGATGACATGGTCGGATGAGGATCGCGAAGCCTTTCGGGCACGCACGACCTTGGCGGATTTGCCTGTTCGGGCGAGCGCCGACTTGATTGGAACGGCAGTCGATGACGCATGGCTACACAGAGACGTGAGCCTTCTTCGCCACATCACGGATGTGCTTCTGCCAACCGTCAGCAGGACACACTCAACGCCCGCCGAGCTTTCAGAACTCGACTACTTCACAGCCAACGCGTGGAATGGGATCAAGTTCTTGGATTCGAACGATCCAGGGGGTGGCTGGGAATGGGAGTCTCCAGTTCTCGAGCAAGAGACGCTTTGCATTCGTCGGGCCGCTCAGGACGAAGGTCTGTTTGCACAGCCTCAGGCTAGACAATGCCAGATTCTCACCAACTTGGCTAACTGCTACAGCACAACTGGTCGCGTGATTGATGCCATTTGGCATTGGGATCAAGCACTGCGCGCCGTCCCCACGTTCGGAATGGCTCGTGCCAATAGAGGCGTCGGCCTTTGGACGTACGCTACGGCGCAGTACGACCCGGGACACCAACTCGTGCTCGCTCGAGAAGCATGGCGAGCGCTCAATCCAGAACATTTACAAGGGCTCGAACCGGGGACAGATGCAGAATTCCGTCGTGTCCGGACACAGATCGAAGCAGCCGTTCGACCTGAGGCCTTCTCTGTTGACTTTGATATCGATGGCTTCCCACTCGGAGAGTCGGAATCCGAGAAGCAGTATCGGCGCCGGTGCTTGAGACAGCGAGCATTCCTGAACCCGCTCAACGAACTCGGCGAGGTATCGGTGGCCGCACAAGATGTCCTTTCGTGCCCATCCGTAGTAGCAGCAATCGGAGAAGGACCTCGATTTCACGACTACATGAATCAGATCAAGCAAGAATACTGCTCAGCCCGATGGCTGATCTACGAAGCCACACACGAAAATGCACCCCATTTGTCCGATCGCGATGTGCAGCTTTACAACACGCTCGACTATCCGAGCTACGGTCTGCGCACAGAGCAGTTGAAGTTGGCGTTCCGTGGGCTGTACGCACTGTTCGACAAAGTCGCGTTCTTTCTCAACGCGTATCTTGGTCTCGGCATACCTGAAAAGAGGGTATCGATGAGGGGGCTCTGGTACATCAAGCAAGACCGGCAACGAGGCATCCGACCCGAGTTCAGTGCGAGGCAAAACTGGATGATGCGAGGGCTCTTCTGGCTCACCAAGGATCTCTACGAAGACACGCCTGGGTTTCGGGAGGCTCTTGATCCACTGGCCAGACAGATGGCCGATGTTCGCAACCAGTTGGAACACAAATATCTCAAGCTTCATGGCGATCTTTGGGCGGGACCCGACTCCAGCTTCTTCAGAGACAGCCTGGCTATGTCTTTGCCTCGGGATGAGTTCGAGAAAATGACGCTCCATCTTCTACGAATGGTGCGCTCTGCGATCATACAACTCGCCCTTAGCGTCAACAGAGAGGAACAGCTCCGGGCAGAGAAACGTGGCCCCGATGCGATCACGCCTCCAATGTTTCTCGACGGTTGGGAAGACGATTGGAAGTCTTGATCAACGTGTAGACGCCTTGAGTTCAGAGAGCTTGATACGCGGCCTTCCCGCCACCTTGTGATCCGTCCCGAACAGCACCGCGCCCTGCATCGAAGCCGCCACAGCCGAGCCGACCAGGCAGTCCAGCCAGTGGTTGTCGAGGCCCGCGACCCGCAGCTTCCACTCGTCGACCGTCCGGCCGCGGCCCTCGGTCTTCACCCGGTACTCGCTGGTTAGGTGGTCGGCCAGCAGGCGGTGCCGTGAGGCCTCGCGGCCGAAGAGCGACAGGCAGCCCGGGTCGCCCATGGGCACGCCCAGCCGCGCGTGCGTGAAGCTCTTCCAGTAGTTGGTGTCGTAGACCACGTGCCGCACGGCCCGCTTGCCGGTCACCAGCGGCACGCGCCAGTTGAGCCCGACGCGCTCGCCACGCTTGCGCTTGTAGTCGCTGAACGGGATGCTGCTCGCGCCCACGTACCGGCCATGGCTGGGCATGACGATCCCGGCGTGGGGCGACTGGCGGCAGAACTGGTACACCACGTCCGACGACTGGCCCCAGTTCGCGTCGATCAGGCAGCGTTCGATGCGAAGGTCGGTCCCGTCGTCGCGCCGCCACGGCTTACCGAGCAGGTCGCCTGTCAGGGCCTCGAGCCCGGCGTAGATCGCGCCCTCCTGGCCCGCCCTCGGGAACTCGGTCAGCAGCGTCCGCCGCGCGTCGCGCAGCGAGAAGTACTGCTGCTTCGGGTCCGGCCACGCGCCGTAGTCGAGCACGTAGCCGGTGAAGTCGTCTTCCCAGCCCGCGACGAGCCAGAACAGCAGCTTGCCCTGCACGTCGATGAATGCCGTCGCTCGCGTGCAGCCGATGGGGACAACACCCCGCGGCATGCCGTTGGTCTTCGCGGCGAGCTGCTCGGGCGTGAGCAGGTCGTCGTCGGCTGCGACTTCGGGCAGCGGCTCGTTCTGGTACTCGGCCCAGAACGCAGCCTCGTCCTGGAGCTTCAGGTTCATCGCGTGCTGGACGGCGCTGAGTTCGTCATGGTTGAACCGCGCCGGCCAGGCGACCGATGCGCCGGCGTCCATCTTCTTGCGGTTGCGCTTGTAGAACGCCGTCGCCTGCGCCAGCCCCCGGTCGGCCCGCAGGCCCTCCGCCCGGATCTCGGCGTACCTGGCCCATAGCGCCTCGTCGGCCGGGAAGGCGTAGACCATCTTCGTCCGCTCGCCCTGCCACTGCGGGTGCTTGTCGCGGTCGAGCAGCCGGTCGGCCAGGTCATCGGGGCGGACGACCGTGACTGTCATCAGCCCGGCGATCTTCTGCCCCGGCCCGGCGAGACCGAGGATAGCCCCGGCGAGCACGCGCTCCCGTGCCGCGCACTGGCTGGGGCTCCGGGCCGACTCGTCGGTCTGCGGGTCATCAATGAGCACGAGCGACGGGCGGACGCTCTGGCCGTCCGGGCGCTTGCGCTTCATGCCCCGGATGCGTCCGGTGATCCCCGCAACGGCGATGATGGCCCCCGACGCCGCCGAGCCCTCAATGGTCGGCAGCACGATCTCCTTGGCGGTCCAACCGATGTGCGTCGGCTCGCCCTTGTAGAGCTGGCCCGAAGCCCGCTGGTGGATGCCTTCCAGGCTGCGGATCGGGTAGCACGCTTCCGGGAAGTCGTCGGCCAGCAGGTCGTTGTTCTCCAGTTCGCTCTTGATGCTCTCCAGCATCGAGGCCGCGTGCTCCTCGTCTGAGCCGATCAGACACACGAACGGCCGGGCCCCGATCAAGATGGCCCAGAGACAGGCCGTCTCGCAGAGCGTGGTCTTCCCGCTGCCGCGCGGCATGGCCATCGCGAATAGCCCGCCCTCGAGCACCGCCGTCTCCAGTTTGGCGATCACCTTGAGGTGATCGTCCGACCACGGCAGGTGGAAGGTCTGCGGGAAGTAGGTGTCGCAGAAAGCTTTGAACGACTGGGTGCAACGTCGCTTGCGCTCGGGGTTGCCGACCCGCGGAAGCTCGCCGATGTTCCGGCCCGAGAGCGAGAGGGCCTTGTTCCTCTCGCGGGCCCGTTCGCGCACGGCGTCGTAGCCCGAGAGTTCATCCTCGCCTGGCTCGGGCTTCGGCTCGTGGCGCGTCGCGACCAGCCAGGCGACGTAGCGGAACAGATCGACGGTCTTGCCGTCGCCGATGCGAAAGCCCGCCCGCGTGCGGTGGCGATGCAGCTGCCGCTCGTTGATCACCTCGCCCAGCGGAGTCGAGTTGAGCAGCCGGCACGTCTCCGACGGCTTGAGCGAGCGCGGGTCGATCCTCGGCTGGACAGGCTGGTTCGAATCACTCGCCACGCCCACCCCCAGCGCTCATCTGCTGCACAAGCCAGGCGGCGTAATGCACGAGGTTGATACTGCCGTCCGCGTTGGTCTGCGCACCGGCGTCGATGTCCGCCCGGAGCATGTCTTCGGTGACGGGGCTTCCGCCCACGCGCGTGAGCACGCGGGCCGCGTCGGCCGGGGACATCGCGGCCGGGTTGAGGCGCTGCGGTCCGCCGTCGCTAGGCGCGTGTTCGGGAGTCATCGCGCACCTCCCGGACCTTGCCGCCACATCGCTGCAGAATCTCGAAAACATCTGCAGATGCAGGCCAGAACGCCTTCCCTTTGGCCGGATGTCATGGCTTCATGTGTCACACGCGGGGCGGATCCCCGCGGCATAGACCACCCGAAGGAGACCACGCCATGACGACCACGAACGAGACCGCCAGCCAGGCCTACGCGAAGCGCCGCAGCGACATCGCCCGCCTGATCGACGTCCTGCAGATGGAGCTCGACGCCCACGCCAAGCGGGCCGCGCTCGCCGATACGCACTGGGGCTACCCGGGCGACCTCGGCCGCATCCGCGAGGGGCTGATCGAGCTGGTGATGAGCATGAGCGGGATGGAGCGCGAGCGCATCGAGGAATTCCTGACCGAGGCGGACGACGCCGACGCCAACTGAACGCATTGCGTCCCAAAGGAGCAGACGACCATGAGCAAAGCACGCGACACCATGATCAACCGCATCGCCCGCGAGGCCCTCGGCCTCGAAACCCTCGATGCCCGCGACATGGACAGCCTCGACTTCCACGACCTCTCGGTCTGGTCGGTCAAGGAAGCGCTCGAACGGGCGTACGAAGCGGGCCGCAAATCGGCCCCGCCAACACGAACCACATGCCCGGCCTGCAACCGGGACATTGAGATCCGACCCCTCTGAAGCCCGCTCGTTGCGGGCTTCGCTGTTTTTGGAACACGAAGGAGTACCGACATGACGAAGAAGACCACCACCAAGAAGACGACCACCAAGAAGACCAGCAGCAAGACGGCTGCGAAGAAGACCCCGGCCAAGAAGACGCCCCGCATGTCCGCCAGCGCCGCCCGCGCCGAGGGCGCGGCGAAGACCAAGCGGGCCCGGCAGGCCAAGACCGCCCCGCAAGACCACGAGGTGCCCAGCCCGAAAGAGATCGCCAACGACGCGAACCTGGAGGCGTACGCGAAGAGCAAGGCCCCCAAGCAGCAACGATCGAAGAAGACAGCTGATTCGCCCGGCGGCGTCGCGATGGCCGTCGTCCGCAACCAAGCCCGCGTGAACGCCACCAAGCGCCCGAGCGGGCTCGACCTCGCCGTGAAGGTCCTCGCCGAAGCGGGCGAGCCGCTGGCGGCCAAGGCCATCGCCGAGCGTGCGATCGCGGCGGGCTGGAAGACCAGCGGCAAGACGCCGCACGCCACTCTCTACGCCGCAATCATCCGAGAGATCTCCAAGAAAGGCGACGCGGCCCGCTTCAAGAAGACCGACCGTGGCCTGTTCGTCGCGGCGGATGCAAAGGGGGGCAGCTGAATGTACCGGCCCGACCAAGAGCCCAGGCCCGAGCGTACCGAGTCGTTCCGTGTGGATGCAGACGGCAGCCTGGTGCGCAGCGTCATCCCCAAGATCGGCTCGCCCTACGAGCACCGATGCACGATGTGGGCCTTCAAGCGCGTCTGCTGGCGCTTCGATGAGCATGGCGAGGGCGACACGGTCGAGACGCTCGCCGCCGCCGCGCAGATCCCGATCACCCAGGCCGCGACGGCGCTGGCGTTCCTGCTCGAGCGCGGCATCGTCACCACCGAGCGCCGGCGGAACTTCCCTGCGACGACCGATGTCCATCTCGACGGGATGACCGAATACCACGCCCTCCGAGAGAAGGGCCCGAGCGACTGACCGCATCGCGTCCCCCTCCCTCACGCCTCGACCGTCGCCGGGGCTTTCTCTTCGGCCTCAGCGTTGGCCGGAACCCGCTCGGCCTTCTTCCCCGTGAACGCTTCCCACCGTTGCACGATCACATCGCAGTACAGCGGGTCGAGTTCCATTAGGAAACCGCGCCGGCCTTGCTGCTCGCAGGCGATCATCGTCGAGCCCGAGCCGCCGAAGAGGTCGAGCACGTTCTCGCCTGGCTTGGACGAGTATTGGATCGCGCGGGCCGCGAGCTCGACGGGCTTCTCGGTCAGGTGAACCATGCTCTGCGGGTTGACCTTCTTGACGTGCCAGAGGTCGGTGGCGTTGTTGGGGCCGTAGAAGTTGTGGCCCGCGCCCTCCTTCCAGCCGTAGAAGCAGATCTCGAACGCACCCATGAAGTCCTTGCGGGTCAGCACCGGGTGCTGCTTGTCCCACACGATCCCCTGGCTGAAGTACAGCCCGCACGCATCGAGCGGTCCCGGGTAGTTGCCGAGGTTCGCGTAGCCGCCCCAGATGTAGAACGACCCGCCCGGCTTGAGCACCCGCGCCGCGTTGCCGAACCACGCGAGCAGGAGCGCGTCGAAGGCGTCGTCGGTGACGAAGTCGTTGGCCAGCGGCCGGTCCTTCGCTCGCATCTTGCTACCGGTCGGCTTGGCCTTCTCCGGGTGCCGAGCGAGGTCGAGCTTCTGGTGGTGCGTCTGCGCCTTGCCCTGCTGCTTGCTGAACGAACTGTTGCCCACCGCGATGGCGTTGTTGCTCCGAGGCTCGACCTTCACGTTGTACGGCGGGTCGGTGTTGACCAGGTGGATCACCTCGCCGTCGAGCAGGCGGTCAAGATCTGTGGCGATGCTGCTATCGCCGCACAGCAGCCGGTGCTTGCCGAGGATCCACAGGTCGCCCGGTCGCGTGGTCGCCTCATCGGGGGGCGATGGCACCTCGTCGGGGTCGGTCAGCCCCGCGTTCCTGCCGGCGTTGAGCAACTTGGTCAGCTCCTTCTCGTCGAAGCCCAGCGACGCGAGGTCAAACTCCATCGCCTGCAGCTCGCCGAGCTCGATGGGCAAGAGGTCAAAGTTCCACTCGGCCAGCTCGCCGCTCTTGTTGTCGGCGATGCGGTACGCCTTGATCTGCGCCGGGCTCAGGTCCTTGGCGACATGCACCGGGGCCTTCTCCAGCCCGAGCTTGAGCGCTGCCTTGTAGCGGGTGTGGCCGCAGACGATGACGCCCTCGGTGTCCACCACGATCGGCTGGCGGAACCCGAACTCGCGCAGCGACGCGGCAACAGCATCGACTGCGCCGTCGTTGATCCGCGGGTTGTTCTCGTACGGGGTGATGTCGGCGAGGGGACGCAGTTCGATCTTCATGGCAGGAGCCTCCGTGCTTCGGGGTTGGGGATCGGGGTGATCAGGCCGGCGGACCGGCGGGCGACGTTCGCCCGTGCCGGGCCGGTTGGCGGGATCGGGGGTTGGATCGGGGGTCCACCGCCGGGCGCGACACGGGCCAACGTGGGGCGACCCGGGGCCGGACGGGCGAGGGGTTGCGGGGCGGACCGGACAGGTGAAACAAACTCAGTCGGGGATTGCGGCTGTTCCCGCGGGCGTCGGCTGGCCATCCCCCCTGGGAAGTACCTACGCCGCCCACCCCGGCCCGCGCTCTCCCGCCCACGGCCCAACCAGGCGGCCCATGTTCCGCCGTGTCGCGTCCCGGCGACGGCGTTGGCCCAACGGGCCACCCGGGCATTCCCGCCACACGGGCCAACGACGCCCGTCCGGCTTCGCTCGCTTGAGCGCTGAAGCGCGCGCACGAGCGACCCGGGGCGTCGCGTGAGCGCACGCCCCCGGGGGGTATGGGGGGTGTGCGCGCGCACGAGCGAAACCACCCCCGAAGCCGTTTCGGCTCGCTTGAGCGCTTCGGCGAAGCGCACGAGCGACTGTGCGCGCGAGCGAAATCCGATCGTGCGGGAGGCGGTGATCATGACCCGGCCTCCTCGCCCGCGGCGGGCTGGGGCACGGTCGCGAAGAGGACTTTGTGAGCCCGGCCAACCCGCCAGCGGTAGATCAGTCCGCGGCTCTCGGCGATGTCCAGCAGGTCCGCCACGCGACGCCAGGACAGCCCGGGCTCGCCCTTGGCGTCCTCGCGGATCTCGGCCTTCCCGACCGGCTCGGCCGAGATGAACCGGGCGACGAACCGCTCCACGCCCCACGAGGGCTCCGCGGGCTTGTCCGCCTTGGACGAGGCGTCCTTCTTCTTGCCCGGCCGCTCGTTCTTGAGCGCCGCCGGGTCGAGCGTGTCGTCCACCGACCACACCGGGAAGTCCCAGCGCAGGCAGGTCGGGTCGATGGGCGGCCAGGACCGCACGGCCGCGTCGAGCACAACCACGCCGTCTTCCTCGTGCGGTCGCAGGACCAGGTGCGTGTCGGTGGCCCGGCTCTGCGCGCCCGCTCCGGCCCCGACATCGGTCACGCTCTTGCCGCTCTGGCTCCCCTTGGTCGAGTGGTGGATGAGCACGAAGCAGCAGCCGAGCCGGTCGGCGAAGGCGTCGATGCGGTTGTAGATGTTGGCCATCGTGCCGTTGTCGTTCTCGTCGCCGCCAGCGGGCATGAAGCGGTAGAAGGCGTCGAGCACGATGACCTTGAACCGCCCGGGCTCGAGGGCCTCGAAGTACGGCGCGAGCGTGAAGATGTCCTGCAGCCGCCCGCGCAAGTTGTCCACAAAGATGCGCTCGGCGATCTCACGCATCGCCACGCCCCGGGCCTGGGCGACCTTCGGCAGGCGGTGGGCGCTGGTCTCGCGGTGCAGCTCGTTGTCGATGATCAGGACCGGCCCGGCCTCGGTCTGGTAGCGCCCAAGCCACGGCCGACCGGTGGCGACGGCGATCGCCAGGTCGAGCGTGAGCCAGCTCTTGCCGGTCTTGGGACTGGCGATGACGTTCATCGTCTCGCCGGCGCGGAGCAGGCCGTGGATCACGGGCTCGCGCAGCTGCGGGTACGCCGCGACGAGCTCGCCCACCGGCACGGGGCAGGGCTCGAGCGGCCCGGTGGCTGGAGGCGTGTCGGTCATGAACGCCGAGAGGTCGACGCCGGTCGTGTGCTCGCGCGAGCCGTAGCCCTCGGTCGCGAGGGCCGACGCCGCGGCCGCGAAGTCACCGTGGTGCTCGAGCAGCGCATAGACGGCGAATGGCGAGTAGCCCTTGTGCGCCTCGAACGGGGCGGCGTTGGTGCTGAAGACGTAGAAGACCCGGTCCTTGAGCGTCGCGCTCGTGCCCGCCGACTTGCCGGGCCGTCGCCAGTGCTCGTTCTCGCCGGAGCGAACGAGCGTCCAGCCGTGCCGGAGCAGGACCTCGCGCGGGTCGCCCCGGTCGTTGAAGTCGTCGCCGGGGCGGAAGGGGCAACTATTCGGGAATGCCGAAGAGTTGGAGGGTGCGAGATCACCACCGACCACCGGCTGGGGCGTTTCGTCCAGCGCCCACGCACACCCGAGCAGCACATCCCGCTCGTCGGCGCTAATCAGCGGCGGCTCGCACAGGTCGCCCTGGACGACCTCGTAGCCCGGCGATGGGTCGCAGAGGAACAGCCCGCCTTCGCCCCGCGTCTCGATGATGGTCACCGTGACCACCCACGCGCCGGACGCGTCACGCCTCGGCGTGTACTCCTTGCTGCCCACGACGACCGGCTCGTCGGTATCGACGTCAATCCGGCGCTGGGCCAGATTGGTGTTGCCCGACACGGGCGTGTCGCAGCGGTAGACGACGTGCCTCCCACCCGACGGCGTTGTCTCGATGATCAGCCGCTCCAGCAGTCCCGGCGCTGCCGCCTCGACCGCTTTGCGCCACGCCTCGAAGGCCTCTCCGCCGCCTCCGTCCCAGTTGTCGAAGTCGATCATCTCCAGATGGCCCGAGACCGCCCCGCACACGAGGCACATCGCGCTCGGCGACGATTCGGGGTTGAACCACGATCCCAGTTCGTCGCCAGACGGCAGCCGCGTCTGGTACGGCTTCCACGAGGACAGGGCGACGCGCTTCTCCTCGCCGCGGCGGATCGCGGGCAGGGCGCACAGCCCCGCGGCCACGCAGGCCGATGCGTGCGAAGCGAGCGTGCCGTTGCGACCGGGTGAACCGGATGGGTGAGGCGCGTCCGGCATCAGAACGGCACCTCGTCGTCGCTGTAGCCGTACGCCGTGAGGGCGTGCTCAGGCCCAACATCAGGAAGGTTGTCCGGGTCCTCAAGCCGTGGCGGCGTGTCGCCGAGCGTGTAGCCGACGATCCGCTCCCATTCGTCGCCGGGCTTCTTCTCCAGCGTGATGCGCTCGGTCCGGGCCACCGCGCCCGCGTTCGCCCACTCGACGGCCTCCTCGACCGAGGACGGCGGCGGGTCATTGGATCGCTCTCGCCACCACTGCTCGGCCTTTCGCCGGGCGAAGCCGCCCTCGGGGTGCTCGAAGCACAGCCACTCGCGGGCCCAGCGGTTGAAGCCGATGCGGTACTCGACGCGCATCGTCGGCTTAGCCAGCGGGTCGTTGCGCTTGTGGTGGACGTAGTAGGCGACCTCGATGACACGCTCGTCGCGCCGGGCCGGGCCTTCCGAGCCGGTAACGATCTCTTCGTCCGAGGCGATCGCCGCGTGCTTGACCTGCCGCGGCGGGAACTTGTGCCCGCACTCGGGACAGACGGCATACGCCGCGTGGATCAACGCATCGCACTCGGGGCACTGCTTGGCGGGGGCTTCACCCGAGGCGTCCTTGGTGTCGGCCAGGCGGATCGCGTCCACCGGACCGTGCCGGAGCACGTTGCCGCCGAAGTCCAGCACGAGGCAGTCGGTCTTCCCCTCGGCCAGGCGGAAGCCCCGCCCGACCATCTGGTAGTAGAGCCCGGGGCTCATCGTCGGGCGCAGCATCGCCACGCAGTCGACATTCGGGGCGTCGAAGCCCGTCGTCAGCACGTTCACGTTCGCCAGGTACTTCAGCTCTCCGGACTTGAAGCGGGCGATCATCGCGTCGCGCTCCTTGGCCGGAGTCCCGCCCTCGACGAACCCGCACTCGACGCCGTGCTTCTCACGCAGCACCCGCACCACGTGCTCCCCGTGCCGGACGCCCGAGCAGAACAGCAGCACGCTGCGCCGGTCGACCGTCGCGGCGACGACCTCGGCGCACGCCGCCTCAACCAGCCCGTCCTCATCCATGCGGTCCTCGAGCTCGCCAGCGACGAACTCGCCGCCCCGCACATGGATGTCGCTGGTGTCGGCGACCGCCTTCCCGGCCCGGCTCTTGAGCGGGCACAGGTAACCCTGCACGATGAGCTCGCGCACGCCCGCCTCGAAGCACACCTCGTGCAGCACCGACTCGGGGCCGCAGATCGTGCCGGTCTTCATGCGGTACGGCGTCGCCGTCAGCCCGATGACCCGCTGGTGGTCGCACAGATCCCGCGCGTCGGCCAGGAAGCGGCGGTACATGCCCTCGCCGTCGGGAGGAATCAGGTGCGCCTCGTCCACGATGACCAGGTCGAGCGGCCCAAGATCGTGCGCCCGCTGGTACACCGACTGAATGCCCGCGATCGTTACGGCGTACCCGAGATCTCGGCGACCGAGCCCGGCGCTGAACACGCCCACCGGCAGGTCCGGCGCGACGGCCTGCAGCTTGCCCGCCGCCTGCTCGATCAGTTCTTTCACGTGAGCGACCACGATCACCCGCCCGCTCCACTTCTGCACCGCGTCGCGGCACAGCTCGGCGATGACGTGCGTCTTGCCCGAGCCGGTCGGAAGTACGACGGCTGGGTTCGTATCGCTGGCGGCGATGTGGTTCCACACAGCATCGACCGCGTCTCGTTGGTAGGGCCTGAGTCCCATCAGTCCTTCGCCTCCATGCTCGTGATCCGGACGACCACCTTGCCCCCGGGCACGACCATTCCGCGCTCGATCTCGAGCCGATCGATCTGGCCGTCGTCCTCGTACACCCCGCCGTGCCCGAGGGCGTCGAGCAGGGCCTTCATCGCGTTGTCCAGATCCCGCCGCCTTCGGTCGGGCGGGTGGGCGGTGACATGCACCGCCACCCGTCCCGACATGGGCTCTGCCGTTCGCCTGGCGAGGCGGGCGCAGACCCGCTTGCGGAACTTCCGTCCCTCGCGGCTGATCAGCGTCCGATCGCCGACGCGACGCCAGTAGTGGTTCACGCTGGGCGGGTACGGCAGCTCGACCACGAAAGCGCCGCCGTCCGCCGCAGCGGCGGTCAGCGCTTCCACGGCGGCGTCCCTCCCGAAGCGGCCGCCATCGGGCGCTGCGGCGTGACGCCGGTGTCCCGCTTGGCGTAGCCCTTGATGGTGTTGGTCGGCTCGCCGTTGTCCTCGCGGTTCTTGATCGCGACGCTGACAACCAGCGGCAGGTTGTGCAGCTCGACCGAGTCGCGGGGCCGGAGCACGTTCACCGCACGGCAGATCGCCGACAGCGTGCCGCGAGCGATCTCGACGGTCTGCGTGTTGGTGTGCTTGAGAGTCAGGCGGTCCCAGAGCTTGCGGCCCTTGAACGGCCCCTCCAGCACCTCCATCTCGAGTTCCAGGTATTGGCCCTTGCCGTTCTTGGTCGGCTTCATCTCGCTGGCCGTGATGGCGGCCACGTACTTGCCGGCGGGGATGGGATCGAAGCCGGCATTGGGCTCCACGTTGGTCGCGTCGAATCCGTTCAGGTCTGCCATGGGTCAGGCTCCTTGCTCTTGGGTGGTCTGGTTGGTCTCGTTCTGGTTGGCGTTCTCGATGGCTGCGCCGGGATCGCCCTCGCCGCGCGCGATCGCCGCGAACACGCGGTAATCCAGCGGCAGCTCGTCGGGCAGGTTCAGGCGGTTCTTCGCAACGTGAGCGGGCCTTTCGGTCGTGCGGAGGATCCGCTCGCCCGTGCCGATGCCCTGCGTGCGCTTGCGGTCGAAGCCCTCGCTCTGGGTCTTCGTGTGGACGCGGTAGGTGGCGAAGAGCACCTCGTCGCACCACTCCTGGATCAGTGCCGAGGCCTGCTTCTGCAGGCGGGGCACGTAGCGGTCGTATGTATCGGTTTCGGGGTTGGCGAACTTCTCGATCGCCGCGTGCGCGATCAGGACGACCTGCATCCCGCGCTCGGTCCGCAGCGCGTCGAGGCCCGCCAGGACCTCGCGCCATTGCGTCAGCGCGAAGATGTAGCCTTTGGCGTAGCCGATGTCCTCGATCGTCTCGACGCCGCGCTTCGCGCAGACCTCGGCCCAGATCAGCCGCTCGAGCCAGTCAAGGCTGTCGATGACCACCGTCTGGTAGCCGTGATCTTCGCTGTAGAGCGCCGACAGCGCCCCGAGCACGTCGGCGTACTTGGTCGCCAGCGGGAAGCGGTCGCAGTCGATGTCGTTGGTGCCCTCTTCGGTCGTGATGAAGACGGGCGTCTCGGCCATCGCGCCGAAGGTGGACTTGCCGACGCCGTGGACGCCGTAGAGCATCACGCGACGCGGCATCAGCGTGCGGCCCTTCTGGATGTGTGCGAGTGCGGTCATGATCGATGGATCTCCTTGCGGTTGGTGGTGCGGGTTCAAAGCTCGGTTGTGACGGGCAGGCGGTCGTACAGCCGCAGGGACTCGAACCCCGTGGGCCACTGGCCGGTCTCCCGGCAACGGATGAGCTCTTCGATCGCGCGGTCGTTCTCGGCCTGGGCGGCATCAAGGCACCGCGGCGCGATCTGCCACACGCCGCAGCGAAACGGCTCGCGCTTCTCGACCGCGATGATGTGGACGGGCAACGTGACACCGCTCACGACCGTGAGCAGCGCCCGGTAGAACGCGGGCTGGTGCAGGTACTTGAATGCGTCGATGTGCCACTCGAACGAATCGATCGAATCGCAGGTCTTCAGATCAACGAGCCCACGGCCGTCCTTGGGGTTGATCCAATCGAACCGGGCCTGGCACAGCACGCCGTTCATCCGGCCGCGTACCACGCCCTCCGCGACACCCTCGGTCAGCAGCTCGCGGGCGAAGAGATGCTCGCGCACGCTCGCCGCCATCTGCTCGACCGTCGCGGCGTCGGTGTCAGCCAGCACGGGCTTGCCACGTTTCTCGGCCCACTCGGCGAACGCCTTCGTGCTCGATCCGTACGGCTTGCCTGTCTTCTCGTTGATCGGCCCGCCGACCGCGTACTCGGCCTCGTAGTGCCCGCGGCCCTCGAGGATCAGCGTGTGCGCCGCCCGCCCGACGAGGAACGCGTGGCTGTCCCGATCCGGGATCAGCCCCATCTCCTTGCGCCGGAACAGCAGCGGGCACGAGCGGAACTCCGCCAGCCGGTGCGAGGTCAGGCAATCGCCACGACGGGCGTGATAAGTCTCGGCGGGCTCGCGGATGAGCACGCGGGCGAGGCAAGATTGGAGGTCGTCTGTCTTCTGGGGTATCGCGCTCATCAGGCGGCCACCCCCTGCGGTGCGCGGGCCTGCCCGCTCTTGGGCCCACCGCAGGGCATCCGCCGGACCGCGAACCCGTCTGCCCCGAACTCCTTGATCAGGAATGCCGTGAAGATGTGGACCACGGCCGACCCGCAGGGCGAGCCTCCATCGACAAGCAGCGCAGCGCGGGGCGGATCGGCGTGGTAGGACACATCGGTGCGGGTCCGGGCCTCACCGAAGAGGCCCTCCGCGGCCAGGATCGACAGGTGCAGCGTGGCCTCTGCCTCCGCCAGAGCGGCAGGGGAGGCGAATCGGAATCGAAACACATCGGTCAACATCAGGAGCTCCTTTCACGGGCGCACCGACCGCCGCCCGTGAGACCCAGCCCCTCGAGCCGCGGCGTACACCGTGGTCGAGGGGCCGGGGCCTCCGGAGGGAAGAGAGAGAACCGGCGGTCGGGGGGCGCTTCTTGGGTCACCTATGCCGCCACCGCCGCCGGTGCGCGGTCAGGCCGGCCCAAACCCGGCCGCCTCGAAGCGGGCGCGGAACCGTTCGAGGGCGTTCTGGATCTGCCGGCGGCTCACCGCAGCGCCGGACCGGCGCGACCACTCGCGCGCGGCCGCCGCCTTGCCGTGCTCGGCGACCAGCCGAAGCAGGTCCCGGTCCTTCGGGTCGAGGGTGGCCATGACCGCCGCGACGGCCTCAGCGGTCTCGGCGGTATCGAACTGGCAAGCGGGGGCGGCCTGGTGGCGGCGCTGCTGGTCGGCAGGACCGAGGACCGTGCGAAGCGGGACGGCGTCGCCGTCGCACTCGACGAGCGTCCCCTCAAGGGAGATCGCCTCGTACTCGCCGCGCCGCTTGTGGCGGCCACGGAATCGCAGCTCCATCGCCACCCAGGAATCGATGGCGTTCGTGACGAACGCCTCGATGTTCCCCCGGGCGGGATCGAACAGGTGGGCCTTCTCCAGCAGATACAGCAGCATCTGCTGCGTCAGGTCATCGCGGTCCGACCAGGAGAAGTCGGTGCGGCGGCAGAGCTGGGCGGCTTTGATGCGGATGAGGGTGGCGGTGAAGGGGTTAGAAACAACGTCGTGGCGATCGGCCATCGGAAACTCCGAGGCCGACCTCCGTGCTCACCAACCAGCCACGGAGTCGCACAACGTTGTCTGTGCCGCGACGACATGCCGCGGAGATGCACAGGTGCGCCCGTGACTGGCCGGTTATGAGCCGGTCGGCCTCGGACGAGGGCCCGGGTGTCGCGGATGGCGCAAGAACAGGGCGAGCCGATGGCCCGCCCTCGCGTGTGGAAAGCGTTGTAGAGAATGGACTTAGCGATAAGTATCGATTTTCTTTCCCCTGTCGCGACTTTGCGACGCGACAGACCGAGCGGCCGAGGCCGAGTCTTCCCCGTAGTCGAATGTGCCGGCCTCCTTGGCTCGCTTAACGGCACGCCAGACTTTGTCCCGCGAGATCTTCGTTTCGAGTTGCTCAGACAGCGCGTCGGCGGCTTTGTCGAGTGATCCATGCAGCAGATACGCGGCCACAAGCATGTCGTCGGACAAGTTCCCCTTCATTTCGGCTTTGACTTGCCCACGGACAAGCTTCTTGCCGCGTTCATCGAGCGACACACCCCCGGTGAGTTCGGCGAGGCGGTCCGCCTCCTCGATGGCTTCGAGCACGGATCCAACGTCGAGGACGACATCGTCCCCGGATAGCGCAGCCGCAGCGTGCATCGAGATCACGGTCGGCACTCGGCCCGGCCAACGGCCCGGGTCCGGCACGCGATGCGGCACAAACACCACCGTACGGCCACCCGTCCCGACACGCCGCATCAGTGGTTCCGCGTCATCATCGGTGAGCCGAATCGCCAAGACGACCGCTCGTGTGGTCCCACGCCAGGGCATCCGACCCAATTGCCAGAACCGCCCTGGCACAGTCGGCTTTGGCGCTGAAATATCGAGTGCAGAAGCGAGTGCCGATGCCAGACCATCAAGGTCCACCTCCCAGCCAAGGCACATTTCCTCTGCGATCTCGACCTTGAGCGACTCGGGGCACCATATGAAGTAGCGAGGCTTGTCTGCGTCGTCCGTTGGCGCGATGACCGTAACCGTCTCGATGTGGCGGTCGTCGCAGTGTGGACAAGGTGCGGTGAGCCCTGTCTGAGCCGGGCGAATGAGACTCGATTTCAACAGATCATGAAGCGTACCCTCCGGCCAGAGCGACACCTCGGAATGGTCAAAGAGCGAACCCGGGGCGTCCGCCGAAACGAGCAGCAACCTGAAGATGTCAGCCCTGGTCATCGGTCACCTCCCACCGTCGCAGGCATCGCTGACCGATGGTTCGGGCTTCTTCAGGCTTGCTTTTCAGATTGCTCGAGTGCGGGACTGAGACTTCGAACGTCAACGTAGGCTGCCGTCCTACACCACTGTGAACGAAGCGGAGAGAGAATGTCGCCTGGACCACGCGCAGACTCTCGACAGGCAGGTTCTCGCGACGCAGCCAGCGGTCCATCTTGCGGTAGATGTCATTGCGGTCGCCGCGGGGATCCGCCTTGATCTCGATGTGACCGGCCCCGCCACGCGGAACGATCCGAAGACGGGTGATGCGGGCCTCTTCAACTCGATCGGCAGGATCGGTAGGCAGAGGGCAGTTGTGTTGGAGCAGATGATCGAGCCGGTACGAAGGCTTGAGCGGATCCACGGGTGCAATGTCCTTCTTGAGGACAGCCTTGCAGAACGCAACTTGCAGAGTAGGCCACATCTTCCCACCGCCAGGAGCGACGATCTCCAACACCCCTTCGTCGCCGCTGTAGACGAACATATTTTCAAAGGCGTAACGATCCCAACGAACGGTCGGTTGACTGTCGTCGTCGTCAAACACCAGATGCTTGTCTGGATAATCGTCGAGGTACGCAAAGAAGTAGTCCGCGCCATCTGCACGCCGGTAGTGCTCGACTAGGCATTGCTTGCCACGAAGCTGAGTCGGCGCGTAGACGGATGAAAGGGCCTCGCTGAGCGGACCGCACAGCGAAGCGGGATCCTCCAACTGGCCCTTGGGCAGGCCGTTACGGCGTTTCCACCAGCGGCCACCGGTCAGGGCATCTGCTCGAGCGAACATTGCCGCGTCGTTGAACACCTCAGGCGTGTACAGGAATGACCACATCGCCCTGTCGGCCTTACTACGCTGCGCCGAGAACTCCGCAGCGCGATCGGGGTGGTGCGCAAGAATGCCTTCCGCGAGGACAGCGACGCCTCGGTGGTCAGCGAGTTCGTTGATGTCGCGGATGATCATCTGAACCTCACGCTGTTTAGCGTCCGGCAGCGCCTGCCATCCCTCGAAGACCGGCTCGATCTTGTGCTCGGTGATCTGATCCCACGGCACATCGAGCAACTCGCCGCGCCGCGAGAAGAACTCGCGGAGCAGGGGGTTGGCGATCTGCTTGAGGACCTTGCGGGGGTCGAATGACTTTGCCATGACTCAAACCTTTCTGTCCCGTAGACAGTAAACACTCCGGGCAAATAGAGAGGGCGACGCGCCCTAGCCAAACAGCCCGGGTTGGGTCTTCTTCACAAACAGCCCGAGGTTCTCGAGGCGGATCCGCATCGCGGCCGCGGACACTTCGAACCGCTCAGCCAGCGGCTTACACAACGCCTCTCGGGCGATCTCCACGTCTCGATTGCGGTCGCCCGCAAGTTGACGCACGTCCAGGTCGGCGTCCTGCACCGGGGCGTCGTCTCCGCGCCAGTCTTCCCACTCGGCACGCACGAGCGAGCGCGGCATCAGCAGACACCCCGCGAAGGTGTTCGCTTGCCACTCCTCGGGCACGCTATCGCCGTCCCGACAGACGAACGCGGGCTTGCCGCCGGACTCGAAAAACACGCGCTCATTCGGATCTTCGAGCAGTTGGGCGCGGTGAAGTCGCCAGTGTCCCACCTCGTGGGCGACCGTGAAGTTGTACCGCCCGAGCAGATGTGGGTGCTCCGATGGGTCGAGCGATGCATCGATACGGATGGTGCCGTCGTTGAACCAGATGGCACCCAGCACATCGTGCCCGCCAAAGCGGGACCGGAGATCCTCGATCTCGAATGGCAGCTTCAGGTGGATCTCAACCAGCTCGTCAAGCGGGATGGGCGCGGCAATCTCGTTGCCCTTGTCTGCCCACTCGGCGAGAAGCAGATCCGCCTCGCGCTCGATCTGCTTCTCGTGCATGTACTTCACGCGATACTTTGGGTTCGAGCCGGAGGCCATCAGTCGCCAACCCCTTTGCCCTCGCGTTCTGCGTCGGCGATCAGCTTCCTGAGCTGCTCGGGGGTGAGGTTCTTCGCCGCACGCAGCAGCGCTGGCATTGACTCCGGGTCCTCAAGGATGATCTTCTTGACGTCCTCGGGCATCCGTCCTGCCAGGCCAATCCACTGGTCAGGGTCGGCCCCGAGCAGCTCAGCCATCTTCCGGACCCGCTCGACCGCCGGGGCGTACTCGGCTTTCCCGGTCTCCACGAGCGAGAGGTAGGTTGGGCTGATGTCCACGAGCTCGGCGAACTTCCGGAGGCTGAACCCCTTCTCGACCCGCCGCTTGCGGAGGACGGCACCGAAATGCTGGAGGGAGTCGCTCATCCGATGTGCTCGCTTGACCCGGACATGGGTCAGCGTTTAGGATATCCTGCACATAACCGGCGGGTCAAGAGCCTTGCCGGTCAGGTCCCAAATTTACCCCGACAGTGGAGAACCCGTGCCGCTCGCTATGGAATCCATCAACCTCGAGACAGTCTTCATCTCGCGAGTTCTCGTGGCATTAGCCGGCGACATGGATGGGATGCGTTGGTGGGACAGCGCTGGCACCTTGCATGACGCTGGCAGGATCTCGATCAGCAGGGGCATGCCGAGGACCCACCAGTTCGCCAGAGCACGGCTTGCGTTTGAGGTCGCTCGGAACCGCTGTCGCGAGGTGTATGCGCCCCCCGACGCAGTCACGCTCTGGGACCTCCCTGCAGAGGTCGAGGCTCAGTTCGATGAATGCTGGCCAAGCTGGCTGTCCAGCGGGCCAGCGACATTCCACTCCGCCTTCAACGCTGACCTTAGCGATAAGACCGATCTGGTCGCGGCTCTCGACTCTGTGATCGGATTGAGCGACGAAGAGCACTCTTCGGTTAAGTCCATGCGGAGGGCCGCTGATCGGAACGCAGTGCCCCTTGGCGATCATGATCGCGTTTCAAATAGCCTGATCCTCAAGCTCGCGGCGGCCTTCAGCAAAGGGGAGCCCGGCAAGCTGGCAGTTCCATTTGCTCGCCTCGGATACCCGGCGTGACTGAGACAAGCCGCCCATCCTCATTCCTAGCGACCAAGGGTCTCTTTCCAGACCAGACATATCGCGCATTTCTTCATTGGGACCTGCAGGCAAGCGCGGAAGACAACGTACGGGAACTTCGACGGCAGAATACGGTCGGCGGGCCAAGCATCGGCTGGCTAAAGGACTTCGGAAAAATCCTCCTCCGTCGATTCGGGGAGACCGGCCCGCCAGAAGCCCTGGTTGACCTTGCAAAGGCCGGATGCGACATGACGGTGTGGCGTCCGCTTCTGCTCTGGCACTGCTGCGAGCGTGACGCTCTGCTAGAGGCTTTCCTCTCGGATTGGCTGTTCTCCGAACACGAAAGGGGAGCCGTCAAGGTATCGCGAGACGCAGCGGAGTCATTTGTCAGAGACTTTGTCACCCGAGCCGGCCACGGCGCATGGAGCGATAGCAACGTTACCCAATCCAGCTCAGGACTGTTGAGAACTGCGGTTGCATTTGGCTTGCTCACCAACGGACGGCAGCGCCACTTTTCAGACTACGTCATGCCTCACGAGAGCATGCTGTATGTGCTCCACTATTTGTTTCGCCAGGAACAAAGCAGCGTGAAAGTCATCGGCAGTTCGCGGTGGCGTATCTTTATGATGTCGTCAGCACATGTTGAGGGCGAGCTCCTGCGTCTGCATCAGTTGCACAAGGTGGAATTCCATCGAGCCGGGAGCCTGGTTGAACTCAAGCTTCCCTTTGCATCAGAGTCCGCCTTCGCAAGGAGCCTCTCATGACCAACGAATGGCTCGAACGATTGCGCGGAAAGCTCGAACCTCTGCTTCAGTCGCCCGACCCGCGCCAGACTGCGTTCTCCGCATACCACGATATGCCGTATGCGATCTTTCACTATCCACCGTCGGCCGAACTGGAGCTGCGCCAGGAACTGACACTTCTCGCCACACGTCTGGAGCAGCACGGCAAGCGGGTTACAGAAATTTCGCTGACGGAGGTCATGCACGACCTGATCCGCGACGACATGCCAACCCCGAGCCTCGCCATGGCAGAACGTGACTCCGGCGCTGAAAAGCTGGTTGAGCAGATCCATGCTTATCTCTCCGAATCCAACCCACTGGTGGATGCGGTTGTGCGGCGCGTCCCGCATGACGTCGAACAGACACGCGATGTCATCTTTTTTTGCCGCGCCGGGGGACTCTTTCCCGTCTACCGGACTTCCGCACTTGTCGAGCATCTTTACGGCCGCTTGACAACCCCAGCGGTGCTGTTCTTCCCCGGCTCTCTTGCCGGCCCAGCCGGCCTGAGCTTCATGGATGCATTCCCGCCTGAACACAATTACCGCCCCCGTATCTTCTGATTTGGCCAGAGAACTCCCTGACGCCAGAGGCACCATGAGCACGATCAAGACTCTCTTCGACCGGGACATTTTCCGGCCCATCCAGGAAGTGATCAAGGTCGATCAGCAGGACGACAGCGTTGTCATCCAGGAGATCGAGGAGTATGTCCCAACGCCTGCTATCCGAAAGTCATTCACCGGCATCCTGGAGTCATACGCAGAGTCCAAGAACAAGCCGAGTGAGCAGATGGCATCTTGGGTATCTGGCTTCTTCGGATCCGGAAAATCGAGCTTCGCAAAGCTTCTGGGCATCGCCATCGAGAACCGTGACCTTGAGGGGACGCCCGCCGGTCGTCGTATCGCGCAGAAGTTTCATGACTCGCGAACTGATGTCGTGCTCTCGACAATCGGGGAGAAGCTGCCGAGCGAAGTGGTCATCTTTGATCTCGCCACCGATGCCGGTGTTCGAAACTCTGATCAGAAACTGACGGAGATCATCTATCGACAGCTTCTTGAGCACCTCGGCTACGCCAAGGACTTGGACCTAGCGGAGCTGGAGATCGGGCTCGAGGAAGACGGTGCGCTGGAGCAGTTCCGGCAGGCGTTTCTCGAGCATATCGGCAAAGAGTGGGATACCCGGAAGTCCATGACAGCCTTTGCCATGAGTGAGGCGTCGCGCGTACTCCACGAGATGGACGCCGCGAACTACCCTGCGGCGGACTCGTGGGCAAAATCGGCCCGTAATCGATTTGATCTGAGCGCCAATGACCTCGCAGAACGGAGCGTCAAGCTGCTGAGCCGGCGCCGTGGCGATCGCCGGCTGGTATTCGTCATCGACGAGGCCGGTCAGTTTGTTGCACGCGACGTGAACAAGATGCTTGATCTGCAGGGCATCGTCCAGGCACTCGGCCGTGTTGCACGTGGGCGAGTCTGGGTGATTGTGACCTCGCAAGAGAAGCTGAACGAGATGGTTGGCAGCCTGGACGACAAGCGAGTTGAACAAGCTCGGCTGATGGATCGCTTCCCGGATCATCTACGCGTCCATCTTGAGCCGTCCGACATCTCCACGGTTACAAGCGAGCGCGTTCTTTCCAAGAACGCAGAAGCAGAGAGATCGCTTCGCCAGATATTCGAGCAGCACCGTGGCAAGCTCGCCCACTGTGCTCAACCACAGGCCGATGTCAAGCTGGAGGAATTGTCCGCAGACAACTTCATCCGCCTGTACCCATTGCTCCCGTATCAGATCCGGCTGATTATCGACATCGTTTCTGGGCTTCGTACTCAGGGCGGTGCCATCGCGCACGTCGGAGGCGCCAACCGAACAGTCATCAAGCTCTCGCAGCAGCTGCTGACGCATCCAGAGGTAGGGCTCGCCGAAAAACCGGTAGGGTCGCTGGTCACCCTTGACAGTGTGTTTGACCTGGTCCGTGGAAACATCTCGAGCGATATACGAGACAAGATCGACCGAATCGGACAAGAGGTCGAGCATCCCACTGCCCTTGCTGTTGCCAAGGCGATCTGCCTTCTTCAGTTCGTTCCTCAGATCAAGAGGACGCCTGAGTCAATCGCCGCAGTCCTGCATGCGGCCGTCGATGCTGACTCGCGGCTGCCCGAGATCAACGAGGCTCTTCAAGCCCTCGAGCAGGCCCGGCTTATTCGCAAGGGAGACGACGGCTATCGGATTCCATCACCTAGCGAAGATGATTGGGAGAAGCAGCGTGCCGGCTTGTCTCCGCGATCGCCAGAAATCGCGAAGGTGATTGGTGACCAGATCGAGCAGCTATGGCAGCCGGCGCCGACTCACGAGCTCGCAGAGACCCGCGTGTTCAAAGCGAGCCTCGTACTCAACGGGAGACAACGGGTAGCCGGAGACATCGATTTTGAGCTGCGAACTCTTCCAGAGGACGAGGGCTACGAAGATCGGGTGGCCGAGATCCGACGAGAGAGCCAGCGGGACCAAGGGAAGGTCTTCTGGGCAGTTCCCATTTCAAAGGCGATCGATCTTTCCGCCGAAGAGATTTGTCGATCACAAGACATGGCCACAAAGAAGAGGAGTGCTTCGACCGAGGCGGAAGTGCGGCTTCTAGGCGAGGAGAAGCGCCGGCTTCAACGGCATCAGGAGGATCTGAAGCGGCTCATCCGCGAAGCCTGCGCAAGTGGGACGATTTACTTCAGGGGAAACGATCGCAGCCCCACCCAAGGTGAAGCGGAGGTCGGCAAGATCGCTTCCGCTCGCATGAAGGCAGCCCTGCCAGAGGTATTTGAACGATTCGGCGAAGCAGCTGCCCGTGTCCAGAAGAAGGACATCGAGGCTCTGCTCACGAGCGAAAACCTCAAAGGTCTCCCGCCCATTTTCACGCAGCTCAAGCTCGTGTCGATACAGGGAGGCCGCGGCAAGGTCAACGCCGAACAGTCACCACTCCACGACGTCCTGGCACGGATCGAGAACGTTGCCAACTACGGCAACGCAGCATCAGGTCGATCGCTCGAAGCTGACTTTGGCGCCCCGCCGTTTGGGTGGGACTTCGAGATCGTCAAGCTCCTGACCCTTTGCCTACTTCGAGACGGCAAGATTGCGGCTGTGTCGCAAGGTCGCACCATCGAGACAGTTCCCTCTGATGAAGCCAAAGACCTGTTCAGTTCAAACCCGAAGTTTCGGGGCGCGACATTCCGTCCGAAGAAAGCCATCGACGCAAAGGAGTTGATGGCCGCTGCTGACAACTTCAAGAAGACGTTCGGCAAGGATGTGCCCGAGCTCAACAGCGCATCGATTGCCTCAGCTATCCGTGAGGCGGCATCCAGCCACGAGGATGATCTCCTCGAAGTTCGCGGGATGCTCGTAGCTGATGCCCTGCCAGGTGGCGAAGTCTTTGCAGGTGCCATCAGCCAGATGAAGTCGCTCCGCTCCGGAAGCGAAGAAGACGCTATCCAGACCTTCAACACTTCCTTTCAGAGCATCAGGGAGGCAATCGCGCGTGCGGCCTCGCTGCGTGGCAAGCTCACTGAGCCGAACCTCGAGACAATTCGAAACGCTCGCACCACGGTGGCCACCATGTGGCCGGCGTTGAGCGGCGAACCAGATCTGGAAGAATCGGTGCAGGAGGCCGCCGAACTGCTGGAGGATCTCCTTCAGCGAGAGACATTCTTCGAGCAGATCCCCGAGATCTCCCAGCGTGCGGCCAAGATCCGAGACACATACAAGCAGGTGTTCGCCAAGGCCCTCGCTGATCGGACGGCGGCCTACAAGGACGCTCTGTCCAAGCTTCACAGTCTCGATGGTTGGCCACGCCTTTCGAAAGAGCAGCAAGAACGCATCGCGTTGCCCCTCTCTTCGCTGGCGGAAGACAACACATCCGCGACGACCCCGATCTCCCAGATCCGTTCTGAAACGGAGGCATGCGACTCCAGGCTCGCGACTGCTATCCACGAGGTCAACAAGA
>JBICIG010000096.1:0-6926 GCA_043101605.1 Phycisphaerales bacterium JB037
ATCGAGGCGTCGTCCCACGCGTCGCCGGTCTGGTGCCGGTCGTAGTCGCGGGCCCAGTTGAAGGGCGGGTCGGCGAAGATGAGATCGACCTTGCTCTGGGCGCACTCGGGGATGGTGGGGAGGATGGCGCGGCAATCGCCCTGGTAGAGGCGCCAGTCGGTGCGTGCGCGGATGCTGCCGCCCTGGTGCGCGGGGGTGGGCGTGCTGCTCGAGCCGGCCTTGACGGGAGTGCGCGGCGCGCGCGGCTTCGTCTTTTTCTTTGAGACCTTCGCGGGCACGGCGGGCTCCTGGAGGCGCGCGGTGGCGCAGCGCGCACGATAGCAAGGCGTCCAGCATAGCGCCAGCGGGGAGCTCGCGCCAGCGGTTGCGGCCGGTCGCGCGGTCAGTGGCGCGGGCGCGGGTCGTGCTTGAGCAGGTGGCGCGCGATGCGGCGGTCGACGCGCGCCAGCACCTGGTGCGCGTCCTCGAGTTCCGCGTCGCTGGGCGGCTCCTCGAAGAGGTCTTCCTCGTGTCCGGGGGCCGCGGGGCGATCCGGGCGATGGAGTTCGCGCAGCGCGGCGACGGCGGCGGTGTCGAGCCATTCCGAAGCGGGCGGCCCGCACACGCCGGTCGGTTCGATGATCAGCGACGCGAACATGCGCTCGACCGAGCGCGCTGGGAACGGCGTCGGGCGGATCGCGACGGTGTCGATGACCGCGAGGGATCGGCGGTCGGGCGCGACGATGAGATTCGAGGGCTTGTGGTCGCGGTTGAAGAGCCCGGCGCGGACGATGCGCCCGACGCCCCGCCCGACGATGGGCGCGAGATCGTCGGCGCGGCGCTCGGCGAGGTGGTCGAGGAGTGTGCGCCCGGGGAGCGCGTGCATGAAGAGTGTGTCGAGGGTGATGCCTTCGCGCACGCCCCGCACGCCGGCGAGGGGGATCGCTGATTCGGGGAGGATGCTCGGGACGCGGCGGTGGAGTTTGTCGGCGTTGCGCGCCTGGCGACGCAGCGGGCCCCAGTGTTCGCGCACGGCGCGGCGCGACGGGGCGATCTTCGCGATGATCGGGCCGATCGGCGTGTCGTTCAGGCGGAGGACGGCGGTGTGATCGGTGCGCTTGAGCACCTCGGCGGCGGCCCAGTCGAGCCCGAGGAGATTGAGGACCCCGGGCTCGGTGATGCGCGTGTGCCAGACGCGGTCGGCGTGCTCGGGAGGTTGGGGGGTTGGTCGGTTCATCGGATTCGGCGGGTTCTCGGACGGATGGGGGAAAAAGCCCTGCGGAAATCGGGTGAGCCCGGAGGAGGCCGGGGGTATGTTGGGGGTGCGAGTGAGATTAGGTCTCATCCGGGTCCGAGGGTTCTCGGATCCGCGTTGGTTCGGAACCCGCGGGCGGTTCGGGCCGTAGTTCAATTAGCAGGGCGCATCGGCGTTCCTGGTGCAGCGGAGGGTGGATCGTCCGCCCGAAACATCCGAAGACGGCGTCGGTTTCGGCCGGCGGCGAGGGTGTCGCGGCCGATTGGGTCGTGGCGTTCGGGTGGAGCTTGCGGGCGATGCCTCTGGGGATTTCAACAGACGAGGGCTGATTATGCGCAGAGTCAAGGGTGCGTTGGGTCTCGGGGCGTTCGCGTTGTGTGCCGCGATCCCGGTTTCGGCGATGGCGGACGATCTGGATCAGGCGATCCGGAACGGTTTCAATGTGAGCGGCTACCAACTGGAGACGATCCAGGTTCCTGCGACGGCGCAGCAGCCGTTCTCGATGGTGATGGAGCTGGGCGGGGTCGAGCGGACGCTCGTGCTCGAGCCGTTCTCCATGCGTGCCGACAACTTCCAGGTGCTGATCGATGACGGGTCGGGCGTGCTCAAGCCGTTCGATGTGGGCCCGTCGCCGCTGATGCGCGGCACGGTCGAGGGGATCGACGGGGCGACGGTCGCGGCGTCGATCATCGAGGGCGAGTTCAGCGCGCTGGTGACGATCCCGGGCAAGACCTTCCAGCAGTTCTGGGTGCAGAGCGTGACGGATGTCGACGCCGATCAGCCGGCGGACCTCTACGCGGTCTGGTCGAACCTGGATGTCGTGCCGACCGAGCATGTCTGCGGCGTGGAAGACCACGACCATGACCACGACGGGGACATCTTCATCCCCGACTTCGGCGGCGGGTTCGACGCCGGCGCGGGCGACGCCTCGGGCAACGCCGGGACCGGCTCGGGCGGCGACTACGACGCCCGGCTCGATGTCTTCCAGGAAGCGCAGATCGCGATCGAGGGCGACTTCCAGTTCTACCAGGACAACGGCTCGAATGTGACGCAGACGACCAACCGCATCGAGCAGCTCATGGGCGTCGTCGAGGCGGTGTACGAGCGTGATGTAGAGATCACCTACGCGATCACGACGATCCTCATCCGCACCAGCAGCGGGCAGGACCCCTACAGCTCCAACGACGCGGGCACGCTGCTCGGCCAGTTCCAGAGCTGGTGGAACGGCAACCAGGGCGGCGTCACGCGCGATGTGGCGCACCTGTTCACCGGCCGCAGCCTCAACGGCGGGACGATCGGCGTGGCGTACCTGGGCGTGATCTGCAACCGCAACAGCGCCTACGGGCTCAGCGAGAACTTCACGAGCAGCAACACCTCGATGACGGGCCTGATCGCCCACGAGATCGGGCACAACTGGAACGCGCCGCACTGCAACGGCGCGAGCCCGTGCTACATCATGTGCTCGGGTCTTGGCGGGTGCAACGGGCTGGGCAACCCGGTCCAGTTCGCGCCGACCACGATCAACACGATCGTCGCGTTCCGCAACTCGCGGAGCTGCCTGACCGAGGTGACCGTCGGCCTGGCCGAGCTTCCCTTCGTCGAGCCGTTCCCCAGCTCGCAGGGTCTCGACGCGTCGCGCTGGGCGGAGAACAACGGTGCGGCGATCCAGAACGACACCTTCGCGCCGAGCCAGCCGTTTGCCCTGAAGATGGGCCCGGGCGACTCGGTGCTCTCGCTGGAGCTGGCGCTGGCGAACCCGCCCGGCCCGATCTTCATTGACTTCCAGGAATCGCGCCTGAGCCTCGAGGGCGGCGAGGCCCTGATCTTCGAGATGTCGCAGGGTCCCGGCGGCTCGTTCGTCGAAATCGGGCGCCTGACCAGCAGCGGCGACGCGTTCACGCCCTACGCGCCGGTCAGCTTCGAGGTGCCCGCGAGCACCTACATCAACGGCTCGCAGCTCCGCATCCGGACCTCGGGCCTGAGCGGAAACGATGTCTGGAGCATCGACGACATCAATGTCGAGGCGCTCGACGGGCAGCCCTTGCCGTTCTTCCACGACTTCCCCGGCGCGAGCCTTGACCTGAACATCTGGCCGGCCGGCTCGGGTGGCACGAGCATCAGCACCGACGCGGTCAACGAGCCCAGCCCGCCGTACACCGTGCGGCTGCGTTTCGGCGACACGATCCAGAGCCTCGACTTCCTGGCCGCTTCGGAAGCGGGCAACCCGCATGTCTTCAGCTTCTTCGCGCAGAAGGCGACCAACGAGGACTCGGACCTTCTGATCGCGCAGTACTTCAACGACCTGGGCGTCTGGACGAACCTCGATGTGATCCTCTCGAGCGAGCTGTCGTCGACGCAGTTCACGCAGTTCGAGTACGAACTCCCTGCCGACGCGTTCCATGATGACCTGTCGATCCGTTTCCAGGCCAGCGCCAACGCGGCCGACGACGCGTTCTACATCGACGATGTCTCGATCCAGCCCGGGACGATCGCCGATCCCTGCCCGGCGGACCTGACCGGCTCAAGCGATCCCAACGACCCGAGCTACGGCATCGGCGACGGGGACGCCGACGGCGACGACTTCTTCTTCTACCTCGACGCGTTCGCCTCCTCGAACCTGTCGGTCTGCGATCTGACCGGCTCGAGCGATCCGAACGATCCGACCTACGGCTCGGCCGACGGCGACTGCGACGGCGACGACTTCTTCTTCTACCTCGACCTGTTCGCGCAGGGCTGCCCCTGATCGCGGGTGACTGAGTGAGACTCCCCTCGGCGGCGCGGAGACGCGCCGTCGAGGTTTCGCCGGGTTGGGTCCGGGCTTTCTCCCCCCGAGGTCACGGATGCGCCGCACCACTCGACCGCCTTTGCTCCCTGCTGTCCGGGTCCATGCTGCCCGGGCGATGCTCGTCGCGGGGCTCGCGCTGAGCGTGCTGACGCCCGTGTCGCTCGCTGACGATGCCGTCGACGACACGCCCGTCTCGATCCGCACCGGCAGCGGGGTGCGGGCGTTCACGCTCGGCAACGCCGGCGGGCTGGCGAGCGTCGCGACGCCCATCGCGACCCGCGCGTTCGACAAACTCGGGCGACCGATCGAGCCCTCGGCGAGCTGGATGTTCGCCGCCCGCGTGATCGTGCGCGTCGACGGCGACAACCTGGCGGCGGCGCTCGACCAGCCCGCGGCCCGCGGCATCGCGCTCGCGGGCGTCGGGCCCGTGCCGGGCACGCGTGAGCACTGGGCGGTCGAGACCAGCAGCGTGATCGACGCGGTGCGTCTGGCCGATGCGCTGGCCGGGGCGGCGGGCGTGCGCGACGCGTTCGTCGACGCGGCGCGTCCCACCGCCGAGCGAGTGCTCCCGACCGATCCGAACTTCATGGACCAGTGGCATCTCCACAACACCTCCAACCCGGTGGCGGACCTGAATGTCACGCCGGCGTGGGACCTGGGGTTCAGCGGCAGCGGCGTGGTGGTCGGCGTGATCGACACCGGGCTCGCGCAGTCAACGCACCCGGATTACGCGGCGCGATACATCCCCCAGGCGTCGATCCTCTCGGGCGGGCTCGGGGCGCACGCGACGAGCGTGACCGGGCTGATCGTCGCGGCTCGCGACGACGGGCTCGGCGGGCTCGGCGTGGCGTACGACGCGCAGTGGGGCACCATGCCCGTCGGCAGCGCGTCGCAGACGGCCCAGAGCTTCGGGCACCGCAACGATCTGATCGATGCGAAGAACAACTCGTGGGGACCGGCCGACGGCGGGTTCTTCGCCGCGATGACCAGCGTCGAGGCCGACGCGCTCGAACTGGCCGCGACGACCGGACGCGGCGGGCTCGGGACGGTCTTCCTGTGGGCCGCGGGCAACGGCGGGACGCTCGACCGCGTCGATTACGACGGGTTCGCCTCCAGCCGGTTCTCGATCGCGGTGGGCTCGATCGGCGACGACGACGATGCGCCGAGCTACAACGAACTCGGCTCGTCGATGTTCACCGTCGCGCCCTCGGCGGGCGGTGTGCGCAGCATTTTCACCTCCGACCTCATCGGCGCCCCGGGGTACTCGACGGGCAATTACACCGATTCGTTCGGCGGGACGAGCTCGGCGTCTCCCCAGGCCGCCGGCGTCGTGGCGCTGATGCTCGAAGCCAACAGCACCCTGAGCCTGCGCGACATCCAGCACATCTTCCAGCAGACCGCCCGCAAGTGCGACCCGGGCGACGCGGCGTGGCGGACCAACGCCGCGGGCGTCGAGCACAACGAGCAGTACGGGTTCGGCGCGATCGACGCCGAGGCGGCCGTGCTCGCGGCGATCTCGTGGACGCCCGTCGCGCCCGAGACCAGCGCGACCACGGGCGTGGTCGCGGTCAACGAGCCGCTGCCCGACAACACGCCGACCGGCGTGACGCGCACCGCGACGATCGCCGACCGCATCACCGTCGAGCATGTCGAGCTCGTCATCAACGCGCAGGCGGAGTATGTGGGCGACCTGCACATCCAGCTCACCGCGCCCACGGGCACGGTCAGCCTGCTCGCCAAGAACCCGTTCACCGATTCAAGCCAGGACCTCGAGGATTTCGTCTTCACCAGCGTCAAGCACTGGGGCGAGCTGAGCGCCGGCGACTGGACGATCAAGGTCTCCGACCGGGGCAGCGGCGACTCGTCGACCTGGCTCGACT
The DNA here is from genome assembly GCA_043101605.1 of Phycisphaerales bacterium JB037. Taxonomy (GTDB): domain Bacteria; phylum Planctomycetota; class Phycisphaerae; order Phycisphaerales; family UBA1924; genus JBICIG01. Next base: position 5,900 of record JBICIG010000096.1, read on the forward strand.
ACGAGCTGCGCGTCTTCGGGACGGCGGTCTGCCCCGCCGACTGGACCGGGACCAGCGATCCCAACGAGCCGGGCTACGGCACGCCCGACGGCGACGCAGACGCCGACGACTTCTTCTTCTACCTCGATGCGTTCACGACCCAGACGCTCGGCGTGTGCGACCTGACGGGCTCCTCGGACCCCAACGAACCGAGCTTCGGGACGCCCGACGGCGACTGCGACGCCGACGACTTCTTCCGCTACCTCGACCTGTTCGTCACGGGCTGCTCCTGAGCGGTCCGCGAACGCCCGATGGAGCCGACGCGCGACCTATCCTGACGCGTGCCAGACGCGGCTGCCCCTCATCCTCCGAGCCGGTCCCCGGGGCTGGCGGGTTCGATCCGCGAGGCCGCGGGGGACATCAAACTCGCCCACTCGGTCTTCGCGCTCCCGTTCGCGCTCCTGGCGGCGGTGATGGCGTTCGAGCCGCAGCCGAAGGCGGGCCGCGTCGTCGGCGTCATCGCGCTGGTGGTCGTCTGCATGGTGCTGGCGCGGACCTGGGCGATGCTCTTCAACCGGATCGTCGACCGCGACATCGACGCGCAGAACCCGCGGACCGATCGGCGGGCGGTCGCGTCGGGGAGGTTGCCGGTGCGCTCGGCGCGCGCGATCGCCGGGGCGAGCGCGCTGGGGTTCATCGCGGCGTGCGCGATGTTCTGGGTGTTCTTCGACAACGCGTGGCCGATCGCGCTCTCGGTGCCGACACTGGTGTGGATCGCGTTCTATTCGTTGACCAAGCGATTCACCTGGTGGTGCCATGTGTTTTTGGGCGGGGCGCTCGCCGCGTCGCCCCTGGCCGCGGCGCTGGCGGTGCGCCCGGGAGCGATCGCCGAGTTCCCCGCGACCCACAGCAGCACCATCCCCGCGAGCAGCCAGAGCGCGGGGAACTCGGCGATCGCTCCCGGGCGCACCGCCAGCGCCGCGGCCAGGGGCGACGCGGCGAGCGCCCCGCCCAAAAACACATGGCACCACCAGGTGACTCGCTGGGT
>JBICIG010000097.1:0-7726 GCA_043101605.1 Phycisphaerales bacterium JB037
GCCCTCTCGGGCCCTTCGAGGGCTTGACCGGTCGGCCGTCGGTTCGTTCAATCCCATCGGCCCGGCCCACACGCCGAACGCCACGGAGTTCCGTGCCCATGTCCAGCCAAGGCGAGCCCTCCCAACAGGATTCGAACGAAGCCCCGCACCGGCCCCGGAATCTGCACCGGGTCCTCCTCAAGCTCAGCGGCGAATCGTTCAGCAAGCGCGGCTCCTTCGGCATCCACGCCGACGAACTCCGGCTCATCGCCGAGGAGATCCGCTCGGCCGCCGAACTCGGCATCCAGATCGCCGTCGTCGTCGGCGGAGGCAACATCATCCGCGGCGCCGAGCTTTCCTCCTCGGGCGACATCCCCCAAGCCACCGCCGACTACATGGGCATGCTCGGCACCGTCATCAACGCCCTGGCCCTCCGCGAGGTCCTCGTCAGCATCGGCGTCGACAGCCGCGTGATGAGCGCCATCGAGATCAAGGCGGTCGCCGAGCCCTTCATCCGCGGCCGCGCCCTCCGACATCTCGAGAAGGGCCGGGTCGTCATCCTTGCCGCGGGCACCGGCAATCCCTTCTTCACCACCGACACCTGCGCCGCGCTGCGGGCCACCGAACTCGAGTGCGACCTGCTGCTCAAGGCGACCAAGGTCGACGGCGTCTACACCGCCGACCCAGTCAAGGACCCCACCGCCACCCGCTTCCGCTCCATCTCCTTCGCCGAGGCCATCCAACGCAACCTCCGCATCATGGACATGACCGCCCTGGCGATGTGCCAGGAGCACGGCGTCCCCGTCCTCGTCTTCGACTTCAAGCAGCCCGGGAACATCCGCCGCGTCATGAGCGGGGACGATCTGGGCACGCTCGTCTACCAGCGCCCGCCCGGGCAGCCCGTCACCGCCTGATCCTCCACGAATCCGTTTCCAGGAGCCCGCGATGAGCACCGATCCCGACACCATCCTTCTCGAAGCCGAGGAACACATGCAGAAAGGCGTGGAGTACCTCGAGCAGGAGTTCCGCGGCATCCGCACCGGCCGAGCCTCGACCGCGCTCGTCGAGTTCATCAAGGTCGACTACTACGGCTCGGAGACCGACCTCAAGTCCCTCGCCGCGATCAGCACCCCCGAGCCCACGCAGATCCTGATCAAGCCTTTCGACTCAGGCGCCGTCGCCGCGATCAAGCAGGCGATCGAGAACTCCGGGCTCGGGCTCAACCCCAATGTCGAGGCCAAGCAGATCCGCCTCAATGTCCCGCCGCTCTCACGCGACCGCCGCCAGCAGCTCGTTGCGCATTGCAAGAAGCTCGGCGAGTCGCAGAAAGTCGTCGTCCGCAACGCCCGCCGCGACGCGAACAAGGCCGCCGACGGCCTCGCCAAACAGGACGGCGCCCACTACCCCGAGGATGAGATCAAGACCCTCAAGGACGAGATTCAGGAACTCGTCAAGAAGTACGAGGGCAAGATCGAGTCCATGATCGAATCCAAGAGCAAGGAGATCACCGAGGTCTGATCGCCCCCGGCTCGACGCCCGGCAGAAGGAAACCGCCCGGAGCGATCGACTCCGGGCGGCTTCGTTTCTGTGATTCCAATTCCCGCGGACACCCGCCGCGGGTCAACGCTCAATCAACGGAAGATCAGGGCGCTCGGCAGCACCACCTGCACCGGCTCCTCGCGGAACCGGACCGCGGCGTCCAGCTGCGCCGACACCGCGTCCCATGCCTGCGGCCCGACGGCCCGACGCAGCAGCCCGACGATCTCACCAGTCACCGGCGACGCCGAACCGACGCCGGGCGACGCAACGAACCCGCCGAACATCTCCTCGAGCGTCTCAAGGAGCCCCTTCGGACCCGGGTAGTGCAGGACCTCATAGTCGTCGTACCCGACCTGGCGAGCGAGATCCGCCACCGCGTCGTCAAGGGAGCCGATCCGGTCGGCCATCTTCAGCCCGATCGCCTTGTCGCCCGTGAACAGCCGCCCCTCGGCCGTCTTGGAGAGGTCGATCCCCTCACGCCCTTCCTCCACGCGCGACGCGAAGAGGTCGTAGGTCTGCTTCATTCGCTCGCGGATGAGCTCCTTCTCGGCTTTGGTCCAGGGCTCGGCCGAGTTCATGAGGTCGGCCCGGGGCCCTCGCGACTCGGAATGCACATTGATCTTCACAAGGTCGTAGAGCCCGCCCATCGCGAACTTCCCGCCGACCACGCCAATCGAGCCAACGATGCTCGACGGATTGACATAGATCTCATCGCCCGAAACGGCGATGTAGTACCCGCCGCTGGCCGCCATCGAGCCGACGCTCACGAACACGGGCTTGTCCTCGGCGACGCGCCGAACGCCCTGCCAGATGATCTCGCTCGCGATCGCCGAGCCGCCCGGCGAGTTGATCCGGATGATCACGCCCCCGATGTCGCTCTCGTCTTCGATCTCCGCGAGCGCCCGGCGGATGGTCCGGCTGCCGGTGGTCGTCCCGCCGAAGAACCCACCCATCGAGCTGTCGCCGTCCACGATTGCGCCCTCGATGTGCACGACCGCGATGGTCGGGCCCTTCGGGTCGTTCCTGGGAGTCTCGGTGAGCATGCTGAACATCGCAAGCGGGTTGGCCATGTCGAACGCGGAGTCGGTCTTGAGCCCGTAGTCGGCCCGCCAGTCCACTTCGCCGTCGTAATACTCCTCGAGGTGATCGGTCAACTCTGGCAGATCCAGAACCGTGTCGATCAGCCCGACCTCGACCGCCTCCTCGGGCGTCGCCCACCACGCGACCTCCATTGCCCGGTCGAGCTCGCGCGAGGAGAGGTCGCGCCCCTTGCGCACATGCGTGCGCATGTTCTCGTACATGCTGTCGAGGAGCTGCGAAAGATTCTCCTGCCAGGCCTTGCTGGGCTCGGAGCGGGTCATCATCTCGTTGGCGCCCTTGTAGTCGCCGACCTGGATGAGCTGCGCCTCGACGCCGATCCAGTCGAGCGTGTCGGCCAGGTACATCTGCTCCATGTGCAGCCCGGGAAACGAGACCGCTCCGCCGCGCTGAATGATCGCTTCATCGGCCAGCGACGCCAGCAGCACCTCGCCCGTGCCGTACACCTCGGCGTAAACATGAACCTTCTTGCCCGCCTCGCGGAGCTCCGCAATCGCCCCGCCGAGTTCCTCGATCTGCGTCGTCGACAGTGCCGCGTCCTTGAGCCGGATCACCACGCCGTCGATCCGCGGGCTCGCCGCAGCTTTGCGCAGCGCCGCGGTGTACTCGCCGAGCGTCCGGGCTTCGCTCCCTCCGAGCCACGCCAGCGGCCCGGGCTGCTCCAGCGGCGAACCTTCGATCTCGATGCTCGCCAGCGTGACATCGTCGAGCATCGCGCCCGCCGACGCCGTCTGCATCCCGATCCCCAGCCCCGCCACCGCCGCCACTACTGCCAGCCTTCGCTTCATGATCTTCGACCTCCGTGTGCCGACTCGTCCCGAGCCGGAGTGAACACTCTGCAAGCGCCGCGATCGGCTCCGTTCCCGGCGGGGTGCGACGCCGTGCGCGCACCCCGCCCGCGATCTCTTTCGGCATGGCCCCGCGCCGATTTCAGGGATCCTGACAGACCCCGTTCGGCCACGCCTGCCGATCAGTCGTACCCGAGCCGCTCCAGATCGTCCTCTTCCAGTCCCATGTGGTGCCCGATCTCGTGCAGCAGCGTGATCCGCACCTGCTCGGCCAGATCCTCCATCTCCTCGCCATCGGTCGGCATCTGCTCAAGGTCCAGCGCGTGCAGGTGCCCCCGCCGAAACAGGTGAATCTGATCTGGAAGCTCGCCCGACCGCTCGACCGACTCCTCCGTGATTGACACGCCCGTGTGCAGCCCCATCAGCTCGTCGGCTGCGTGCGGGTCGCCCGCCAGCCCGAGGTCCTTGAGCATGGTCGGCGTCGGGCGATCGAGCACGACGATCGGCACCTCGTCGAGCACGAAGCGGAATCGCTCGGGGAGCAGCTCGATCGCCGCCGCCACCAATTCGTCGAAGCGGTCCCGGTCCGCGTCGTTCATGCGCACGCCTCCGCGATCACGCGTCGCCCCCGCGCGCCGAGTCGCGGAGCAGTTCCCCGGGCCGCACCGGGGGCTTGGCGATCACCGGCCACAGCCGGAAGGTGTCGAGCACGATCCCCCACAGCCCGATCGTAAACAGCACCCCCGCCGCTGCCACCACCAGCCCGTTTGCCAGCAGCACCAGGTCCTGCACCCGCGCCGTCACATCCATCGCGACGAAAGCCAGGAGATCGACGATGGTGATCCCGATCAGCGCCGCCGCCAGCGGCAGGAGCGACTGACGATCCACCCGCCCCGTGCGCATCACCAGCGACCGCGCCGCCAGCGTGCGGGCGTTGGCTCGCAGCAGCATGATCACCGCCGCCGCCAGGAATGCGAGTAGCGCGCGCAGCACGAGCCGCTCGCCGTCGAAGCTCTCGCCGATGCGATCCACGACGCCATGGATCCGCCAGTTCAGCCACGCGATGGGCGCATAGATCAGGCACCCCCCCGCCGCCATCGCGATCGATGCCGATCGCAGCCCCGCGTGCGGCCGTATCAGCACGAGCGACGCGATCCCCGAGACGATGATCAGACCGGTGCTGATCGCCCCGAGCCAGTGCGGCGAGCGGAGTTCCACACCGAAGGGCTCGAGACCGCGCGGCGCCTGATCCGCCCAGACGACCAGCGTGGCCAGAAACGCCGCAGCCGCCCAGGCAACCAGCCCCGTCGCGATCAACCGCGCCAGCCGGATCGGCCGAAGTTCGCTGGCGTGCGGATCGACGACCGCCAAGACTGTCGCCAGGACCGGCCGTCCGCACTCGGGGCACGCCGCCCGCACCGACAGCCCCTTGAGGTTGTATCGGCAGCCGATGCACAGCAGATCCCCGCCCAGCTCGCGAGCGAGCCGTGGCCCGGCTTGTGTCTCCCCCGTCTGTCGTGCCTGCTCTTCCACGCCGCTCCGCTTCCCGCACCCGGCGGTCCTCAAAGCGGCAGCTTAACGCGGAACCGCTGCCCGGTGAGTCCGGATACACTGTGCGGCCCCTCCCCTCACACTCCCCCCGAGCGAGGCCCGCCCGCATGATCGAACCTGTCAGCGACGCCATCGGAAGGCTCCGCGACAACATCGCCAGCGTCTTCATCGGTCATCCGGGCGCGAGCGATCAGGTCATCGCCGCCCTCATCGCCGGCGGGCATGTCCTGCTCGAGGATGTGCCGGGCGTTGGGAAGACCGTCCTGGCAACCGCGATCGCCCGCAGCGTCGATTGCGACTTCGCACGCGTCCAGCTCACCCCGGACATGCTCCCCTCCGACCTGATCGGCGTGAGCGTCTTCGACCGCAACACCGGAGAATTCACGCTCAAGCGGGGCCCGGTCTTCACCAACATCCTTCTCGCCGACGAGATCAACCGTACCAGCCCGCGCACCCAGACCGCCCTCCTCGAAGCGATGAACGAGGCCCAGGTCTCGATCGACGGCAACGAGATCCCTCTCACGCCCCCGTTCATGGTCATCGCGACCCAGAATCCACACGACTTCGAGGGCACCTACCCCCTGCCCGAGAACCAGCTCGATCGCTTCCTCATGCGGCTGAGCATCGGGTACCCGCCGCGTGAGGACGAGATCCGCGTGCTCGAACTCCGCCCCGCGCTGAATGAACTTCCCGACCTCAAGCCCGTCCTGACGCGCGACGAGCTGCTCGAACTGCAGCGCAAGGCGTCCGAAGTCCGCCTCGACCGTTCCCTCATCGAGTACATCGTCGAGTTTGCGCGCGCCACGCGCGAGCATGAGGATCTGCGCGTGGGCCTCTCGCCGCGTGGCGCCCTCGCGCTCGCCCAGGCCGCCCGCGCCACGGCTCTGATCGCCGGGCGCGACTACGTCATCCCCGAGGATGTCATCGACTGCATCGAACCGGTCTGCGCGCACCGCGTCTTCACGCGCCAGGGCTCGTGGCGAACCGGCAGCCACGACGCGGCCGCCATCCTCGAAGCGATCCGGTCGAGCGTCGCGACGCCGGCGTGACATAGACGCCTCCCGCCGATTCCACGACTTCATCCGAGAAAGGACCACCCATGGCCCGCCTCATCCGCTCCGACCGCGACGGCCCGATCCGCATCGACCCGCAGGACAAGCCCGTCTTCATCTGCGGCTGCGGGCTCACGAAGAACTTCCCGTTCTGCGATGGCACCCACAAGGCGTGCAAGTCAGAGGAGCAAGGCAAGCTGTATGTGTATGACGAGGATGGGACGGTGATCGAGACGCGGGAGGAGCGTTGAGGCGGTCAGTCGCCCCGGCTCAGTCGCTGCTCGAGAAACTCCACCGGATGCAACGCCTGCACGCCCGCTCCTTCGCGCAGCTGGTGTCGGCAACTCGTTCCGGGCGCGACCATCACGCCGGAGCCAGCGAGCCCGCGGGCCGTCGGCAGCAGCACCCGCTCACCGATACGCATCGAGAGGTCGTACCGATCCTTCGAATAGCCGAACGCCCCGGCCATCCCGCAGCAGCCGGCGTCGAGCACCCGCGTCGACTCGCACGCCCGGGTCATGATCCCGACGCCCGACTCGCCGCCGAGCAGGGCCCGCTGGTGGCAGTGCTGGTGGAGGACGACCTCGGGATCGTCGCCGATTGAGCGCACGAAGGCGGGGCGTTGGGGGTGGTCGTCCCAGTGCTTTTCGAGGAAGTCTTCGATCAGGAACGACCGCTCCGCGATGCGGCGTTTGGCTTCGTGCGATGCGCCCGTGTGGAGCATCTGCCAGTCGTCAGCGATCGCCGACAGGCACGAAGGCTCTGCGAACAGCAGTGCGCGCAAGCCCTCGGATTCCATCCAGGGCCCGAGCTTTGCGACCGTTCGATCGATCGTGTCGCGGGCCTGGTCCAGCAGGCCGTTGGAGATCATCGCGCGGGCGCAACAGCCGACATCGGCGAGCAGGACTCGGTACCCGAACGCTTCGAGCAGGCGTTTGGAGGATTGCCCCACGATCGGCTCGTTGAACATGGTGAAGCAGTCGCCGAAGAGAGCGACGGCGGGACGGAGGTCGTCGCTTTGTGCGCCGGCTTTGGGTGGCTTGCGATCGCCGCGTGCAAAGGACCGCGCGAGGGAGGTCGCAAAGGGCGGGAGTTCGCGTCGCGGATCGATGCGGAGCACTTTCGCCGTGAGCCACTTCATTGGGGCCGACGACGCGACCATGTTCGCGAGCTTCGGAGTGAGCGATCCCATGCGATTGAGCGCACGGATGTGTCCCATTGCCAGCGCGCCGAGCGGCGGGCCGCCCTGCTCGCGGTAGCGCTGGGCGGTGTACTCGGCCTTGAGCCGAGCGACATCGACATTGCTCGGGCACTCGGCCTTGCACGCCTTGCAGCTCAGGCAGAGGTCGAGAGTCTCGATCGTGTCGGGGTTGCTCCACGGGGAGGAGCCCTGGTGATTGCCGCTCTGATCGAACTGGCCCGTGAGGGTCAGGCGGAGGGCGTTGGCGCGTCCTCGGGTGGAGTGGCGTTCATCGAGGGTCCCCATGTAGGAGGGGCACATGGTGCCGCCCTGTTTCTTTCGGCAGACGCCGGCGCCGTTGCACATCTCGATCGCGCCGCCGAAGCCGTGCTGGTCGCGGTAGTCGAAGTAGGTGTCCGCCGGGAGGACGGTGGTGTTGCGGTCGTGCGGGCGGATGCGCGTGCTCTCGGAGATGCTCTCAATCGGGCCGGGCTCGACGATGTTTCCCGGGTTGAGGCGGTTCTCGGGATCGAAGATGC
>JBICIG010000098.1:0-15111 GCA_043101605.1 Phycisphaerales bacterium JB037
CCGCCATGGTGCGCGACACGCCGATGCCGTAGCACCCCATGATCACCGTCTGGCGCTGCTGCGTCTCGTCGAGCACCTGGAAGCCCATCGCATCCGAGTACTTCGTGCCCAGCTTGAAGATGTGCCCGACCTCGATGCCACGCTGCTCCTCCAGCACGCTCCCGGCGGCGCGCGGCGAGGGGTCCCCCGCCAGCGCGTTCCGCAGGTCGCGCACCCTGACCCGCTCGGATTCGCCCGTCGCGGGCACGACACCCGCCAGATCGCGCGACCAGTTGAACCCGGTGACATGGAAGTCAGCCTTGTCGGCACCCGTCGCCCACGCGCCGGCGTTGAGCGCATCGGGATCGATCAGCAGGAGGGTCGAGTCGTCGCGCTGAGCCATCCGCGGGCTGACATACCCGATCGCAAAGCCCGCGGCCCGCGCGGCCTTCTCATCGGCCAGTTGCACGGCAAAGCCCGCCGCATCGCGGACCTTGCCCTCGTTCACCTCATGGTCCCCGCGCACCGTGACCAGCACCCAGCGCGGCCCGTTCTCGCTCGGCTGCCTGGGCTCGAAGACCAGCGTCTTGAGCATCCGCGACGCCGTGACGCCCAGGTGCCCCGCGACGAGATCGATGCCCGGCATGTTGGGCGTGTGGTGCTCGGTCAGGTCGGCTTCGGGCGCCGCGTCCGCGGACCAGGAGCGTTCGCCGATCTCGCATTTCTCGACATTCGCCGCGTACCCGGTCTGCGGGCAACGCAGGATGGTGTCCTCGCCCGTCGGGGCGTTGACCATGAACTCGTGGCTCGCCGACCCCCCGATCGGGCCCGACTCGGCCTCGACGACGGTGAAGTCGAGCCCGCACCGCTCGAAGATCCGCGAGTACGCCGCGTACATGTCGTCGTAGGTCGCGTTGAGCCCGCCCTCGCCCTCGACGGTGAGGTGGAAGGAGTACGCATCCTTCATCAGGAACTCACGGCAGCGGAGCAAGCCGGCCCGCGGGCGGAACTCGTCGCGGAACTTGGTCTGGATCTGGTACAGGCTCAGCGGGAGCTGCTTGTAGCTGGTGATCGCATGGAGCATCAACTCGGTGATGACCTCCTCGTGCGTCGGGCCCAGGGCGGCGACGCGGCCGTGCCGATCGGTCACCTTGAACAGCAGATCGCCGTAGTCGACATCACGCTTGGAGCCGGCGAAGAGCTCGAGCGGCTCGAGCGTGGGCATCAGCATCTCGCTGCACCCGATCGCGTCCATCTCCTCGCGCACGATCTGGCTGACCTTGCGGATGGCCCGCCAGCCGAGGGGCAGGTAGTCGTAGATCCCGGCGCCCACTCGGCGGATCATCCCCGCCCGGACCATCAGGATGTGGCTGGGTGTCTCGGCGTCGGCGGGCGCCTCGCGTGTCGTCGGGATCAGCGTCTGCGACCAGCGGGCGACCTCGCCCCGGCGGGTCGTGGAAAGGAACTCGGCATGGGTGGCTTCGGTCATGCGGCGAGTTTAGGCGGGAAGGACCCCCCTGCCGTTCCGGCTCTTCTCCACGGAGGCGCGGAGGAGCGAGGGGGCTCTCAGCGCGCACAAAGCCGGTATGTGTTCCACGTGGAACATGTTGACGGGCCCGGTGCGCGCGCCGGGCGTCACTCGGGGTCGAAGCGGTCGGCGGGGAAGGGGGCCGGCGAGCCGGCGAAGATCGCGTCGATCGCGGCTCTGGTCGAGCGAACCGCGAGCGACATGCCGTGCCCGTTGAACCCGGCGCAGACCCAGAGCCTCGGCGAGCACAGCGGGCCGATCAGCGGCAGCCCGTCGGGTGTGAAGCCCATCGTGCCGGCCCAGCGGTGGACGACCTCGAAGGAGCCGCCGAGCAGGTCGGCGGCGAAGGCCTCGATGCGAGACTGGATCGCGGGGGTGGGCTCGTCGGGAGCGAAGCGTTCGGCCGCGGCGTCGGAGGCGCGGCACCCCCCCACCGCGATCAAGCCGTGGGCGACGGGTCGGATGTACTCGCCGCCGTGGTTGGCGTAGTAGGCATGATCGAGCCGGGCCGAGGGGGCTCGCAGGGCGAGCATCTGACCGCGGTTGGGGATGATGCGGTCGGCGAGTTCGGGAAGGAGCCAGCCGGCGTAGCCGTTGAGGCAAATGAGCACGCGCGAGGCGGTGATATCGTGCGCCGGCGTGCGCACCAGGAACGCTTCTCCTTGGTCTTCGAGGGTGTGGACCGGGGCGCGCTCGAGGACGGAATCTTCAGGAAGTCTTGACGCGAGATGGGCGATCAACTCCGCGGGATTGCAGACCGCGTCGTGCGGGTTGACCAGCCCGAGGATCGGGCGGCTGCGGGCGCGGGCGGCGGTCCAGATGGTGTCGTCGCCCGAGTCGATGAGATGAGCTTCGAAGCCGTCGCGGGCAAGGAGTTCGGCGCTGTCGCGGATCTCGACGGCTTCGGATTCTTCGATCGCGAGCAGGCACGAGGGAAGCCGGCGGTAGGACGGGAGGGACTCGATGCCCCATTCCCGGAGGATGGCGAGGTTGTCTTCGGACCAGCGCCAGAGCTCGCGGGCGCGGGTGGGGCCGTAGTCGCGGCATGCGGCGGCGTAGTTGTCGGCGGCGCCGCGCATCAGGAAGCCCGCATTGCGCGTGCTGGCGCCGAAGCCGAGCGTGTGGCGTTCGATGACGAGCGGGGTGAGGCCGCGCTTGCGTGCCCAGAGTGCGGCCGAGAGCCCGGCGACCCCCCCACCGATGATCGCGAGGTCGGTGCGCACGGAGTGGCGTGATCGGTGGTCGGCGAACAGTCGCTGCCAGAGTGAGACGGACATGGGCGTTAGCGTACGGGTTGGACGAGGGCGAGGTAGAGCTCGTTGACATTGGTGCCGGTCGGGCCGGTGCGGACGAGGCAGTCGAGGGTGCCGAGCAGTTCGTGGGCGCGACGGGCGTGGAGGGTGGTCGCGGGGTCGTAGCCGTGGGAACGGGCTTGGGCGGCGGTGGCGCCGGTGACGATGGCGCCGCAGGCATTGGTGGTGCCGTCGACGCCGTCGGTGCCGAGAGCGGCGAAGGTGATGCCGGCGGCGCCTTCGAGTTCGACGGCGGCGGCGAGGGCCATGTGTTGGCACCGCCCTCCCGGGATGGAGGCGTCGGGCACGGTGACGGTCGTCTCGCCGCCCCAAATGAGCAGGGTCGGGCGGTCGATGCGCGCGGTGGTGGCGAGGGCGGCGCGGGCGAGCGCACGGCCCTGCTCGTCGGCGGGGCCCGTGATCAGATCGGGCATGACGCGGGCGTCGAGATCGTGAGCGGCGGCGTGGTCGGCGATCGCGGACCGGGCGAGGGCGTTGTCGAAGACGACGCGGACCTCGGAGGGAGCGTGTCGGGCGAAGACGGGCAGGTCGGGGTTCGCCGCGCCCTGCTCGAGGGCTTCGAGCACCCGGGGCGCGGCGGTGCCCAGTCCGGCGGTTCGGGCGAGTTCGAGGGCGCGGGCGGGGTCGGTGTCGCGAAGGATGGTCGGGCCCGAGGAGACGAAGGCGGGGTCGCCGGTCGGGACATCGACGATGACGAGGGTGAGCAGGCGGGCGGGAGCGATGAGGTCGGCGAGGCGTCCGCCCTTGAGCTGGTCGAGCTGGATGCGGACGGTGTTGATTTCCTCGATCGCCAGACCCGAGCGGAGCAGGGCGTTGGTGGCGTCGGCGATGTCGTCGAGGGTGAGAGGTTCGATGGGGAGGCAGATCTGGGCGCTCCCGCCGCCGGAGATCGCGGCGATGCAGGAATCGGAGTCCCGCAGCGCGTGCGCAAAGTCGCGGAGGGCGCGGGAGGCTTCGACATTGCGTGCGGTCGGGACGGGGTGGTCGGTCTCGAAGTAGCGGACGCGCGGGAGTTGCTGTTGTCCGGCGGGCGCGACAGGGCAGAGGACGATGCCTTGGGAGATGTCGCATGCGTCGGCGACGCCCCGGGCCATGGCGACGGCGCCCTTGCCGACGGCGATCAGGGCGGGGCGCTCGAAGCCGGGCGGGACCTCGGAGAGGCTTTCGCGGGCGGCCGAGCGTGGGTTGATGTCTTCGAGGGTGAGCCGGAAGAGGTGCTCGAGGAGTTGGGCGGGGGTGCGTGCGCTCATCGGGTGATTCTTGGCGGGGAACGGGGATCACCGACTCTTGATGCAGATCGGAGGTGCGGCCGAGGCGGCATCGGCCGCGAGGGGGCGAGCGTCGCGACTAGAAGAGGAAGAGTGCGAGGGCGAACCATGCGCCGACGGCGAGCATGACGATCGCGGTGTAGCCGACGATGTCGCGGGCCTTGGCGCCGGTGATCGCGAGGAGGGGAAGGGCCCAGAAGGGCTGGAGCATGTTGGTGAGTTGGTCGCCGTAGGACACGGCCATGATCATGCGGGCGGGAGAGACGCCCATGTCGACGGCGGTCTGCATGGCGATGGGGCCCTGGATCCCCCACTGCCCGCCGCCGGAGGGCACGGCAAGGTTGACCAGAGCGGCGCTGGTCATGGTGGCGAGGGGAAGGGTCTCGGGGGTGCTGATCGAGCGGAGGAACTCGGCGGTCTGGAGGATGAGCCCGGACTCGCGGAGCATCGCGAGGATGCCGGCGTAGAGGGGAAACTGGAGCATGATGCCGGCGCATCCGCGGCATGCTTCCTCGGCGGCAGTGGCGTAGGAGCGCAGGCTGCCGTGGGCGATGAGCCCGAGGGCGAGCATGGCGAGGTTGATCTCGTTGGGTCCGATGCGGGTGAGCCCGTCGACCTGTGCGTGGCGAGCGAGGGCGAGGAGGATGAGCCCCGCGAGGATGCCGGCGACGATGGGCGAGCGGTCGAGTCGGGCGGCGGCGTAGGACGGCTCGTCGGCGGGGGGTGAAGCGGGAGCGGGCGTTTGGGCGAGGAGCGCATCGGGGGGCGGGGTGCGGTCGTGGTCGTGGCGCGGGCAGAGGAACCAGATGATGAGCGGGATGAGGAGGACCGCGCCGCCGGTAGCGAGGAGGTTGAGGGTGGAGCCGAGGGACTGGTCGAGCGGGGTGAGGATCTGCTCGCCGATGAGGGCGACGGAGTCGGCGGGGAAGACGCGATTCATCTGTTCGATGGTGGTCGAACTGAGGGGGGCCGAGCCGGAGAGCCCGCCGTGCCAGACGAGCAGGCCCATGTAGCCGGCGGCGACGAGGAGTGGGTAGTGGACGCGGACGCCCCGACGCGAGAGGGCGCGGGCGACTTCGCGCGCCAGGAGGGCACCGACGATGAGGCCGAGCCCCCAGTTGATCAGCCCGGCGAGGGCGGCGATGAGGGCGACGAATGCGCCCGCGGCGTGGGCGGATCGCGGGACGGAAGCGAGGCGTTCGATGGCGCGGGAGACGGACCGACTTGCGGCGAGGGCGTGCCCGGTGACGAGGATGAGGCACATCTGCATGCCGAAGGCGAGGAACTTCCAGAGCCCTTCGCCGCCGCGCCACGCGTCGAGGATGGAGAGGAGACGGGCGCGCGGGGTGTCGGAATCGAGGGCGGGGAAGCTGCCAAGGAGCAGGGCGCCGACGGCGGTGATGAGTGTGAGGGCGACGGCGATGACAAAAGGATCGGGGACGATGCGCTGGAAGATGGCGCTGAGCTTGAGGCCGAGGCGGGCGATCATCGGTCCGAGGCTCCGGGTGCGTGCTCGCGGAAGCGGCTGAGGCGGCGGATGGCTTCGTCGATGGTGGCCTGGGTCTTGCAGAAGGCGAAACGGACAAGGGCCTTTCCTCGGGCGGGATCGGAGTAGAACGCCGAGGGCGGGATGGCGGCGACGCCGATCTCGGTGGCGAGGTGTCGGCAGAGGTCGACATCGGTCGCGAAGCGGAGGGAAGTGTGGTCGGCCATGATGAAGTAGGTGCCTTCGGGACGGAAGACCTGGAAGCCGAGTTCGGAGAGGGCGGCCGAGAGTTGATCGCGTCGGGCGCGGTAGGTGGCGACGAGGTCGGCGATGTAGTCGTCGGACTGGCTGAGGGCGGCGGCCGCACCGATCTGGAGCGGGCCGGGCACGGCGTAGACGAGGAACTGGTGGGCGGCACGGACGGCGGCGGTGAGATGGGGCGGGGCGATGGCCCAGCCGATCTTCCAGCCGGTGAGGCTGAAGGTCTTGCCGAGGCTGTTGAGACTGATGGTGCGGTCGCGCATCCCGGGGAGGGTGGCGAGGCGGATGTGCGGGAGATCGGGCTCGTAGACGAGTTGGTCGTAGACCTCGTCGGTGATGGCGATGGCGTCGTGGCGGCGGCAGAGGGTGGCGATGCGGTCGAGTTCGTCGGCCGAGAAGACCTTGCCGGTGGGGTTGTGCGGGGTGTTGACGAGGATGGCACGGGTGCGTGGTGTGAAGGCGGCTTCGAGTTCGGCTGAGTCGAAGACGAACCGGCGGGCGTGCTTTCCCTCGCCCGGCCTGAGGGTGACGAAGCGCGGGGTGACGCCGGCCATGGCGGCGCAGGCGCGGTAGGAGTCGTAGAAAGGCTCGAACATGACGACCTCATCGCCCGGGTTGAAGAGCCCGAGGAAGGTCGAGGCGAGGGCGCCGGTGCAGCCGGGAGTGACAGTGACTTCGGTGTCGGGGTTGATCTCGTCGCCGGTGCGGTCGGCCCAGAAGCGGGCGATGGCGTGGCGGAGTTCGGGTCGCCCGGGCATGGGGCTGTACTGGTTGATGCCGTCGTGGATGGCGCGGGCGGCGGCGTCCTTGACGAAGCCGGGGCCGTCGAAATCGGGGAATCCCTGGGAGAGGTTGACCGCGCCGTGCTCGTTGGCGAGGGCGGTCATCTCGGCGAAGATGGTGGTGCCGAAGGGCTTGAAGCGGTTGGCGGTGGCGGGCGGGGCGGTCATGGGGGCAGGGTAACAGATGGGGGACCGGGTTCAGAGGCGGGCGCGAGCGGTTCGATCAGGCGAGGCGATCGATGGCCGTGCCGTTGGGATTCGGCTGCTGGGGGAACCGGGGGACGATGTGGAACACTGAGATCTCGCCGGTTCGGTAGGGGTAGATGAAGTTCGGATCGAGCTGGATTGTTCCGACGAGGTTTGGCAGCTTGATCGCGATGTCGAAGCCGTCGGATTCGGCTCGCTCGCCGTTGACGAGAACCCCCACGCTGTTGCCACGGTCGGTTGCCGTGAGTCCTGTACGAAGCTCTGAGATGGGTTGCTTGTCTCGCTGCCAGCCCACCCAGTCGCCCGCGTCACGGGCGATGATGCCGCGGCTGTCGATGCCGCCGTCATCGATGACTTCGACCGAGACGAACGCTTGTCCGCCGAAGTCTTCGCTGTGGAGCGAGATCCCGCCGCTGCCGCGATCCCCCCAGACACCCGTGACTTCGCGGAACGCGTTGATCGTGTCGGCGATGTGTCGCACAGACATCCCGGAAGAGAATGCGAGTTCCTGGGTGCCGATCGGCCCGGTGATGGCGATGCGGAATGCGCGCGCGGGAGCCGGATCTTCGCCCGCGAGATCGATGCTCTGGCCGCCGAGGTCGAGGAAGAGCTCGGCTCGCTGGGCGGAGTCGGTCACGACGATCTCGATCGGGAAGCTCTCGGCGCCGTCGAAGTGAACCTTCTCGAAGCTTGCCGTGACTCCGGCGGGAAGACCCGACATGCGGAACAGGTCATTCTCCGGATCTCGATTGGATTCGATGGGATCGAGCGGGATGCGTGCGACGATCTCATCGATCCGACTCTGGACGCCCGAGAGGTCGACGCGATCGAGGCTGGGCGGCGACGGGCGGATGCTCTGGCCGAACTGGCGGAGCAGGGCGTTCACCTGACGCAGTTGCGGCGGAGTTGAGACTGGTGGACGAGCCGATGCCAATGGGTCGATGCCGCTCATGATCAGGGCTCCTTGCGGGCGTGTCTGATCAGGTTGTCGGCCGATGGAGTCACGCGGCTCCACAGTGCCGGAATGAAGAATCAGGAGGGGAGCTCGCCCGAGGTGCGCATCGCGGCGATGAGGTCATCGATCGCGGCTTTGATGCCGGCGTGGCCTCGATCGAGGGGGACGCCGAGGGCTTGGGCGTCGTCCTTGGTGAACTGGTTCTTCGGTTCGGTGGGGCTGGAGTCGTCGATGGTGGCGTCGACGCCGAGGGCTTCGGCGGCGAACTTCGCCCAGTCGGCCCAGCGGGCGTAGCAGTCGGCGAGGTGGACGATGGGCGGCGTGGGCGAGCCGGCGCTGAGGTGTTCGGTGGCGTGGCGGAGGGTGGCGGCGACATCCTCGACATGGACGAACTTGCCGCCGCCCTGGCGATTGGCGGCCTGGCCGTTGGCGAGCTTCTGGATGATGGGGTGGCCGATGGAGCGGTCGAGTTTGGGATCGAGGCCGTAGACGGCGCTCGGGCGGACGGCGCAGAAGGGGCGTTTGTGCTGGGCGTGCTCGGCCCAGAGGAAACACTCGACGGCGGCTTTGTACGCGCCGTAGTAGCCGCCGGGGCGGGTGGGGTGGTCGGCGTCGATCCGGCCGTTCCATCGCGGGCGCATGTCGTGATGGACGGCGACGGAACTGACGAAGACGAAGGGGAGCGGGCGTGAGCGTTCCAGCAGTTCGATGGAGCTTCGGACATTGGCGTTGACGATCTCGGCGAGGGAGGCCTGACCCGAAGCCATGGAACGCCAGTCGGCGGAGTTGTGGATGACCGCGTCGGCGCCGTTGAGCAGGTCGTCGAAGCAGGCGGGGTCGGCCTGATCTCCCACGACGAAGCGGTCGACAAAGGGCTCGATGTGGTCGCGGCGGCTGGTCTCGCGGACGAGGCCCGTGACCTGATGGCCCTGCTCGGCGAGTTGACGCGCGGTGACCGAGCCGATGAATCCGCTGACGCCGGTGAGTGCTACTCGCATGGTCAATGGTTGGGCGCAGCGGAAGCGATGTCCTTGCGGAAGCAACGAATATCGCAGACCGGTTCGAAACCGAGGCGTTCGTGGGCATGGAGGCTGGCGGCGTTGTGGAGTTCGGCATCGGAGGCGAACTCGGTGCAGCCTTGCTCGGAGGCCCACTGCTCGGCTTGGGCGACGAGGAGGCGGCCGAGGCCCTGGTTGCGGGCCCGCTCGGCGACGAACCAGCCTTCGAGGAACCCGACGGGTGAGGAGTCGCAGCCCTCGGCGTAGTCGCGGAGGGAGACCTCGGCGAGGCCGACGGGGCCCATGTCGTCCTCGGCGATGAGGACGAGGTGGCGGAGGCTCTGGATGGTGCCGTGGGCGAAGTACTCGGCGATGTGGCGGTCGAAATCGGTGAGCCAGTCGGGGCCGAGGCCCTTGCGCATGCTCGACCAGGCGTCGGCGTCGCAGGGATCAGCGGGGCGGATCGTGACGGGGGATGGGGAGTTGGCGGTCATCGCGAGTCTCGCTCGGGGCCTGGGTCGGGGTGTCGTGGAGTTTGCATGGAGATTGGGGTCGTGGCCTTCACGCTGATTGGCGCCGAGGCACGGGTTGCGCTTCGGGTCAACCCGTGGCGCAGGGTGCATGGTTGAGGCGTGGCGTTGCGCCTGTCGCGTTGAGACCGCGGCGCTGATGCAGTTCCGTTGATCAGGCGTTGGGGGTCGGGGGGCGGTAGCGCTCGAGGTCGATGGTGCGGAACCAGTCGATGGTGCGCTGGAGGCCTTCCCTGAGCGGGACGGCGGGCTCCCAGCCGAGCTTCTCGCGGGCGAGCGTGATGTCGGGCTTTCGGCGGCGCGGGTCGTCGGGGGGGAGTGGTTGGTTGGAGTAGCGGGCGGGGGTGCCGGTGAGTTCGCAGACGAGATCAGCCAGCTCGCGGATGGAGAACTCGTCGGGGTTGCCGAGGTTGACGGGTCCGGGGAAGTCGTCGGGGGCGTTCATCATGCGGATGAGGCCGTCGATAAGGTCGTCGACGAAGCAGAATGATCGCGTCTGGGAGCCGTCGCCGAACATGGTGATGGGCTCGGCGGCGAGTGCCTGTCGGATGAGGTTGGAGACGACACGGCCGTCGAAGGGATGCATGCGCGGGCCGTAGGTGTTGAAGATGCGGACGACGCGGATGTTGACGCCGTTGGATCGCTTGTAGTCGAAGAAGAGCGTCTCGGCGGCGCGTTTGCCTTCGTCGTAGCAGGCGCGGGGGCCGATGGGGTTGACATTGCCCCGGTAGGACTCGGGCTGGGGGTGGATGTCCGGGTCGCCGTAGACCTCGCTGGTGGATGCCTGGAGGACCTTGGCGCCGCAGCGTTTGGCCATTCCGAGGACATGGATGGCGCCGAGGACGGAGGTCTTCATGGTCTTGATGGGGTTGAACTGGTAGTGCGGAGGCGAGGCGGGGCAGGCGAGGTTGTAGATCTCGTCGACCTCGAGCCAGAGGGGGTGTGTGACATCGTGGCGGATGAGCTCGAAGTTGGGCTCTTTGAGCAGATGCTGGATATTGGATTTCTGGCTGGTGAAGAAGTTGTCGACGCAGATGACATCGTGCCCGGCCGCGACGAGCCGATCGCAGAGATGCGAGCCAAGGAAGCCCGCGCCGCCGGTGACGAGGATCCGCTTGTGGGTCATGGGGTGAGAGGATAGGGCCCGGCGGGTCATCGGGCGGGTGGAGGCGGGATTCGGAGCATCTCGCCGACGGTCAGGTCGTCGGGGCTGGAGAGGCGGTCGCGGTTGGCCTGGTAGATGAGGTCGGAGAGTGAGCCGTCGCCGTAGAGCCGCTTGGCGATCTTCCAGAGGGAATCGTCCGAGCGGATCTCGTACTCGATCTCGCGCGGATCGGGGGAGGCGAGGGGCTCGGGATCGATCGGGAGGCGGATGGACTGGCCGATCTGGAGGCGGAGGGGATCGACGAGAGGGTTGGCCGCGGCGATGGCGGACTCGAACTTCGCGCCGCCGAGTTGCTCGGCCGCGATGCGGCTGAAGGTGTCGCCCTTGCGGATGATGTAGTCGCGGAAACGCGGGGCGGAGGGTGCCACCTGATTGCGGGCGGGATCGGGTCTCTGCGGCGCTGGGGCCAGGGACTGTTCGCTGGGCGTCGAGGAGGCCGAGGTCGCCGGGGTGTGAGGCTCGGCAGAGGGCGCGGGGGTGCCCAGAGCGATGGCGGGAACGGGTCGAGAAGGGGTCCACCACCAGTAGACAACGATCCAGACCGCGACGAGGACGGCGGCGGAGCGACCGATCTGCTGGGCCCGTTCGGACATCGCGACTCCCTTCGCGGCATGGAAGAGCCGGCCTCCGGCCGACGGTGGCCAGTTTACCCGACGGGCGGTTCGAGGGCCGGGGGTTCGGCTTCGGAGTCGACGCGGTCGCGGCGGTGGCGGGCCTCGGATTTTCCGGACCACACGAGGG
Organism: Phycisphaerales bacterium JB037; assembly: GCA_043101605.1. Lineage (GTDB taxonomy): Bacteria > Planctomycetota > Phycisphaerae > Phycisphaerales > UBA1924 > JBICIG01. The sequence continues at coordinate 11,214 of JBICIG010000098.1, forward strand.
GGGCGGCGACGGCGATGGAGGAGTAGGTGCCGACGCCGATACCGATCAGCAGGGCGTAGCTGAAGGCGCGGACGCCCTCGCCACCGATGAGGTAGAGGATCAGAACGGCGAGGAGGGTGGTGCCCGAGGTGATGACGGTTCGGCTGATGGTCTGATTAACGGAACTCTCGATGACTTCGGTGGAGGCGTAGGGGAGCTTGCCGCGGTTCTCGCGGATGCGGTCCATGACGATGATGGTGTCGTTGAGCGAGTAGCCGATGATCGTGAGGATCGCGGCGATCATGTTGAGATCGATCTTGAAGGGCATGATGCCGAGGGACTGGGCAAAGCCCTGCGTGCTCGGGTGCTCGTAGATGATCTCGGCGAGGGCGATGAGCCCGATGCAGGTGAGGACATCGTGGAGGAGGCAGGTGATCGCGGCGAGCGAGTAGCGGACCGAGCCGAATCGGACCCAGATGTAGATGGTGATGAGGAGGAAGCTCAGGAGGATGGCGGCGACGGCGCGTGCCTTGAAGGTCTGTGCGATGGAGGCGCTGAACTTCTGGAGCTCGGCCATGGAGGTGGATCGGCCGAGGGCGTCGCGTGCGAGTTGCCACTCGACGCGGGCGAGTTCCTCTTCCCACAGCTCGGGCTGACCGAAGCTGATGTCGGGGTCGCGGGCGATCATGGCGGCGGAGATGACTCGGTTCTCGTCGCCTTCGAGGATGAACAGGGCCCACGGACGGGCGCGGGCGTTCTCGTAGGCGGGGTCGACGGTTCGGACCTGCTGGAGCTTGGTGCGCAGGGCCGAGAGGGTTGGCGCGGGTTCGAGGTCTTCCATGAGGACGATGACGCCGTCGGGGTAGGCCGAGACATCCTGGCCGCGGTCCTCGAAGGGGACGCCGGCGGTGCGGGTGCCGAGATTGTCAACGAGGCTTGGCTCGGTGATCGGGAAGACCACGGCGCGGAAGTCGTCTGCGTTCTCGAACTGGATGGGCGGCTGCGCGTCGAGGAGATCCTGGAACTCGAGCTGGAGCGCGGACTGGAGGAGCGCGTCGTTCTCGATCCTCGTCTTGATCATGTAGCGATCGGAGACGATGAGCCCGTCGGCGCCGTCGCGGGGATCGAGGGCGACGAGGTCGGCGCTTGCGAGGTCGGCGAGAGCGTCGTTGGAGGGGTCATCGTCGCTGCGGGCGCGGCGTTCGATGGCGGCGAGCCCGTCCTCGATGACCTGGCGGGATCGGACGATGGGCTCGCCGGTCTCGGCGTCGTCCTTGAACTGGAGCTGGACCTGGGTGCCACCGACGAACTCGGTGTCGAGCATCTTGGAGCCCTGCTTCCAGACCATGCCGAGCCCGAGGGCGATGTAGCCGGCGGAGATCGCGACGAAGACCCAGCGGAGCTTCATCCACTTGATCTTCGGTTCGAGGGCGTGCTCGATGGCGGGGACGGCCATGGGGAGCATGGAGGTCTTGCGCCAGTTGCCGTACTGGATGAAGGCGTAGACGATCAGCCGGCTGATGACCAGCGCGGAGAAGAGTGTCGCGACGACGCCGATGCCGAGGGTGATCGCGAAGCCCTTGACCTCCTGGGTGGAGACGCCCGGGAGAACGAGAACGACGGCGACGATGAGGTTGGTGACATTGCCGTCGACGATCGAGCTGAGTGCTCGCTGGTAGCCGAGTCGGACGGCGGCTTTGAAGTCGGTGCCGATGCGGAGCTCTTCGCGCATGCGCTCGAAGATGAGCACATTGGCATCGACCGCCATGCCGAAGGTGAGGATGATGCCGGCGATACCCGGGAGGGTCAGTGCGGCCTGCTGATATGAGAGAGCGCCGAGGATGAGGATGGCGTTGCAGCCCAGACAGACAACGGCGATGGCGCCGCACTTGAAGTAGTAGAAGACCATGAAGACCGAGACGGCGATCAGGGCGAAGACGCCGGCGCGGAGGCCCGCCTGAAGGTTGTCCTTGCCGAGCTCGGGGCCGACGGTGCTCTGGCTGATTGGCTCGGGCGAGAGCTTGGCCTGGAGCGAACCCGCGCCGAGGATGCGGATGACATCTTCGCGTTCGCGGGTGGGGAAGTTGCCGGTGATCTGGCCCTGTCGGCTGATGCGACCCAGGAGGTTGGGCGCGGTGTAGACCTGGTCGTCGAGGAGGACGGCCATGTTGTCGCCGACATGGGACCCGGTGAGCTGGCCGAGAAGCTGCGCACCGCGGGCGTCCATGCGGAAGTTGATGGCGGGGCGGCCGCGGCTGTCCGAGCCCTGGAAGGCGCTGGCGACGCCCCACTCGCCGCGTGCGTCCTCGGCGCTGGAGGTCAGCCTTGAGCCGGGCTCGTCGTAGCAGAGCATCCAGTACTCGCCCTGGTAGGGTTCGACGATGTAGCCGGTGTCGCCGTAGGACGCGAAATAGCCCTGTGGGCTCTGTTCGAGTCGGCGGAAGCCGTCGGCGTCGTTGAACCAGGAGTCGACGCGGCGGAGCTTGAACCAGCGGGTGTTGGTGCCGCTGGCCTCGGTCGGGCCCTTTTCCTGAAGTTCGTTGCGGAGTCGCTGGACCTCGGCCTGGGGCAGTGCCTTGGGGCCCTGGGCGTCGACGGTGATTCTGAAGCTCAGGACGCCGGACGACTGAAGCTGGCGCTTCAGCTCGGACGGGTCGTCGAGAGCGGTGCGGTTGGCGAGGTACTCGTCGTGGGCCTCGACAATGGCATCGATGCGGTCGGCGGCTTCGGGGAATCGCTGCTTGAGGTCCGCGATCGCCTGCTGCCGGGGGCTGGGGAGCTCGAGGCGGGTGTTGTCTTCTCGATCGAAGAGAACGGTGGATTCGCTGGAGCGTTCGACGGCCGAGCGGACCTCCGCGGGCGAGGGGGCGCTCTCCAGAGCTTCGCGGCGGGCCTGGACATACTCGAACTGGGCGTCGGCGGCGGCGATCGAGAGGGCCTCGAGTTCGGCCGGGTCGGGTTCGCTGGTGCGGGCGAGGGCGTCGTAGGCGGCGCGGGTCTCGCGAGCGAGGGTCCACGCGTCGGCGACGCTGCGGAGAATGGCGGCCTTGCTGGCGTTGCCGGCGGCGGAGGCCTCGATGAGTCGCTGGCGCTCGGAGGGGTCGTCGGCGCGGAGGACGCGGTCGAGATCGCCGGCGGAGACGGCGATGTCGGAGAGTGCGTTGAGGCGGGTCTCGAACTCGTTGCGGAGGGCCTTGATCTCGTCGTTGGGCAGCGGCATCGTGATCTCGATGCGGTCGCGACCCTGGCGGACCATGCTGATCTCGTAGAGCCCGGTGGGATCCACGCGCTCCTTGAGGACCTCGATCATCTGGGGGATGACGATGGAGGGGTCGTCGCCGCGATCGAGCTGGACCTGATAGACGAGGGTGACGCCGCCGCGCAAGTCCTTGCCGAGGCGGATGCGTTTGTCGGGGGGGATGATCCCGAAGATGAAGACCGCGAGCAGGATGCCCACAAACACGAGGTTTCGTCCGAGATTCGACATGGACGGCAGACTCCTCGGGCGGGCCGTTGAGGGCCCGCGTCGCGTCAGAGCGAAGTGTCAAGAATAGCGCCGCGGGCGAGGGCGGACGAACCGGGTCGAGAGGGTGCCCGAGGGTCTGCGGGCGGGCCTCGGAGCGGCTCGGGGGTCAGGAGGCCCGGGATTCGAGTGGCTGGGAGCCGACATCGGCGGCGGGGGTCTCGGTGGCGTCGCGTCGCTTCTTGAGGATCTGCTGGATGGCGGACTTGGAGAACCGGACGCGGGTGCCGGAGGTCTCGTCGACCTTGAGGATGACCTCGTTGTCGCGGATCTCCTGGACGGTGCCGATGATGCCGCCGATGGTCTGGACCTTGTCCTGCTTCTCGAGCCCGGCCATGAGCTCGGCCCGCTTCTTGCGTTGCTTGCGGCCGGACATGGAGCTCATGACGATCATGA
>JBICIG010000099.1:0-24459 GCA_043101605.1 Phycisphaerales bacterium JB037
GTCGAAGTTGTCACCCGGGCCGTACAGATTCACCGGCACGACGACGGCGCTGTCCAGGCCATACTCGCGTTTGTAACCATCGTGCATGACGAAAATCGCCTTTTTTGCCACGCCATACGGTGCATTGGTTTCTTCGGGATAGCCGTTCCACAGGTCGGTTTCTTTAAAAGGCACCGGTGTGAATTTCGGGTAGGCGCATACGGTGCCGGTATGGACAAACTTCTTCAGGCCGTGGATGCGGGCGTGCTCGACAAGGTGCAGTCCCATGGCCATGTTGGCGTAGAACAAGCGGCCGGGGTGTTCGCGATTGGCGCCGATGCCGCCGACCTCCGCCGCAAGGTGCAGCACGACCTCGGGCTTGAAGTCTTGGTAGAGGCGACGGGCGGCGTCCTCGGTGGTCAGGTCGTACTCGGCCTGGCGGGGCACGAAGACCTCGGCCGCCCCGCGCTCCCGGAGCTTGTCGCAGACGACCTGCCCGAGGAAGCCCGAGCCTCCGGTGACGACGACGCGGGCGTTGGCGAGATCGGTGGGCATGGCGGGTCTCCGGCGGGCCGGGTCGGGGCGGATGGGGGTCGGCGGACGCGTATCGTTCGCGCCCGGGTCGTTCTCGGTTCGGCTCGGGCACGACTGTAGGAATCCGTCCGCGGCCCCCGAACAGGCGGCTCATTCTCGGACCCCGCCGCGCTCCCGGGCGAACCGGGCCCGACCCGCGTCGTAGGGCCCGAAGCGAATGCAGCCGGCCCGGGCATGGGCCGATGAGGGGACGGGCGCCGCTCCGGATCGGCGTGACAGATCAACGACCGCCGATCCCGGGGAGATCCCCCGCGGAAACCGGGCGGGTGGAGACGACCATGGGCAAGAAGGCGCTCATCACGGGCATCACCGGGCAGGACGGCAGCTATCTCGCCGAGTTCCTGATCGCCAAGGGCTACGAGGTGCACGGCATCATCCGCCGCGCCTCGAGCTTCAACACCGACCGCATCGACCACCTCTACCAGGACCCCCATGTCTCGGGGAAGAGCCTGTTCCTCCACTACGGCGACCTGTGCGACGCCAATGTGCTCGGCAAGCTCATGGACCAGATCAAGCCCGACGAGGTCTACAACCTCGGCGCCCAGAGCCATGTCCGCGTCAGCTTCGACATGCCCGTCTACACCGCCGAGACCGTCTCGATGGGCGCGATCAAGCTCCTCGAAGCCGTCCGCGATTACCGCGACAAGACCGGGCACGAGGTGCGGTACTACCAGGCGTCGAGCTCCGAGCAGTACGGCAAGGTCATGGAGACCCCCCAGCGCGAGACCACGCCCTTCTACCCGCGCAGCCCCTACGCGTGCGCCAAGGTCATGGCCCACTGGGCGACGGTCAACTACCGCGAGTCCTACGGGCTGCACGCGTCCTGCGGCATCCTCTTCAATCACGAGAGCCCCCGCCGCGGCGAGACCTTCGTCACCCGCAAGATCACCCGCGCCGTCGGGCGCATCAAGCTGGGGCTCCAGAGCAAGGTCTTCCTGGGCAACCTCGACTCGAAGCGCGACTGGGGCTTCGCGGGCGACTATGTCAAGATGATGTGGATGATGCTCCAGCAGGACACCGCCGACGACTATGTGATCGCGACCGGGCGCACCATCAGCGTGCGGGAGTTCGCCGACATGGCGTTCAAGCACGCGGGGCTGAACTTCGAGGACCATGTCGAGTTCGACCAGCGCTACCTCCGCCCGGCCGAGGTTGACCTGCTGCTGGGCGATCCGACCAAGGCCAAGGAGAAGCTCGGCTGGGTCCCCGAGACCAGCGTCGAGGAACTCGCGGGCATGATGGTCGATCACGACCTCGAACTCGCGTCGCGCGAGAAGACGCTCAAGGACGCGGGGCACGCCATGCCGGCGTTCACCGGGCACGATCAGTAAGCCGCCGGGGCGACGCGCGAGCCGGGCGGTCATCGCGCCCCGAGGCGCCCCACCCACGACCACCGTGTGGCATGCTCAAGCGAAGCTTGGGCATGTTCTCTTATTGAAAACGAAGGCCCGTGTGCGCACCCATGGCCAAGCCCGCAGAGCCGGGCTTGACCATGCCACCCCCTGCCATGCCACCCCCAGCCATGCCAGACAAGGGAGGAGGTTCGATGTTCCACGTGGAACATGACGCCGTTGGTGCGCGCGCCGTGCGGAGTTCACGCCGCCGACTGATAGACTCCCCCCATGGCCGAGAAACGGGCAAAGCCCGAGCCCAAGAGAGCCCCCAAGCCCAAGCGTGAGCCGCGGACCGCGTCCAACGCCGAAGGCGGGCCCGCGATCGACGCCCGATCGCCCAAGTCGCTGGGCGTCGGACAGTGGCTGGCGTGCGCCGTCGCGGTGGTCATCGCACTGGCCGGCGGCGGGCTGTGGGCATACGCCGCGGCGACGGGCGAGGAACCCCCGATTCAGCGGTCGACCGACGCGTCGGACTCCGGGAAGGCCGGCGGCGGCGGGAGCGACCTCGCCAGCGGGTTCGTCGGGAGCGATTCGCAGACGCCCCGCCCGGGGGGCACGGACGCCCCGGACGCCTCGGTGGAGGACGCGGCGGGTCAGCGGTGGCTCGACACCTGGTCGCCGGCGATCTTCCGGCTGGGGTTCAGTTTCTTTGTCGGATTCGCGATCGGGTACGCGCTGCGGGCGTTCGTGAAGATCACGCTGATCATTCTCGGGGCCGGGTTCCTGGGGCTGTTCCTGCTGCAGTACGCGGGCGTGGTGGATGTGAACTGGGGGCTGCTCGAGGGGCACTACGACGACACGGTCGCGTGGCTGAAGCGCGAGGCGTCGAGTTTCACCGAGTTCGCCAAGGGCTACCTGCCCAGCGGCGCCAGCGCCCTGGCGGGGCTGGTGATCGGGTTCCGAAGGAAGCGGTGAGCGGGCCGCTCATCGGCGGCACGCGCCGATCTGCGCCCCAATCGGGGGACTCTCGGACAACCTCTGTTCGGGCGGGGCCCGCGCGGACCGATGAGGGGACCACTGTTTGTCCGCGCAGAGGCCACCCCTCGAACCGGCGGGCATCGGGCGACGAACTTCTGGTCCGCGTGCCCACGGGTCCGTCGGGCCGCGGGCTCAACAGCCGGTCGAAGAGGCGGGCGGAGGGTGTTCGGTGAACTGGGAGGCGTGGTACACGCTGGGCGTGGTGGGGCTGACGCTCGGGGCGCTGGCGAGCAACAAGCTCGCGGTCGACCTGGTGCTGGTCGCGGCGGTGACGCTGCTGGTCTTTACCGACACGCTCGCCGGGGGCGGGATCCTCTCGGTGCAGGACGCGCTGTTCGGCATGTCCAACCGCGGGCTGGCGACGATCGGGTTTCTGTTCATCGTGGTGCGCGGGTTGACCGAGACCGGAGCCGTGCGCTGGCTGAGCGACCGCGTGCTGGGGCGCCCGCAGTCGCCGCTGATCGCGAGCATCCGGCTCTGCCTGCCGGTGACGGCGATGAGCGGGTTCATGAACAACACGCCGCTGGTGGCGATGATGATCCCCGCGCTCAAGGACTGGTGCCGACGCCGCCAGCTCAGCCCCTCGAAGTTCATGATCCCGCTGTCGTACGCGGCGATCCTCGGCGGGACCTGCACGCTCATCGGGACGAGCACCAACCTCATCATCCACGGCATGTGGATCGAGAGCGGACGCGACCCCCTGAACCTCTTCGAGATCGCCAAGGTCGGGGCGCCCTGCGCCGCGATCGGGCTCGTCTACCTCATCTTCGTGGCGCCCAGGCTGCTCCCCGAGCGCGGGTCGGCGTTCGAGGCGACCGACGACGGGCGCGCGTACACGATCGAGATGCTCCTCTCTCCGGGCAGCCAGCTCGACGGGAAGACCATCGAGCAGGCCGGGCTGCGCAACCTCGCGGGGCTGTACCTCGCCGAGATCGAGCGGGGCGGCGAGGTGCTGACCGCCGTCGGCCCCGAGCAGCCCCTGATGGGCAACGACCGGCTGGTGTTCGTCGGGCAGCTCGAATCGGTCGTGGACCTGCAGCAGATCCGGGGGCTGATCCCCGCGACCGACCAGGTCGTCAAGCTCGATGCGCCGCGCCCGCACCGCGTGATGATCGAGGCGGTGGTGAGCAACACCAACCCGCTGGTGGGGAGGACCGTCCGCCAGGGGCAGTTCCGGACGGTCTACAACGCGGTGATCATCGCGGTGGCGCGCAACGGCGAGCGGATCCGCAAGAAGATCGGCGACATCGTGCTCAAGCCGGGCGACACGCTGCTGCTCGAGGCGCCGCAGCGGTTCATCGAGCAGAACCGGAACTCGCGCGACTTCTTTCTCGTCAGCGCCATCGAGGACGCCGTTCCCGTCCGTCACGAGAAGGCCCCGCTGGCGCTGGCGATCCTGGGGCTGATGGTGCTCATCGCGACGCTGCAGCCGTTCGGCATGACCATGCTGCACGCGGCGGTGACCGCCGCGGGGCTGATGGTCCTCACGCGCTGCTGCTCGGCGACGCAGGCCCGCCGGAGCATCGACTGGCAGCTCATCGTCGTCATCGCCGCCTCGCTCGGGCTGGGGGCGGCGATCGACAAGACCGGGGCGGCCAGCGGGATCGGGACGGCGGTGGTGAACCTCACCGGCGGGCAGCCGTGGCTCGTCCTGGTGGCGGTCTACCTGGTGACGACGATCCTGACCGAGACCGTGACCAACAACGCCGCGGCGGTAGTGATGTTCCCGATCGCGGCGGCTGCGGCGGCGAGCATCGGGGCCGACTTCGCGCCCTTCCTCTTTACGATCATGATGGCCGCGTCGGCGAGCTTCTCCACGCCGCTGGGCTACCAGACCAACCTGATGGTCATGACCCCGGGCGGGTACCACTTCAGCGACTACTTCCGCGTGGGCATCCCGCTCAACGCGCTGATGATGCTCCTGACGGTCACGCTGGCGCCGATGATCTGGCCCATGAACATCCAGCCCGGCTGAGGCGGCACGCCGATCGCTCCGGTAGGCTCGCCCGTCATGGAAGAGCTGTTGACCTTTCAGGCCGCCGCCGCCCTGGCCACACTCACGCTCATGGAGATCGTGCTGGGAATCGACAATGTCGTCTTCCTGGCGATCCTGACCGGGAAGCTCCCCGAGGAGCAGCGGAACAAAGCGATGCGGATCGGGCTGGCGCTGGCGATGGGCGCGCGCATCGGGCTGTTGTTCCTTGCGAGTTGGCTCATCACGCTCGACCACACCGAGGTCTTCACGCTCTTTGCCGAGCCGGTGACGGTCAAGGACCTGGTGCTGATCGCCGGCGGGCTGTTCCTGCTCTACAAGGGCACCCACGAGATCCACAAGAAACTCGAGGGCCCGAGCGAAGCCGCGCTGCAGGCCAAGAAGGCTTCGGGCGATTTCGGCAGCGTGCTGGCGCAGGTCGTCGTGATGGACATGGTCTTCTCGGTCGACTCGGTCATCACCGCCGTCGGCATGGCGCGGCACATCGTCATCATGGTCGTCGCGGTGGTCATCTCGATCGGTGTGATGATGGTCTTTGCGCGCCCGATCTCGTCATTCGTCGAACGGCATCCGACGACGAAGATGCTCGCGCTGAGCTTCCTGATGCTCATCGGCGTGACGCTCGTCGTCGAGGGCGCCGCCCCGCACGGGCAGGGCATCGAGCGCGGCTACATCTACGCCGCGATGGGCTTCTCGCTGCTGGTCGAGGTGCTCAACCTGCGTGCGAGCAAGGCGCGGCGGCGCCGCGCGGGCGTCGCCCCGGCACCGTCCGGCTCCGAGGACGCGTCGGACGACTGATGCTCGCGCGATGTTCCATCGAACCGCGACCGTCGGGGAGCGCCACGGCGCGGCTCGCGGTGCGATCCCCGCTCCCTCACCGTCGCGGCTCGTCCAGTCCGCCCCTTCACGCTGCGATCAGCCCGTCAGCGTGCTGAGCATGAGGATGAAGGAGATCAGGGCGGCGTTGTGGATGAAGTGAGCGGTCATCGCCGCGATGATCGAACCGCGCCACTCGCGCAGCGCGGCGAAGGTGATCGCCAGGGCGATCAGCGGCGGGGTGAACGCCGGCCCGTAGCCGTGCATGAACGCGAAGAAGATCGCCGTGAGCAACGCCGCGATCAGGAACCCGACGCGCCCGCGCAGATGCCGATACACCCCGCCGCGGAAGACCGATTCCTCGACCAGCGGCGCCCACAGCGTCGCGAGCATGCCCACGGCCACCACCAGCAGCAGACTCCCCGACCCGGCCAGTTCCACCAGCGGGTTGTTGGGCTCGGGCGCCGAACCGGTCGCGCGGCCCTGCAGCCAGACCAGCAGAATCGTCAGCCCGAAGCCCGCGGCCAGCAGCGGCAGCCCCGCGAGATACCCCACGAATCCCGCGAAGATCTCGCGGATGAACCCCTCGCCGCGATGGAAGCCCAGGTCCCGACGAGCGCGCGCCAAAGGCACGCCGCGGACCATCGGCCAGAGCAGCACCAGGGCGATCGCCCATTGCCCGAGAATGCCGAACCAGATGCCGACGCTCGGCCCGGCGAGTTGGGCAACCAGCGGGGCGGCGATCGCGCTGTGCAGCAGGAACGCGCCGACGAACAGCGGGAAGATCTCGAGGTAGACGCTGCCCCCCGGCGCGGGGCGGTCGAGGCGTCCGCGAAGGGTCCGGTTCGAGAGCTTGACCAGCACGACGATGAACAGGACGAGCCCCGTCCCGAACGCCGCCAGCCCGGCCAGCACGGCCCCGCCCACGCCGAAGAAGAGCGTCTGTCCGCGCTGCACGACGGCTCTCCGGGCGGGGTCGTCCGGATCGAGCCGGGCGGTGAACGCGAGCCGGGCGAACCAGCCGTGGCGGGCATCGAGTTCGTCGCGCCGGTCCTGATCGATGGAGTCGTGATCGGGGGTGGTCAGGCGCTCGAAGTCGCGGAGGTCGGCGCGGAGGGCCTCGGCGGTCGCGTCGCTGGCGCCCTCGGCGGCGAGGGCTTCGTCCAACCGACCGCGCGCCAGCGCGAAGGGATCGACCGAGTTGTTCGAGTCCATCGGCGTCTGGAGCGCGTACTCCACGACCGCGGCCCGGACGAGTTCGGTCGCGCTGGACGCGGCGTCGAGAGGCGGCGGGCCGAAGGCGCCGCGGTCGCCCATCCCGACCCGCATCATCGAGGACAGTGTGAACGGGTCCGGGCCCGGGGCGGGGATGGCCGGCTCGGCGGTCTCGGCGACGGCTTCGGTCGGGGTCGTCGGCGGGGCGCTGCTCGCCGCGGCGTTCAGGGCCTGCAGCGTCGCGACCGCCAGAAAGAGCCCGAGCCCGAGGACCCAAGCAAGAAAAGCCGCCGAGCGGGTGCCGGGGTCGGGCACGCGGGAGGATTCGGGGCCCGGGAGGGGGGTGGTCATGGGGGGATCATCGGCTGCGCGAGCCGGGATCGCCACCCCGGGGCGCGGCTTGGCTCCGGACCTGGCGTGGCACACCATCGCTCGGAGCCGTGGTCTGAGGTGGATCGGTGCCGTGGTCTGAGCCCGCTTTGGGCGAGGGCCACGAATGCGCGCCCCGATCGTGGCCTTCATCGCGGGGCTCCTCAGATCGCGGCACCGTCCTCGGCACTCCCGACTGCTATCTCCCGGTTTCCCACACCAACCCCCGGCCCTCTTGACTGTCCCCCGGGTCGGGCTACCGTTCCCCCACGCCCGCGCCCAAGCCGACGGATTCGGCGGCGACGCGGGCCTGACTGACAAGACTTGTCGCGCCCCGCTGGAGGAGCAGCATGGCGCGACCCGCCCCGCCCGGTAGGCGGCGAGATGCACGCTACGACGCGTCGGTGATCCCGACGCGCCCCGGCGGAGGTGAATCATGGCGACGGATCTTCGCAGGCAGACTTACTTCGCCAAGAACGGCGAGGTCGCGAAGAAGTGGCATGTGGTCGACGCGACGGATGTCTCTCTCGGGCGGCTCGCGTCGGATATCGCGGTCGTGCTCATGGGCAAGCACCGTCCCGAGTACACCCCCCATTGCGATTGCGGCGATTATGTCGTCGTCACCAATGCGACCAAGGTCGGGCTGACCGGCCGCAAGGCCGAGCAGCGGTATCGCAAGTGGTACACCGGCTACCCGGGCGGGCTCAAGACCGAGACCTTCGGCGCCCTGCGTCAGCGTCGCCCCGAGAAGCTGATCGAGGACGCGGTCAAGCGCATGCTGCCCAAGAACCGGCTCGGGCGGGTGATGATCAAGAAGCTCCGCGTGGTGCCGGGTGCCGAGCACCCGTACCAGTCGCATTCCCCCAAGCCGATGCAGGTCGGCTGAGCCTTTCCGGGTCGGGCCCGCGGGCCCGGCGAGCGGTTGAACGAGGAACCACCGACGCGTCCCGCGTCACGAGAGCACGAGCATGGCAGAGACGACCCAGACCAGCGACGCCCCGACCGCGGTGCCCGGCACCGCCAGCGGGATGATCCAGACGACCGACCCGTTCGCGAGCCGCGGCGAGCAGCAGGAAGCGCGTCCCCTGCGGGAGCCCAAGCCCGCCGACCGCCACGGGTGGTGGTGGGGCACCGGCCGCCGCAAGACCGCCGTCGCCCGCGTCCGGCTCAAGGTCGCCAAGGAGTCCGAGGCCGGGATGCAGATCCAGATCACCCGCACCAAGTTCAAGAGCGTCGAGGACTACTTCACCGAGGAGCGCGACCGGGCCGACTGCTTCGCCCCCCTCGATGTCACCACGACTCGTGACAAGTTCCAGATCTTCGCCCGTTGCGCCGGCGGCGGGATCACCGGGCAGGCCCAGGCCGTTCGCCTCGGCATCGCCCGCGCCCTGCGCGACTACGACCCCACCCTCGAGGGTGTCCTCCGCGAGAAGGGCTTCCTGACCCGCGACTCCCGCGAGGTCGAGCGCAAGAAGTACGGGCAGCGCGGCGCCCGCCGTCGCTTCCAGTTCTCGAAGCGCTGATCGTTTCGACCGATCCCGCTCTTCCAGCCTCGTTCTTCCAATCTCTCCAGGGGCCCGGCCGATCGGTCGGGCCCTTTTCGTGCGCGTATCCTGCGGATCGATCCCGCCATGGCACGCCGAATCCGGTCATCCCGAAAGAAGCGTTGGCGCCGCATCCGGCGCTGGACGCTGGTCATCGGACTCGTCGTGGTGCTGCTGCTGGGCGTCGGGGCGCTGATCGCGTGGGACATGTCCCGCCAGGCCCCGACCTGGTGGCGCGAGCTCGACCTGGAATCCGGGGCGGCGGCCGAGGCGGCCCGCACCATCGAGGACCACATCGCCTCGGAGATGCACGAGGTCGATCGCCCCGCCGACGCGTCGGCGCCCGACGGCTCGTGGCAGAGCGAGCCCTGGAGCTTCGCGCTCACCGCCGCCGATGCCAACGCGTGGCTCAACACCCGCCTGTGGAGCTGGCTGGCCAACCGCGACGAGCGGTTCACCAAGCCCGACGAGATCGCCGAGCTCCAGGTCGACTTTGATGAGGGGCTGGTCCGGCTGGGGGCCCGCGTCCGCGTCGCCGGGCGCGAGCAGATCGTCACCGCGAGCGTCCGCCCCGAGATCCGATCGGACGGGGCGTTCTGGATCCCCGCCAACTCGTTCACGCTCGGGCGGCTGGGGTTGCCCTCGTCGATGGTGCTCGATCAGGCCGGGGAACGCCTGCTGCGGATCGCCGAGCAGAGCGGCGGGGGCGAACGCGAATTCCGCGCCCTCGTCGGGGCGCTGACGGGCGATGCGCCGCTGTTCCTCGAGCCGGTGGTCGAACTCTCGGGCGGGCGGCGTGTGCGCCTGCTGAGCGTGCGCGCCCGGCAGGGGTATCTCGAGATCACCTGCCGGACGGAGCATGAGTGAGGCGGGGGAGGCAAGAGGCAATGGGGGAATGCGCATCGCCTTGCGGGTGGTGGGTGTGCGTGACGGGTGTTGGTCAGCCGCCGCCGCCGCCGGAGAGCGGCTCGCCGGTTTCGATGTCCTCGCCCCGCAGGTGTCGGCCCATCTGGACCACCATCTTGGTGATGCGCACGCGTGACTGCGGCGTGGCGAACTGGCCCGGCCCCTCGTCGAGCGTGTTGTAGATCATGTCGAGCTGACGGAAGCTCGGGGCGCCGCGCTCGGCCTGGCGCTGCGTGTCGCGCTGACCCTGCTGGCGTGCGTCGGCGATGAGCTCATCCTTCGACTTGGTGACCGGGTCGCCCCCGAACAGCTCGCCCATCTTCACCATGTCATAGAACGCGTCCTCGAGCGCATCGATGCGTTCCTTCTTGGTCGCATTGGCGGGGAGCGCGTCGTACTTGAGCGCGAAGCTGTCGAGCGTGTCGAGGAACAGGCGCGACGCGTTCTCCTCGAACTGCTCGCGCACGCCTCCCTCGATACCCGCGGCGAACGCGGCGAGCATCACCGAGTCCGAGGCGTCCATGTCCTTGAACCGTTGGACGAGCTGCCCGACCAGCCGCAACCGCTCCTCGACGGGGAGCTTGTTGAACTCGTCGGTGAGCAGCGTGTAGTCGAGGATGCTGTCGAGCGGGGCGGTGAGGTAGTCGGGCTTGGGCGTGGGGCGCAGCGCGAAGTAGGCGGCCGTCCCTCCCCCGGCCAGCAGCGCGATCAGCACGATGCCCGAGATGGTGCGGCGCTTCTTCGTGCGCCACGGCGCATAGAGCATCGTCTCGCCGGCCGCGTTGAGCCGTTCGCGGAAGGACCGCTTGGGCTTGCGGGCGGCGGCGGCGGGCTGGTCGAGCCCTTCGAGCAGGGAGCCGTGCGGATTGATGGGGGGTTCGCTCATCGTGGTGCCCGGGTGCTGGTGTTCGTGGGGTTCGGTCAGCGGTCCATGCGTTCGGCGCGCCAGTCGCCGAACCAGGTGCCGTTCTTGCCTTCATTGCCCTTGGCGTTGGGGGTGTGGTAGTTGTCGGCGTCGGCGATGACGGGCCCGAGTTCGTTGCCCTGCTCCTCGTAGAGGCGGGTGACGAACTTGGGGACGCGGTCCTTGGGGATGTCGGGGCGGAAGGTCTCGATGAACGCCATCAGCTCGCCGGCGAGGTAGAAGTAGCTGGTGCCGTTGGTGCGGTAGAAGGGCTCGAAGTTGGGGTCCTCGTCGGTGCCGACCATGTCCGAGGGGCAGCGGTAGGGGTCGAAGACATTTTCGTAGAGGTTGGTCTGCTCGTTGAGGGTGGGGGTGGGGGCCTCGATGTACTCGGCGAGCACATCGAGCAGCGACTCGTCCCCGCTGAACCCGTCGGGCGCCTGCAGGACATATGGAAGCGTCGTGTCGTTGGCGTCGTAGTAGAGCTGCATCGCGGTGCCCAGGCTCCGCAGGTTGACCAGGCACTTGAGCCGGCGCGCCTCCTCGCGTGCGACGCCCAGCGCGGGCAGCAGCAATGCCACCAGCGTCGCGATGATCGCCAGGACGACCAGCAGTTCGATGAGGGTGAAGGCGCGGCGTGGGCGCACGGCCCGAAGGCCGCCGGAGCGGGGGAAACGGCGCGGTCTGTCGATCATCCAACGCTCCTGGCTGTCTGCGGCAAGGCCGCGGGGGCGATCGCCGCCCCGGGTCGCCCGGCCGTCCGATCCACGATCCGCTGGGCCAGCGGGGTCTGGGTGGATCGGAAGGTCGGGGCGTGCTTCCTGAACGATTCGGCAAACGCGGCATCGTCTTTCATCGCCCGGTCGATCCCCCGCACAATCGACGCCGACGCCTCCCGCAACTGCCGGGCCCGCAGCAGCGCCCCCGCCAGAGCCGCCCCGAGAAGCACCGGGGCCCGGGCGGGCTCGGGGAGCCACGGGGCAATCCATCCCACGGCCTCCGAAATCGGGCCGGCGTCGGGCCCGGTCGGGTCCTCTGCTTCGGCGATCAGGGCGCTCGCCCGCTCGACCGACGCCGAGACGGTTGCGAGCACCGCGAGGGTCTCGCGCAGCCGGGCCTCGGCCTCGGGGCGGAGGGGGTCCTGCTCGGGGAGGGAGTCCAGGAGCGTCTGGAGTTGATCGGCATCAGCGCGGAGGTCCCGCTCGACCGCCGCGGCTCGATCCCGCAGGGCGCGGGCGTCGTCGAGATCGACGCACCCGGTGCCGGCGACGCTCAGCATGGCGGCCAGCGCGACCATGGCTCCCTTCCGCCGGGCGGTCCGCAGCCACCCGTTCCCGCATCCTTCCGTTCCGTGTCCGTTCATCGCCATCCCCCGTCGGCCCGGAACCGTGGCGGGTGACGGAGCGCGGGCCGACCGCTCCGTCGTGCCAGTTCGGGGGGATGGCGAGGCGGACCCGCCTCGGGTTCGACACCTTCAGCCTACGCGGATTCGATGGGCGAACAAGACCGGAACGCGAATCGACGGGAAAGCGGCGCGCACGGCGGGTCAGTCGAGGGGGTGGCGCTCGCGGATCGCTCGGCAGAGTTCGTGCGTCAGCGCATGCCCGGAGCGGGTCGCGGTGACGCGGGCGAGCAGGGGGCGCCCGAGCAGCGCCAGGTCGCCGACGAGGTCGAGCAGCTTGTGCCTTGCGGGCTCGTCGTCGAAGCGGAGTTCGTTGTCGATCGGGCCCATCGGACCGAGCACGAGCATCTCCGCGGGCGAGAGGTGCGTGAACAGCCCCGCGGCATGGAGTTGCTGCGCTTCTTCCTGCAGACAGAAGGTGCGGGCCGGGGCGATCTCGGCGGCGAAGACCTCGGCGGCGTCGGGCGCCGCCGCGTTCCACGACGCGGATTGCGGCGAGATCGCCGGGTGCGGGCCGTAGTCGAGGAAGTAGGAGTAGCTCGCGCCGGCCCCGGTGCTCACCGGCTCGGCGGCGATGCGGGCTTCCCCTCGCTCGACCGTGATCGGCTCGGTGAGGACGATCGGGTCGGCTTGGGCGGGCGTGTCCGCGAAACCGATGAGCTTGAGGAGATCGGTGAATTGGCGGGCCGACCCGTCAAAGATCGGGAGCTCGGGCGCGTCGAGTTCGATCTGGGCGTCGGTGATGCCCAGCCCGGCGAGCGCGCCGAGCACATGCTCGGTGGTGATGACTCGGTTGTCGGCGTCGAGCGCCAGCGTCGTGTTGCGCGGCGGGAGCTGGGCGAACGCGGGATGCACCGGCGTGGTGTCGAGGCGCTCGATCGTCGCGGGGATGGGCGGCGCGCCCTCGAGATCGACGCGCCGGAAGGTGATGCCCGAGCCGGGTTCGCCCGGGCGGATCGCGAAGCGCACCCTGCGAGCGGAGAAGAGCCCGACGCCCTGACCGGCGATGGGTTCGAGGATGGTGCGGCTCACGGGTCGGATTCCGGAGTCTCGGGCGGCGTGCGCCCGCCGAGGGGTCTCAGTCGGCGTGACCGTCGCGTTTGAGGATCTTGCGGACCTGTCGCTGGAGCTTGGCGAGGTTGCGGAAAGCGGCGTAGTTCTCGGCCGACTCGCGCGCCGGGCCGGCGGGTGCGCCGAGCCACGACTCGCCGTCGGGGATGTCGGTCATGGTGCCGCTGCCGGCGGCGAGGCGTGCGCCGGCACCGATGCGGACATTGTCGACGGCGCTGGCGCGCCCGCCGAGGACCGCGCCGTCGCCGACGGTGACCGATCCGGACAGGGCGGTCTGCCCGCAGATGACGCAGGAGCGTCCGATGTTGCAGTTGTGTGCGATCTGGCAGAGGTTGTCGATCTTGGTGCCGTCGCCGATGGTGGTGTCGCCGAGCTTGCCGCGGTCGATGCAGGTGCCGGCCCCGATCTCGACATCGTCGCCGATGGTGACGCCGCCGACATGCGGGATCTTGAGGAGCCCCGATCCGTCGGGCTTGGGGCGGAACCCGAAGCCGTCGCCCCCGATCATGACGCCCGGGTTGATCAGGCACCCGCGTCCGATGCGGCAGTCGTGCATGACGACGACGCCCGGGAGCACGCGCGTGCCCTCGCCGATGCGCGAGCCGCGCCCGACATAGACATTCGCGACCAGGTGCGCGTGGTCGGCGATCGTGGCGCCCGCCTCGATCGTGCAGTTGGGACCGATGATCGCGGTGGGGGCGATGCTCGCGTCCTCGTGGACGCAGGCGCTGGGGTCGATCCCGGGTTCGGGGGTGGGGGCGGCGGGCGACAGGCTCTGGAGCAGCGTGATCAGCGCGTGGTCGGCGTCGTCGACGAAGATGACCGCTCGACCCTCGCCGGGGTCGGCGAGCTCGACGCCGCGCGACACCAGCGCCGCCGACGCCTGCGACTCGGGCCAGCGGTCGGCGAAGCGCTGCGAGCGGATGAACGACAGATCGCCCGCGCGGGCGTCCTCGAGCGGCTGGAGGGTGCGCACGACGATGTCGGGCGGGCCGACCAGCTCACCCCCGAGCATCGCGGCGAGCTGCCCGACGCTGATCGTGCGCGCGCCGGTGCGCGAGTCGGCCTGTTGAGTCGCGGTCACTCCGACCACCGCCCGGCGGCAAAGTCGTTGTTCATGCGGACGATCAGCGAACTGGTGATGTCGATCGAGTCCGACGAGAAGAGGACGGACTGGCTGCGGATGGCACCCTTGACATCCTGCGGCGCGACGAGGCGGCGGTCGGCGATGTCGGGGGTGCGGGCGTCGTTGAACAGCACCAGGTCGTAGCCCTCTTCGCGGGCGATGTCGGCGATGGTCTCACGGGCGTGGGCGTAGATGGCGCGGTAGATCTCGCCTTCCTCGGCCACGGCGCGGCGCTGGGCGATCTCGCGCTTGGCGTTTCTGAGCGCCTCGGTCTCGAGCAGTTCCTGGGCGATGCGCTTGGCCTCGTCGTCGGTCAGGTCGAGGGTCTCGAGGTCGTCACGCATCGCCTCCACGCGGGCGCGGAGGTCCTCGAGGTCCTTGTCCCACGCGGCCAACTGGACCTGGAAGTCCTTGATCCGGGCGGAGAACTCGTCCAGTTCGGGCTGGAAGATCTGGTCGAGGTTGACCACGGCGACATTCGCCGCCACGGTGCGGATCTGCTCGGCATTCGCGGGGACGGCCGAGGCGCCGGCGTGCCAGGATCCGAGCCCGATCAGCCCCAAGCCCAGGGCCGACAGGGCGATCCATCCGCTCGCGGTGCGATTCATGAACTGCTCCTTGCCCCGAAAGGGGCGGGTGGTCGCTCCGGGGTTCGGGCGGGGCCGCACAAGCCGTGGGGATTCCGGTCCGCCCGGGTCAGCGATGATACCGCTCGATCTCGCCCGGCGTTGACCGGATCCGTGCATCGTCCGAACAGTGAGTGGCTCAGCGGTGGAGTTCGTGGTGGGTGTGGCGGGTGTCCTCCGAGACGCCCGAGTCGCGCGTCCAGCCGCAGCGGGCGCACCGGTAGAGGATCGGGCTGACGCCCGCGGGGCGGGCCGGTCCCGGGCACCGGTCGGTGGGGCAGCGGGCGCCGATGACGCGCCGCATGAGGGTCCGGGGGATCATCACCCCGATCAGGACGAGCCCGCCGAGAAGAAGGGCGTTGACGGGCAGGGAATCCGAGACGGTCCGGCGGATGAACAGCGCGATGCCGAGCGCGGCCGCGAGGGCGAAGCCAAGAAACTCGGCGGCGATCATCAGGAAGAGGTGGGTGCGCCAGGGCATCGGCGCGCGTCGGACGCGGGGCGGCGGGACCGGTTCCGCCGCCGGGAGACGCCCCGTTTAGAACGGGACATCGATGGTGAAGGTGAAGACGCGTTCGGCGTCGGGGTCCTCGCTGAGGATGGGGAAGCCGAAGTCCATCGCGATGGGGGCGGGGCTGAGCGGTGTGATGAGCCGGATGCCGAAGCCCGCCGAGACGCGGTACTCGGAGAAGCCGATCTCGTCGGTGACGGTGCCGGTGTCGAGGAAGAGGATGCCCGCGACGGTGTCGCCGAGGATGGGCTTGGTGTACTCGAGCCCGGCGAAGAACTCGAAGGTGCCGCCGACGGTGTCGTCGGACTGCTCGCCGTTGTCCTGGCGGATGCCGATGGGGGCGATGGCGCGGTAGTCAAACCCGCGGAAGGTCCGCCCGCCTCGGTACAGGCGTTCGAAGACGGGCGTGGAACTCTGCCCCTGGGGGATCCACGCGGCTTCGGTGGTGAGGCTGAGGGTGGTGTTGCGCTCGAAGAAGTCCTGCTCGAGGGTGACGAAGACGACATTCTCGAGCCGGAGCTTGGTGAACTGGTAGTCGCCGCCGAAGATCCCGACCTGTTCGAGGGCGATCGCGGTGCGCATGCCGCGCCCGGGTGTGAAGGGGTGGTCGAGGGTGGAGCGGCTGAGCTGGAAGCTCAGGCCCGTGATGAAGTTGGAGCCCTCGTCCTCGAAGATGTCGGTGGGGCTCTCCTCGTCGATGTCGGAGAGTTCGACATTCTCGACGCGCAGGGAGGTCTGCCCGACCCAGCGCTGACCGAATCGGCGGCCGGCGGTCAGGCGGAGCGTGGCGCGCTCCTCGTCGAACTGCGAGAACTGCCGCCGGCGGAAGCTGGCCTGCACCGAGCCCGAGTAATCGGACTCGAAGAGCGAGGGCTCGGAGAGGCTGATGAGGAAGGTCTGGACCTCGGTGCCGGGCAGGGCCTCGGCGCGGAAGGTCTGCCCGCCGCCGCGGAACGAGCGCCCGGTGAAGAACTCGCCGAGGGAGTCGGGTGTGTCGGTGACATCGAAGTTGCGCTGGACATAGGACAGTCGCCCGGTGAGCCCCGAGTCCGAGCTGATGACGCCGCCGATGTTGAACGCGCCGGTGTTGGTCTCGCGGACCTCTGCGAGGATGTCGCGGTAGCCCGGGAAGGAGGGGTCTTCGGGCTGGATGGTCAGGCGGGGCGGGTTGGCCTGGTTGTCGAACAGCCCCGAGCGCGTCAGCGCGACCTGGGAGCGTTCGACGGCGGTCGAGTCGAGCGGGCGGTCCGGTCGCACCTGGATGCCGCGGCGGATGACCTTCTGGTCGGTCAGCTCGTTGCCGACGATCTTGACCTCGCCCGTGCGCACGGGCTCGCCCGGGCGGAAGGTCAGGAGCAGGTCGACCTTGCCCGGGGCGTCGGGGTCGCGGAGTTCGCGGCGATCGAAGCGCCCGCTGCCTTCGGTGACATTGACATACCCGAGCTTGCCGAACGCGACCTCGATCTGCCGCATCGAGCGTGAGACCTTGACGGTGTCGAACACCGCGCCGGTCTTGAGTTCCATGATCCCGGCGATCTGGGCGGAGCTGTAGGGGGCGGCGTGGAAGACCGCGTACCGCCCGGCGCCGACGGGCACGACCTCCTCGCCCGGGGCGGCCGCGTCGAGGGCCGCCTCGCGCGTGTCGAACACCTCGCGGACCGACTCGGGGTAGAGCACCTGCACATTGCGGAAGGTGTACTGCGGGCCCTCGCGGATGACGAAGGTGACGATCGCTTCCTTGCCGTCGGGGCTGATCTGCGGGGGGAGGCGGTCGACCTCGACATCGATGTACCCGCGGTCGCGGTAGAACTTGGCGATCGCCGCGACATCCTCGTTGAGTCGTTCCTCGTCGAGCACGCCCTTGTTGAAGATGCCCGCGACGGAGGTCTTGATCTGGGCCTTGATCTCCCCGGGCTTGAACGACTTGTTGCCCTCGAAGCGGATGTCGGTGACGCGGATGCGCTCGGCCTCGGTGACCCGGAACAGGATCACGCCGGTGTCGTCCAGTTCGGACAGGTCGTACTCGATGTTGGCGCGCGCAAAGCCCTTGGCGCGGTACAGATCCTCGATCTGGCGCACGGCCCGGTCGAGTTGGAACCGATCGGCGGTCGTGCCCAGCAGCGGGCCGACCACCTCGGCGATGTCGGTCGTCGAGACACGCTCGTTCCCGACCACCTGCACATCCCGGATGACCGGCTCGGGCCAGAGCACATAGCTCACCTCGACCGACCCGTCCTCGAGCAGCGCCACGCGCGTCTCGGCGCGGCTGAAGCGACCGAGGCGCGAGATCCGCCGGACATCGGCCTGCGCGGTCGCCCCCAGATACAGCCCGCCCGGCACCAGCCGCACCTGGTTGCGCACCAACTGGGCGATCGACCCCTCCAGCGGGCGGACCGCGGCGGGGTCGTCGGCGTTCGGATCGGGCTCGACGAAACGCACCGCCCGGATCGGGCGGTTCTCCAGCACCGAGGGATCGGGCTGGTCGTCGGCGACATCGCCCGCGTCGGGCATCTCGGAGACCGGCGCGAGCCACGCGGCGGGGCTCGGCGGCACCCACGCGAGCGCCCACCCGGCGGCGAGCGCAAGGGCGGCGGGGTGACGCCATGGCACCGATCGGCGGGACGGGTGGTGTTCAGCGGGGGATGGCAACAAGCCGGGACGATACCGCCGCGGGCGCACGCCGACAAACGACCACCCCGGGTCGAACCCCGCGGAGCGGCCCGCTTGGAGTCCGGTTGAGCCACCGGCCGAGCGCCGGGCGGAGCATCGGGGGCGTGGACGGATCGCGGGCGGTCGGCTACGCTCCCGCCCCGATCATTCCGGGCGCCACGGACGGCGCGGCGGGGTGGGGCGGGTCGTCGCGTTCCGCCGGTTCTTCGGGCGGGAGTCGCAGGGAGGCGTTCGTTCGTGCCCGATTCCGTTGAGTTGTTCGTGCGGATCGTTCGGCGTGGGATGCTCTGGCTCGTGGGTGGGCTGAGCGTGCTGGCCGCGGTCGCGTTCGTTCACCTGCTCATCACGCCCGATCGGATCGCCCGCGTCTCGACGGGCTCGATGCTGATCGCTCTGGTGCTGCTGCTGTTCCCGGGGCTGACGCTCCTGGCGCGTCGGGCCGAGCGTCCGGCGAAGCGTCCGGCGCGTGCGCAAGAATCGCTCCCGCTCCGGTTGACGGGCGGGTTTGATCGCCGACGGGCGGCGTGAGGCGGGATCGACGGGCGCTCGTCAGGTCAGCGTGACGGGCATGACGACATAGAGGAACTCGTTGCCGCTCTTGATGACCCCGGGCTTGTTGGTGGACTTGAGTTCCATGATGACCTGGGGGTCGTCGATGACCTTGAGCGCCTCGACGAGATAGCCCGGGTTGAACCCGACTTCCATGTCGTCGCCCTTGTACTCGACGAGGTCGACGGTGACGGTGGCTTCGCCCATCTCCGGGGCGCGGCTGGAGAGTTCGAGCTGCTTGTCGGCGCCGTTGAACGAGAGGCGCACGCCGCGGGACTCCTCGTTGGTGAGCAACGCGGCCCGCTTGACGGCGCTGGACATGACATCGCGGTCGAACAGGACCGACTTGTCCTGGTCCTTGGGGACGACATCCTCGTAGGGAGGGAAGGTGCCCTCGACGAGGTTGGTCGAGAGGCAGGCCCGCCCGCCGTCGGAATCGTCGGCCCCGAGCATGAAGACGGCCTGGTTGTCGGTGACGGCGATGCGGACGGGTTCCTCCGGGTCGCTCGCGAGCCGCTGAAGGGTGTTGAGTGCCTTGCTGGGGATGATGCAGGAGACGGCCGGGGCGTCCTTCTCGGCGCTGGGGAGAGCGGCGCGGGCGATCGCGAGCCGGCGTCCGTCGGTCGCGACAAGTTCGAGGCGCTTGCCGTCCTGCTTGAGCAGCACGCCGTTGATCGCGTAGCGGCTGTTCTCGCGGGCGGTGGCAAAGAGCGTGCGTGCGACGAGGGTGGTCAGCGTGCCGGCGCTCTGGCTGAAGACGGCCTTGGCGGCCTTGGCGGCGGTGGAGAACTCGGGGATGGCGGGGAACTCGGCGGGGGGGTAGCCCAGAATCTTGAAGGTCGCATCGACGCCGCGGATCTCGAGCGAGTCGCCGTCGGAATCGAGGGTGAGGGTGGTGTCGTGGTCCTCGGCGCTGACGATCTGGCGGAGCTTGTCGGCCGGGACGAGGGCGGATCCCTCGCGTTCGAGCGAGACATTGTCGATGTCGAGGCGGAGGGCGATCTCAGCGTCGGTGGCGGCGAGGGTGAGCCGACCGACGCCGTCGACCTTGCGTGCGCTCAGGTGCACGCAGGTGAGCTGCTGACGCGGGGTGCGTGACGCGACGACGCCCGAGACGAGGTTGATGGCTTCGAGCAGCGCGCCGCGATCGCAGATGACCTTCATGAGACTCCGTCCTCTCCGTCAGGCGCCGGGACCGACCGCTCGAGGCCGGCCCGGCCGAGGCGATCCGACCCCCAAGGGATGGTGGCGCTGGCGGAAGTCTACCCGAGTCGTGGGACGCTGCCGCGAGCGGCGAGCGCGCGGGCGTCGGATCCGACAGGTCATCCCCCGCTCATGCCCGGAGCCCCGGCGGCGGAAATGGGGGCTCGGGTCGGGATCGGTGGCGCGGACGGTTGGCGGGCGGGGGTGCGGGTTTCCCTGCAAATCTCGTTCCAATCGCCCGGGGGACCCGGTTGGCGGTTGTCAACGCGTCGGGAGGGGCAGATACTCCTGACTCACGCCGGCGTCGCCGTTCTCGGACGACGCCCGACGCCGCACGCACGCTCCCCGTTCGGGCCCTGCCGCCCGGTCGGTTCAAGAAAGGATGGCTGCCCCATGTCCTTCGAAGCCGCGATTCACGCCCAGGCGATCGAGATCGACCGGTTGGCCCTCCAGATGTGCGCCCAGGCGGGCAGCGGGCACCCCAGCACCGCGATGGGGATCGGGCATCTCGTCGGGGTGCTGATGTTCCACACGATGCGCTGGAGTCCGGACTTCCCGGATTACCCGACGAGCGATCGGCTGGTGCTCAGCGCCGGGCACGCGGTGCCGGCGGTGTACGCGGCGGCGGCGCGGCTGGGGGTGATGGTCGGCAAGGACCCCGAGAACCGCCGCCCGCTGACGGTCGAGGATCTCTCGACCCTGCGCGAGCTCGGCTCGGTGCTCGAGGGGCACCCCAACCCGGTCGAAGGCTTCCCGTTCTTCGACGCGGCGACGGGGTCGCTCGGGCAGGGGCTGAGCGTCGCGGCCGGTCTGGGCCAGGCGGCGCGGATCGACGGCAACGATCGGCGGATCTACTGCATCATCGGCGACGGCGAGGCGCGCGAGGGCCAGGTCTCCGAGGCGCTCGACCACCTCATCGATCACAAGCTGACCAATGTCCTGCCGATCTTCAATTGCAACGGGTACGGGCAGGCCGGTCGCGTCAGCGAGCAGCAGGGCGCCGAGCGGCTCGAGGCCAAGCTCGAGGCGGCGGGATTCAAGGTCGTCAACATCGACGGGCACGCGCCCGAGCAGATCAAGAGCGCCTTCGACGCGTTCATCGAGATCTCGAACGATCCCGACGCGACGCCGATGGCGATCGTGGCGCGGACGGTCAAGGGCTGGGGCTCGCCGGCGCTCCAGGGCGGTGGCTGGCACGGCAAGCCCGCGACCGACGAGACGCTCCAGCGGGCGCTGGCCGACCTCGAGGAGCGGCGCATGGAGCTGACCAGCGCGCTGAGCGCCGGTGACGAGTTCCGCATCGAGCCCCCGACCGAGGCGCCCGCGCCCGCGGCCGAGTCGCGCGATCTTCCCACGCTCAGCCAGCTCATGCGCAAGCTCGACATGGAATCGCTGCTGCACACGGGCAAGCTCGCGACGCGCAAGGCGTACGGGCTGGCGCTGCGTGCGCTGGGCGAGGCGAACCCGCGGGTCGTGGTGCTCGACGCGGATGTGAGCAACTCGACCTTCGCCGAGACCTTCTCGAAGGAGAAGTCGCTCGCCGGTCGGTATGTCGAGTGCAAGATCGCCGAGCAGAACATGATCAGCGCGGCGGTGGGGATGAGCGCCGCGGGCAAGATCCCCTTCTGCTCGAGCTTCGCCAAGTTCATCACCCGCGCGTACGACCAGATCGAGATGGGCGTGGTCTCGGGGGCGAACCTGAAGATCGTGGGCTCGCACGCGGGGATCTCGCTGGCGGCCGACGGCCCGAGCCAGATGTCGCTCCCCGATGTCTCGTGGTTCCGTTCGTTCACGACGATGCGCGACTCGCGCGGCAACCCGGGTTGCTATGTGCTCCAGCCCGCCGACGCGTTCGCGGCGTACGCGCTGACGCAGGTGATGGCCGAGTACGAGGGCGTTTGCTACATGCGGACCCTCCGTCCGGACACCGAGTTCCTCTACTCCGACGACCATGTCTTCAACCTGGGCGGGTTCGAGGTGCTCCACGAGGGGCGCGACATCGTCATCGCGACCGCGGGGTACATGGTCCACGAGGCGAACAAGGCGATCGACCTGCTCGACGAGGCGGGCGTGAGCGCCACCCTCGTCGACCTTTACTCGCTCCCGTTCGACAAGGACAAGCTGCTCGACCTGGTCAACGAGAACAACGGGTGCGTCATCACGCTCGAGGACAACTACGGCGGCGGGATCGGCTCGGCGGTCGCCGACGCGATGGTCGAGTCGGGCGACGCGTTCACGCTCGAGCAGATGCATGTCCGCCGGGTGCCCACCAGCGCCAAGACGCCCGAGCAGCTCATCAAGGCGTGCGGGCTGGACGCCCAGAGCGTCGTCGAGCGGGCGATGCAGGTGCTGCAGGTGGTGTGACGCGTCAGCGGCAGCCTTCGACGAACAGGTCGAAGTAGTAGAACAGGTCGTTGGAATCGAGCACGCCGTCGGGCTGCCCGTAGCCCGGGTCGGCGGGGTCGGCCGACCCGGTGAGATCCACGCGCAGATCCCCCGTCCCGAAGCGCTCGATGAAGAAGAAGTAGTCCTCGCCGTCGAGGATGCCGTTCGGCACGCCGTAGCCCGGGCTGCGCGGGTCGTCGGACCCGGTCAGGTCGGCCCGGGCATCGCGCGCGACGAACGCATCGAGGAAGAACGAGTAGTCACGGGAATCGACGGCCCCGTCGGGCTGCCCGTAGGAGGGGTCGGCCGGGTCGTCCGAGCCGGTCAGGTCGGCGATCGACTCGTCGCCGGCGACGAACGCGTCGAGGAAGTAGCTGTAGTCATTGGCGTCGATCCGCCCGTCGGGCACGCCGAAGAGCTGGTTGTCCGGATCGGCGGTGGTGGTGAGGTCCGCGTCGCAGCCGTCGAGCGCCGCATCGCCGGTGAGGGCGCGCCAGATCTCGCGCGCCAGCAGGTCGGCCCCGTCGGGGGTGGGGTGGATGGTGTCGATGAGCAGGTCGGGATCGATCGGGCCGCCCAGCAGCCCGGGCAGGTTGACGAACGCGATGCGCGACTCGTCGACGCGCGGCGTGCCGGTCGAGGCGATGTCGAAGAGGTACGCGGCGGCGTCGAGCGCGTCGAGGTGCCGGATGCTCAGGTAGGTGCCGTAGGGCGCGACCAGCAGGAACCGCGGCTCGGCGCCCGCCTGCTGCGCGAGCGCGTCGAGCCGGTCGATCAGTTCGACATAGTCATCGGCCCAGTCGGGGGAGAAGGTCAGGTTGTTTGCGCCGAGCTGGATCAGGAACAGATTGGGCGCGCCCGTCGCCCGCATGTGCTCCACGAGGAACGCGTCGGAGGCATAGGGGCCGGTGGAGAGCCAGTCCGCGAGGCGCGCGCCGCCGACGGCGTACGCGTCGAGTTGAAACCCGGTGGCGTCGGGCACTCGGAAGCGTGTCGCGAGCCAGATGAACTGCGTGACCGCCTGCGATTCGTCGTATCCCCCCGCGGTCTCGATCCGGAGCGCCACATCGCCAAAGCCCGCGTCGATCGGGGGCGCCTGCCAGCCCGCGACGCCGACCGAGCCCGAGAGATCGGACGGCGCGCTGGTGCTCGAACTCGTCCGCAGCCGCTCGCTGGTGATCTTGAGCGAGGGGATGGTCTCGGGCGTGCGCAGATAGACGATCGTCGCGTCGAGGGGCTGGTTGCGGAACCAGTCATCGCCGTTCCACTGCCCGCCGGCGAGCATCCCGTTCTCGAGGATGCGTCGGTTGTCGGGGAGATCGACGCGGAGATCGAAGAGGATGTCCACCGCCGCCGCGGGCGCGAACGACTGGTACCCGAAGGAGAACACGCGGTTGCCGGGCGGGTTGTCCTGGAGGTTGCGCGGGATCGCGGTCGCGGTGGTCGGGCTGGGCAGCAGGGTCTGCATCGTCGGGTACTTGTTGTTGGCCGGGGTGACGACGCCGACCCATCGCTCGGGCTCCCAGGTGCGCAGCACGCCCCAGTACATCGCCGAGCGGGTGAAGTCGTCCTGGTTCTTGACCGAGATCGAGTCGCCGACGATGACCATGCGGCAGTCGCCGCGCAGGACCAGTTCGCTGAACTCCGACCCGGGCCCGACATCCTCGCCCAGGGGCGTCTGCGCGATCGCGGCCGGGGTGAGTCCCGCCACGATGCCCGAGGAGAAGATGATGGCCCCGATCGCCCGCCGCCGCATCGGTGAGTCTCCGCTGGGTCGTTGCCCGCCGACCGACCCTTTCGAGGGAGCGGGCGCGACAGGGAAAGTGTGGGCGAGGACGCGGGCGATGCCAGCGACCTGCCCGAGAGGACCCGCGCCGTGCCGCCCGCGGGCCCGGGACAAGCCGGTACGCCCCGCCCACGGCCCGGTTCTGGA
Source organism: Phycisphaerales bacterium JB037 (assembly GCA_043101605.1). Classification (GTDB taxonomy): domain Bacteria; phylum Planctomycetota; class Phycisphaerae; order Phycisphaerales; family UBA1924; genus JBICIG01. The sequence continues at coordinate 24,169 of JBICIG010000099.1, forward strand.
GCGCCGGGCGACCCATCCCCGATAACCGGGCATGCGCGACGCACGATCTGATTCCGTCCGGGAACCGTCCGGGCTTTCGTTCATCCTCGGCGGGTTCCGCGGCGGGACGACGCTGCTCCGCAAGGTCCTCGATTCGCACACGCAGGTCCACAGTCCCGCCGAGACCTGGTTCCTGCTCCCCCTGCTGAACCTGTGGGAGGGGGAGCAGGAACCAGGTCTCGGCGGGACTGTGGACCTGCGTGTGCGAATCGAGGACCTTGCGGAGCAGCGTCGTCCCGCCGCGGAACCCGC
>JBICIG010000100.1:0-15594 GCA_043101605.1 Phycisphaerales bacterium JB037
TCAACAACGAACACGGAACCGACCCGGAGGCGTGCGCTTCCGTACAGTTGTTCCCACGGGTCGCCGGCGACACTCGTCCGGTCGGCGCTCTCCCGACCTTGGCCCCTCTGCGTGAGCCGCCCATGACCGAGATGCGATCAGCTTCGGCAACCCGTTTCCCGTCAATGCGTTGCGCCGCGCGTGCCGCTCTCGCCGCCGCCCTGCTCGCCTCGGCGGGCGGGCTGGTGGGGTGCGGCGGGTCGGACAAGCCCCCGCCGCGGGCGACGATGGTTACGCCGGTGGTGCGCGATCTCCCGCCGGTGCTTCGCGGGCTGATCGGGTCTGAAGCGACCTTCGCGGGCGTGGAGCCGACGCTGGTAACGGGGTACGGGCTGGTGGTCGGGCTCAACGGGACGGGCGGAAAGATGCTCCCGTCGGAGTCGATCGCGGCTCACATGGAGCGGGAGATGGCGCTCAAGGGCATCGGGCGCGGGACCTCGCTGCCCGGGACGCCGTTGGCGCATCCCGACGGCACGGGCAAGACGCCGCGCGAGGTGCTGAGCGATCCGAGTGTGGCGGTGGTGGTGGTGTACGCGCGGATCCCGCCGGGCTCGCCCGAGGGCGGGAAGTTCGATGTGTTCGTGCAGGCGCTGAACGCCGACTCGCTTGAGGGCGGGACGCTGTGGACGACGGAGATGCAGATCGGCCCGTCGGAGCCGTTCGGCGGGTACCAGCGGACGCGGATCGCCGAGGCCAAGGGCCCGGTCTTCGTCAACCCGTTCGCCGACCCGGCGCTGGACGCGGGGACGGGGACGCTGAATGTCGGGCGGGTGCTCAACGGCGGGACGGTCACGCAGCCGCTCGAGATCGCGATCACGCTGGACAACCCGAGCCACCTGCGGGCGCGGTCGATCGCGGCGGCGATCAACACGCGCTTCCCGCAGTCGCCGCGGGACCGCTCGCCGACGGCCCGTGGGATGAACGACTCGACGGTGGCGCTGCGGGTGCCGGCGGAGTTCACGGAGAACCCGAGCGACTTCCTGCAGATGGTCCAGCACCTGCCGATCGACTTCCGAGTGCCGCGCGAGCAGTACGCGCTGCGGTTCGTGCGTGCGATCGAGGAGCAGCCGGTGCTGGCGCCGGAGCTGACCTGGGCGCTGTGCGCGCTGGGCCCGGACGCGCTGCCCGAGGTCCGCAAGCTGTACGACAGCACGGAGCTGACGCTGCGTCGTGCGGGGCTGCGCGTGGGGGCGTTCTTCGGGGACCCGCGGGCGATCGCGCCGCTGACCCGCATGGCCGAGTCGGGTCCGACGCTGCAGCGCACCGAGGCGATTGCCCTGCTCGCCAAGGTCGAGGGCGGGCCCGCGACCGACCGCTTCGTGCGCGGGCTGATCGATGACCCCGATCCGCTGGTGCGCGTGGCGGCGTACGAGACGCTCGCCGAGCGGGCCGAGCGCGACCAGGCCCAGCGCATGCTCGCCCAGCAATACGAACTGGCGTCGAGCACGGGGCGGACGCTCTCGGATGCGGAGGTTCAGCTCGCCAGCCAGCTCTGGCTCCCCGGCAACTCGCTGCAAGGCATCGAGCGGCGGCTGGTGGGCAAGAACTTCCTGATCGACCGCGTGCCCTCGGGGGATCCGCTGGTGTATGTCACCCAGCAGGGCGAGCCGCGAGTGGCGCTGTTCGGCGAGGTGACGGTCCGCCAGCCGGTCTTCGCGACCGCGTGGGCCGATCGGCTCATGGTCGCCAGCGACGGGCCCGAGGATCCGGTGCGCGTCTACTACCGCGACTACCAGACCGACCGGGTGACGGTCCGGCAGGTGTCGGCCGACCTGGGCGAGTTCGTGCAGTTCCTCGCGCACAAGTCCACCCCCGAGGACCCGCGCCCGGGGCTGGGGTTGAGCTACTCCGAGGTGGTCGGAGCGTTGCACGCGCTGTGGAGGGCCGACGGCATCAACGCCGTGTTCACGACCCAGCAGGACCGGCTGCTCGCGAGCCTGCTCGAAGCGACGCGGGGCATGCAGGTCGAGGAGCGCCCCGAGCGTCCGGGCGAGGCGCCGCCCAGCGCCCTCCCATTGCCGACGGTCCCGAACCCGGACGCGCCCCCGCCGGACGCGGGCCCGCGGATCGTCCCGATCCGCCCGCCTTCGCTCGAGGACGGGTCGTGATCGATCGGTCGGTGCATGCGGAGGAGGGACCCGGATCCGGGCGGGCGCGGACGGAAGCTGGTATCGTGCCCGGATCGTCAGCGAAGGGTCGGGCGTGCCGCAGGACGCGGGCGCTCCCCCACCGGCTCACGGACGGGCCACGCAGCGCTGACGCGGAATCGATCGCTCGCACGGAGGTTGCGCATCGATGCGTCTGGCCAAGCTGACTCTCTCAGGCTTCAAGTCCTTTGCCGACCCGACCGAGTTCCGGTTTGACGACTCCATCACGGGGATCGTCGGGCCCAACGGGTGCGGGAAGAGCAATGTCGTCGACGCGATCAAGTGGGTGCTCGGGGAGCGCTCCAGCAAGAGCCTGCGCGGCAAGGAGATGATCGATGTCATCTTCGCCGGGTCGGCCGGGCGCAAGCCCGCGGGGCTGGCGAGCGTCACGCTGTCGTTCGAGAACCCCGAGCTCGAGCAGCCCCGGGAGGTCGCGTCAGAGCATGGCGATGGCGATTCCGACGAGCCGCACGACGCGCACGAGATCGAGGACCCCGACAGCGAACTGAGCGACTCGAAGGTGCTCGACCCGTCGGTGCGGGCGAGGCGGAGCCTGCCGATCGACGCCGACCTGGTCGAGGTCGAGCGCCGGCTCTACCGCGACGGGACGAGCCAGTACCTGATCAACAACCGGCGCGCCCGGCTCAAGGACATCCGCGAGCTGTTCCTCGACACGGGCATCGGCGCCGACGCGTACTCGATCATCGAGCAGGGAAAGGTCGACGCGATGCTGCTCGCCTCGCCGACCGAACGCCGGACGATCTTCGAGGAAGCGGCCGGGATCGCCCGCTACAAGCAGCGGCGGATCGAATCGACCCGCAAGCTCGACAAGGCCGAGCGGAACCTCGTGCAGACGCGCGAGCAGCTCGCCTCGACCGAGCGCCGCCTGCGGATCGTCAAGGGACAGGCCGCCAAGGCGAGGCGATTCACCGAGCTGGATGAGGAGCTCCGAGCCCTGCGGGCCGCGCTCGCGTTCGATCAGTACGACGAGCTGCGCGAGCGGCTCAGCGGGCTGACCTCACGCCTGGCGGAACTCGAGACCGGGCGCAAGGAAGCCAACCGGGTTCTGGCGACGCTCGAGGAGCACAAGCAGCAGGCCGAGCTGGACCGGGCGACGAAGATCGACGCGATCCGGGCGCTCGAGTCCGAGGCGACCGACGCCGAGCACCGCCAGGCGTCGGGCGAGGAACGCGCACGGATGCTCGAACGCCAGATCGCCGAGTTGACCGGGCGCATCGAGTCCGAGCAGCAGCGGCTCGAAGACCTGCGCACGCGGGCGACCGAGCGGGCGAACGAACTCGAATCCTGCGCCGAGCGGATCGAGCGGCTCGAGACCGAGCTGCGCCAAGCCGAGGAGCGCCTCGATTCGGCCGCGGAGAAGCGCGCGTCGGCGATGGCGCGGCTGAGCGAGGCGCAGGGCGAGTTGGCTCGGGCCAAGTCCGCCGCGTCGGACATGGAACGCCAGCGGACGGGGCTGCTCGCGTCGATCCAGGCCGACGATCGCCGGATCGAGTCGTTCGCCGAGCAGATCGAGCGGCTCGAGCACCGCGAGCAACTGCTGGCCGACGATGCCGACAAGATCACAACCCAGAGCGAGGAGGTCGCCGAGCGGCTGAGCGCGCTGGAAACCACGATCGCGCGCACCAAGTCGTCGCTGGAAGAAGAAACCGCCTCGCTCGCGACGCTCACCGACGACCGGGCGCGGGCGAGCGACCGCGTCTGGAAACTCGAGCAGGAGCGCGTGCACCTCGAAGCGAGGCGATCGACGCTCGAGGACATGGCCCGCGACCGCGTGGGGCTGGGCGAAGCGGTGCGTGGCGTGCTCGATCGGCGCGATGCCGGCGAGGGGTTCGCCGGCGTCTGGGCGCCGCTGGCCGAACTGATCGAGACCGATGCGCCGCAGGCGGCGGCGATCGAGGCGGCGCTCGGCGCGTCGCTGGGGTCGCTGGTCGTGCGCACCATGAGCGACCTGCCCTCGGGGGTCGAGCTTGGCTCGCTCGCGGGGCGCGTGACCTTCCTGCCCGCATCGGGCGTGATCGATCACACGCCCAAGCCGCCGACGCCCACGCCGACCGCGTCGCTGGCGCCGCGCGTCATCCCGCTGCGCGACGCGGCCCGTCCGAGCCGATCGCTCTCGCACGACGATCAGCGGCTGGTCGCGGGGCTGCTCGACGCGTTGCTGGGGCGTTCGTTCGCGGTCGATTCGCTGGACTCGGCGATGATGCTCGCGGCCGGGCCGCTGCCCGAGTGCCGATTCGTCACGCGCGACGCGACGGTCCTCGAGCCCCGCGGCACCGTCGTCGCGGGCCCCGAGCGGGCCGAGGCGGGCGTGCTGCAGCGCAAGAGCGAACTCGCTGAACTCGTGCGCACGCTCGGGGGCGTCACTGAGCAACTCGCGACGGCGAGGCAGGAGCTCGAATCGGTCGATTCGCAGAGCGCCCGCGTCAACGACCGCCGGGCCGCGCTGGAGACCCAGCTCGCCGACGCCCAGCGCCAGCGCGTGCAGCTCGCGAGCGAGCGCGACCGGTGCAGAGCCGACCTGGAGCGGCTGTCGCGCGAGCGCGAATCGGCCGCCGCCGAGCGCGCCGAGACGACCCAGCGCCTCGAGAGCCTGCAGCGTGACCGCGCGGCGCTGACCGAGAAGGCCGACTCGCTGCACCGGCTCTTCGGCGAGCAGTCCGAACGCTGCGCCCAGCTCGAAGCGGAGCTGGAGCGCGTCCGCGCGACGCACGACGAGGCGGCCGAGATCGTCACCAACGAGAAGGTCGGCGTCGGGCGGCTGAGCGAACAACTCTCTTCGGCCCGTCGTGAGCACTCCTCGCTGGCGCTGGCGCTCGATCAGGCCGAACGCCAGCGGCGGGACTCGGAGAACGAGCTCGAGCGATCGAGCGAGCGCATCGAGGAGCACCGGGCCGCGATCGAGGGCGCCGAGCGACAGCGCGACGACGCCATCGCCAGGCTGGAGTCGCTCCGCGGGCGGATCGAGAGCGAACGGAGCGGGCTGGGCGAGATCGAGGCCCGCTGCGGCGAGCTGACCGAGAAGGTCGGGCTCGCCCGCGACCGCGCCCGCCAGCTCGAGCGCGACTGGAACAGCCTCGAGATCTCGCGGCGCGAGGTCGAGGTCAAGCGCGAGACGATGGAGGAGAGGATCGGCGACGAGGTCGGGCTGGATCTGTCGGCCGAGTACGAGGAGTACAAGCTCATCGCCTCGGCGGGCGACCTGGTCCTCGAAGACCGCGACACGGCGCAGCAGACCATCGACGAACTCCGCAAGGAGATCAAGTCGCTCGGGCATGTGAACCTTGATGCGATCGAGGAGGAGACGCTGCTGGCCGAGCGGAACGAGGAGCTGATCCAGCAGGTCGCAGACATCGACGCGGCCCGCAGGCAGCTCATCAGCCTCATCGAGCACCTCAACGAGGTCTCCAAGACGCGCTTCATCGAGGCGTTCGAGCGGATCCAGGAAGAGTTCGCCGGCACGGGCGGCATGTTTCGCAAGCTCTTCGGCGGCGGACGGGCCGAGGTCCGCCTCATGCCGCTCGTCAAGGAGGTCGACGGGCAGAGGATCCAGACCGACGAGATCGATCCGCTTGAGAGCGGCATCGAGGTGATCGCCAAGCCGCCGGGCAAGGAGCCCCGCTCGATCAGCCAGCTCTCGGGCGGCGAGAAGACGATGACGGCGGTCGCGCTGCTGCTGTCGATCTTCCGCTCGCGCCCGTCGTGCTTCTGCGTGCTCGACGAGGTCGATGCCGCGCTCGACGATGCGAATGTCGAGCGGTACACCAATGTCGTGCGGCAGTTCACCGACACGAGCCACTTCATCATCATCACGCACAACAAGCGGACGATGGCGGCCGCGGACCGGCTGTTCGGCGTGACGATGCAGGAGCGGGGCGTGTCGAAGCGCGTGAGCGTGAAGTTCGAGCATGTCACCGCATCGGGCGAGATCAGGAAGATCGAGCCCGAGGCCGCGAGCGAGGCGGACGCGAGCCCGACGATCGAGAGCCAGCCGGCCGAGTCCGAGCCGGTTGCGTCGGGCGAGAACCCGCCGGAAGCGGTCGGGCCGCAGGTCGCCGATCCGGCCGACGACGACGCGGGCGAGCCCCCGGTCGTCCAGGTTCGCCCGAGCGATCGGTTGCTCAAGGCGTTCGGACGGGGGAACTGATCGGACCCCGTCGGCGTCGAACGAACCGCGACCGCCTTCCCATCGCCTCTCCCTCCAGCGCCCCGGCAACGGGGCGTTTCTTGTTACACAACTTTTTGACAACACCCCCGTGAGCCCCGCCCGCGGTCGCCGCTTGCCCTGGTGAAGACGAGGGCCAGCGCCCCGTCCCGCAGACACACACGGCTGATCGGAGTGCCCGGCGCGTTGCCGGGCCGGCGATCGCCGCGCTCGCCGCCTGCTCACCGAGGGACTCACCCATGACCACCACCCGTTCGATCGTCTGTTCGCTCGCCCTTGCCTCGGGCCTCGCCGCCGGGCTGGCGCGCCCCGCGCTCGCCAGCGACACCTGGGTCATCAACATGACCGTGGACAACCAGTTCGACGCGTATGTCGGGACGGCTTCGGCGACCGTCGGCTCGGCCGTCGGCACGGGCAACAACTGGGCCGCCGCGTACAACTTCACGCTCACCGGGATGAACCCGACGGACTACTTCTATGTCGCGACCGCGTCGGACTTCGGCGGTGCACAGGGCTTCCTGGGCGACTTCACGAACACCACCCAGAGCCTGAGCTTCGACACGGGCAGCCCGGTGTGGGAGGTCCTGCCCGTCGGCGCGTACCTGCAGCAGATCAACTCGAGTTGGCCCTCGTCGTGGCCGTGGCTCCAGATGCCGACCCAGAATGAAGTCGATCAGGCGCTCAACTGGGCGGCGAGCAACGCGTGGGCGTGGGTCTCTCCCTCCACCTTTGCCAACTGGGACAACCGCGTGGCCGGCAACATCACCACCTGGGGGCATAACCCGGGCATCAGCCCGAGCGCCGAGTGGATCTGGCACAACACCGGCACGGGCAACCCCTTCAACCCCGGCGCCAACCACGATGAGTTCCTGATCTTCCGGGTCCGTGGGACCCCCGCGCCGGGATCGCTGGCGCTGCTCGGCGTCGCGGGGCTGACCGCGACCCGCCGCCGACGCTGACGCGACCCCGGGCCCGATCCGTCGCTCGCAGGAGTTGTCGGCGGGCCCGCGCACAGGCCGCCCCGGGCGCTCCGCGTTTCCCGGGGCGGTCGTGTCATGGGTGTCATGGAAAAGCCCGGCGGCGCGTCAGGAGTGCAGCGTGCCGACGAGGTCACGCACGCTCTGCGCGCCCTGTCGGCGGGCCCACTTTGCCAGCCCGGCGTTCACCTTCCGCGGGATGCGCGGGTTCACGAACAGCCCCGTGCCGATCGCGACGGCCGAGGCGCCCGCAAGGATGAACGCCGCCGCCTCCTGCCAGCGGAGCACGCCGCCGAGCCCGATGATCGGGACGCCCGCGTCGCGCGCGATCGCCTTGTGCACATCGTGGACGAGCTTGAGCGCGATGGGGTGGACCGCGGGCCCGCTCAGCCCGCCGGTACGGTTGCCGAGCATGGGCCGGCGGGTCTCGACCTCGATGCCCATCGCCGGGACGGTGTTGCTGATGGTCAGCGCATCGGCGCCGGCTTCGATGGCGGCGCGGGCGATGTCGACCATCGACGGCCGCCCCACCGCGATCGGGCTGAGCTTGACGATCAGGGCGCTGTCGGTCGGCTTGCCCGCGGGCTGGTGGGTGCCGAGGGCGGCGCGGACCCGCTTGATGAGTTCGCCCAACGCGTCGGGATCGACGCCGAACTCGACCCCGCCGTGGACGTTGGGGCACGAGACATTGAGCTCGACGCCGGGCATCGCGTCGATCTCGCTGAATCGGCGCGCGACGGCGACATAGTCGTCGATGCAGAAGCCCGCGATCGAGCCGAGAACGGTGGTCGGGACCCCAGCGATGCGCGGGGCGTGGTCGCGCATGAATGCGTCGATGCCCGGGTTGGCCAGCCCGATCGCGTTGAGCATGCCGGCGCGGAGGGGGGCGACGCGCCAGGGCGGGTTGCCCGCGCGGGGCTCGGCGGTGATGGACTTGGTGACCAGGGCGCCCACGCGCGAGAGATCGAGCACCTCGCCGACCTCGTCGAGCGTGCCGGCGGTGCCCGCGGCGAGGATCACCGGCGACCGGAGCGTCAGCGCGGCCAGTCGCGTCTCGAGCATCGGGTCGGGAGGTGCCATGCGTGCGGACAAGGGTACGGCGTCCGCGCCGCGTCCGCCGGTCGTGACGAGCCGCGACCGTCAGGGAGCGGGTTCGGTGCCCCATCGCCAGAGTCCGCACCCTCACGGTCTCGGCTCGTTTGGAGCGGGTGCTCCGGCCCGCCGCGGACTATGGTTGGAAGGAATCGCACCGGCAGCCCAGCCCGCGGAGGACCGCATGAACATCGAGGACCGGATCGCCCAGTTCGAGAAGATGGCCCGCGAGGACGCCGAGAACGACATGGCGCATTTCTCGCTGGGGAACGCGTACAACCAGGCGGGGCGGTACGAGGAGGCGGCCGAGAGCTTCAAGCGGTGCGTAGAACTCAACCCCGCGATGAGCAAGGCGTATCAGCTCGCCGGGGCGGCGTACATGGCGGCGATGAAGACCGACGAGGCGGGGGAGATCCTCACGCGGGGGTATGTCGCCGCGGCCGAGCGGGGCGACCTCATGCCGAGGGATGCGATCGCCGAACTGCTCGGCAAGCTCGACCTGCCCGTGCCGGAGGTCAAAGCCAAGAAGGTCGGCCCGGCGCCCGACGGGTCGTTCATCTGCAAGCGGACCGGGCGGCCGGGCACCGAGATGAAGCGCCCGCCCTTCCGCGGACCCGTCGGCGAGTGGATCCGGGCGAACATCGCCAAGGAAACCTTCGACGACTGGATCGCCCAGGGGACGAAGGTGATCAACGAGCTGCGGCTGGACCTGTCGCGCGAGCAGGATGAGGTGGTGTACGACGCGCACATGCGCGAGTACCTCGGGCTCGACGACGCGACCTACGAGCAGTTGACCGGCGAGAAGCCGCCGCGGGTCGGGGCGTAGGACTCGAGGCAGGCTCATTGCGCGCACGGATCGGGGATGTGTTCCACGTGGAACACATCCCTTGTTTGTGCGCCTTTTCTCGTTTGCCGGGGTTGCGGCGGTCGGCGTCAGCCCAAGAGCCGCCGCTTGCGGAGCTGCTTGAGGAGCAGGTCGTCGAGCGGGGTGTCGCTGGGGACGAGCAGGCGCGAGATGCCCCGGGCCTTGCAGAGGCGGTCGAGGTCGGCGGTGAAGGCATCGAGGCGCTGGCGGTAGCGCTTGAGCAGGGCGGCGGAGATGGTGACCTCGGCGGCGCGGCCGGTCTCGGCGTCGGTCAGGCGCAGGTCGCCTACGAGCGTGTCCTGGTCGCGGGCCGGGTCGAGTTCGTCGGGGCTGAGGATGTGCAGGAGGTGAGCGTCGAACCCGCCGGCGGCAAACCCGGAGAGGAAGTTCAGCCCGGGGAGGGAGCCCTCGGGGAAGAGCATGTCCGAGAGAAGGACGAGCACGCCGGCGCCCGAGCGGGTGATCGCCAGGCGTCGCATCGCCGCGTGGAAGTCCTCGGCATCACGCGGGCGTTCGGGGTCTTCCAGGCGGTCCCAGGTGGCGAGGAGGAACTCGGAGAGTCGGCGGAGGCTGCGGCGGCCTCGCAGGGGGGCGAGGGAGTCGGCGCTGGCGGGCCCGGCGAGCCCGAAGCGGGTGACCATGACGCGGTTGTGGTTGACCAGCCCGATGTAGCCCAGCGCCATGGCGAGCTGATGGGCGACGCGGAGCTTGGAGGGGTTGCCCGCGTCCATGGAGGGCGAGCAGTCGAGGATGAGGTGGAGGGAGAGGTCCTGTTCCTCGCGGAAGAGCTTGAGGAAGAAGCGGTCGAGGCGGGCGAGGACATTCCAGTCGATGTGGCGGAGGTCATCGCCGGGGACATAGGGGCGGTAGTCGTCGAACTCGACGGACTGCCCGCGGCGCTTGGAGCGGCGCTCGCCCTGGAGCTTGCCGGCGAAGACGCGTCGGCTGAGAACATCGAGGCGATCGAGGCGTCTCATGAGGGGAGCGCCGAGGAGGTCCTCGGTCGTTCGGGGTCGGGTTGCATCCTGATGGGTGCGCACGCGGGGCTCCGGCGGGGGCAACGCTCCCGACGGGCGATGGTAGAGTGTCCGGGCGGGCCCGTGCGAGCGCCCGCGAAGGGAGCCGGAGCATGACCGGGCGGATGATGCGGATGATGAGGGGGCACGATCGGGTGGCGCTGGTGATCGCGGCGTTGCTGGGCGTGGCGGTGCTGTCGACGGGCGCGCGGGCGCAGGAGAGCGACGACGAGGTCGTGCGGCTGCGTCGGGAGGTGGCGCGGCTGCGCGAGGCGCTGGCCGACGCGGACGCGCGGGCGCGGCGGATCGAGCAGCGCAACGCCGAGCTCGAGGCGATGGTCAACCAGGCGCGGGACACGATCCGCGACCTGCGGCGAGCACTCGAGGAGGTGCCCGCGAGCACGGAGCCGACGCTGGCGATGGCGCCGGTGCCGGCCGATCCGCACGCGTCGGCGTGGTCGATGCTGGCCGAGCTGCAGCGGCGGTACCGGACGGCGTTTGGGGACCGGGCGACGCCCACGACCGAGGCGGGATACGAGCAGATGCTCGGCGAGATCGAGCGCTGGACGGTGACGACCAACCGCGAGCTGACGGGCCAGCCGACCTGGCTGGTGAAGGTGATCCGGCTGACCGAGCGAGCGCCGGGTCAGCGGGAGCGGCGGGCGATCGTGTCGGTGATGGACGAGGAGTTGATGCAGCCGATCGGTTCGGGCGTGAGCGTGGTGATCTCACGCGAGTTCGAGCGGGCGATCGAGCGGGCCGAAGAAACGGGTCGGTTCGAGCTGTGGCGGGTGGAGACGACCTTTGCGCCGGGGCTGGTGTTCAACGAGGGGCGGGAGTCGGTGGGCGCGTTCAATGTGCCGCCGTTTGTCGGGAAGTTCGTGGAGTTCAGCCCGCGGATCGAGGTGAGGCGGTTTGTGGGGGTTGCCGAGCCGACGGATGAGGACGCGGGCGGGGCGAACGAGGGCGGGGAGCGGTAGCGCGTTGGGAGCACGGTTTGCCCTTCGGAGCAGGGCGTGGCCCGCGGGTGAGCGGTTTCGCTCGGCGAGCGTTGTGGATTGATCAGGCGCGCACGGCTTCGGCGGTTTTCTCGCGAACGAGGCGGTCGACCTCGACGACGCCGTCGCGGAGGCGGATGACGCGACGGCATCGGTCGGCGATGGCGTCGTCGTGGGTGACCATGAGGATGGTCATGCCCTGCTCGTGGAGGCGTTCGAAGAGCTGGAGGATCGCCTCGCCGGTGGTGGAGTCGAGGTTGCCGGTGGGTTCGTCGGCCATGAGGACGACGGGCTCGGTGACGAGGGCGCGGGCGATGGCGACGCGTTGCTGCTGACCGCCGGAGAGTTCGCTGGGGCGGTGCCCGAGGCGATCGCCGAGCCCGACCATCTCCAGGGCGGCGGCGGCGCGATCGCGGCGGATGCGCTTGTTTATGCCCTGATAGAAGAGGGGGACCTCGACATTCTCCTCGATCATGAGCTGGGGGATGAGGTTGAAGGCCTGGAAGATGAAGCCGATCTTTCGGCCGCGATAGGCCGAGAGCTCGGCATCGCCAAGTTCGCCGATGTCGACACCGTCGAGGAGGTAGTGCCCCTCGGTGGGCTGATCGAGGCAGCCGAGGATGTTGAGCAGGGTGCTCTTGCCCGAGCCGGAGGCGCCCATGATGGCGACATACTCGCCGTGGTCGATCTTGATGTCGATGCCGCGGAGGGCTTCGACCATGATCGTGCCGTCGGGCTTGTAGTAGGTCTTGCGGACCCCGCGGAGTTCGGCGACGGCGGCGGCGGGATCGGGCTGGGCGGTGCGTCGTGTCACGGGGGTCATCGTACGGGTCTACCGGGCGCGGGCGCGGCGGTGGCGGGGAAGAACCGTGGGGTCGGCGATCGGGGTGCGTCGCGGCAGCGGGGTATCGGCGTGGGGAAGTCCGATTTGCGCGAAGATCCCGGGCGGGCCGGTCAGCCGCCGGCGTCTTCGAGTTGGAGCCCGGCGAGGGCGGTCATGGGGTCGGGGGCGAATTGGAAGACCTTGTCGAGCCCGGTGACGAGCATGACCGACCAGATCTCGTCGCTGACCGAGCAGAGGCGGAGGCGGCGGGAGACATGGTTGAGCTGACGGCGGATCTTGAGGAGCTGGGCGATGTTGGAGCTGTTGATGTAGGTGACTCGTGAGAAGTTCAGCACGACATGCGGCGGGGCTTCTTCGCGGGAGAGACGGTCGGCCATGGAGGCGAGCTCGTCGGAGAGGGCGGGCTCGTCGGCCAGGTCGACGACGACGATGTTGTCGGACCAGTCGGTAGGCATGCGGGAGCCAGTGTACGGGCTGGCCGGGCGATGCGGGGCGGCGGAATCGGGAAGTGGATCAGGCGTCGTCGGCGGGCTGGCCGTTGAGGGAGGGGTCGGGGGTGTCGGCGGGGGGTTCCTCGCCCTCGGGGACGCGGGCGGCCGAGACGACCTCGTCGGCGTCTCGGAGGCTGACGACGCGGACGCCCTGGGCCCCGCGGCCGTACTGGCTGATGGAGGCGGCGGGGGTGCGGACGAGCTGGCCCTTGCGGGTGATGACGACGACATCGTCGGATTCGTCGACGAGGAGGGCGGCGACGGAGGGCCCGTTGCGCGGGGTGGTGCGGATGTCGGTGCGTCCCTTGCCGCCGCGGGACTGGCTGCGGGTGGGCCCGGACTCGGGCTGGACGCGGTATTCATCGACGCCGGTGCGCTTGCCGTACCCGTTGCGGGTGATGGTCAGGAGGGTGACGGCGGGGTCGGCGGTGCGGCGTTCGCGCGGGTCGGTGTCGGGGTCGTCGAGCATGGGGACGCGGACGGCGGCGATGACGGAGTGGTCGTCGGCGAGTTCGATGCCCTTGACGCCGGCGGCGGAGCGTCCCATGGGTCGGACATCGTCCTGGTTGAATCGGATGGCCATGCCTCCCGAGGTGACGAGGATGAGGTCGTCGGTGCCGTCGGTCAGGAGGACATCGAGGAGCCCGTCGTCCTCGCGGAGGCCGACGGCGATGAGCCCGGAGCGGTTGACATTCTGGTAGGCCTTGAGGAAGGTGCGTTTGACGAGCCCGCGGCGGGAGATGAAGGTGAGGTTCTTTCCGTCCTGCTCGAAGTCCTTGATGGTGAGGTAGGCGCGGGTGGACTCGCCGGGCTTGAGGTCGATGAGGTTGACGATGGCGCGCCCTCGGGAGGTGCGGCTCATCTCGGGGATCTCGTAGACCTTGAGCTTGAAGACGCGACCGGTGTCGGTGAAGCAGAGCAGGTGGTCGTGGGTGGAGGCGACGAAGACATGCTCGATGAAGTCGCCGTCCTTGGAGTCCGAGGCGCGGATGCCCTTTCCGCCGCGGCCCTGTGCGGCGTAGGTGTCGAGGGGGACGCGCTTGACATAGCCCTGGTGGCTGATGGTGACGGCGACATCGTGCTCCTGGATGAGGGCTTCGAGGTCGATGTCGTCGGCGGACTCCTCGATGGTGGTGACGCGGTCGCGGCCGTAGCGCTCGCGCATGTCGGCGCAGTCCTCGCGGATGATCGAGCGGACGCGCTCGGGGCGGGCGAGGATGTCCTCGTAGTCCTCGATCTGGGCGACGAGTTCGGTGTAGTCGGCGACGAGCTTCTCGATCTCGAGCCCGACGAGCTGGATGAGGCGCATGGCGCCGATCGCCTCGGCCTGCACGCGTGAGAGCAGGACGCCGCCCTCGGCCTCGGCGGCGGCGGACTGTCGGCGGAGGCGTTCGGGCAGCTTGGGGGCGAAGGGATGATCGGCGGGGATGCGGAAGCGCCGCTCGGTCAGGCGGGTGATCGCCTCCTCGCGGCTGCGGCTGGCGCGGATGATCGCGATGACCTCGTCGAGGTCGCAGACGGCGTAGATCAGGCCCTCCTGGATGTGGGCCTTCTTCTTGGCTTCGCGGAGCAGGTGGAGCGTGCGTCGGCGGATGACCTCGGTGCGGTGCTCGATGTAGAGACCGATGAGATCCTTGAGCCCGAGGGTGCGCGGCTGGCGGTTGACCAGCGCGATGTTGATGATGCTGAAGGTCTGCTGCAGGGGCGTGTGCTGGTAGAGCTGGTTCTCGACCACCGAGGCATCGGCGCCCTTCTTCAGCTCGATGACGATGCGGGTCTGGGCCTGGCGGCCCGACTCGTTGCGGACATCGGAGATGTCCTTGATGCGCTCGTCCTTGACGGCTTCGACGATCTTCTCGACGAGGGTGCTCTGCATGAGCGCGTAGGGGATCGCGTCGATGACGAGTTGCTCGCGGCTGTTGGGCATGGGCTCGACATGGCACATGCCGCGGACGCGGACGCGCCCGCGTCCGCCCGAGTAGGCCTCGTGGATGCCGCGGATGCCCTGGATGACGCCGCCGGTGGGGAAGTCGGGGCCCTTGATGCCGAGTCGGGTGACGGTGCCGTCCTCGTCCTTCTCGTCTTCCATGAGTTCGGCGAGGGAGATGTCGGGGTTGTCGAGGGTGCGGGTGATCGCGTCGAAGACTTCGGTGGGGTTGTGCGGGGGGAGGCTGGTGGCCATGCCGACGGCGATGCCCATGCCGCCGTTGATGAGCAGATTGGGGAACCGCGCGGGCAGGACGGTGGGCTCCTGGAGGCGGTCGTCGTAGTTGGGCTGGAAGTCGACGGTGCCGAGCTTGAGGTCCTCGAGCATGTCGACGGCGGCGTGGGTGAGGCGCGCCTCGGTGTAGCGCATGGCGGCGGGCGGATCGCCCTCGATGGAGCCGAAGTTGCCCTGGGGATCGATGAGCGTGGTGCGCATCTTCCAGCGCTGGGCCATGCCGACGAGCGTGGGGTAGATGACCGATTCGCCGTGGGGGTGGTAGTTGCCCGAGGTGTCGCCGGCGATCTTGGCGCACTTGAGGTGCTTCTTGCCCGGTCGGAGGGAGAGGTCGTTCATCGCGACGAGGATGCGCCGCTGGGAGGGCTTGAGCCCGTCGCGGACATCGGGCAGGGCCCGGTCCATGATGGTGCTCATGGCGTAGGTGAGGTAGCTGTCCTGGAGCTCGCGCTCGATGGCTTGGTCGGTGACGCGGCCGCCCTGCTCGGGGTCGATCACCGGCATCGAATCGTCACGATCCGTCATGGAATGAGCCTCTCCGTGGACGGCCGCGAGGGGGTCATCGGAGGGTGTTCGCGGCGACGGGAATTCTAGGCGCGAACTCGCACGGGAGCCCGATTCCGAGGGGGTGGGAGGGGGGCGAAATCAGGGGCCGAATCGGCGGCGAAACCGGGGTGGTGGCGGGGCTTGAAAGCGGGCGGGCGTGGCGTGGGATCAGTCG
>JBICIG010000101.1:0-15618 GCA_043101605.1 Phycisphaerales bacterium JB037
CCTGGGGGCTCCTCCTTCCCGCGGCGTTCGTCGTCCCCTGGGTCCGCCGCCGACCCGATCTGGCGCGCGGTCGCGTGCTCTTCTGGAGCGTCGTCGTCCCCGTCTTTGTGCTCTCGCTCGTCCCGCATTCGCGCAGCTACTACCTCCTGCCGATCCTCGTCCCGAGTGTCGTGCTGCTCGCGCGCGGCGTGCTCGACCTGCTCGACAAGGCGATGGCCCAATCCGAGATCGGCTCGCGCTGCGTCGCCGGGCTCTGGACGCTCGCGGTGTTCCCCATCCTCGCCCTGGTCGCCGCGGAGATCTACCTCCACTCGACCGGCCGAGCCGTCGGCGATCCGACTTCCAAGGCGATCGTCGCCGCGGCCGTGGCACTCATCGTCCTCGCCTCCCTCGTCGCGGTCCTTCGCCTCGGCCGATCCGCGCGTGCCGGCACCCGCGGACAGTCCCGCGCCCGCGCCTACCGGGGCCTGGCCGCGATCGTCGTGACCTGGACCTGGGTCGGGTTCGCCGCCGCGCTCGATCCCTCCCTCTGGAGCAACCGCGACCGCCGCGTCGACGCCTTTGCCACGCTCGTTGCCGAGCGGGCCGCCGCCGGGCTCCCGGTCTACGCCCTCGACTTCAACCGCTCCGACCTGATCTACGAGCTCAACCGCCAGGTGCAGACGCTCCCCGACACCACCACCGTCGAGGACCTCGAGTCCATGCCGCGCGGCCTCCTCGTCACCACGACCGAACGCCTCTACGAACTCGTCGCCCGGGGCTTCCGCGTCGAGTACCGCGAACCGTTCCTGATCGAGGACGACACCTTCGCCGAAGTGGTCGAACTCGGTCGGGTCCGCTGATCCAACCTCCCGCCGTCGCCCCGCCGCACGCGGCACTTCACCCGCCGCCCCGCCCCCGGCGGATCCCCGACCCGGCGCCCGCCCTAGAGTCCCGACCATGCCGATCCCGCGTATCGCCATTGTCGGCCGCCCCAATGTGGGCAAGAGCTCCCTGCTCAACCTCATCGCCCGCGAGCGCATCTCGATCGTGGACGACGAGCCGGGCGTCACGCGCGATCGCGTCGCGACCATCGTCGAACTCGAGAGCCCCGACAAGCTCCACCACAAGCCCGCCGAGGTCATCGACACCGGCGGCTTCGGCGTCTATGTCGCCGACGGCAAACGCTACGACGAGATCGGCTCGGACCTCTCCACGCTCACCGGCGACATCGAAGCCCAGATCGCCGAAGCCGTCAGCACCGCCGACCTCATCCTCTTCGCGGTCGACTGCCAGGCCGGCATCACCCCCGCCGACGAGGAGATCGCCCAGCGCCTCCGCGAGCAGCGGCTCGGGGATCGCGCCCGAGGCGACTCGCTCGTGCCGGTCCATGTCGTCGCCACCAAGTGCGACGGGCCCAAGTGGGAAGCCCACGCGTACGAACTCGCCGCCCTCGGCTTCGGCGAGCCCATGCCCTGCTCGGCGACCACCAAGTACTTCCGCCGAGACATGCTCGATCGGCTCTACGAGCTCACCCCCGAGTCCGCCGGCGACGACGAGCGATTCACCTCCGCCGACCTCCGCATCGCGATCGTCGGCAAGCGCAACGCCGGCAAGAGCACCCTCATCAACACCCTCGCCGGCGAGGAACGCGTCATCGTCAGCGAGATCCCGGGCACCACCCGCGACGCGATCGATGTCCGATTCGATTTCGACGGCAGGTCCGTCGTCGCGATCGACACCGCCGGGCTGCGCAAGAAGAAGAGCTTCCAGGGCCGACTCGAGCACTTCGCCTTCGACCGCGCCAAGAACGCGATCGAACGCTGCGATGTCGTCCTGCTCGTCGTCGACGCGACCGAGCAGATCAGTCAGGTCGATCAGCACCTCGCCCAGCTCGTCCAGGCCGCGTTCAAGCCCTGCGTCATCGTCGTCAACAAGTGGGACCAGATCGAGGGACGCAAGAACCGCAAGGGCCAGCCCATCGGCCCCGGCGACTTCGAGCCCTACATCCGCGAGGAACTCAAGGGGCTCGCCGTCTGCCCCATCGCGATCATCAGCGCCAAGCACGGCGTCAACATCCGCGAGACCATCGAGATCGCCTTCGAGCTCCACGAACAGGCCAGCCAACGCGTCGGTACCGGCGAACTCAACCGACTCGTCGAGGGCATCCTCAACACCCGCGGCCCGTCCAACAAGCTCGGCACCATCGCCAAGGTCTACTACGCCGCCCAGGTCACCACCAACCCGCCCACCATCGTGCTGATGGTCAACCGTCCCGACCTGTTCACGCCCAACTACCGCCGATACCTGCTCAACCGCTTCCGCGAGGAACTCCCCTTCGAGGAGGTCCCCATCCGCCTGTTCATCCGCGGCAAGTCCCGCAAGGACGACGACACCCCCCGCCGCAAGACCCGCCTCCACGAGACCGAGTCCCCCGACCGCCGGGGCCCCATCGTCATCGACCTCGCCGACGCCCCCGAGGATCTCTCGATCCACGAACTCCTCCGCGAGATGCCCGACGAGGCGGACGCGTACTTTGATGAGTGAATGAAGGCGGCCGATTCTCGGTTGCGTTCGCATCGGTTGCCGATGACACTGGCATGATGCGACGAGCTTCGAGGATCTCCGCGCTCTCGGTGGCTGTGCTCGCGGCCCCCGCCCTCGCCCAGCCCGTTCCCGACTACGACTTCGACTGGGCGACGATCGGCGATCCGGGCAATCGGCCGGCCAATGCGCAGGAAGCTCCGTTTCTTCACCCGCCCGCCAGCGATCTCGTCGAGATCGGCGATGTCGATTACGAGTACCGCATGACCCGCACCGAGGTCACGGTCGGCCAGTGGTTCGAGTTCGTCGATGCGTACTGGCCGCACAACGACGAGCGCATCGACTTGTCGGCTTTCACGAGCTATTGGATCCGGCCGCAGAATCCCAACCCGGGCCCCGGCGAGGATCCGCAGTACACGCTCGTTCACCCCGATGCCGCCAGCTTCCCGGCGGACATGAGCTGGTACTACGCGGCCAGGTATGTCAACTGGCTGCACAACGATAAGGTCAACGAGAAGTGGGCCTTCGAAACCGGTGTCTACGACACCTCCACCTTCGGCGGCGTCGACGCGCAGGGCAACCCGACCGACCAGCACACGCGCAACCCCGACGCCAAGTTCTGGATCCCGAGCATGGATGAGTGGGCCAAGGGCATGTATTGGGATCCCGACAAGCACGGCCCGGGTGAAGGCGGCTACTGGCTCCGCCCCGACAGCGGCGACGAGATGCTCATCAGCGCCCCGCCCGACATGGGCGGCGAAACCAACGCGGGCGAGTACTTCGTCACGCTCGATCCCGACGAGCGATGGCAGTATTTCTCGGTCGGGCAGTACCCGGATGTTCAGAGCCCCTGGGGACTGCTCGACGGATCCGGAGGCGTAAGCGAATGGAACGAAGACCGTTCGCCGACGCCGTCGAGCGATGAACGAATCTGGCAGGGGTCATGGTTCCTCCTCGAATTCACCTACCTCAAGGATCGGCTCGACAACATTGCGCCTGACCGCCCGACATCCAGCCAACATGGCCTGCGGCTTGCAAGCGCAGTTCCAGCGCCGAATACCTGTGCCCTTTCACTGGTCTGCCTCGCGTTCACAAGTTCCAGGAGAAAGCGATGAAACGACTCATTCTAGCGACCGTTCTTTGAACTAGACGCGCAGCAGACAATCACCGGCCCCCGCCGATCCCCATTGCCAATTGCCCATTCCCTATTGCCGAAGCTTCACGCCGCCAGACCGAAGTTGTCGTCCGGGTTGTCCTGCGATCCCCACTGATCCTTCGGCACATGGCGGTGGTGAACATGGATCACCCGCGCCAACTGCTCGGCGAACACAT
Organism: Phycisphaerales bacterium JB037; assembly: GCA_043101605.1. Lineage (GTDB taxonomy): Bacteria > Planctomycetota > Phycisphaerae > Phycisphaerales > UBA1924 > JBICIG01. The sequence continues at coordinate 3,856 of JBICIG010000101.1, forward strand.
CCGAGATCACCCGCAGCGTGGGCAGCAGGTCCTCGGGGAACTGGCTCCGCTCGTCGCGGAAGAGTGTCACGACCGCCAGGCACTCGCCGTCGTGTACGCAAGGCACCGCCAGCAGCGTCTGCCCGTCGAGCCAGTGCGATTCATCGCCCAGCCGGTCTTCCAGCTCGGCATCATTGCAGAGCTGCACGACATCGCGGTCGTGCTCGAATCGGCACGCCAGCACATCGGCCAGTCGATCGAACAGCACCTCGGCCGTCTCGCGCGGGCGGTCGTAGTTCACATACGCGCCGAGGCTGAAGTCCCCGGCCGTGTCGGGCAGGTACGCCGCCGCGTTCGTCGGGCCCACCTTCGCGAGCACATACTCCATCGCGACCCGCAGCAGCTCCTCGATCTCCAGCTCCCCGCGGATCACGCTGCGGAACTCGCTCGCCAGCGACACGCGATCGAGCTGCCCCGCCAGGTCGTCGTACGCCGTCGCCAGATCCGAGCAGAGCGCCCCGACCTGTCGGCTGACCTGCTGCCGCGCATCGTTGAGCTTCTTGCAAAGACGCCGCAGCCGCTCGATCCGGTCGCTCTGGCGGCGCGTCACCGCGGCCTTCTCGATCGAACGCGCCAGCCGCTCGCGCAGCTCGTCCATCCCGATCGTCGTCGCGATCAGGTCCGCGGCGCCGGCACGCATCGCCACCAGCGCATCATCCAGCGCGATGTGGTCGGCCATGAGAATCGGCACGGGCCCGTCGCCTCGCTCGGCCCAGCATTCGATCAGCCCGATCGCCGAGTTCCCCGCCAGCGCATCGTGCGCGATCGCAAGGTCAAACGAGCCGCGCTCGCTCGCCACCAGCGCGTCGGCCGGGCCCCGCTCGATCACGCACCCCAGCCCCAGCCCGTGCAGCAACCGGCGAAGCCGCCGGCAGGTCTCCGCATCCGGAGACACCACCAGCACCCGCGCCGCGTGCGGGCCCTCCTGGCTCTGGTTGGTTCGGCGTCGCGCCGGTCGGCTCATCACTCCGCTCCCTCGATCGCTCGCAGCCGGATCGTCGCGGTTGTTCCCGCGCCCGGCTCGCTGACCAGCCCGATCTCCCCGCCGTGCAACTCGATCACCCGGCGGGCCCTGGACAACCCAAGCCCCCGGCTCCGCCCCGCGGGCTTGTCGCTGAAGAACGGATCGAACGCGTGACTCCGCGTCCGCGGGCTCATTCCCGCTCCGTCATCAACGACCGAGATTGTCAGTCGGCCATCCGCTCCCGCCGGTTCAGCCCAAATCCGCACCCGCGCCGCATCCGCACTCTCCAGCCCGTTGATCACCAGTTCCGCCAGCGCCGACGACAACAAATCTGCATCTCCCTCGACGCGCAAACCCGGCCCGATCTCGCCGATCTCCGCTTCGCGCCCCGTCCGATCACCCGCGATCCGCGCCGCCTCGCGCACGATCTGCGCCACTTCCACCACCGAAGCCGAAGGCTTCGGCGGATCGGCCAGAAGATTCAGGCTCGAGATCAGGTCCGTCAGGTCCGCCGTCGCCTCCACGATCGCATCGATCGCCCGTCGGCTTGTCTCGTCGCTCGCACGGCTCGCCAGCAGCTGCGCGCGCCCGGAGATCACCGTCAGCGGGTTGTTCATCTCGTGCGCCGCGCCCGCGGTCATCTCCCCCAGCCGCGACATCGACTCCACTTCCGCCAGCCGCGACTGCGCCTCGCCCAACGCCCGGTTCGCCTGCGCGAGCTTCTCCCCAAGCCGCCGCGCCCGGTCCCCCTCGATCGCCGACGACAGCGCCATCGACCACGCCAGCGTCAGCACCCGCATCTCACGCGACACCCCCCACGCGGGCGCGCCGCCCCCCTCGGGCTCCTCCAGCAGCACCGCCGCCATCGCCCCGGACTCGTCATCCCCCGCCCGCTCTGCGCCCAGCACCGGGATCGCGTTCGCCTGCGCGCGCAGATCCGCCGCTTCGTCGCGCCCCACGACCACCGGCTCGGTCAGCCGCTCCCCCGCATCGAACCCGAAGAGCTGCGTCGGCTCGTCGGTCCCCCGACGCAGCAGCGCCGCGACGCAACCGCGCCCCGCCGCCGCCCGCGCCGACCGCGCGATCATCCCCAGCACCCGCGTCGCCGACTGCCCCGGCTCGAGCGCCCCCAGGAACGCCTCGGCCGCCTTCACCGCACGCTCCAGGCCCTCGGCCGTCCGCGTCCGCGCCGTCAGCAGCGTGTTCAACCGGCCCAGCGATTTGTTCGCCGCGAAGATCGACCGCAGCAGCAGCTCCGGGCTCGATTGCTCCCCCAGCCCCATCGCCGAACACCGCTCGGCCGTTGAGCGGTGGATCCGCGGCACCAGCCCATCGACCCGGTTCGAGCGCAGCCCCGCCTGCTCGATCAACGCATCGACCGTCGGCGGGGCATCGAAGTCCGCCGGCTCGCCCAGGTGCAACTGCCGACAGATCCCCTTCGCCACCGTCACGATCTGCACCAGTGTCCGGTTCGTCCCCTCGGGCAGCGCCTCGAAGGGCTGGCTGTGCAGCCACATCACCTCGCCCACCGCCTCGGGAAGCTTCCAGAGCTCCGCCAGCCGCTTGCCCGCCACATGGTGATCGATCCCGAACAGTTCGCGTTCCACCGGCGCGCTCCGGCTGCGCCGCCGATCCGCGAACTCCAGCACCCGCGCAAAGCTCTTGGGCATCACCAGGTCCAGCACCAACTTCCCGAGGTCGTGCAGCAGACCCGCCACGAACGCCTCGTCCGGACGCACCTTCAGCTGCGGATGCTCCTCGGCGATCAGCTCCGAGGCGCACGCCACCGCGATCGCGTGCCGCCAGAAGCCCTCGCGATCGAACCGCGCCGTGCCCAGCCCCGCCAGCTCCCCCGCCAGGCGCTGGTCGGCGTCGCTCGCCGCCTGCTCCATCAGGTCGTAGACGCTCACGCTCAGCACCGCCGAGCGCACCGTCTCGATCCCCAGCATGATGATCGCCCGGCGCACCGTCGTGATCCGGTCGCCCAACCCCTTGTCGGCGCGCCGGCACAGCCCCAGGATCTTCGCCGTCAGCGACGGATCCGACTCGATCAGCGTCGTGATCTCGTTGAGATCAAAGTCGTCGGAGTTGCTCGCCGCCAGAAGCCGCGTCGCGATCGGGCTCAGCGTCGGCAGCGTCTCGACGCGCTCCAGGATCATCTCGACCCATTGCGAGACCTGCGGCGGCATGGAACGCTCCGATCAGTCCTGCGCGGGCTCCCGCGCCTCCACCCCCGCCAGCGATTCGATCGTCCGCATCAGCTCGCTCACCTGGAACGGCTTCTTCACGAACGCGTCCGCACCCGCATCCAGCAAGCCCTTGATCTCGTCCCGGTTCACCACCCCGCTCACGAACACGATCTTCGTCTCGCGGAGATCCTCCTTGGCGCGCACACGCTCGCACACCACATTCCCGTTGATGTCCGGCAGCATGTAGTCCAGGATCATCACATGCGGGCGGAAGCTCTCGGTCAGCAGACCCGCGTCGTACCCCGTCCCCGCCGTCTCGACCTCGAACCGCTCGTCCCCCGCGAACAGGTCCTCGAACAGCTCCACGATCTGCGGGTCGTCATCCACCACCAGCACCCGCTTCCGCGCCGACTCGATCGCATCGGTCGGGATCTCGTTGGCCTGCATGAATCGGATCAGCTCGTCCCGCGGGATCCGCCGGAACTTCGAGCCCGGCACGCGGAAGCCCTGCAGCCGACCGCTGTCGAAACAACGGATGATCGTCTGCTGGCTCACCTTGCACACCTGCGCCGCCTCGCCGGTCGTGAAGATCTTCTTCTCCGACCAGTCCGTCGTGCCGTTCCGTCGGCTGCCGTCGCTCATCGCGCATCCCCTTCTCGCCGACACGCCCTCCATGCGTCCCGACGACTCGATCAGGGGCACTATCGATTCCCAGTTTGCCCAACTTCACGCAAACCGACGCCGCGGTGTCCGAAAACCCCGACAAACCACCGGCCGCTCCGGTCCCCACCCGTTCTCGCCTCGAATGTCCCCGCGATCCGGGGGAAGCCTCCGCCCCGATCCGATCAACGCGACCCCGACTCCCCCCGACGCGCCTCCCACAAACGCACCGCCTCCGGACGCCTGCCATAGATCGGCCGCACCCCCCCCGCGTCCTCCCCGGGGATCACCCGCGTCAGCTCCAGCACCCCCGCCGCGCCGAACACCGGCTCCTCCACCCGCGCGCCCGCACGCGCCGCCTCTTCCCGGAACGACGCCGGCAGGTACCCATCGCCCACCACCACGCCCGCCCGCAGCGCCCGGATCACCTCGCTCGTGCGCACGCCGATCGGCACCACGCGCCGCGCCAGCCCCTCCAACCCGCGCCCCGTCTCCCCGGCCGCTCGCTCGAGCGCTGCCGCCAATTCCGCCTCCAGCCCGAGCCCGCCGCGCACGCCGCTCCACCACGCCGCGTCCCCCGCACGCACCGCAACGAAGCACTCCTCGCGTTTCGACGCCACGCAGATCGCCGCCGGCTCGGGCCCGTCCTCCATCGCCCACGCCGCGACCAGCCAACTCGGCACCGCGTGGACCTTCGCTCCCAGCCGCTCGCCCAGCACCGCCCCGGCCGTCACCGCGATCCGCACCCCGGTAAACCCGCCCGGGCCCGCGCTCACGCCGATCGCGTCGATCTCCGCCGCCGAGATCCCCGCCCGCTGCGCCACCCGTTCGATCGCCGGCAGCAGGTCGTCTCCCAGCCGCCGCCCCTCGTCGGTCCGAAGGTGTTCCTCCGCCAGCGCCTCGAGCGCCCCGCCCGCGAACCGTCCCAGCGCCACGGTCGCCCCGGTCTTGACGACCCGCCCGCGCACCCCACGCTCGCCCGCCTCCCCCGCCGAGGGATTGCTCAGCTCGATCGCCAGCGTCCAGGATGCCCCGAGCCCGCTCATCACGGATCATTGCCGACCCGCGTCCTCCCGGCGCTCGCCGGGCTCCCGCTCACTCCGGCCCGGGCTTCTTCCGCCGCTCCTTCCGCTCCGACCGCTCCCGCTTGGACTGCAGCCGCCGCTCGATCGCCCCCTTGCTCGGCTTGGTCTTCTTGCGGGGTTTGGGAGGGGTCATCGCCCGGACCATCAGCTCCCGCAGCCGCGCCAGGCACTCCTCCCGGTTCCGCCGCTGCGTCCGGTGCTCATCGCAGATGATCAGCAGCTCCCCGGGGTCGACCATCCACCGCGCCCCGAGTCGCTTGAGCCGCGCCCGCGCCGGCGCCGGCATCGGGATCTCCCTCGGATCCACCCGCATCAGCGCCTTGCTCGACCGGCGGTTCACGCTCTGGCCGCCCGGCCCGGAACTCGACGCGTAGCTGAACCGCACCACATGCGGCGGCACCACCACGCCCGGCGCGATCTCCAGCCCGCTCGGCTCGGTCGGGATGTCGTCGCTCTCGCTCACCGCGCCACTCCTCCCCAGAGACTACCCTCCCGATCTCCCGCCGAGCACGCCTCCCTGCCCGCCGACACGATCCGGGGCCCCCGCCGATGAACGCCTCCCGCGCCGCTCTCCCCCTTGCGCTCGCCTGCCTCTCCCTGGGCGCCCGCGCCGAATCTTCCCTCGCCGAGCGCTACGCCAACTCCTCCCTCCTCGCGCTCGACGAACCCACCGATCCACAACCCGTCGACTGGACCATCCGCGCCGAGCCCTCGGTCTGGTGGGTTGCGATGAGCGGCGACTTCCGCGTGCCCGGCACCACCACCGCCGGCTCCCGCTTCGGGCTCCGCGATCTGGACCTCGACGAACCCTCCGCCTCACCCTTCCTCGAACTCCACTACCGCAACGGGCCGTGGCGCCTCTCCCTCTCGGGCTTCTACATCGAGAGCGACGGATCCGCGACCGCCTTCCGCCCCGGGTCCTTCGGCGATGTCCCGTTCGCGATCGGCGACACCATCGACGCGTCGGCCTCGCTCTTCTCCGGGCAGCTCGCCGTCGGCTACCTCTTCGAGCCCTACCGCGCCTCCCCCAACCAGACCGGCGGGTTCGATGTCGAGTCGTGGATCGAACTTACCGGCGGCGTGCGCGCCTACGCCGTCGACTTCGACGCCACCGTCAACGGGACCGCCTCGGCCGGCACCGACCAGCTCTTCGCCGAACCTTTCGCCGGCGTCAAGTGGACCCTCGAACTCATCGAGGAATTCACCATCGACACCGAACTGACCCTCGGCGGGTTTTCCACAGGTTCCGAGCGTCGCTCCTTCGGCGTCGACATCATCGTCGGGCTCAACTGGCGCCCCACCCCAAACTTCGGCGCACAACTCGGGTACCGCCAACTCGCCTTCGGGCTCTACGACGGCAACGGCATCGACGAATTCGAATGGCGCGGCGCCGTCGCGGGCGTCTACGGCGGGCTCGAGCTCCGCTTCTAGGGCTTTCCGCCAAAAAAACACCCAGTTTCTCGCCCCCGGAATCTCCCCCGATTGTGGAGCCCGGGACGATTGACCCGGGCCGGGGGCTCTGCGATACTCCGGGGTCTTCAAAGTCGGCCGGATCGGGCGACGGGCCGAAACAACACAACGCGCGGGAGGTCGAGGAGTTCGGACCACCGGTCAATCGGTGCTCCGCTTTTCTTCGGCGTCGTCTTCACGAGAGGGACGAGCGCAATGGCGACCACGAATCAGACCGCCGGCAAGACCGTCACCAAGAAGGATCTTGTCGATCGCATCTGCTCCGACACCGGGCTCCGCCGCAACGATGTCCGCGATGTCGTCCAGGCCTTCCTCGACCAGGTCATCGTCGAGGTCGGCAAGGGCAACCGCCTCGAGTTCCGCGACTTCGGCGTCTTCGAGGTCAAGCGCCGCGCCCCGCGCGTCGCCCAGAACCCCAAGACCCTCGAACGCGTCCAGGTCCCCGCCAAACGCACCGTCAAGTTCAAGTCCGGTCGGCTCATGCGCGAGCAGCTCGAAACCGCCGACCGCGCCGAGCGCGTCCCCGAGCCCCCGCATGTCGAGGTGCGCCTCGCCGACAACCACTCGGTCACCGCACGCCGCTGACGCGACCGATCGGCCCGTCCCACGCAACTGATTGAGTCGCGATCGCCCGCCCGCGGCTACGCCGCCAACGCGGCCTCACGCCGACGCGCCCCCACCGCCTCGACGAACCGCAACCCCACCAACTGCACCCCCCCGGGGCCCAGCCCCACGCGCACCACCCGGGCCGCCCGCGACGACGACTGACACACCAGGCCCGTGCCCGACCAGTCGATCAGCGCCTCGACCTCGCCCTCACGCGGCACGACGCTCGACGCGGGTACCTCCACCAGCGCCCCCGTCGCCGACACATTCCGCACCCGCCCCGCGACGAACCGCAGCCCGTCCCGCGCCACCAGCTTGCACGGCGCGCTCACCGGGTGACGCTCCGACCGTCGCCGATCACGCCCGCCCAGATCCCGCCGCGGCGGCACCCCCAGACGACCCGCCGACGGATGCGCCTCGATCATCGACCCGACCACGCTCGCGGTGTTCGTGTTCATGCCCGGGCTATCGGGCCGATCGACCCCGGACTTTCGCCCCCCGCCCGCTCCCTTCCGTCCGGTACGCTCGCCGCGTGGATTTCTCCGTGCTCATCCCGACCCACCGTCGCCCGGACAAGCTCGCCGCCTGCCTCGCGAGCCTCGCCCGCCAGAGCTTCGATCCCACCCGTTTCGAGGTCCTCGTCGGCGTCGACGGGCCCGACACCGGGGAGGCCGCCGCCGCTGCGCGGGCCCTCCCGCGGGCCCGCGTCTTCGAATTCAACCACGCGGGCCCCGCCGCGACGCGCAACCAAGTGCTCGAGCGCGCCCGCGGCGAGTTCCTCCTCTGGCTCAACGACGATGTCGCGCTCGATCCGGGGTGCCTGGCGGTCCATGCCGCGGCCCACGCCGATCTCGCCGAAGTCGGCCGCGACGCGATGATCCTCGGGAGCGCCCCCTGGGCGATCCGCGAGCCCGACCGCCTCTTCGATCGTCTCCTCCGCGAGACCTCGATGATCTTCTTCTACGACCGGATGGACGCCGACCAGCCGGGCTCGCCCGATCGCGACTGGGGCTTCCGCCACGCGTGGACGCTGAATCTGTCGATCCGCCGATCCCACGCCGGCGCCGAGCCCTTCGACGACACCCTCCCGTGCGCGTGCTTCGAAGACCTGGAATGGGCGTGGAGGCAATCGACCCGCCGGGCGCTCCCGGTGCTCTACCGCCCGCGCGCCGTGGCGATCCACGACCACCGCTACGAGCCGGTCGGCTACCTCGCGCGCGAGCGATTGCTCGGGCGCGAAGCGTTCCGCCTCGCGCTCGCCGCCCCCGACTGCGCGCGCGCCATCTTCAACCGCGACCTGACCAGCCCCGCCGAGCTGCGCTACGCGCTCGACTTCGTCGAGCGCGAACGCCCCGCCGTCGCGGCTCTCGAAGAGTCCTTCCAGAGGCTCGCGGACCTCCCCGCGGACGCACTCGCCGCCGCACACGCCCCGCACCTGACCCGCATGCTCTACGAGCATCACCTGCCGCTGAAGCGCTGGCACTGGCGCACCGGCTTGATCGAAGCCGCGGCGGGCGCGCCCTACGCCGGGAGCGATGCGTCCGGATAGATCGCGTGCACCGCGAGCCCCTGCCGCTCGAACACGCCCGCGCGCGCCAGCATCGCACGCTGGTGCATCCACGAGCTGAGCACAACCGCCGTGGCGCCCGTTTCGTGCGCGCGTCCCGGCTCGCGGATCGTCCACCCGAGCAGCCGCTGCCCGACCCGCGCCGGGTCGTCGTCGGTCACACCGACGATCTCCCCATTCGACTCGGCGAGCACCGACGCCAGCTCGATCGTGTGCCGCCCCGCGCCGTGCAGCACCACGCGCTCACCCGCGAGCCGCCCGAGCAGCGCGCGCAGCAGCTCCGCCGCACCGCTCGGCACCGAGCCGCTTGCGCCGCCCGAGCCTCCGGCCGCGCTGAATGCGCACGCCCTCGTCGCCGGCCACGCCCGCCCGGGCTCGGCGCCCGCCTCGTCGATCAGGGCCTCGACCGCGTCGAGATGCCTCGCGATGCTGAACCGCTCGATCGCGGTGTTCCACGCGGCGCGCGCCAGTTTGCCGATCCCGAGCGACAGCGCCCGCTCGACGCCGTCGGCCAGCGCCATACCCGAGGCCTCGGCCGAGTCCTCGGGCGTTGCGCTCACCAGCACGCCGTTCCCGCCGTCGGCGATCGCCTGCGCCGCCCCGGAGCGCACGCCCGCGACGATCGGCACGCACCCGGCCGCGAGCGCCTCGAGCATCGAGATGCTCAGCCCCTCGTAGCGCGAACCGAGCACGAAGGCGTCGTGCGCGCGCAGCAACGCGCGGATCTCGCCCGGTCCGGCCGGGGGAAGCCGCCGCATCGCCGGGCGTCGTGCGCACGCCTCGTCGATCTCCGCGCTCGCCGGCCCGTCCCCGATCAGCGTCAACTCGAACGCGATCCCGCGCGCGACCAGTGCATCATGCAGGTGCACCAGGGACGCGATCCGCTTCTGCTCGTGCTCGATCCGCCCCGTGTACAGCAGCCGGATCGGGCTGCCGCTCGCGCGTTCGCCCGGGGCGGGCTCCTTCGGGAATCTCTCGGGCACCTCGACGCCGTACGCGAGGTCGCGCACATCGCCCCGCCGCATCGGGAGCGCCGCGCGCAGGTCGCACGCGATCCGCTCGCTGACGCCGACGAACCGGTGCAGCAACGGCTCGTAGTGCGTCAGCAGCCGCCGGTCGTACGCGATGTCCGAGTGCTGCCACCCGATCGTGCGAACGAGCCCCGGCTTGGCCTGAGCGATCGCCGCCACCACGCCGTAGCAATCCCCGTGCAGGTTCGGGCTCACCGCGCACAGGTCCCCGCCGGCCACCCGCTCGATCGTCTCGAGGTAGGGCCCGACGAACGCGCGCACATCCCCCGCGCACGCGGCGATCGGCGCCCGGTCCGAGAGATCGCACACGACGACCCGCTCGTCGATGGGCAAGTCCAGGCGCGACTGCCCGCTCGGCGTCGGGTGCAGAATCAATCCCGCGGGCCGCCCGCGCGCGACCAGACCGTTGGCGGCGCGCACGCCCCACATCGTCACGCCGCTGACATTCAGTCCCTGGGGGAGCGCGATGACCAGTCCGGGCTTCACGCCGCCAGTGTCCTCGATTCGCCCAGGCTCCGCAGGATTCGCTCGGCCCGGCGGGCGTACGCGAACTCACGCGCCCGCGACTGCCCCTGCATCCGCAGCGACTCCCGCACGCTGCCCGGCATCGTGCGCACCAGCGACAGCCCCTCGACCAGGCTCGCCGCGTCGTCGGGCGTGAACCAGATCGCCTCGTCATCGCCCAGCCAGTCACGCAGCGCCGGGATCGCCGACGCCACGATCGGCCGCCCGGACGCGAGGTACTCGCCCAGTTTCACCGGGCTCGTCCAGTCCTTGCTCGCCTCGCGCGCGCTCGGCGGGAGCAGCAACGCGTCGGCGTGCCACAGATACCCCGGCACCTCCCGGTGCGGCACCCACCCGATCACCCGCACATTCGCCAGCGCTCGCTCCGTCACCCGCGCCCGCGTCCGCTCGATGTCCTCGGGCATCCCTCCGACGAGCGCGAAGTCCCAGTCACTGGCCAGCGCCGCCGCGTCCAGCACCGTCGGCACGCCCTTGTAGTCGTACAGGTGCCCCGAGTACACCGCGATCGGCCGCCCGTCCTCTCGTCCCTCGCGCAGCGGGTCGGCGACCTCGAGCGTCCCCGGGCGCGCAAACCGCTCGACATCCACGCCGTCGGGGATCACGCCGATGCGCGACGCGTCGGCCCCGAGTTGGGCGTACCAGTCGGCGAGCCGGTCGGAGATCGTGACGATCGAGCGCAGGCTGCGCCCGCGCCCGCCGCGCGTCGCGCGGACCGCTTCAACAAGCATCGGGTTGGCATCCCCCACATAGGCGTGGGTCTCGAGGGTCGTCGCGAGCCCGGCCCGGCTGCACGCGACCGCCGCGGCGAAGTGCCGCGCGTACACCGCGTCGGCTCCGAGCGCCAACGCCCGAGCGCACGCCCAGTCGCCCATCGCCCGGCTGCCCCCGGCAGTGCCCGCGGGCCCGTCCCACAACTCGACCTCCAGCCCCTCTTCCCCCAGTTCATGCAGGTACGCCGAGACCTCACCCTCGCCCGAGCGGCAAAGCAGCGTCACCCGGTGCCCGAGCCGGGCGAAGCCCCCCGCGGTCTTGATGACATTGATCGCGTGCGCCCGCCGGCTGCCGATCTCCAGTTCGCTGACCACGACGATGTGCATGGATCGGTCCTCCTCGCGGGCGGTTCGTGTCCCCGGGGGGGTCCGGGAACCGGGCGTTGGAGAAATCATCGGCCGCTGAGCCCCAAACTTCATACATCTCCGTCACGCGGGGCGATAGAGAACCGGGAGATCGCCATGAGATCCACGCCGTACACCCCGCCCGACGCCCGAATCTTCGGGATCGGGCTCAGCAAGACCGGCACCCACACCCTCACCCACGCCCTCAACACGCTCGGCGTGCCTTGCGTCCATTATCCGGACCCCGCGCTCATGCTCGCCGGCGACTACGACCGCGCCCTGGGCGAGCACCTCGCCGCCACCGACATCTCCGTCAGCGCCTTCTACCGCGAACTCGACGCGCGTTACCCCGGGTCGCTGTTCATCCTCACCACGCGCGAGCCGTCGTCGTGGCTCGACAGCGTCGCGGACCACCGCCGCCGACGCGCCCACGAGGACACCACCGATTGCCCCAAGGCGGCGATCCGCGAGATTGTCTACGGCATGCGGGGCTTCGAGCGCGCCGCCTTCGC
>JBICIG010000102.1:0-49532 GCA_043101605.1 Phycisphaerales bacterium JB037
GGGGCAGTCGTCCAACGACACCTTCCCCACGGCGATGCACATCGCCGCGGCGCTCGGCATCAAGAACGGGCTGCTGCCGGCGGTGACGAAGCTGGCGAGTGAGCTCGAGCGGTGCGCCAAGGCGTGGGACGAGGTCGTCAAGATCGGGCGCACGCACCTGCAGGACGCGACGCCGATCCGTCTGGGGCAGGAGTTCAGCGGGTACGCGTCGCAGATGCGGCACGCCGAGCACCGGCTCGGGCGAGCGCTCGAGACGCTGGGCGAGTTGGCGCTGGGAGGGACGGCGGTCGGGACGGGGATCAACGGTCACCCGGAGTTCGGGCGGCTGGTGGCCGAGGAACTGACCATGCGGACGAGCGTGGCGTTTCGCGAGGCGGAGAACCACTTTGAGGCCCAGCACGCCAAGGATGGGTTCGTGGAGGCGTCGGGCACGCTGCGGACGATCGCGGTGAGCCTGAGCAAGATCGCCAACGACATCCGGCTGATGGGCTCGGGCCCGCGCTGCGGGATCGGGGAGTTGAAGCTGCCGGCGGTGCAGCCCGGGTCGTCGATCATGCCGGGCAAGGTGAACCCGGTGATCTGCGAGGCGGTGGTGATGGTCGCGTGCCGGGTGATCGGGAACGACACGGCGATCGCGACGGCGGGGCTGGGCGGCGTGGGGAGCCTGCTCGATCTCGCGGTCGCGATGCCGGTGATGGCCGACGCGATGCAGGAGTCGTTGCGGATTCTGACCGGGGCGTGCGACACGCTGCGCGAGAAGGTGCTCGAGGGGCTCGAGCCCGATCGCGAGCGGTGCGCGGCGTTGATCGAGGGGTCGCTGGCGATGTGCACGAGCCTGGTGCCGGAGATCGGCTACGACGCGTCGGCGCAGCTCGCGTACCGGGCGTACAACGAGGGCAAGACCATCCGCGAGCTCGCCAAGGAGCTGGGGACGATCGATAAGACGCGGCTGGATGAGCTGCTCGATCCGCGTTCGATGACCGAGCCGCACGAATAAGGCGCGGGGTCAGGGCCCGCGCGGCCCGTCCTCCTCGGCGGCGTCCTGTTCGAGCCGGTCGGCTTCGGATTCGGGCTTCGGGTCGGGGCGATCGGGATCCATGTGCTTCATGATGAAGTCGTAGCGGAGTTGGCGGTAGTGATCGCCCCAGATGCCGTGGCGTGAGCCGGGGTAGATGAACATGTCGAAGGGCTTGTTGGCGCGCTGCAGGGCCTGGATGAGCTTGATCGAATTCTGCATGTGGACATTGTCGTCCATCGTGCCGTGGACAAGCATGAGCCGCCCGTGAAGGTCCTTGGCCGCGGCGACGACATCGGTGTTGGCGTAGCCCTCGGGATTGGCCTGGGGCGTGTCCATGTAGCGTTCGGTGTAGATGGTGTCGTAGTCGCGCCAGCTCGTGACCGGGGCGCCGCTGATGCCTGCGGCGAAGAGCTTGGAATGCGTGAGCGCGTAAGCGGTCATGAACCCGCCGTAGCTGTGCCCGTCCATCCCGATTCGTAAGGCGTCGACGAAGGGCTTGTCGCCGAGCCAGGTGATGATCTCGGCGATGTCCGCCATCTCGCGCACGCCGAGCTGGCGGTAGGCGGTCCACGCGGACTTGGCGCCCTTGGTGCTCGCGGGGTAGGGATCGGCGCGGAACGCGATGATGCCCTCGGCGGCGAGCATCTGCTCCCACGAGCGTCCGCCCTTCCAGTCATCGCGCACCGTCGCGGCGTGCGGGCCGGCGTAGGTGCTGAACCAGACCGGATACTCACGCGAGGCGTCGAAATCGGGTGGATAGACGATCTCGGCCTCGAACTCGATGCCCTCGTGAGCCGTGGACGGGATCCTGAGCTTTTCGACGCGCCCCAGTTCGAACTCTTCGAGTTCGTAGACCGGGTTGAGGTCGATCTCCCGGATGACGGCGCCGTCGGCCGAGAGCAGTCGCGTGCGTGGCGGGTGGCTGGTGCTCGACCAAGTATCGAGCAAGAGCGTGCCGGCGTCGTTCATCGAGACGCGGTGGTGCCCGGGCTCGCGGGTGAGGCGTTCGGGCTCGCCGCCGGCGATCGGGACGCGGTAGAGGTTCTCGGCGATGGGCGAGTCGACGGTGCCGGTGAAGTAGATCATCCCGGCGCCCTCGTCGATGTGGTGGATGCTGCGGACCTCGAAGTCTCCCTCGGTGATGCGTCCCTTGAGCTTCCAGTTCTTGTCGTAACGATAGAGGTGGCGCCAGCCGTCGCGCTCGCTGGCGATGATGAACGATCCGTCGTCGAGTTCGTGGGGATCGCCCTGGGGCGTGACCCATGCGTCGGTGGTCTCGGTGAGGAATCGTCGGGGCTTGCCGCCGTTGGGCCCGACCTCGTAGAGGTGGAGCCAGGTCTGGGCGCGATCCTGCACGCCGAAGCGGAGCTTCGAGCCGTCCTCGGACCAGTCGACCCACGAGATGAGGTAGGCGCCGCGGTCGTAGCCAGAGAGATCGATCTTCGCGGGCGTGCCGCCGGCGGCGTGGGCGATGAAGAGTTCGACATGGGGGTTGGGATCGCCCGGCTTGGGGTAGCGGGTGGTCTCGATGCGCTGCGGCTCCTCGCCGTCGTGGATGATGGTGAAGGTCGGGACCTGGCTCGAATCGGTCTCGAAGAATGCGATGTGACGGGAATCCGGGGACCACCAGTAGGTCTGCCAGCGCCGCCCGAAGATCTCCTCGAAGTAGACCCAGCTCGCCTTGCCGCGTCGGAGGTCGTCGCGGGCGCCGGTGGTGATGGCGCGCGGCGTGCCCGTCTTGGTGTCGACGACCCAGAGGTCGTTGTCGCGGATGTAGGCGGCGAACAGCCCGTCCTTGCTGAGCGTGGAGAGCTCCTCGCGCTCGGGGGTGCTCGTCAGGCGGGTGATGCCCGAGCCATCGGCCTCGGCGGAGTAGAGGTCGTCGCGGTGCTCGAAGAGAACGCGCTCGGGCGTGGCATCGGGGCGGGAGAAAAGCCGCCCGGCGATCTGCCTGGCTTCCTCGAGGTCGATCGTCGGCGCCTCGGCGAGGCGGGCGGCGATCGCATCGGTGTCGTGCTCGATCACTTCGCTGCGCCCGGTCGCGGCGTCGATCAACCACCACTGTCCGTCATGGCGGAGGAGCAGCCGGTCGTCGTCGTGCCAGCGATAGCTCCCGCCGATGTTGGAGCCGTCGAGGTCGATGCGGTCCCGGGACTGATAGAGGCCCTCGTAGGTCACGCGGCGGGCGGGGCGGCGGTCCTCGGGCAAGGGGCGAGCGTCGCGCAGCGTCATGCGCGTGCGGGCGGGCACGCGGAGGATCGGGTAGGTCTCGCCCGAGACGAGGTAGTCATCGAGGAAGTTCCACGCGACAAGCCCATCGGACGCGCGCGGCTCGAGGAGATACGCGGCGAGATGCCCGAGCGGCTGGGCGGTGCGAACGATGTAGGATCCTGCCTTGAGATCCGCGGCTCGCGGGACGCGGCGGGCCTCGACCGAGCGGATCATCTCGTGCCCCTCGAAGGGCTTGTCGGCCCGGACAACTTCGCCCAGGGTGTAGAGCTCGGCGTCGACGGCGAGATCCTCGCGCAGCACCTCGACGCGGATGCCGTGACGCTGCAGGTGGTCGGCGATCCCCGACATCGAATCTGGCAGCACATACGCGAAGGGCAGGGGAACGCTCTCGACGGGCTCGAAGAGGTTGACGAGATCGACCTCGTAGTCGCGCGGCTCGCCGGGCTCGACGCGGTTGCCCTCGGCGTCGTACTCCTCGTACCCGAGCACCGTGATCTTGTCGGGGAAGGGTACGGCCTTGACGCGCAGCGGCACGCGGGCCGAGCCGTCGGGATCACGCCCGGCGCGCGTGGTGCGATCGTCGGCGGCCTGGACGCGCTCGCGCAGGTCGCTGGCGTGCTCTGCCGAGTATCGCAGGATCGACTCGCAGAACGCCTTGGTCGCCAGAACGCGGGTCTCGAAGGTGGCGTAGGAGTACGCCTCGGTGATGATCGCCAGCCGGTTGCGCATGCCGCGGTAGGCGACGCCGTAGCGGGGCTCGGCGGGGTAGGTCGTCCAGAGCGTGTGCTGCTCGGCGAAGTTGCCGTAGAACTCGGTCTCGTACCCGTGGCGCTCCTTCACATCGGCGTCGATCGCCGAGAGCATGGTGTCGCGGACGAACTCGAGGATCGCGGCGTCGCCGGCGGGGTGCTTGGGGCCCTGGTAGGTCAGTTCGTAGCGGTGGTGCGAACCGTTGGTGGTGTGGGTGTCGACGATGACGGTCGGGTCCCACCGGTTCATGAAGCGGACCATGGCGCGCGTCTCGGGCGCTTCGAGCTTGACATAGTCGCGGTTGAGATCGAGGCCCTGGGCGTTCTGGCGGATGCCCATCTCCTCGGGCCCGACTTGCCCGGGGCGGTTGTCGGGCGCGAAGCGCTCGTTGCCGTCGGCGTTGTAGATCGGGACGAGGCAGACGACGAGGTCTTCGAGGACGCCCTTGTCCTGGCTGGTGGCAAGGTCGCGGGCGATCATCAGCAGGGCGTCCTTGCCGCAGACCTCGCCGGCGTGGATGTTCCCGAAGAGCAGGACGACGAGCTTGCCGGAGCGGCGCGCGGCTTCGGGGCTCGCGACGGGCGGATCGGCGATGATCGCCAGCGGGATGTCCCGCCCCTCGTGGGTCGTGCCGAAGGTGTCGAGGCGGACGCGTTTGGAGTCCTTGGCGAGTTGGGCGAGGAAGTCGGCGACCTCGTCGGCCGTCGCGGTGCGGGTGTAGCCCGAGGCTTCGGCCGGGGTGATCGGCTCGGGTGTGCCCTGGGCGAGCACGGGTGAGCCCAACAGGAGCGGGAACAGAAGGGCGAGCGTGCGAAGAGCGCGCATGGGAACCTCCAAGGGCGGTCGTCCCGCGATGGGTCGGACGCACGAAGCAAAGCTGAGTCCGAAGGGACGGGCGTTGGAGTATACAGCCGACCCCCACGGCTCCCCCCATGGCTATCGGACCCGGCGATGCGGGAACAGAACGAAGAACGGCCCCGGGCAACGCGCCCGGGGCCGTCTGGGTCAGGACTGATCAGACAGAGTGATGGTCAGCGATTCAGCGGTGCATCAGATGCAGCCGTTGATGATCGCCAGGTCGTCGCCGTCGACGATGCCGTCGCCGTTGACATCGCCGTCGGCCCAGCCGCCGACGCCGCCGAAGTTGTTGATGGTGTCGTTGGCGATGTCGAGGTCGGCCTGGTTGCAGACGCCGTCGAGGTTCACATCACCGAAGCTGGTCTCGAGGATGTCCTCGACGAGGATGCGAACATCCTCGGCGTCGACATCGAGGTCGCCGTCCATGTCGGCCGAGAGGTCGAAGGTGACGGCCTCGGCGAGGTCGCTCCAGTTGGCGGTGCCGTCGGTGACACCGGGGTTCTGGTTGAACTGCAGGTAGACATAGTCGATGTCGTAGCCGTTGACGACGCCGTCGGCGCCGATCGGGTGCCAGCCGCGGGTGGTGCCGACGAGCTCGCCGGAGACCGCGTCGCGGAAGACATTCTGGTTGGAGACATCGCCGCGGCTGTCGCCGGCGTTGTAGGTGCCGTTGGCCAGGACGGTGCCGAAGAAGTTCAGCGGGGCGCCGGCGGCGAGGCTGGCGTTGTCGACCGCGGCGAAGCCGAGGTCGCGGCGGAGGCTGCCGCCGCTGATCGCCAGACCGTCGGCCCAGTAGCGGACATCGAGGGTGTCGAAGTTGCCGTCGTTGTTGAAGTCGCCGAGGACCTCGATGATCGCGTCGGAGCCCGGCGCGCCGTCGATGCGGCTGCCGATCTGACCGTCGGGAGCGACCCAGGTGGTCGGGACGCAGCCGAGGCTGAACTGGTCGAGGTAGCGGAAGAAGTCGTCGCCGTCGCAGTCGCCGTCGGGGATGCCGAACGAGGGATCGTTCGGATCCGACGAGCCGGTGATGTCGCAGACCGCGAGGTTGGCGGTGCTGAAGGCGTCGAGGTAGAAGAAGAAGTCATCGCCGTCGGCGTCGCCGTCGGGCTGCCCGTAGGTCGGGTCGTTGGGGTCGGAGGACCCGGTGAGGTCGGCGGGGCAGGAGCCGTAGCGGTCGAGCCACGCGAAGACGAGGTCCTGGGCGTCGTTGATGTCACGCACGGCATCGCCGTTGAAGTCGCCGGCGATGAGGTTGCGACGGGTGAGGTTGCTGCCGTAGCTGATCAGGTTGCCGGCCTGATCGATGTAGGTGCCGCCGCCGGCGACGCCGTCGGAGTAGGTGAAGCCGCTGGTGCGAACCGGGACGCGGCCGGTCGAGTTGAAGTCGAACGCGGCGTACTCGGGGCGGTTGAGCACCGAGTTGTCGATCGCGAGCTGGCGGACGGCCGGGTTCTGGTTGCCGGCGTTGCTGACGACCTGGACGAACGGATCGCTGGGATCGGGCGCGACATCGTTGATGTTGTCGGCGGCGGCGGTCAGCACAAACTGGGTCAGCAGGAACTCGCCGGGGCTGAAGAGCAGCAGGTCGACGGGGTTGTTGGGGTCGCCCGAGAAGTTGGCAAAGCCCTGGACCGAACGGCTGATGTTGTTCAGGAACGCGGCGGCCTGCGGGTTGCGCATCGCCGGGTTGAGGGTGCCCGGGCGCGGCTCGGTCTGGGCGTCGCGGGTGCCGTTGCCGTTCATATCGACGAAGTTCTCGCCGAGGTCGTAGCTGCCGTTGAAGGGCTGCCCGTTGGAGCCGTCCTCGAAGGGCTCGGGGAAGCCGAGGCCGCCGAGGCTGGCCGGGGCGCTGAGCGGATCGCCGATGGTGTTGATGGCGCCGGCGCCGATGATGTTGTACCCGTCGGCCGACCCGTCGATGACATTCTGGATGGTCGGACGGGCGTAGACCGTGCCGCCCTTGATGTCCGAACGAACCGCCAGGACATCGGCGGCGCGGTTGGAGCCGAGGATCCAGCCGCTGGACTCGCCACGCTCGGCACCGGAGTGACCGATGCCCAGGCGGGTGTTGATGACCGTGCCGTCGACGCGGCTGGAGCCGCCCTTGTTCGAGGGCTGGTAGAACGGACCGACGCGGTCGTTGGTGCTGCTGGAGGTGCGCGGGCCGATGTTCTCGCCGGCGGCGAAGGAGGGATCGAGGCCGATGCCGTTGGCGAACGCGTTGCGCGTGCCCGAGCCGGCGTCGCGGTTGATCTTGGTGAGGTTCTCGCCGGTGATGCGGCGGCCGGTCGCGGTCAGGTGGCGGAGATCGGACATGTCGATCTTGTCCATGCCGACGCCCGGGTTGACCATCGCCGCGACGGGGGTCAGGGTGATGGGCGTGCCGTAGACCGTGAACTGGTCGGGGCTGGCGGTGTTGAAGTTGACCGGCCCGTTGAACCCGTCGGGGCTCTTGAGCTGGTTGGGCTCGCCGGTGGGCAGGCCGGTCAGGGGGTCGACGCCGAGGCGGGCGCTGTTGCCGTAGCCCGGCGCGGTGGGAACCTTGGTGGGGTTCGGGGTGCCGGGTTGGAAGACGAGCCAGCCGGCGGGCACATCCGCGGGGTTGAAGTCCATGATCATGCCGCGGAGGTCGGCCGGGTTGTCGCGGATCCCGTCATCGTCGGCGTCGACGGCGGCGGGGTTGCTGCTGATCAGGAAGTTCCCGCCGATCGGATCGGTCGCGAGCCACGGGGTCCCGCCGGGGAAGTTCAGGTTGTAGCAGCTCAAGGCCGGGACGCCCGCGTTGACGAACGCGAAGCGGTTCATGATCGACTTGTCGGAGAACTCGCCGGTCAGCGTGTTGAGCTGCGCATCGGGC
The DNA here is from genome assembly GCA_043101605.1 of Phycisphaerales bacterium JB037. Lineage (GTDB taxonomy): Bacteria > Planctomycetota > Phycisphaerae > Phycisphaerales > UBA1924 > JBICIG01. The sequence continues at coordinate 7,719 of JBICIG010000102.1, forward strand.
GAGATGCCATCCGGGCTGAACGCGGGCGTGAAGCTCCAGTCGGCGAGTTCGACGAAGCCGTTGGCCGAGCCGATGATGCGGTAGTTGAGCTGCCAGTGCTGGTCGGCGGCGAAGGGGAAGGAGCAGTCATCGGGCGCGAGCTGATCGACGCCCGTGCCCTGGCCGGCGCTGATGCCGTCGCCGTCGACATCGATGAAGTCGTTGGTCGCGGCGGGAGCCTCCAGCAGGGCCTGGAGGAGCGTCGCGCCCGAGCCGCTGACCTGGAAGGGCTGGGCGCCGGCCACGCTGACGAGGCCGCCGGCCATGCCGCACGCGGCGATGCAGAGCAGGTTCTTCTTCTGGTTCATGGATTTCTCTCTCAAGCGATGGACCCCGGGGGATTTCCACTCCCCCGCTCTCTGACAGGCAGAGGCCGAACGCCGACCCCGCCGAACACCCGCATCTCGCCCGGGCGGACCGATCGCGCACGCCGCAAGTGCCGGCGTCTGATCGCTCTCGTTCCGCACCTTCCGGGTTGTCGTCTCACCCCGTCGGCACGCCGTCGCGCCGCTCTCCTCCGAGGTGGGCCGGGCCGGGCTCGCCCGGTCCGGCTCGATCAAGCAAAAGGGGCGGAAGAACCCGCCCCTTGTCTCAGCGACCGCTGTTGAAATCCATGTCGACCTCATTGGGCCCGGTCAGACTGAAGAACCGGTCGCCCCACTTGCGCTCGCGCACGGTCTTGAGGATTGTCGTCCGCTCGACATGCGTGTCGGCGAAGGCGAAGTTGGCGGTGTCGCCCGAGTGGTGGCGGCCGACGGCGTTGAGCAGCGTGCTGCTCTGTCCGTCCTGCAGCACGAGCGAATCCTGGATGTCGCTCGCGTCCTTGATGTCCGACTCCCGCGGGTAGGCAAAGCGGGGGTTGCTGCCGAGCTTCGGCTCGAGGTAGACATTGGTGCCCGAGGACTTCCCGATGAACGGGGAGATCGAGCGGTGGCTCTTGATCTTGGGGTTCCCGCCGCCGCCGCCGCCCCCGCCGCCGCCCGAGTCGGTCGCGGCGAGCGAGCTCCAGTTGTTCTTGTTGTCGAAGAACTCGGTGACGAGAATCGTGCCCGCCGAGCCGCGCCCGCTCATGTCGACGGCGCTGGTGCGGACGAACTTGTTCTGCCGCGTCGAGCCGGCCGAGAACTTGTTGCGGGGGAAGAGGGCGGCGTTGCCGGTGAACGCCATGCGGGCGGTCTGGCGATCGGTCGGCCGCGCCGCCCCGATCGTCCCGCCGAGGTCGTTGACCTGGTTGGGCTCCCAGTTGTCGGGGTTGGGGCCCGGGTTGGTGCGGGGCGCGCCGCCGTTGGTCACGGTCGGGCAGGTGAAGGCGTTCTCGGGGACCGAGCCGCCGTCGAACAGCGCCCAGGACCAGTGGACATACCCGTTGGCGGGGTTGGGGTTCGAGGTGAGCTGGTCGGCGATCCGCCACTTGCCGGATTCCTCATCCTGCCCGTACATGTACGCCGGGGGAAAGAACTCCTCCTCGGTCGCGTACGCGACGACCGCCTTGGCGACCGTGCCGGCGTTGGCGGCACACTGCGTCGCGCGGCCTTCCTCGCGGGCGCTCGAGAGCACCGGGAGCAGCAGCCCCACGAGGATCGCGATGATCGCGATCACGACGAGAAGTTCGATGAGAGTGAACGCTCGGCGGCGGGATCCGGCTCGCATCGGGAATCGCTCCTTGTGACCTGACGCCCGCCGTCGGTGGCAGGCCGACCTTCCTCGGGACTTCGGTCCGGCCCGATGGTAAGAGGCACGGTTCCATTCCTCGAAGCTCGGATCGCTGCGACGGAGCGTCTGTCGAGTGGCTCGTAACACACTCTGAATATCCGACGCTGGCATCGCGCCCTTTGTGTGTGGGGCGGATGAAGGCGACGGGGGCCATGGCACATTGCGTACGGATCCGAGACCTGCGCAGCAGGAGGTGTTGCAATTATGAACCCCGGACGAGCCGGCCGACTTGCCTGCGCTGAAGCTCAGGTTGCTTGCTGGATCGCCAGGACGGCCGCGACGATCACGCCGCGAGCGACCCAAGCGACTGTCCGGATCCAGTTTGTCGTGACGAGTCGGTGGGCCACCTTGGCGTCGAACCCCGCCTCCAGCCTCCGATGGCAGGGCACCTGCAGCACAAAGGTCGAGAGCCACACCACCGCGAGAAGCAATGCCGATGCCCCGAGCCAAGCACCGCCGGACACCGCGGGGCGATGCAGGATTAGCATTGCGAGGGTTGTCAATTCCAGGAGCATGAACGGCATCACGACAATCGAGGTCCGCCGGACATGTGAATGTTCATATCGCGCGAAACCCGACTCGCCGACCCGGGAAAACAGGGGATAGTGCACGATCTGGACGAAGAGGATCACCCCCACCATCACCCAGGTCGCCGCCGCATGGATGATCAGGAGCAGCATGGATCGGTTCTCCGGGCTCAGGCGGGCATCGGGCAGGTCGCCAGTTCGTCATAGTCCGGGCGGTCGCCCGCGGTCGCGTGCCGGAAGGCCTTCTCGATCCGCCCGTTGCGCACGAGGAACACGCCGGGCATCTGGAACCCGTCGCCGACGAGCTTGCCGACACGGTGCCCCTCGATCGTCGCGCGCAGCCCGCGCACCGCGACCCGCGGCCCGAAGAGCTGCAGGAACCGTCCGCGCTGAAGCCCGAACGCCCGGTACAGCACGCGCTCCGGATCGCTCACTCGCTCGGCCGCGCCCAGCCCATAGCCTCGGAAGAACTCCGCCGCCTCATCCTCGCTCGCCATGTGCACCAACACGACGCCGACTCCTTCATCGACGAGCCGTTCGCGGCGATCGGCGATATCCGCCAACGCCTCGCGGCAGAAGGTGCATCCCAGGTGCCGGAGGAACACCACCAGCAGCGGTTGATCGCGCGAACGCTCGAGCAAGCTGCGGCCGCTGGTCGTTTCGTACCCCGCCATCGCGTCCTCGAGCGACGCGGGGAGCGCCGCGGGCTCGGGCCCAGCCGCGTGGTGCTCGAACGCGCGGTAGAGGATCACGCCGAAGGGGATCCACCAGATGAGGTCGTTGGGGAGGATGGTCCATGCGAACGCCGCCGGGAAGTCGCTGGTCAGGATCGAGAAGACGAACCCGATCGGGCCGAAGACCTTGCCGAGCAGTCCCACCAGAATGATCGGCCAGTGGCGGAACGGATCGCGCGCCGCGATCCAGTAACCGACGCCGTAGACACCCACGATCATCCCGACGCACTGCCAGAGCTGCGGATACCGAGGCAAATCGGCGTCGAGCAGATTGAAGAGCAGGTTGGGCGCCACGATCACCGCCGCGCCCCAGAGGATGTTGTAGATCCCCGCGATCCTGAGCGTCAGGGTCATCCACTTCGCCGAGGCGGAACGGGTTGGCTCAGACAAGTCAGATCCTCCATCGCGCCCCGCATGACGCCGACGACCGCGACCTGGATGGTCGGCTTGTCGCCACGCTCGGGCGCACGACCGGGTTCGATCAAGCCCATGCCGCGGATGCAATCGCGGCGACGCCCCATTCGCTCCCTGTTCGGACGATGGTCAAGGCGGCGAAAATCGGCCGAATACTCGCGAAGCCACGCCCGTTCCCCCTTCATGACGAACGCGAAGACTCAGACGCAATCCGAGGAGCGTTCCTCGCTCCACCCCCGCGATCCCGACCACCCCACGCACGACGAGGTCATCCAGCAGCCGCCGATCGTCGATCCGGAGAGCCCCGCCGTCTCGGACGCGACCTACCGGACGACTTCCAAGGCGGTGTGGGTCGGCGTGCTGTCATACGGGCTCGTGCTCGTCATCGGCGCGCTCATCGCCCTGGCGATCGTCTCGCTCCTCTGACTCCGGGGAGGTGGATGCCGGAGACACCGCCTCGTCCCGACGCAGCGACAGCAGGATGACGCCCTCATCCTGCCGCACGGCGATGCGTTGCTGGCGCACCAGTTCCAGCACGGCGATGAACATGCCGATCATCGCCCCGCGGGTGCGTCCCTCGAACACCTTCTCCAGCCGAAGCTCGCGCCGGTCGCTCCGCGACTCCCGGCTGAGCAGATCGAGCAGGTCTTCGGCGTGCAGTTCGATCGGCGTGTCGTCGTCGAGCACCTCGTGCTCGCCCAGCCGATCCATGTTGACCGACTCGATGATCCGTCCGAACGCCTCGGCCAGATCACTCAAGGACAGGTCGTCGAGGTCGATCGCGTCCTCGCCCTCGCCCGTGTCGACCTTGGGCGAGCCGGCCGACGCGGTGGGGTAGCGCTGCTGCCACTCCTCGAGCCGCTCTTCCAGCCGAGTCGCCGCGTCGCGGTACTTCTTGTATTCGAGGAGTTGCCGAACGAGCGTGGACCGGGGATCGTCCTCTTCGCTCCGCTCGGCGCCCTCGCCCCCGGTGCCGCCCGAACGCTCGACAGGGACGAGCATGCGGCTCTTGATCTCCATGAGCGTGGCGGCCATCAGCAGAAACTCGCCGGCCGTCTCGATGTCCACGCGCTCGATCCCGCGCAGATGCTCGAGGAACTGCCCGGCGATCTCGGCGATCGGGATGTCGTGGATGTCCACCTCGGCCCGGCGGATCAGAAAGAGCAGCAGGTCCAGCGGGCCCTCGAACGCGTCCAGCCTCACCCGATAGTCGGTCGTCACGAGCCCTCCCTGCCCTGCGTTTCATGGGCAATCCGTTCCCGGCCAGTGTACCCTCCGGGCAGCATGACAGACCCGAACGACGCCCCCGCCGAAGATCCCAAGGCCCATTGCCCGCCGCCGCCCGCCGGTGACGCCGCGTTCGCCGCCGAGATCCTCGATCGACAGGCCCGCGGCGTCTCGGATCTCGCCCGCTCGCTCGCCGAGCCCTTCGAGCAAGCCGTCGAACTCATCGACCGCTGCGCCGAGTCCCACGGCACGGTGCTGGTCTCGGGGCTCGGCAAGTCCGGGCTGGTCGGAGCCAAGATCTCCGCCACGCTCGCGTCGCTGGGCATCCCCTCGCACGCGGTCCATCCATCCGAAGCCGCCCACGGCGATCTCGGCCGCTTCCGCCGATCCGACACCGTCATCTGCCTGTCGTTCTCGGGAGAGACCACCGAGGTCGTGAATCTTGCCGCCATCTTGCGCCAGGACGGGCTTCCGATCATCTCGATCACGGGCCCGCGCGATTCCACCCTCGCCAAGCTCGCGACCGTCGCTCTCCAACTCCCGATCGACAGGGAAGCGGGCGAGCCCGGGTTCGTCGCGCCGACGACCTCCACCACCGCGACCATGGCGTTGGGCGATGCGCTCGCGCTGACGGTCGCCCGCCGACGCAGCTTCACCGATCAGGACTTCGCCAAGCGTCACCCCGGCGGAGCACTCGGCGGGCTGCTCCGACCGGTCACCGATGTCCTCCGCTTCCGCGTGGGCGAGCAGCTCGTGCCGATCCCCGAAACCGAGACCGTCGCGAACGCGCTGGCGATCGCCAACGCCGCCGCCTCCCGCCGACCCGGCGCCCTGCTGCTGGTCGATCCCGGCTCGGGTCGGCTGACGGGCATCTTCACCGACGGCGACCTCCGCCGGCTCGTCACGCGAGATCCGGCGCTTCTGGACCAGCCGGTCGCGAGCCTGATGACCCGCACGCCCACGGCGCTCCCGAGCGATGCGCTGGTGCGCGACGCGGTGCGCCTCGTCCGCGAGTTCCGCCAGGACGAGATCCCCGTCGTCGATTCCGAAGGCCGCCCCGTCGGCATCCTCGATGTGCAGGACCTGATTACACTCCGCCTCGTCCAGGACTGACCCCCACTTCCGAAAGCGATGCCATGCCCGAGCGCAGCGTCGATGCCATCCGCATGATCATCCTCGACGCCGACGGCGTGCTGACCGACGGCGGGCTCTACTTCGATGACCACGAGCGCGAGCTCAAGCGATTCGACATCCACGACGGGCTCGGGCTGCGCCTGTGGATGTCGGTCGGGCTCAAGATCGGTGTGATCACCGGGCGCGGGGGCGGTGCCCTCCGCCGACGCCTCGAGGAATTCGGCATCGAGCACTACGCCGAGGGCGTCAAGGACAAGGTCGTCGCGCTCAAGGCGATGGCCGCCGAGGCCGGCGTCGGGCTCCACGAGATCGCTTTCATGGGCGATGACCTGCCCGACATCCCCGCATTCCGCCTCGTCGGGTACGCCATGGCCCCCGACAACGCCCAGTGGGAGGTCAAGCTCTCGGCCCACTACCACACCCGCAGCGCCGGCGGGCACGGCGCGGTCCGCGAAGGCATCGACTGGCTCCTCAGGCGAAAGGGGCTCACGCAGGCCGCCCGCTCCAAGTGCGTCCCCGGTCTCATCCCCGAGCCCGAATCCCGCGCCTGAATGCGATACGATGGCCCAATGGCCAGGCGCACCCACGGACGGATCGACGGGCAGCTCATCGGGCTTATCGCGGCCTGCGTGACCGCGCTCCTCTCCTTTGGAATCCTCGGCTGGTTCATCTTCCGGAGCGCCAAGCCCGCCGGACCGGCGGCTGGCGAGGACCTGACGCCCCCCGCGCCCGTCATCGGGCAGTCCGGACGCACCGGGCCCGGCATGGGGCGCGGCCGCGGGCTCTCCCTCGAGTTCACCGCCGACGATGACCCCACCCAGCGCATCGGCACCCTCCGCACCGGCACCCTCGACCCCCTCCCCGGACGCCACTTCGACGCCGGCGACCTCAAGGGCGAGCTCTACCTCGACGACGGCCGGGCCCTCGCGATCGAAGCCCCGCGCGGCAAGCTCTACATGCCACGCGACGACTCGCTCGAATCCGGCACCCTCCGCGGCGGCGTCCAGATCCGCCTGTATGACCCGCGGCCCGACGGCACGCCCGCCAACCCCGCGACCGATCAGCCCGCCCTCACCGCCGTCACCCCCGAACTCCGCTTCGACTTCGCCCTCAGCGAGATCGAAACCCCCGGGCTCCTCAGCGTTTCCTCCAAGTCCGTCGACTTCGAGGGGGGCGATGTCAAGGTCATCTTCAACAAGCCCCGCGAACGACTCGAACTCGTCGAGGTCCGCCGCGGCGGCACGATGACCTACCGCCCCGAACGCGGCCAGTCGCCGCGTTCGCTCACCGGCGCCGCCGAGCCCGCCGCCGATCGAGAGACCGTCCGCGCGGCGCCACCCACCACGCTCGCCACCAATGAACGCTCCGCCCGCTCCAGCCAGCCCCCGCCGAACCGGCCAGCCAACCCGCAGCCCGCGGCCGAGCAACCGGTCAACCGCTCGTTCTACCGCATCGTCTGCTCGAGCGATGTGAACCTGACGATGGGCGATCGCGTCCTTCAAGGCGATCAACTCGAGGTCTGGGTCCACCTGATCGACAACGCGCTGCACGACAACGCCTTCGGGCGCCCGAACCGCCAGGCGCGGGCGCTCCCGATCGAGCAGTCCGGCTCGTGGCTCGCCGCGCTCGGACTCGGAGCCGCGATCGCCGCCCAGCCCGAGGCTGTCACGCCGCCGTCGACACAGCCCGATCAGCCCGCCGACGCCGCCGAACGCGCCGAAGCGATCGAGCCGGCCGAGCGTGAAGCGCCCGAGCCCGTCACGCTCGGGTGGGAGCAGGGGCTCACGCTCCGCGCCCTCGATGAACGACCGGCAGAACTGACCCGCAACCATGTCGCCGCCCGCATGACCGCCGTCGGCACCGGGCTCGTTCAGTTCGAGGATCGCAAGTCGGGCGCCCGCGGCCGATGCGCCTCGCTCGACTATCTCGCGACCGATCGCTTCCTTACCCTCACCGGCCCCGGGCGGCGCCCCGTCGCGCTCGAGGTCCCCGAGACCGGCCGCCTCGACGCCACCCGCGTCGAGTTCTCGCTCGCCACCGGCGTCATCGCCGTGCCCGGCCCCGGCACCCTCACCGCGACCGACCCGGAACTCGCCGATCTCCCCGGCTCGCGCGACCTCGCGTGGAGCGAACGCGCCGACTTCGAACTCATCCTCGATGAGCAGGGCGAGCTCACCGGCATGCTCCGCGAGGCGTGGTTCACCGGTGCCGTCGAGGCCCGCGACGGCGGGTCGCTCCTGGCGGGCGATCACCTCGCCGCCTCCTTCACCCCGCGCGCCGACGCCTCCGGCTCCGACCTCGCCCGCCTCGACCTCACCGGCAACGCCCGCGTCCGCGACACCAGCAACGCGCTCATCCGCGGCGAGTCGGTCACCGCCCTCTTCGCCGAGTCCCGCGGCGCCCAGGGCGATCCCGAACGCGTCGTCATCACCCGTGCCCGCATCGAACGCGAGGGCAGTTCCCTCGTTGCCGACACCGTCGATGCGGCCCTGGCGCGCTCGCCCGAGGACGAACTCACCGTCGACACCGTGCTCGCCCGCGGTTCGGTCCGCATCGAACGCCCGGACGATCAACTCGTCGCGACCGCCGATGAAGTCCGCGCCGAAGCCGCCCTCAGCCGCGCCACGCTCACCGGCCCGCTCGTCACCGTCGCGATCGGCAACGGCACGCTCACGGGCACGCAGGTGGAGGTCAACGGCGAGGCCGAGCAGGTCGAGGTCTTCGGCGCGGGCACCTTCACCCTCACCGACGACGACGCCCCCCACCTCCAGCCGGGCGACCCCGCACTCACCGCGACCTGGACCACCCAGATGTTCCTCGACGACGCCGCGGGATCCCTCAAACTCACCGGCGGCGTGCAGACCATCTGGAAGCCCGAGCCTCTCGTCACCAACGATGTCACCGCCGAACGCGTCACCATCGAGTTCGACAAGTCCGATGCGCCCGGCTCCCGACCCTCCTCGCTCGGCGTCGAGAGCAGCGACCGCACCGTCCGCCGCGTTGTCGCGACCGGCGGCAGCATTCTCGAGCCCGACGGCTCGCCGGCGGTCGTCCAGTCACTCCGCGAGGGCGCGCTGACCGGCGCCGTTGCGCCGGCCGACCCCGCGGGCGCCGCCCGCCCGGTCGAACGCCTGCTGCGCCTCGAAGCGCCCGAGATCGTCGCCGACAACCTCGCCGGCACGATCACCGTCGATCAGCCCGGTCGCCTCGTGCTGGCCGATCTCCGCGGCGACGCCTCCGCGCCCTCGCCCACCGAGCCCGCGGCCGACAACACGGCCGACTCCCCCGGTGCCGATTCTTCGAGCAATGAAGATGGCGCCCAGCCCCGCCCCACTCCCGGCGTCATCATGCCGACCGAGCCCACGGGCGACCAGCCAGACCTCAATCGGCCGATCACCGATCAGCCGACCGACGAGCAGCCCGAAGCACCCGCGTCGTCGGTGCTCGCCGACTCCGGGCTCCGGGGCAGCGCCCTGTTCACCTGGCAGGGCTCGCTCTTGGTCGATGAGAACACCGGGCGCATCGTCATGTCCCGCGGCGTCACGATGACCCACATCCGCCTGGGCGATTCCCAGCGGTCAGACCTGCTCTGCGATCAACTGACAGCCGAGATCACCCCCAACCGCCTCGCCGACGCCGATCAGGAATCCGTCGCGACCGGCCCGCTCGAGGGCGCCGAGTTCGAGCGCGTCCTCGCCGAGGGCGCCGTCCATCTCCGCTCGGGCGATCAGGAGATCTTCGCCGATTCGCTGATCTACGACGCGGTCACGGGCATTGCTGAAGCGATCGCCGCCGCGGGCAACACCGTCACCTTCTTCGATGAGAAATCCGGCGCCCCGGTGTCGGCCCGCCGCCTCTGGTGGGATCTGATTGAAGGACGCATCGAAGTCCGCCAGCCGGGCTCGGTCAGCGCCCCGCGCTGATCGTCCACCGCCGGATCCCGCCGACTCCGTTACGCCGACGAGCGATCGACGACGCGGTACGACTCGCGCTCGCCGCGCCCGCGCAACGGGTAGTCCTTTCGCAGCGGATGCCCCGGGTAGTCCTCCCAGGTCAGAATCCGCCGCAGGTCCGGGTGGTTGCGGAAGCGGATGCCGAACATGTCGAAGACCTCGCGCTCGGGCCACTCGGCCCCGGGCCAAAGGTCCGTGACGCTGTCGACCACCAGCGCCGGGTCGGCCTCGATCCCGTCGGTCGGGATCGACGGGTCCAGGAAGGTCTTGACCGTCAGCCGATCGTCCCGCTCGTGCGAGATCAGCAGGTACACCACCGCGAACCGCCCCAGCGTCTTGGCGGGGTAGTTCAGGTAGTCCACGCCGACGACATCCGACAGGAAGTTGTACCTCGCCCCGTCGGCATCACGCAGGAACTTCATCACCGCGTGCAGGTCCTTGGGCTCGACCACCACCGTCGTCTGGTTGCGGAACTCCGTCGCCCGAAGCTTCGCCGCCGGGAACGCTTCCTTGAGCAGCGGCAGGACGGGATGGTCGAGGCTCGGCTTGGCGGGCATGGATCGCGTTCTCCATTCGGGTCCATCGAATCCCCGGGCCTCGAGCGCCCGCGGCCGGACACTGTAGCCGATCGGAACCCGCATCGGCCCGGCTCGCTCACCCGCCAAGCGCCCCGCGCAGCACCGCCGATTCCGCCGCGGAGGCTCCCAGAATCACCCGAGTTTCGGGCGTCGCGTGCGCGCCGATCGCCCGCCCGAGCGAACGCACGACCGCCTCCTCGGGCTCGGCATCCCACGCCAGGAAGTAGCCCCGGAGCGCGCCTGATCGCCCGAGTTTCCAAGCCATCCGCTCGAAGTGCTCCTCGGCATCGGGAAGCATCGCCGGCGTCATCATCGCCAGCAGGTCCGCCACAAGCCCCACGCCCGGGTGCTCCTCGGCAAACCTGGTCGCGACATGCGGATCGCCCAGGACCGTCCCCACGCCCGTTCGGAACCACAGCAGATCGGCGCCCGGGCCGAACCGTTCGACCGCCTCGCCGAGCCGCCGCCAGCCCTCGCCCGTCCACAGCCGGGGATCGGGCAACTCGTCCGATCCGCTCGCGGGCCCGCTCGGGTCACCCTCGCCGAACCATCCGGCCCGGCAGATGAAGACCTCCCCCGCCGACGCTTCGGGCGTCGGAGCGTCGAGCGGGTTGGCGCCCGCGATCCACAGCCGTCCGTGCTCGGCGCCCGCCGGCCCGCCCGGATCGCCGGATTCGGGGATCGCCTCGTGCGCGCGCCATGGGTCGTTCTCTCTGGATCCGCCGCTCTCGATTCGGTACAAGCGCATGGTGGCCCTCGTCGCGCAGGTCTGGCCGATCCTGCGTCCGGTTCGGTTACACGGTATGGGGTCGCGCGGGGCGTGTCCGATAGTGACCCGCCCCGGGGACGGATCCCCGGCCAATCCGAGCAGGGAGCAAGACCGTGATGTTTGCAGGCCGCCACGCGGATGGCAGCGGCTCGCCGGAGCGCGAGACCGACTCAGGCCGTCGGCTGACCCGGGAGCAGGTCGTCAGCCGAATCCTTTCCTTGAACGCCGGCGCCACGCGCGATTTCCTCGACGAGTTCGACGACGACGACCTCGACACCTACCTCGCCCGGCTCACCTGGACCCAGGAACCCCGCGGGCGGCGCGCCACCTGGGTCCGCAAGGGCGACTCGCCCGCGATCCAGACCCGACGATTCGGCCGCTGACCCCCTCCATCCGGTGATCCACCCACTCCGCAGCCGATCCGGTTCTCTCCGGGTCGGCTGTTTCCTTGCGCTTTCCGGACCGATGAACACCCCGAGGCCGGGCTCTCAAGGCTCCCGCTGCGCTCGCCCGATAAGCGTGAAGGTCCGGGAGTTCGGTCCGTGCCCCGGGGGGACCCCGGGCGGATGTCATTCGTGTCGCGTCGGTCCGGCGGAGCCCGGTCACGCGTCCTCGGCCGACTCGCCGGAGAGACCCGCATGCCCCGCACGCACCACCGACGCCCGATCGCTTCCCTCCTCGCCCTGGCCGCGGGTCTGACCGCGACGATGTCCGGGTGCGGCATGGTCCGCTCGCTCGTCTTTGTCGAGCCCGATCAGCCCCAGTCGCGCACGCTCATCACCGGCACCGACCCCACGACCCGGGCCGACACCACCCAGCCCGCGGCGAGCAATGCGTACGCCAACAAGATCTCGCGCGATGCGGCGCTGGTCCGCGCCGCGATCGAGCCCCGCCGACCCGCCCAGCCCTTCTCGAGCACCTCCGCCTTTGCGCTCAACGCCGAGACCTTCGGCGAGCGCCCCACCCCCACCACCAGCCCGCGCGCTCTCGGCACGCCCGAGTCGCCCAATGTTGCGCAGGTGACCTTCTCGCACACCGGCGGCGTGTACGACCCGTCGATCTCACGCGACGGACGACTCCTCGCGTTCGCCAGCACCCAGCACCGCCCCACCAGCGACATCTACCTCCAGCGCGTCGGCGCCCGCGTCGTCACCCAACTGACCACCAGCGACGCCCAGGACGCCATGCCCGTCATCAGCCCCGACGGCACCCGCGTCGCGTTCGCCTCCGATCGCAACGGGAACTGGGACATCTTCGTCATCCCGATCACCGGCGGGCGCGCCCTCCAGATCACCAGTGATTCGGCGCACGAGGTCCATCCCTCCTGGTCGCCCGACGGCTCCAAGCTCGTCTTCAGCCGCCTCGGCGTCACCAGCGGGCGCTGGGAGATGTGGGTCGTCGACACCAACAACGCCGCGCTCACCCAGTTCATCGGCTACGGGCTCTTCCCCGAGTGGTGCCCCGTCTCCGGCACCGGGCTCGGCGGGACCGACCAGATCGCATTCCAGCTCAATCGCGAGCGCGGCGACCGCGCCTATTCCATCTGGACCATCGACTACGCCGACGGCATGGCCGGCAGCCCCACCGAGATCGCCTCCTCCGGCAGCGCCGCGCTGATCAACCCTTCCTGGAGCCCCGACGGCAAGCGCCTGGTCTTCGCCGGCATCCCCAACGACGGGTCGTGGACGCTCGGCGGGCGCGACATGCGCCCTCACCGCGCCGATATCTGGATGATCGACCTCGACGGGACCGATCTGGTCAAGCTCACCGACGGTTCCACCACCGACCTCATGCCCACCTGGACCGCCCGGGACACCGTCATCTTCGCCAGCGACCGCGGCGGGCAGGAGAACCTGTGGTCGCTCGATGTGCGTGACGCCGTCGCCCTCGCCGAGGGCCGCGTGCCCGACCGCGCGTCCTCCCTCGCCAACGCGCCGGAGGACGCCGGGAACTGAACGAATCAACGCCGGCGACGAAGCCGGCACGAAGCACGGGCGGAGCCCCGTGAGAACGGCAGGACGCCATGACAACTGAACAGACCATGTCTGGCAACACCACCCGGCGGCGCACGGCGCGCTCGCTCCGCGTCGGTCTGCTCGGCGGGGCGCTCGGCGCGCTCGCCGCCGGCTGCGAGAGCGGCCCGAAGGACCCGCCGCTCGTCAAGCCCGCGACGACCGTCTCGCCCTACCTCACGACGCAGGGCGTGCGCGTCTGGGCGGTCGCGCCGCTGATCAATGAGAGCGGCACGACGCTCGCCGACGCACTGGGGGTTTCCGACAAGCTCGTCGCCGCCCTTCAGGAAGTCCGCGGCATCAGCTGCCTCCCGCTCAACCGAACGCTCGAGTACCTGAGCGCCGCGGAGATGCAGGGCGTCTCGACCCCCGCCGACGCGGCGCAGCTCGCCGAGGCGCTGGGGGTCGACGGCGTGATCGTCGGCACCATCACCGCGTACAACCCCTACGACCCCCCCACGCTCGGGCTGTCGCTCGTGCTCTACCAGCGCAGCGGGACGCGGGCCTCGACCCTCGATGTGCGCCGGCTCGCCGAGAGCCCGACCGCCCCCGCGACCAGCAGCTACCGAACCGCCCCGAGCGCGTCGGTCTCGCTGCACCTCGACGGGCGGAACCACGAGGTGCTCGCGGCGGTGCAGGAATACGCCCTGGGGCGCACCGACGAGCGATTCCCGCTCGGATGGCGACGGTACCTGGCCAGCATGGATCTGTTCACGCAGTTCGCGACCCACCACGCGGTGGACCGGCTGCTCGCGGGCGAACGCGAGCGGATGGGGCCCCGGGTGGTGCGGGCCAGAGACGACTAGGGCCCGCCGGCTCGTTCCGGCGTTTGCCCGAGGAAGGAACGAGCCATGCCCGACCCGAGACCCGACGACGCCACCCGAACCGGGGCGATCCCGCCCCAACCGGCACGAGAGCACGCGCCCGTGTCGTTCGTGCGCGCCGGGCACCGGTGGAGCTTCCGGTGCGAGGTCGGGCGAGAGTCCGATCTTCGTGCCTCGCTTATGAGGCTTGCCGATCGGGCCGACTGTGAATTCGAGCGGAGCGATGCGGAACTCGTGATGGCGCACATCGGGCGGGCCCTCCCCCCGGGCGTGCACCACCAGCCCCGCTGACCGACGCGACCGTGACCCGACCCCGCCCCGCGAACCCGGGTGCGTCCGAAGGAGCCGACGAGATGTCCAACCTCGCCCTGACCGAGCGCTTCGCTGCCTACCTCACCGATGAGCGTCACTTCAGCCCGTACACCGCGCGGTGCTACGGGGCGGACCTCAGGCAGTTCGTCGAGTTCCTCGCCGACGAGTTCGGGCTCGACCCGGCCGAGTCGGCCGAGGCCGAGGCGTTCAACCGGCTCCAGGCGAGCGCCGGTGCGGCGCCCGATGTCGCCGGGAGCATCACCCCGCGGACGCTGACCGATGTCATCGCGACCGCCGACGCCGATCTGATCCGCGGGTTCCTGGCGCACCTGGGCGAGCAGAGCTACTCCGCCGCCACCATGGCGAGGAAGATCGCCACGCTGCGGTCGTTCTACAAGTGGGCCCAGCGGCGCGGCCTCGCCCAGACCAACCCGATGACCCTCATCCGCACACCCCGCCAGAGCAAGCGCCTGCCCAAGGCGATCAGCGTCGACCAGGTCGAGCAGCTCCTGAGCGCCCCGCCCGAGAACGAGGTGCTGGGGCTCCGCGACCGCGCCATGCTCGAGACGCTCTACTCAACGGGCATCCGCGTCAGCGAGCTCGTCGCGCTCAACACCGCCGACCTCGATCTGGCCGGCGAATCCATGCATGTCCGCGGCAAGGGCAAGAAGGAACGCCTCGTCCCGCTGGGCTCGCACGCCCTGGCGGCGATCGTCGGGTACATCGAGCGCATCAAGACCGACCCCCGCTTCGCCCGCGCCTGGGCCGAGGCGGGCGACGATCACCCGCTGTTCGTCAACAAGCACGGCAAGCGGCTGAGCTCGCGCTCCGTCCGCCGCAAGCTCGACAAGTACCTCAAGCAGATCGGGCTCGACACGACCATCAGCCCGCACACGCTGCGCCACAGCTTCGCGACGCACCTGCTCGACAACGGGGCCGACCTCCGCAGCGTGCAGGAACTGCTCGGGCACGAATCGCTCAGCACCACGCAGGTCTACACCCACCTCACCGAGAAGCGCGTCCGCGACACCTACGACCGGGCGCACCCTCGTGCCGAAGCGGGCTGAAGCCCCGCCCGCCCACAGACACGCCAAACCACCTCAGGAGCCGGGCGGATCGCTCGGCTCCTGTTGCTTCTGCGGATCGGTCGCGTCACCGTCCGGCTCGTCGGCGGGCGCTCCTTCGGCGGGATCGGTCGCGGGCTCGGCGATCTCGGGCCATTCCCACGCCGCGACCAACGCCGCGATCTCCGCCGCGATCTCGAGCACCTCGTCGGGATCGTGCGCTCGATCCACGGGAATCGGGATCGCGCCGATGAACCGCTCGTGCCGATCAATCAGCACGACGAGCACCGGGCCGCCCGGCTCGAATCGCTCGATCGTCGTCGCGTGGACGGTGGTCCAGGCCGCACGCTCCGGCGGGACCGCGACCCGCGCCGCGCCCTCCGGCCCCGGCTGGAACAGGCCCGAGAGCTGCGCACGATCGAAGGTCGTCACACCCGTCACCGCCAGCAGCGCCGACTGGAACGCGACGCGTCGCGCGGGCCTCCCGGACGACAGCCGCCGCGTCCGCAACGCTTCGAGCATCGCGCCCGCGCCCTCGAGCGCCTCGGCGGCGCGCGCGATCGCGGGCTCGGCCGCCGGCTGGGAAAGGTCCGCGACGATCACGCCGACCACCGGCTCCCCCGCCGCGGCATCGCGATCGGCCAGCAGCCGCCGCAACGACCACGGGCGACCGGTCACGCCCCCGAACGCCCAACCCTCGATCGGGTCCCCCTGCCGGAGCCTCGGCGGGCGCACGCGGAACGCCCAGACGCCGTCGATGGGGTCGCGGCCGGCGACCTCGAACGACCATTCGTTGAGCGCCGCCGGCTCGGCTGGCTCGATCGTCAGCCGCAGCGCCGTCTGTTCGGACTCGAAGTAGACCATGACGAGCGCAAGCCGAAAGGACTCGGCGTCGAACGCGAACGCCAGCCGGGCGTGCTCGGCTTGGGCGCGCACGATCCACGCTCGGCGACCCTCGACCGTCTCGAGCGACGCGGTCTGGCTTTCCGCATCGGCCGCGAAGGGCATCGCGATCGACGCCTCCCCGAACGCGAGCCAGAGTTGCGGGAGGGGGATCGCCGGCAGATGCCGCTCGAGCGCCGCGGGCAACAGCGGGCCCGGCTCGGCGACGCGCACGAACGATCGCCCGTCTTCGGCGTGCAGAGCCGTCAGCGTGAAGCCCGATTCCGTCTGGACGGCGTGCGCGCGCAACGGGCCGAGTTGCAGCCGGAGTTGCCGCGGCGTGTCCGGGCGGGCATCCAGCGAGAGTTCCACCGCCGACTGCTCGACGCCGCCGGCTGAGATCATTTCGATCGAGATTCGCTCGGCGATCGGAGCGGCGCGATAGGCCATGCGGGCCCGCGCGAGCAGTTCCTGGACCGGCATCGTCGCCGTTTCCCCGAGAACCGCCTCAATCGGCGACACGGCTGGCGACGCGGGCGGTGACGCGGGTTCTGTGGGCTGCACGCCGGGCGCACCCGCCCCCCCCATCGCCACGGCGACGCACGCCGAAACCGCCACCAGCAGACGCTGCCCGCTCATGCTCCACCATCCGCGGCCGGAAGCGGACGGTTCGGATCGGGCTTGTCATCGCCCGGGACGCCGGGCGAATCGGCGGGGAGCAGGGCGAGGAGTTCGGCGACCGTTCGACCGAGCCCGGGGATGACCAGGTCCGGCGCGATCGCCGCCAGCGGCTCGAGCACGAAGCGTCGCTCATGCAGGCGCGGGTGCGGCAGGGTCAGCCCGGGCTCATCAACCTCCCGGGCGCCGAACGAGAGCAGATCGAGGTCGATCGTCCGCGGTCCCCACCGCTCGCCCGGCGTGCGCACGCGGCCGAGCGATCGCTCGATCGACAGCAACAGTTCGAGCAGGACCCGCGGTGAGAGCGAGGTCTCGAGCAACGCCGCGGCGTTGAGATAAGGACCCTGCCCGGGCGGTCCGACCGGCTCGGTCTCGAACGCGGCGCTGAGCCCGATCAGTCTGATTTCGGGATGAGCGGAGAGCTCCGCGATCGCGGCATCGAGCGTCGCGGCCCGATCGCCGAGGTTCGAGCCCAGCGCGATCGCGGCAAGAACGCCCCGAGCGGAATCACCCGCGGCGGGGCTGGTGCTGGGCGGGCTCGGATCCGGGGCGGACATCAGGGGAGTGATACCGCCCGACGGTCCGCGAGGCAAACCCGATGGGGCGGCGCCCCGGGGCTCACTCCATCGGCTCGAGCTCACGCATGCGGTGCTGCATCTGGGCCTTGAGCCGCTGGAGGATCGAAGAGTGCATCTGGCTGACGCGGGACTCGGAGAGATCGAGTGTGGCGCCGATCTCCTTCATCGTCATGCCCTCGTAGTAGTAGAGGATGACGATCAGTCGCTCGGCGCGGCTGAGGCCCTTGGTCATCAGGTCCTTGAGGTCCTTGCGCTGGACCTGGGTCAGCGGGTCGTGCTGGTGGTCGTCCTTGATGACATCGATCTCGCGGACATCCTTGGTGCCGTCGGACGGAAACGCCTTGCGGGTGATGCTGATCGTGCCCACG
This sequence comes from Phycisphaerales bacterium JB037, assembly GCA_043101605.1. Lineage (GTDB taxonomy): Bacteria > Planctomycetota > Phycisphaerae > Phycisphaerales > UBA1924 > JBICIG01. The sequence goes on from JBICIG010000102.1 coordinate 25,525, forward strand.
GGCTGCCCGTCGCGGCGGTACTTGTCGAATTCCTCGGAATCGAGCCCGAGGCGGGTGGCGATCTCATCCTCGGTGGGGGCTTCGCCGGTGCGCATCTGGATCTGCTGGCGCGCTTGCTCGATCTTGGCGGTGCGGTGGCGGACCAGGCGCGGAACCCAGTCCATAGAGCGGAGTTCATCGAGGATGGCGCCGCGGATGCGGGGGGCGCAATAGGTCTCGAACTTGACCTGGCGCTCGAGATCGAACGCGTCGATCGCGTCCATCAGCCCGAAGAGCCCGGCGCTCATGAGGTCCTCGATGTCGACCTCGTCGGGGAGGCGCTGGTGGATGCGCTCGGCGTTGTAGCGCACCAGGTGGAGATACCGCTCCATGAAGTAATTGCGCAGCTCCAGCGAGTGGGTCCGCTGGTACTCGGTCCACACCTCGTTGATCGGCATCTCGTCGTATGGGCAACTCGATGTGTGCTCCACCGCGGTCGTGGAACCCATCGCGCGATCACTGCGCCTCATGGCTGCCATTGGTCGACTCCTTGACCCTCAACTTGTCGGACGCACGCGAGTGGCGCGCCCCGGTGCCGGTCATCCATGACCGGCCGCCGCATCATACAGACTCGGCGGCCGGTCAACCACCCCGCTTGGCGGGGGTTCATGCCGCTCTCGCGGCGGGGGTTCGGCCGGCGCGCCGCGGCGGTGCGGCGCTCCGGGATCCAACCTCGATCGGCTCGGTCGAGCCGCGCAGAATCTCGTCCACATTCGGCGCCTCGTGGGCGCGTTCGCTCTCTTCCAGGTGCTCGCGGATCGCGGTCATTGCCGCCGACGCCAACGCCAGCCCCACGAGGTAGCAGATCAGCATCGCGACCACGGCGCGGACCATGACCGGACCGGCGGGATTGCCCGCGGCCAGTCCGCCGATGATCGCCACGGCGTACGCCGTGAGCGCGAAACTCGCCGCCATGACTTTGACCGTGCTGTTCACGCGGGCCGACACTCGCTCTCAAGGGGCCGCCTGTTCCGGGGCGGTCCGTACCCACCCCGCTTCGGTATCGACCCCTCGCTCGGGCGGCTGGAGAGAAATCAGCAAACTTTCTGGAGCCGACCGACAAGCTGCATCGGCTGGATCGGGCTCAGCCCGCTTCGGGCGATCCGCCGTGTCCACCAAGCATGTTGAGGGTGTCGAGCACGCGACGCCCGAGATCTCGTATGCCCTTCGAGGCGGCGGCGTCCGGGGATCCATCCACGAACGGACGGCGCGACCGCACCGAGCGCACAACCTGCGCATCCCGCGCGATCCATCCGATCATCGGAACCCGGCATCCGAGAAATCGCGCAGCGACGGCGTTCAGGCGATCGTGCACCCGCCGGGCCTCGGCTTCGTCGCTCGCCTGGTTCACCACCAGTACCAGACGGCCCGGGCGATGGATGCCCGAGGGCCCGTCGCCATCGGTTGACGCGATCGGCTCGCTGCGGGCGAGCGTCCGCGTCACGAGAACCTTGATCAGGGCGTAGGCGTCGGCGAGGCTGGTTGGCTCGGGCGTCGCGACGACAAGGGCCAGGTCGGACGCGAGCACGAACGAGGTGACCTCCGGGCCGACCCCGCCGCCGGTATCCACCACGAGCAGGTCGCGCGTGCCGCAGCGGGCGACGGCTTCGCGAGCGGCCCTCTCGAGGGTGCGCGGCCCGCCGGCTTGGGGCCCCACCGCTCCCGGGATGAGCTCAAAGCCGAAGGGCGTGTCGATCGCGAGGGACTCGGGCGAGCGCGCCCCGAGGTGCGCGAGATCGAGCCGGCGTTTGGGCGTCACGCCGCAGAGCACATCGGCGTTGGCAAGCCCCGCGTCGGCGTCGAGCAGCGAGACACCCAGCCCGAACTGGGCGAGCGCTGCCGACAGGTTGACCGCCGTGCATGACTTCCCGACTCCTCCCTTGCCCGAGGTCACGGCGACGACCGGGCAGCGGGCGCGCGCCGGGGGCGGCTCGGGCGGGGTGTGGACAACCGGTGCGGGAGATCGGGAGGACTCGTGTTCGCGCGCGCGCAGCGAGTTGACCAGGTCGCGCAGGCGCGACGCCTGGTCGCGCGTCCCGACGGCATCGGACGCGAGGAGGCTCACGCGACCGGCTCCAGTTCGATCGAGGACTCGGCCGGGGCTCGGAGCCCGGGGAGGATGAGCCGGGCGAGCCGGTCTGCGTCGGCCCGCTCGAGATGGTCGGGCACTTCCTGCCCGTTGGTCACGAAGCCGATCGGGAGCCGGAGTTTGGCGACGAGGTTGAGGATCGGGCCGTGCTGGACCGCTTCATCGACCTTGGTAAAGAGCAGCCGATCGGGCCCGAGGGCGCCGAACCGCTCGGCCGCCCGCTCCAGCACCGGCTCACTCGCGGCGCACGACAGGACAAGATGTCGCTCGTCGGGCTCGGCGGCATCGATGAACCGGGCGAGTTCGTCCAGGCGTGTCGCGTCGTGCTGGCTGCGGCCGGGCGAGTCGACCAGGACGATGTCGGCCTCGGCGAGCGAGTCGCGGGCCGCGTGCATGTCCTCGGTCGTCGCCGCGACATGGATCGGCAGCCCGATGATGTTCGCGTAGGTGCGGAGTTGCTCGACGGCGGCGATGCGGTAGGTGTCGCAGGTGATCAGCCCGACGCGTTTGCCGTACTTGAGCTTGTACGCCGCGGCGAGCTTGGCGAGCGTCGTGGTCTTGCCCACGCCCGTCGGCCCGAGCAGCGCGATGGTGTAGCCGTGCGCGAGCGCATCGCTCCGGCTGGCGACGGTGGGGATCATCTCGGCCAGTCGGCGGTGCAGCATGCCCTCGAGAACGCGGGGATCATCGAGTTCGCCCGGGGCGAGTTCGCTGCGGAGCGAGCCGACGAGCCGATCGGCGAGCGCGGGGTTGACGCCCTGGTCGAGCAGCGCGAGATACGCCTCCGACGCGGCCTCGGACCGCCCGGCGCCCGAGGGAGCCGCCGAATTCCGCAGCATGTGCCCCACCAGCCGCTTGATCGACGCGAGCTCCTCTCGCAGCGCGTCGTGCCCGCGTGAGAAGGGCTCGGGCGAGGCTACCGGGACCGCCAGCCTTTGCGTGGCTCCGGGCGTGCCGCCCCGCAGGTGCCCGACGATCCGATCGGGGTCGACCGCGGGAGCGACCTGCTGGCGCGGTTCGCCCGTGGGCTCGGTCCGGCGCCGATCGGCGGCGGATGCTTCCGAACTCGGCGGCTCGTTGCGGATCGCGTTCATGCGCGGCCGCGGGTAGCGCTGCACCCGTGATTGCGCCACCCGGGCCGGGGCCTGGAGGGGCGAGTCCTCGAACGATTCGAACTCGAAGGGGCGTGCTTCGCGGAGCGGCCCAACTCGCTCGGGGGTGTCGGTCGATGCGGAGGGACGCGGCCCGATTCGATCGGGCGATCGGCGGTCGGGCCGCGTGTCATCGGTCGACCACGAAGGGTTGGGTGTGTCCCAGTCGTTCGCGGGGCGGGACCCGACGCCCGCGAGCGCGGGCTCGGGGCGAGCGCGATTCGGAGCCGCGGGCGATGCCTTGCGCTCCGGCGTTCGCTCGGCGGGTTCGGCGGGGCGGGCCGGCGCGGATTGCCGGGCGGCGGCGGGTCGCGGACGCAGCACGGGGACGCTGGCATCGCCCGAGGCGGTGATCTCGATCACCTGGCGCGCGCCGAGACCCATCCAGCCCCCGGTCTTGTATGAGCGTGTGCGAAGGATGACCGCGTCGCGGCCGAGTTCCTTCTTGACCATCGCCAGCGCCTCGGCCATCGTGGGCGCGCGGAAGGTCTTGAGCGTCATCGAAGCCATCCTTGGCTCTCCAGAGTCGAGACAGCCGGGAGCGTACCAGAGTCGAGATGGGCGTGCGTGTCGGATCTCCCGTCCGGAGGAATTTCCTTTGACCGGGTGTTGCTTCACGCGGCCGACGAAGCCGCCTCATCCTCGGGCCCGATCAGCCCGAGGGTCTCGACCTCCACCGTGTCGGCGACCTCGTTGTACCCGAGCACCGCCACGCCGGGCACGCGCCGCTCGAGGAGCTGCCGAACCGCCGCCCGCACCGGGGGCGATGCGACGACCACCGGCGGGTGTCCGCCGGCGAGCAGCCGATCGAGCCCCTTGGCGAGCCGCCCCGTGAACCGGTCGGCCACGCGGGCGGGCATCGTCAGCGCCATCCCGGGGCCCGAGCGGTCGATGTACGCGCTGATCTGGTCCTCGAGCGCCGGGTCGAGCGCCACGCACGCGAGCCGGGGCAGCCCGCCGTCGCCCGGCTGGGCGTAGTGGTGGCTGATCGTCCGCCGCAGCGCGTTGCGCACATACTCGATGAGCACGGCATGGTCGGTGGTCTTGGGGGTCCACTCGGCGAGCGTCTCGACGATCGACTCCATGTCGCGGATCGGGACCCGCTCTCTGAGCAGCCCCTGCAGCACGCGGTGCAGGTCGCCCGGCTTGATGATCGCGGGGATCGCCTCCTCGACCAGGCGCGGCGCCCGCTCCTTGAGCGACTCGATCAGGTTGCCGACCTCGTCGCGGGTGAGCAGTTCGGCGGCGTAGGCTTTGACGACCTCGCTCAGGTGCGTCCCGATCACATTGGTCGGCTCGACGACGGTGTAGTTCATTGTCTCGGCCCGGTGGCGAAGGGCCGGCTCGATCCACCACGCATCGAGCCCGAACGCCGGTTCCTTCGTTGCCTCGCCGTCGAGCTTTCCCGACGCGATCCCCGGGTCCATCGCCAGCAGCTTCTTCGGTCGCACCGCGGCGGTCGCGACGGCGCTCCCGCGGATCTTGATCCGGTACTGCTCGGGCTCGAGCTGCACATTGTCGCGGATGCGGATCGCGGGCATGACCAGACCGAGTTCCTCGGCGAGTTGGCGGCGGATGCCGTTGATCCGGTCGAGCAGGTCGCCCCCCTGCCCGCGGTCGACCAGCCCGACCAGCCCGTACCCGACCTCCAGCTCCATCGTGTCGATCTTCAGGAGCGACTCGACGGGCGGGGGCTCGTTGGACTCGGTGGCCTCGGTCTCTGCTTCCGCCCGCCGGGCGTTCGCTCTCTGCTTCTCCGTGCGATTCATCGCCCACGACAGGACGCCCAGCCCCACGGCGGTCGTCAGCAGCGGCACCGTCGGCAGCGGGCTGAACGCCAACGCTCCAAGCAGCCCCGCGCACAGCACCAGCCCGCGCGGCTGGCTGGTGAGCTGATCGGTCAGCTCGTCGCCCAGTTCCTTCTTGCTGCCTGACCGCGTGACGATCAGGGCCGACGCGATCGAGATGACCAGTGAGGGGATCTGGCTCGTCAGCCCGTCGCCGATGGTGAGCTTGGTGAAGACCTCGGCGGTCTGGCCGGCGGGCCAGCCCTTCTCGATCGCGCCGATCGCGAACCCGCCGATGATGTTGATGAAGGTGATGATGATTCCCGCGAGGGCATCGCCCCGGACGAACTTGCTGGCACCGTCCATGGCCCCGAAGAAGTCCGCCTCGCGAGCGATCTCCTCGCGGCGCGACCTCGCTTCCTGTTCGTTGATGAGCCCGGCGTTGAGGTCCGAGTCGATCGCCATCTGCTTGCCGGGCATCGCGTCGAGGGTGAAGCGGGCGGCGACCTCGCTGATGCGCCCGGCGCCCTTGGTCACGACCATGAACTGCACGATCACCAGGATCAGGAAGATCACCACGCCGACGAACAGCGAGTCGCCCGCGACGAACTCGCCGAACGCGCTGATGACATGCCCCGCGACGCCGATCGCCTCCTCCGGGCTCTCGGCATCGGCGCTGAGGATCAGCCGCGTGGACGCGACATTGAGCACCAGCCGCAGCAGCGTCGTCGCCAGCAGCAGCGAGGGGAAGACGCTGAAGTCCAGCGGCTTTTCCATGTACATCGTCGTCAGCAGGATGATCACCGCCAGCGCGATGTTCACGCTGATGAGCACATCGAGCACCGGCGGGGGCAGCGGGATGAGCAGCACCACCATCAGCAGCGCAAAGCCCAGCGGGACGATCAGCCCGCGGTGACGCTGCAGCCGCTGCAGCCACTTCGGGAGCGTGCTCTGCTGCGAGATGAGGGCGGGCTCTGCCATTTGTACTCAACCGGCTCCGTGCTTCACGCGGCCGACGCCGCTTGGCTTGCTTTCACGCGGCCGACGCCGCTTCGGTGCGATAGACGAACGCGAGGATCTCCGCGACCGCCTCGTAGAACTGCGCGGGGATCTCCTGGCCCACCTCGACGCCCCAGAACAGCCCGCGGGCCAGCGGCGGGCGCTCGACGATCGGCACGCCGTGCGCCGTCGCGATCTGGCGGATGCGGAATGCGATCAGGTCGCCTCCCTTGGCGACGACGCGCGGCGCTCCCATCGACTCCGAGTCGTACTTGAGCGCCACCGAGAAGTGCGTCGGGTTGGTCACCACGACATCGGCCTGCGGCACCGCGCCCTGCACCTGGCGGAACGCGATCTCCTGCGCCATCTTGAACCGACGCTTCTTGACCTCCGGGTCGCCCTCGAGGCTCCGGCGCTCGTCCTTGACCTCCTGCTTGGTCATCTTCAGGTCCTCGATGTGCTGCCATTTCTCGTACAGGAAGTCCACGATCGCCAGCAGGATCAGCAGCAGCAGCAGCCACAGCGCCAGTTCGAGCGCGAACTTCCCGATCATCAGCATGCCCTGCGCCGCGCCGAGCCGCGGCAGCGCCGCCAGCCCGGGGAGCTGCCCGCGCACGATCAGCCACGCGATCGCCACCACGACGACCAGCTTGACCAGGTTCACCGCCGACTTGACGAGGTTGCGCTTGGAGATGAGCTTCTTCGCCCCGCTGACGGGGTTGAGCTTGTTGAACTTGGGTTGGATCGGCTTGGTGCTCACGAGGAACCCCACCTGCACGATCTGCCCGAGATACGCCACGACGAACAGGATGCCGAAGATCGGGAGCACGACGATCGTGCCCTTGACCGCGACCCACCACCCCGCGTCGCCCGCGCCGCGCGCGCTGAACGGATCGCCCGGCGCTTCGCCCCCGAGCACGCCCGCCATGATCTCCGCGAGCGACCGGAGCACCCCGCCGCCCATGAGCACGAGGATGACCGTCGCCGCGACGAGCCCCACCACCGCCCCGAGGTCCTGGCTCTTGGCGACCTGTCCCTTGCCCCGCGCCTCACGCAGCCGGCGCGGCGTGGGCTTCTCGCTCCGCTCGCCCATCTCGTCGTTGGCCATCGTTCACGACCCCCCGTGGATGGACCGGAGCGAACGAGCCACGCCCGACCGCGCTTCCCCGTCGAGCCCGTCGGCCCAGCGGATCACCGCGTCGGTCACACGCACGATCTCGTCTCCCCCCGCCTCCTGCATCGTCCAGATCGACAGCGCAAACAGCGCGATCCCCGCGATCACCTTCAGCGGGAACCCCACGCTGAGCACATTGATCTGCGGCATGGTCTTCATGATGAAGCCCATCGCGACCTGGATCAGGATCAGCAGCCCGATCACGGGAGTCGCGACCCGCAGCGCCAGCTCCGTCGACGCGCCCAGCACGCTCACATACGAATCCAGCGGCGGGCGCGCGAAGTCGAACCCGCCCGCGGGCACATGCTCGAAGGTCCGCAGCAGCGCCACGAACATCACCTCCAGCCCGCCCGCGGCCAGGAACACCCCCATGATCACGAAGAACAGCAACTGCCCGGGCACATCCGCGTCGATGTCCAGCTCCGGGTTGTACGCCCGCGCCAGCCCGAGGCCCATCTGGTAGCCCATGATCTGACCGGCCATCTGCATCCCGATGATCGGGAGCAGAACGAACATCCCCATCACGATCCCGATCATCGTCTCGGAAACGATCAACGGCAGGAGCTGGAAGAGATCGAGATCCGGCGCGAGCTGGTGGCTCGCCGGCACCATCGGGTACGCCGCCGCCGCCAGCAGCACCCCGAACAGCACGCGCGCCTGGTACGGGATCGACAGGCTCGAGATGATCGGCGCCGCCACCACCAGGCCCAGGATGCGGAACAGCACCAGCTGGAAGGGCACGACATGCGGCGCGATGAGGTCGATCCAGGTCACGCTCAGAAAGCTCCGGCGGGTCGTTCGGCAACGCCCCGCGTCACTAGAGAACCAGGCTCAACTGCTGCGTCGCGAAGTCCATCAGACGCATGGCGATCCAGGGCAGCAGCACCGCCGCCACGATCACCATCACCACGATCTTGGGCACGAAGGTCAGCGTCTGATCCTGGATGGAGGTAACCGACTGGAACAGGCTCACCAGCAGCCCCACCGCCATCCCCGCCAGCAGGATCGGCGCGCTGATCTTCAGCACCGTGATCAGCGTCTCCCGGACGACCAGCACCAGCGATTCGTCGTAGCCCATCGGTCACCTACCCCCACGCCGCCGCGCCGAGCGCGCGCACGCCCGAGCCCGCCGACTCGAGCACCCCCTGCACCGACGGCAGGACCATCGAGATCTCCCCCACGCCCGCCGGCGGGGCCGACTGCACGAAGCTCGTCATCAGGCTCCCGACCACCAGCGTCCACCCGTCGACCAGCACAAAAAGCAGCAGTTTGAAGGGCAGCGAGATCAGCACCGGCGGGAGCATCATCATGCTCATCGAGATCAGCAGGCTCGCGATCACCATGTCGATCACCAGGAACGGCAGGTAGACCTTGAACCCCATCACGAACGCGACCTTCAGCTCGCTGAGCATGAACGCCGGCACCAGCGTCACCATGTCCACATCCGCCCGCGTCAGGCTCTGCGGCTCGGAGGTGTCGATCCCCCGGTAGTTGAGCACCATGTACACGCTCGACCAGTTCCCCGTCGCCTCGATCTGGTCGAACATGAAGTCCCGCACCGGCTGCTTGGCGCGGTCCCACAGCTCGTCGTAGCTCTCCACCTCGCCGCGCTGGTGCGGCTCGATCGCCTCGGACCAGATCCGGTCGATCGTCGGGCTCATCACCAGCAGCGTCATGAACAGCGCCAGCCCCGTCGTCACCTGCGCCGGCGGGAGCGTCTGCGTCCCCATCGCCTGCTTGAGCAGCCCCAGCACCACCAGGATCCGCACGAAGCAGGTCGTCATCAGCATGATCGACGGCACCAGCGTGATCACCGTCAGCACCATCATGATGCTCAACGCCGACGACAGCCCACGCGTCGGCAGCACCGTCGACTCGCCCGGGTTGCCCGGCGCCTGCGGCTCGCCCTGCAGAAGCTCGGCCGCGCCCTGAAGAATGCTCAGCGGGTTCGGGCCCGAAGCCTGCGGCGAGTCGGGAAGGTTCGGCAGCGGCGTCGATTCCCCCGGCGCCGGCGGACCCATCACCTGCCCCAACGCCGGCGTGACGAGCAACCCGATCGCAGCCGCAAGCAGGATGAAGATCGCGCGCCCACTCACGCCCACGCCTCCACCCGCCGCCGGTCCGTCGGCTCATCGAGCCCTCGCATCGCCTCGAGCCGTTGACGCAGCGGGTTCGGCTCGCTCGATCGCGCCGGCTCGAGTGGCTCGGCGTAGCGATCGGCGACGAACACCTCCTCGGGTGCCAGCTCGCGCAGCGTCCGGGCCGTGCGCCGGTCCGCGTCTCGGAGCGTGGTCTGGAACCTCGCCGCGAGCGATTCCTGCTGTTCGTCGCGCGTCTTGAGGAGCAGCGACGCGATCTCCTCGGGTTCGGTGATCTCGCAGAGCGTCTGGAACCCGCCCCCGCCGCCCCGCCGCGATCCCGCCCCCTGCGAGAGCAGCAGCACACGCCGATCGAGCTTGAGGAGAACCAGTTGCTGCCCGTGCCCGACCGGATACCTTCCGAGCACCTCGATCACGCCCGAGGGCGCTCGCCCACCCGCGCCGAGCTGAGCCGCCAGCCCGCCGCGCGATCGGCTGAGCTTGCGCATCCCGATCGCCATCACGACAATCACCGCGACCACGCCCAGCAACGACGCGATCGTGCGCGCGGCGCTGGCGCCGAGTTCCGTGGGAGAAGTCGCGCCGGCTTCGCCGACGGCCGCCTCGCCGCCCGCGTCGCCCGCCGGAGCAGCGCCGAGGGGTGTCGATTCGATCGCCTGCGATGCGAGGGCCGGGCGGTTCGCCGCCGGCGGCGTCCGCTGTGATGGGGTCACGGCCTGCGGCGCGGGCGGGCCGATCGCGTCGCCGACCGGCTGCGCGCGCACGATCGACGCGCCCACCGCCACGACCGCGACCCACGACATCGCCCGAACGACTCGCTGCACCGTGCCCTCCTGGCACCCAAGGCCGGCTCCGCCGACCGTTCCGCCCCGCGCGGGGCTCGCTCCCTGTCCGTCACGCCGACTTGGCCGAGCCCCCCTCGCTGTTGATGATCTCGTTGACGCGCACGCAGAAGTTGTCGCTGAGGATCAGCACCTCGCCGCGCGCCACCAGCCGCTCGTTCACATAGACATCCACGGGGTCGCCCGCGAGCTTGTCGAGTTCGATGACCGCGCCCTCGCCGAGCTTGAGCACATCCTCCACGACCATCCGCGTGCGCCCGAGTTCGATCTTCACATTCAGGTTGACATCCGAGAGCAGGTCGAGCGGTTCGGCCGCCCGCGGCCTGCCCGAGCCCTCGAAGGACGGGGGCTGGAAGGGCACGCCCCCCGACGCCGAATCCCCCGCGGCGCTCTGGGCCAGCTGAGCCGCCATGATCGCCTCGATGTCCTGTTCGCTCAGCTTCCCGGCTTCGGAGCCCGGCGCGTCGTCATCCGCCGCGGCGTCGACCGCGTCCTGGGCCGCCCGCAGCAGCGCCTCGGCGGCATCGCCCGGAGCCCCGGCATCGTCGTGCTCGCCCGCCGATTCATGGCGCGGCTCGACCGGCTGCTCGGCAGGCGTTTCGTCCCGGCGTTCCTCGTCGGCCATCCTGGCCCTCCCTGGGTTGGCGCGCGGCCGCGCCGAATCCGGATCGATCCTCGATCGTGGAGCATCGGCCGGGCGTGCGCGGAGGGATCAGAATTGCCGACCGGCGCGCAGGACTTGCGCAGAATCCGCGGGGCTCAGAAGTCCGCCGGGTACCCGTCGCACTTGGGCACGAGCACCCGCTGGATGTACGGCTCCCCTTCGGGGTCCTCGCCGAACACCGTGTCGAGGTACTTGGCGACCTGCCGCGTGATCGTCTGCATCCCCGGCTCCTTGAGCTGGGAGTGCTGCGCCTGGCGAAAGATCGTCGCGATCTCGGTCAGCACCTCGGCCCGGCGCTGCTCGAGCCGCTGCTCGACGAACTCCTGGTGCTCGACACGCACCTTCAGGAAGATCTTGGTCTGCCAGTCCCACACGCGGTCGCGGCTGAGGTTCTGGAAAGTGGTGTCGACGAGCAGGATCTCGGCGGTCTTCTCCGACGCGCCGTCCTTGCCCTCGAGCCCCATCGCGTTGGCGCTCGAACCCCCCCGGCTCAGGAAGATGAACGCGCCCACGCCGATCGTCTCGATGAGCATGACGCCCAGCGCGAGGATCGCGATCTTCTTGCTGCCCCCGCCCTTCTTGGCGGGCGCCCCCCCGTTCTCGGTGGTCTCTTCGGGCATCGTCGCTCCCTCGCGTCACCCGCCCTGCCATTCAGGGTCGGGGTGGACCTCCTCCAGCGTGACCTCGGTCACCATGATCTCGACTCGGCGGTTCTGGATGGTCGCTTCAGACGAATAGCGGTCGGCGCTGAGCGGCTCGGAGTTCCCCGCCGCCACAGGCAGCAGCAGTTCACGCCGGACGCCCCCCTCGGTCGCGAGGAACTCCAGCGCCGCCTTGGCGCGGGCGAAGCTCAGGTCCGTAAAGTCCAGCCCCGACGCCTTGTCTTCGACGCCCCACGCGTGCCCGCGCACCAGCACCTTGCGGGTCTGCCCGCGGACCTTCTCGGCGGCATTGAGCAGCACCGCCTTCCCGTCGTCGGTCAGGTCCGACGACCCGGGATCGAACAACACCGTCCCACCGATCGTCCACCGGCTGCCCTCGTGGATGCGGCTGACGGTCTGGTCGCGGCCGGAGATGTTCTGCTCGTTGACCTCGGCCCGGGCGGACTTGTCTCCCGTGAGCTTGCTGGTCCGTGGCAGGCGGTTGATCGACGAGTTCCGCGGGTTGCCCTTGGAGAGCACCATCCCCAGCCCGCCCTCGAACCCGAGGGCTTCCTTGATCGAGTCGACGGCTTTCTGGTACTCGCGCGGCTGCTTGAGCTCGCTGAACGCCGCCAGCAGAATGAAAAAGCACAGCAGCAGCGACATCATGTCGCCGTAGGTGACGACCCACTCGGGGATCGCGGGCGCTTCGTCCTGCTTCTTCTTGGGCATGCGCCGCCCCTCCCCGGGAGTGTCAGGCCGCCTCGCCCGCGTCGCGCTCGGCTTCGAACTGCTGGCGGCGCGACGGGGGCAGGAAGGTCAGCAGCTTGCTCTCGACCACACGCGGGTTGTCGCCCGACTGGATCGACATGATCCCCGCGATGATCACGGTCTTGACCAGGACCTCCTCGGCGTCCCGCGACGCGAGCTTCTCGGACATCGGGATCGTCACCATGTTCGCGATCATGGCCCCGTAGAGCGTGGTGATCAGCGCCACCGCCATGCCCGGGCCGATCGCCGACGGATCGTCCATGTTGCTGAGCATGAAGATCAGCCCCATGAGCGTCCCGATCATCCCGAACGCCGGCGCGTACCGCCCCACCGCGTCGATGATCTTCTTCGCCTGCGAGTGGCGCTCCATCTGCGCCTCGAGCTCGGTGTCCATGATCGTCCGGATCAGCTCCGGGTCGGTCCCGTCGACGGCCATCCGCACGCCCCGCACGATGAACGGGTCGCGCATGTCCCCCACCAGGTTCTCCAGCGCCAGGATCCCCTCACGCCGCGCCACCTCGGCGTACTTGACCAGGTCGCGGATGATCTCCATCGTGTCGATCTCCTTGTGGAAGACCGACTTGAGGACCACGCCCTGCACCTTGAGCACGCGCGCCAGCGGGAACGACACGATGATCGCGCCGATCGTCCCACCGAACACCACGAGGATCGAGGGCACATTGATCAATGAGGCCGGGTTGCCCCCGCCCAGGATGATCGATAGCAGCACCGCCACCACCGCCACCACAAGACCAACGATCGTCCCGATATCCACGCTCGAACCTCCGCGGATCGACCGCCCGGCCGACCGCTACGCGTCCTCGCTGAGATATCGGGGAGCCCCGCGGGGCACTTGAACCCGGTCGCCCAACCCGCCCCGCCGCCGGTCAGCCCGCGCGCCCCTCGCCCGAGAGACCCCCCGCTCGGGGGGAGACCGCCGCCTCGGGCAGCATGGTCCGCAGCGACCGCCGGTACTGCACGCTCCGCCGGACCACCTCGTCCATGGATTCCCGGACGACCAGGTGATCCCCGTTGATCAGCGTGATGACCGTGTCCGGGTTCGCCTCCACCACGCGGATGAGCTCCGCGTTGAGCACGAAACGGTTGCCGTTGAGCCTCGTCAGCGCGATCACGCCGATCTCCCTGCGTTCAGCGCGGGCTCAGCCCCGCGTCACCGTCCGAGCGTCAGCAGTTCCTGCATCAGTTCATCGGTCGTGCGGATCACCCGCGACGAGGCGCTGTACCCCGTCGAGGTCAGGATCAACTCAATGAACTCACGCCCGAGGTCCACATTGCTCAGCTCCAGCGCGCCCCCCACGATCGAGCCCGCCCCGAACTCGCCCGGCGACACGACCACCGGCTGCCCGCTGTTGCCCGTCGGGCGGTACAGGTTGTTGCCCAGGTCCTCCACGCCCGCCGGGTTCGTGAAGGTCGCCAGTTGCAACTGCGCCAGCGGCTTGATCAGCGTGTTGCTGAACGAGCCGAACACCGTCCCGTCCCGCGCCACGCTGAAGTCCTCGAGCACACCGATCGCCGCCCCATCCCGGAACACCGCCGCCAATTGCGAGCCCGTGTCGGCAAGCGCCGTCACCTCATCGCCCGACTCGGCAAAGGTCAGATCGAACGCCAGCGGCGACACCGCCCCCGTCCCCTCGCGGTCGATCGTCACCCCCACCGGTCCGCCCGCGGCAAGCCGCCCGAACGGATCAAACTCCAACTCGCCAGTCGCGATCCCCAGGTCGACATCCGAGTCGTCGGCCGACTCGATGTCGTACCGCCAGGTTGTGCCCGTGTCGCCCTTGCCCACCAGTGTCATCGTCAGCTCGACCTCGACCGGCGCGCCGAGCGAATCAAACACCACGAACCCCGTGCGCACGCTCTCGCCCGAAGCCTCGCCCGTCGTCGTCGCCAGCAGCGGGATGCCCGCCAGCGTGCCGTCCGAATCGAGCAGGCGCAGGTCCGCGTTCTCCAGCTCGATCGCGCTGGCCGTCCCCGTGTTGCCCACGACCGTCAGTTCGCCCGTGGTCGGGTCGAGCGTCACGCCCGGCGTGTTCCCGTCGGGGTTCGCCGCGACCGTCGCCTGGATCCCCAGCGCCCCCGCGAGGAAGTCCATCAGGTCCTGCACCGTCGTCGCCAGATCGATCGCCAGTTGAGCCGTCGGCAGCGTGCCGCCACCCTTGCGCGCGCCGTTGAGTTCCAGAATCTGTCCGTCGGCAAACAGCGGCGTGCCGGATCCAGGGTCATCCGGGTCCTCGATCTCCGTCAACAGGCTCGCCCCCTCCAGCACATTCCCCGCCGCGGGCGGCACCGTCGCGCCCGCGATCAGCGACAGCCCGCTGGTGTCCGTTCCGCCGAGCCGGATCGTCGTTCCGCTCTGAGCGATATCGCCGTCGGCGTTGAGGTTCCCCGCCATGCGCACGCGCGTCGTCGCTTCGGCGATGGTCAGCTCGCCGATGGGGATGTTGATCGCCGACAACGCGCCGGGCTGGATCGCGAAGTTCTCGTCGGCGGCCAGCCCGAGCAACCGGTCGCCCTCGAGTGTCACCAGGTCGTTGTTCTCGTCGAACACGAACTCCCCGGCCCGCGTGTAGAACTGCTCGTCGCCGCGCAGCACCGCGAAGAACCCGTTGCCGTCGATCGCCATGTCGCGCGGATTGCCCGTCGCCGAGACGGTCCCGGGCGTGAAGTCTCGCTGCGTGCCCGCGATCGAGACGCCCAGCCCGATCTGCGCCGGATTCGTCCCGCCGCTCGATTCCCCCGGGGGCTGGCCCTGGTCGAGGTTCTTGCTGAGCATGTCGCTGAAGACCAGCCGCGCCGACTTGTACGCCGTCGTGCTGACATTCGCGATGTTGTTGCCGATCACATCGATCTTCCGGGCGTGGGCGTTCAGCCCGCTCAGACCCGTGAAGAGTGCGGTGGTGGATGCCATGGGATGCTCCGCGACGGCCGCGCCGCCGGGTGAATCAAACAGCCGGTTGCTCTCGATCTCTCAAGGAGGTGCCGCCCGATCAGGGCTCGTCATCGCCCAGAAGGTCGCCCAGCTCGTCGGGGTCGATGATCTCATCGACCTGCGACAGCGACACGCGCTGACCGTTGGCCAGGTTCAGCACCGGGCCCTCCTCGGTGCGTGACACGCTGACGACGAACTCGCTCGTGCGCACATTCTGCTCGCTCACGCCCGAGACGAACTTCCCGATCAGCCCAGCCGCCGCCGACATCTCGCTCGGCGCCACCACCGCCTCGAGTCGGTCGGCCATGATCTGGTCCGACTCGATCGAACGGATCGAAGAGAGCTGCTCGAGCAGCGCGTTGGTGTCGTTGGGCTCCAACGGATCCTGATTGGCAAGCTCGGTCAGAATGATCTCGGTGAACTGCCCGGAGCTGAGCGCCCCGAAGCCCGAGGCCCGGCTCTGCCCGAGCGCACCGGCCGCCGTCGCGTTGATCGCGCTCATCGCGTGTCACTTCCCGCCGCGTGCGCCCCTCCCGGGTCACGCCAGCGTGTCGAGTCGGCCCAGGGCGATCCAGCGCCCGTCCGAAGCCAACCCGAGGCTCCCTCCGACGAACGCCTCCGCGTCGCCGGGCCCGCTCTCCGAGCGGACAAATCCTGATCGCCTCTCCGAGGCGCTGCGATCGGCCGCGGGCTCATCCCCGCCGCGACCGTCCCTTGGCTCACCCCCGCCCGCATCGCCCGGCGACCGCTCCGCGTCGCCTTCGGGCCCGAGGACCTCGATCCGGTGAACCGTCAGCCCGCGTGCCTCGATCGCCGAGCGCAATTGGGCCGTTGATTGACTCAGCAAGTCGCGTGCCTGCGACGACTCGGCCCGGAACTCGGCCGTCACCTGTGAATCGCGCACGCTCAACCGCACCTGGAGCGGCCCGAGCGATTCCGGCGCCAGCCGCATCGTCACCGTGCCGTTCCGTTGGCGCAACGCCGCGGCCAACCCACGCACCGCCTGCGCGATCAGGTTCGGCGGTTCCTGCCGCTGGGGCGTCGCGATCGGCCGGGCGATCGACGCCCCCGGCGCGCGCGCCGCCGCACCGCGGTCGGCAACTCCCGCCGCCGGCGCAGGACCGCCCCCTTCGCTCCGCGACCCGGCGAGCGCCTGGACACCCGCCAATGCCTGCATCCCGCCGGCGGCCGACACCCCCGCCACCGTCTGCGCCGCCACCGGCGCCGCGATCGGTGCCGCGGGAGTCACCGTCGACTGTTCCGCTCGCACACTCGATGGCGCTTCGGCGCTCGTCGGCGTGCCCGCGACGGAGGGCGTTTCAGGTGTCCTGCCCGCCGATCCCGCGGCCACAGCATGGCCGCTCGCGCCGCGCCCGGGCGTCTCGGCGCGAACCGGCGCGCCGTCGGCTCGATCCTTCGATCGCTCCGCCGGCACCGCCTCGCCCGCCGACTCGGCGCCCGCACGCTCGGGCGTTCGCCGGGAGTGATCGATCGGTGCGCGCGACTCGGGCGACTCGGCCCGGAAGGTCGCCTGGCGCGACGAGCCGACCAGCGACGATCCCCCCGCTGCCCGCGTCCCCAACTCCGACCGATACAAGGAATAGAACGACGCGCCGAGCAGCCCGGCGAGCCCCTCGACCGCCGCGCGCGGGTCTCCCGGCTTGGCCGATCGCCCGCTCGCCCGCGCCGGATCCGTGCGACCGGGCGTCGCGGGCGGGTTGGCGATCGGGCTGGTCATCCGTCGGGCGTCTCCGGAACGCGGGCGGTCAGCCCACGCGTCCGGAGTCGCTCGAGCAATTCCGCTGCCAGATCCGGCTGCTGCTTGACGAACTCGGCCATCACCTTCGAACGGGCCCGTTCCTGCATCGCGTTGAGGTACGACACCGCGCGGCGCATGCCGTCCTCGCGCACACTCGCGCCCCCGGGCGCAACCGCTGCGCTCTCGTCGACGATCACCGCGCCGTCGATCACCGCCAGCAGCGTCTGCATCGCCTCGCCCGCACGGAGCGATTCGAGCACCTTGACAGACTTGCGGAACTGAGCCCCGCCGTCGATCTCCTGCAACCGCTCCAACTCGTCCCGGAACGAGGCTCGCTCGGCCTCGAACGCCTGCCGCTCCTGGTCGAGCCGGTCCTGCTCGCGCTGGTGCGATCGCTGCAGGTCCTGCATCTCGCGGCGGAGCCGCTCCTTCCGCTGCCGATTGATCTGCGAGCCCTCCATCAGCAGATCGATCCGGTCGTCGGTGCTCAGCGCGACGGTCTGCAGCGACGCGGCGCCCTCTGCCTCTCCCTCCGCATCGCCCTCAGCGTCGTCATCGGCATCGGGGTCCTCGGCGAGGATCTCGCGGATCCGCTCGAGCCGATCGCCGTCGAGCCGACCCGTCCCGACGAGCCACCCCGCGAACCCGCCCAGCGCGAGCAGGTGCGCCACCGCGAGGATCGACACCAGTGTCCAGATCGACTTCATGCCGCGCCTCCCTCGCCCGTTCCCGCGCCAACTCGGGCACCCGCCCCGGCGCGCCGGGACTGGGCCAGATCATCCAGTTCAAGTTGCTCGCGCCGCGCCCACTCACGCCGCCACGCCTCGTAACGCTTCACGCGGAGCGATTCCACCGCCTTGCGTTCGACCGACGCCTGCGCCAGCGCCTGCCGCGCCGATTCCGCGTCGCGTTCGGCTTGATCGGCCCGCGCCACCGCGCGGTCCCGCTCGCGGCGGAGCGCCCCCACCGCGGCCGCGTCCTGCGCCGCAGCGCGGACATCCACGACGCCCTCGCCGAGCCACTCTCGACGATCGGCCAGCCTCGCCGCGATCTCCGCATCCAGCTTGTCGATCTCCTCCAGCACCGCCGCGTGCGCCCGCCGCCGGCGTGCCAGTTCCCCGGCCCGCTCGTCCTCCAGCCGCGACCGCTGACGGAGCACCGCTTCGAGCTCGAATCGGAAGGGCTTCACCGGTCGCTCTCCCGCGCTCCGCCGGGCTCGAACGCTCGGATCTCCGCGACGAGTTCGCACATCTGCCCGATCGACTCCTCGAACCCGGCCGAGTCGTGCGACGACTGCCGGAGCAGCCCGTTGATGCGCGGCTCGAACGCGATCGCCCGGTCCGCGGCGGCATTGGCGCCCCTGGCGTACGCCCCGATCTGCACCAGGTCCTCGACATCCCGGTACGCCGCCAGCAGCGAGATCAGCATCTCCCGCCCGGCGATGTGCTCGGGCGAGCTGACCTGCCTCGCCACTCGGCTGACCGAGTCGAGCACATCGATCGCCGGGTAGTGCGCGCGCTGCGCGAGCTTGCGCGACAGCATGAGGTGCCCGTCGAGGATGCCGCGCGCCGCGTCGGCGATCGGCTCGGTCATATCGTCGCCCTCGACGAGCACCGTGTACAGCCCGGTGATCGAGCCGGGCGTGCCGCCCTCCCGCTCGACCGCGCCCGCCCGCTCGAGCAGCAGCGCGAGCTGCGCGAAGACGCTGGGCGTGTACCCGCGCGTCGTCGGGGGCTCGCCGACGCTCAGCCCCACCTGCCGCTGCGCGTGCGCGAAGCGCGTCACCGAGTCCATCATCAGCAGCACATCGAGCCCGCGGTCGCGGAAGTGCTCGGCCGCGGCGCACGCGACCTTTGCCGCCCGCAGGCGCATCAGCGGCGATTCGTCCCCCGTCGCCGCCACCACGATCGACCGTTGCCGCGTCGCTTCGTCGAGCGTCTCCTCGATGAACTCACGCACCTCGCGCCCCCGCTCGCCGATCAGCGCGATCACCGTGATGTCGGCCGAGGTCCCGCGAGCGATCGACGCCAGCAGCGTGCTCTTGCCAACGCCCGGGCCCGCGAACAGCCCCATCCGCTGCCCGCGCCCCAGCGTCGTCATCAGGTCGATCGCGCGCACGCCCGTACGCAGCGGCTGCGAGATCGGCGATCGCCGCAGCGCCGAGATCGGCTCGGGCGTCAGCGGCCGCGGCTCGAGCCCTTCGGGCGTCGGCCCGTCGTCGATCACCCGCCCGAGCCCGTCGATCACGCGCCCCAGCAGCCCCTCGCCGACCTGCACGGACTGCGTGACCTGCTCGCCGACGATCGCGTCCCCGGCGCGGATCCCGCCGGTCTGCCCGAGCAGCATGACGATCGCGTGCTCGGCGGTGAAGCCGACGATCTCGCCCAGCACCCGCGTTGATCCGATCGAGACCAGCGACCCGATCGGGAGCGTCAGCCCGCATGCCAGCACCGTCAGCCCGCGCAGTTCCACCACGCGCCCGGTCACGAGCATCGGCTCGACCCCCGCGAGCGTCTGGTGGTACGAGGCGAACCGCGTCACGCCGCCTCTCCCCGATGCACGATCCCCCGGCGGTCGCCCGTGCCCGGCAGCAGCGCCTCGGCGATGCGCTCGAGCTGCGTCCGGATCGACGCGTCGATCGCGACGCCGCCCTCCGGTCGCACCACGCACGAGCCGCGGTCGAGCGCCTCGTCGCCGCGGAGCGAGACATCCCCCTCTCCGCTCAATCGGGCCGTCAGCCTCGGGAGCGCCCGGCGGACGATCTCCAGGTCCCTCGGATGCACCGCGATCTCGATCTTGGTCGGTTTGGAAACCAGCCCGAGCGCCGCTTCGATCTGCCCGGTCACCGCGTCCGGGTCGAGCTCGATCGCACGCTTGGTGATCTTCTCGGCTGCCAGCAACGCCAGCGCGATCACCTCGCGCTTGGCCTCGGCGAGCATCGCGCGACGCTCGGACTCGAACGCTTCGGCCCCCTCGCTCCACGCCCGCTCGAGGGCCGCGAGCGCCTCCTGCTCGGCGGCGAACGCTTCGGCCCGCCCCTTCTCACGCCCCTCGGCGAGGCCCTGCTCGAACCCAACGCGCCGCCCCTGCTCGTGCCCCGCCTCGGCCGCGCCTGAGACGATCCGCTCGCGCTCGGCCCGCGCCTCGGCGAGGATGCGCTGGGCCTGGCGCTCGGCGGTCTCGCGGATCAGCCGCGCGTGCTGCTCCACATCGTGCAGATCGATCGACACGAGCTTGACCGCTTCGGCGTCGTTGGCGGGTCGCTTGATCAGCCCCACTCCGGGCACTCCTTGCTGGCCGGTCGGCTCCGTCGCCGCCGCGCCTCCTGGACCGGGTCAGACGACCAGGTCCGTGTCCCCGCCCCGCCCCTGGATCATCACCTCGCCGGCTTCCTCGAGTCGGCGGACGACATCCACGATCCGCTGCTGCGCCGATTCCACATCGCTCACGCGCACCGGGCCCATGAACTCCATGTCCTCCTTGATCAGCTCGGCCGCCCGGGCCGACATGTTCGAGAAGATCTTCTCCTTCAGCGGCTCCGACGCGGTCTTCAGCGCCAGCGCCAGCTCGTCGTTGTCGATCTCCTTGAGGACCGCCTGGATGCCCCGGTCGTTGACCAGCATCACATCCTCGAACACGAACATCAGCCGCCGGATCTGCTCGACCAGGTCCGGGTCGTCGGCCTCGAGCCCCTCCATCAGCGTCTTCTCGGTCGCGCGGTCGGCCAGGTTCAGGATCTCCGCGACGGTCGACACGCCCCCCGCCTTCTCGCTCGACTGCATCAGCAGCGACGCCAGCCGGCTCTCGAGCCCCTGCTCGACCTCCCGGATCACCTCCGGGTTCGTCTGCTCCATGTTCGCGATCCGCTTGATCACCTCGATCTGCTTCTGCATCGGCAGCCCGCTGAGCACCTCCGCCGCTTTGTGGTGCGCCAGGTGGCACACGATCAGCGCGATCGTCTGCGGGTGCTCGTCCTGGATGAAGGTCAGCAGGTTCTCGCTCTCGGCCTTCTGCAGAAACGCGAACGGGGTCTTCTGCACCTGCGTCTGGATCTGCCCCAGGATCCGCTCGGCCTGCTTCGGATCCATCGCGTTGATCAGCGCCTCGCGCGCGAAGTCGAGGTTCCCCTCGTTCATGTACTGGTTCGCGATGCTCAGCTCGTAGAACTCGTTGACCACCTGCCGCTGCAGCGTGTCCGGCACGCGACCCAGAGCCGCCAGCTCACGCATCACCTCCTCCACCGACTCCGGCGGGAGGTTCTTGAGCACCGCGCTCGCCTCGTCCGAACCCAGCGACAGCAGCACGATCGCCGCCTTGGTCAGGGGCTCGAGCTCGCTCGCATCGTTCGGCAGCTTCTCAAAGGGTCGCCTGGGCATGGGCTCCTCACACCGACGAATCCGGTCACTCAATCATCGGAAACAATCCACCGATTGATCAGCTTCGCCGCCTGATCCGGCGCCGACCGCACCATCTCTCCGACCTGCTCGAGCTGCTTGGTCTGCGTAATCTGGTCCTCTCCCACCTCGATCCCCTCGAGCGCCGCCTCGGACTCGTCCACCTCGCCGATCAGGTCCGTCGCCGTCTCCAGCACCGGCGGGAGCCCGACCAGTTCCTCGGCCGTCGGCATCTTCGCGTCCCGACCGGCCTTGCGGACCATCGACACCATCAGCCCAAGCGACACCAGGCTCAGCACCACCAGCAGCGCCTTGTCGATGATCCCCTCGCCCAGCCCCAGCATCCCAGAGTCGCCACCGCCGCCGAAGAAACCCGCCCGCTGCGTCGTCCCCCCCGGGAGCGTCTCGCCCCGGATCAGCGACACCCGCACCTCGCCGGCGAACCCATCGGTCTCGAGGTGGGGCTGCACGCTCTCCTCGATGTCCTTGCGGATCTCGTCGAACCGCTGCTGGATCTCCTCGGGCGTGGGCGGCTCGGGCTCCCCTTCGGCGCCCGCCGCCAGCGCCGCGACCACATAGCTCTCGGGAATGTTGATCGACGCGACCAGCTTCGTCGGCATGCCCTTGGGGTCGACGCGATCGGTGATCTTCGAGCCGACATAGTTCTCGAGCAGCGTGTCGGACTTCTCGGAGGTAAACCCCGTCTGCCCGCTCCCGCCCCGGTTGATGTCCGCCGCCGCGTTCGACCGCAGCCCCGGTTCGGCCGACCGGCTGTCCCGTGACTCGCTGACGCTCTCGATCGAGTCGCTCGTCGCCAGCCCCACCACGCTCCCGCCCTCGTCCGGGCTCGCGTAGGCGGTGATGCGCGTCTGCTCGCGGGCGATGTCGACCCGGGCCGTGACCGCGACGATCACGCCCGGGATGTAGCTGAGCAGTTCCTGCAGCTTGCCTCGCATGGATTTCTCGACCGCCGACGCGTGCTCAAGATAGTTCGACGATCCCATCTCGTCGGCCGACGACGCCGCGTGCTGCCGCCCGTTCGACCCGTCGATCACCCGGACATTCTCGACCGCCAGCCCCGCGCGGGCCCCGGCGATGGTGTACGCGATCGCGTCGACCGTCCGCTGGTTCAGCCCCGCGCCGTCGATGGTGAACACGGTCGCCGACGCGGTCGGCTGGCGCACCGCCCGCCCGATCCCCGCCGCCTCGGGCACATCCAGGATCACCGTCGCCGACTTGATCCCCCGGAAGCTCGACAGGACCCGGCTCAGCTCGTTCTGGAGCGCGATCGTGTAGAGCTGCAGGTTCTGCTCGCGCGAGTTGGTCCACTTCTGCTTGTCGATCAGCGAGTCGAACAGGACCGCTGCGTCCTCGGGCAGCCGCCCGCCCTCGGCCATCGCCGCCAACGCCACCCGGCGCGACCCGTCGGGCACCCAGATCCGCCCGTCCCGTTGCTCGGCCTCGATCCCCTGCGTCTGCAGAAAGCGCACCGTCTCCATCTGGTCGTCCGCGTTCATCAGGTCGACCATCGAACGCTTCGAGGCGTATTGAGAGATCAGGAACAGCGCCATCAGGCTGATCACGCCCAGCGACGCCAGCAGCAGGCGCTGGCTCGGCGTGAGCTTGCCCAGGTGCGTCCGGACACGCTCCAAGATCCGGCGCAGTTGCTCCATCGGATCGGCCTCCGTGCCAGCGCTCGGCGTGGGCACGAACGACGCCCCAACACCGAACCGCGACGGCTCCGCCGCCGCTTATCGACACCGATCCGTCGGCGCGATCGACCATCGCGCTTGAATCGCCGGGGTTCCTGAGGTCGGCGAGCGCCGCGGGCCGGCCGGCTCTGGCGAGGTAGCTCTCGGCGGCATAGAGACCGAGCGTGTAGTCGGTGAGCCGGCGGACGCGGAGCCGCCCCTTCTCCGGTCGGCCGACCATCACCGCCACGTCGGCCTCGCGCTGCGACAGTGAGAAGCTGCGAGGGACCGGCACAAGCTGAATGTGCAGTTCTGGATAGGCGGCTGTAAACCGCTTGAGGCGCGGCGCGAGGAAGGCACTGCCGAAGCCGTCGGGCGCCCCGATGCGGATGGTGCCTGCGACCTCACCCTCGCGCCGGTGCAGGCGGGCGGCGGCGCTCAGCATCTCGGCCTCGACCCGCTCGGCGGCCTCGAACATGGTCTGGCCGTCTTCGGTGAGGGTGCAGCCGCGGGTGGTGCGATCGAGCAGTCGCATGCCCACCGCCTGCTCCAGCGACGCGATACGGCGGCTGAGCAGGGCCTGGCTGACACCAAGCCGTCGGGCCGCGCCGAGCATCTGTCCGTCGCGGGCAACGGCCAGGAAGTACCGCGCGTCGTCCCAGTTCATTATCGTCATTCCTGCATAACGGATCGCCGTTTGTGGCGATTTATATACACGATTGTATAGGCGATACCGGTGCAGCACCAGAGGAGGAGCTGCAATGACCGAAATCGGACATTTCATCAACAACGCCCGCGTCGCCGGGACAAGTGGGCGTAGCCAGCCGGTGTGGAACCCCGCGACCGGGCAGAGTGAGAAGACCGTCGCGCTGGCCTCGGCCGAGGAGGTCGGTCGCGGGGTTCCACACCGGCTGGCTACGCCCACTTGTCCCGGCGACGCGGGCGTTGTTGATGAAAT
>JBICIG010000103.1:0-48900 GCA_043101605.1 Phycisphaerales bacterium JB037
GAAGCGCTGCACGCGCTGACCGGCGGGTGAGGCGCTTCGAGCCTCCGCGGATGCTCCGGGCGATCCGGCTCCAGCGCGATCAACGCCTCGATGTGCCGCTCGGCGGTCTGGTGGTCGCCCCGCTTGAGCGCGATCGTCGCGGCGAACTCTCGATAATCCGCGTCGAACGGCGCCATCCGCGACGCACGCTCGGCGAAGCGCCCCGCGTCCTCCCACGCACCCAGCGCCGCGTGCCGTCGCGCCAACTCCGCGGCAAACGCCGGCGTCGATTGCTCCCGCGCGTCGAGCCATTCCAGGTGCGGGATCGCCCGGCTCGGCGCGTCCGTCCGCAGATAGAAGCGAGCCAGCGCCCGCCTCGGCGAGGGGTCCATCACGCGGATCGCCGCGAGGCGTTCCAGATACGCCGCGGCCTCCTCGTTCATCTCGCCGCCCGTCGGCGCCGTGGTCAGCTCGACCGCGAGCTCCAGCACGCCCGGGTGCTCCGGATACGCCGCGAGCCACCGCTCGAGGTGCTCGCGCTCGGGCGAAACCCCGCCCAGCTCGCCCAGCAGTTCGTCCATCGTCGGGAGGTCCGGGTCGGGCACGACGCCCCACGCCCGCAGCTCGTCGCCCGCCCACGCGCGGAACTCGCGCAGGAAGGTCCCGCCGTCGACGCCGAGAACCTCCTCGAACGCCTCACGCTCGGGCACGCCCTCGGCGTAGCGGTCCATCAATTCCAGCGGTGCCCGCGCCCCGAAACGCTCCACGATGAACTCGTACATCCAGTGCCCCTGCGCGTACGCGAGCGTCCGGTCGTTGGGGCCCTCCGGGCGCACGAACGCGAGGTTGATCTTCTCGAGGTCGAACAGCCGGTCCTCGGCGTGGGCTTGGGCGAGCAGCCCGATCCACGCGGTCGGGCGCGGCCCGTCCTCGAGATACACCGCCGCCGCCTCGGTGAACCAGTGCGGGATGCGGTTGCGCGTGCGCGCCAGCGTCACGGTGTGCGCGTACTCGTGCTGGACGACCCGCGCCCAGTCGTACGCGCCCGCCAGGTGCCTGGGCCCCTCGCGCGGCGTCTCCATCGCGATGACCGGCCCGGTCGCCGCGGCCATCGTGTGGATCGCCGGCATCCCCGTGATCCGAACGCTGAACCACTGGTGGTCGGGCATCAACTCGATGACGGTGGGGCGGTCGGGCTCGAAGTCGATCCCGCCGGGCCCGTCACCCGCCACGCGTGCATGGATCCGCTCGAGCACCGGCAGCATCTCGCGCGCCAGCACCCCGTCGATCCCGGGCTTGTACCGCACGACGAAGTGCTCGCTCGACAAGGTCTCGTAGCTGAGCAACTCGCGGATCAGCGTCAGGCTGTTCGCCGCCCCGGTATGGAACGGATCGAGCGTCACCGCTCTCTCCAGCGACACGAGCGCCCGCTCATCCTCGCCCGACTGCATCGCGAGCATGCCCAGCTCGAGCACGGGCTCGGCCCACGCCGGCATGCGTTCGTGCGCGCGCGACAGGAAGTCCGCCGCCTCGTCGTACTGTCGCGCCTCGCTCAGCACCGATCCGACCACGAAGAGCGCCCCGGGCGAGCCCGGCGCCAGCGCCTCGTGCGCCGCGAGCCGGTCGGCGAGCAGGTCGTCGTCAAAGTCCAGCGCCGCCGCCGCCGCGTGCAGCGCGATCAGCCCGCGATGGGTCGGGAAGCGTTCCACCGCGGGCGCGAGCGCCTCGAGCGCCCCGTCCGCATCGCGCTGGCGCAGCCGCGCCCGCGCCCGGATCATCGCCCCCTCGATCGACACCGCTTCGCGATCCCCCAGCGAGCGCGCCAGCCCGTCGAGTTGGTCGGCGATCGCCTCGGCTTGCTGCAGCGCGAACCCGTCCACCGCCGCCTCGCCCAAGAGCGCCCACGCCCGCGCCGCCCCGGGGTTGAGCCGCAGCGCCTCGCGCGCGGTCGACTGCGCCTCGCTGAAGCTGTGCTTCTCGAGCAGCAGCTCGGCTTCGACCGTGCGCACGGGCCACGCCAGGGCGCTCTGCTCCTGCCGCACCTGCGCGATCAGCCGCATGATCGCGCGGAAGTCCGCGGCGATGCGCTGCGCGTCCCCCGCACCAAAGAGCCGCTGCCGCAGGATCAAACCCTCGATCCCGTCGGTCACCGCCTCGGCGTCGGCGACCCGCTCGCGCATCATCCGCTCGCCGATCGCGTCCAGCTCCGCCTTTGCTTCCTCGAACCGACCGAGGTCGACCAGCGCCCGCGCCCGGATCGATCGCGCGGTCAGCTCCCGCGCGTCCCCGGCTTCCGCCGCCGCGACCAGTTCGATCGCCCGTTCGGGCTCGCCCCGGCGGACCAGCGCCTCGGCCCGGATCAGCGCGTCCACGCCCTCGTCGCGCAGCGATGCATCCCCGAGCGCTCCGCGCTGCAGCGCCGCGCGCGCACGCAGCGCGGGCATCGCCAGGTCGCCCGGCGTCCACGCGCCGTAGTACACCCGCGTCTGCTGCGCTTCTTCCTCGGACAGGTACGACGCATCGAGCAGGCGCTGCACCGCCGGCGAACGCTCGATCCCGTCGCCGGGGCCGGCGCCCGGTTGCCGGCCTGCCTGCGCCGCCGGCTGACCGGAAGCGATCGCTGCCCCCGCCAGCGCGATCAACCAGGCCGCGTGCGCGATCGCCCTTCTCACGGCGAGCCCTCGACCGAGCCGCGCCACTCGCGGATCTCTACATCCCACCCGCGATCGGGCGAGCGTGTGTCCATCACGCCGGCGGGCAGGAACTCGTTGGTCTTCACGCCGATCAGTTCCACGATCGACTCGTCCTCCGCGCTCGTCAGCGTCCACGCCAGGAACGGGAGCAGCGTGTCGGCCCGGTACCACAGCCGGATCTCGGCGAGCTTGAGCTCATCGGCGTAGGCCGAGCGCGGCATCAGCCGAACCTGGTTCGCCGGCGTGCGCGCCACCCGCGCCGCCAGCGCCCCCGTCGGGTCGATCAACTCCAGTTCATCCGCCGCGTCGACCAGTTCGGCCTCGAACCGCTCGAGAATCTCCGACCGCTTCTGCCCGATCGGGATCGGGAACGGCCCCTCGCCCACCCGCAGCGGATCGAACCGCTGCCCGGGCGGCACGACCTGCCGCTTGATCATCTGCCGCGCCTCGGGCATCTTCTCAACGAGCCATTCCCCGTCGAAGATGTAGCTCCGCTCCTCGCGGTCCAGCCGTGCTCCTTCGCCACGCCCCAGTTGCAGCGTCTCGAAGTGGACCGCGAACGCGCGGCCGGCCGGGCCCGGCTGGCCCGGCTCGACAATCCCCGGCGCGCCCTCGTCGCGGTAGTACAGCTTGCCCGTGCGGATCTGCTCATCGCCGGCCAGCGCAAAGACCTTCGTGTACCGGATCCCCGCCTGCAGCGTCCGGAGGTCCTCTCCCGTGCGCTCGAGCGCCAGCAGCAGGTCGTCGGCCGTGTTGATCTCCGCGGGGATCCCCGGCTGGGCGCCGGGCTGCGGAGTCACCGGCCAGGTGCGCACGCCCGGCTCGGTCGGCTGAGCATCCCCCGCGGGGGTGGTCGCGGGCGCGGGGCTCGACGCGGCCAATCCTGCTGCGAGCCAGGTTCCGATCACTTGCAGCACGCCCGGCATAGGGCCTCCCTTCCATGGGTCGGGCAGCGGCGCACCGGCCGCGCCCGAAGGAGCATACGGATCACCGCCCCCCGGGGTGCAGCCGCCCTCCCGGGACCGCCCCGGAACCGCCCGGAATCGGCTCACTCTGACGCCCGCTCCGGACCTTCGGCTCCACGATCGCCCGCGTCGTGCCGGCGCATCCGCTCGGCGAGGAAGTCGCGCAAGATCGCCGCCGCCGCGAGCGCATCGCGCACGCCCTTGCGCTGCTTGCGTGTCAGTTCCGACCCGACGAGCGACCAGTCCGCCTCGACGCTGGTCAGCCGCTCATCCTGGTAGAAGACCTCGCGCCCCGATCCGCGGGCGATTTCCTCGCCGAATTCACGGGCGAGTTTCGCGCGCGGGCCCTCGGTGCCGTCCATGTTCAGGGGCAGCCCCACGACGACGCCGTCGCGCGCGCCGAGTTGCTCCGCGATCGCGCGCCGGACGGCGTGGCGGAGCGCGTTCCCTCCGTCCGCCCCGATCGAGACCGCCAGCACCTCGATCGGCGAGACGAGCCCCATGACATCGTCGCCGGTGGCCAGCCCCGTCCGC
Organism: Phycisphaerales bacterium JB037; assembly: GCA_043101605.1. Classification (GTDB taxonomy): domain Bacteria; phylum Planctomycetota; class Phycisphaerae; order Phycisphaerales; family UBA1924; genus JBICIG01. Next base: position 4,172 of record JBICIG010000103.1, read on the forward strand.
TTGTCGCCGAGATCGATCGCGAGGAATCGCACGGGGGATTATTGGTGGGCTGGTGGGCGTGTGGTTGGTGGGCTCGTGGTTCGTGGGATGGCCCACGATGACGGATGGTTGGACCCCACAGGATCGAACGATCCCACCACCCACCATCCCACCATCCCACTACTTCAGATCGTCGGGCAACTCAGCGTGCAGCGCCTTGAGGTCCTGCGCCCGCCCGGTCGGCATGATCAGCGTCGCATCCTCCGTGCGCACGACCGTCATCCCTTCCACGCCCAGCATCGCGATCGTGTGGGCCGACCGCCCGCGATCGATCACCGCGTTGTCCCGAGAGTCGACCAGCACCGCCGGCGTGTTCCCCGAGACGCGGTTCCCGTGCGCATCGGCCGCAATCGTCCCGGCATAGCTCGGCCAGCTCCCGACATCGACCCACTCCACCGGCATTTCGACGGCACAGATCGAGACTGCGGGGTCGTTCGACGCCGGCTCCATCACCGCGTAATCCACGCTGATCTTCGTCAGGGTGGGATACACCTCGTCGAGCACGCGCTGCCGATCGGGCGTCTGCCACGCCTCCCCGATCCGCCGCAACCCCGCCGCATTCGCCGGCTGATACGCCGCGAGCCGATCCATGAACGCCCGCGCCTGGAAGACGAACATCCCGCTGTTCCACCCGAACCGCCCGGAATTCACATACTCGGTCGCGCGCTCGAGATCGGGCTTCTCGACGAACCGATCCGCACTCCGGGCTCGCTCGAACCCGTCGATCGACGCCCCCAACTCGACATACCCGAACCCCGTCGCGGGAAAGGTGGGCGTGATCGAGAAGGTCACGAAGCGGGACGGGTCCCGTTCGACCAGTTCGAACCCCGTCCGCATCGCGTCCTCGAAGACTTCACGCGGCGAGATCAGATGATCGGAAGTCAGCACCGCGAACACCGCGTCGGGATCCCCCGCCGCGAACACCGCCGCCGCGAACCCGACCGCGTTGACCGTGTCCCGCGCCTCGGGCTCGCCCAGGATGTGCGCATCATCGAAGCTCGGCAGGGCCGTCCGGACCGCGTCTCGATACCGCTCGCCCGTGCAGATGTAGGTCCGCCCGCCCGGCACCAGCCCCTCGAGCCGGTCGGCCGCCAGCCCGAGCAGGGTCCGGTCGGTGCCGGTCGCGGCATCCCTGATAAACGGGATGAGCTGCTTGGGCAGGTGCTTGCGGCTCACGGGCCAGAGCCTCGTCCCGGACCCCCCGGCCATCACCATCGCGTATCGGTGCTCGCTCATGCTGCCCGAGGGTATCGGCCCGCGCCCGCGGTCACTCGATCCCGAAACCGCCGCGAGGCGGTCATCGCCAGCCCGCTCACAGCCCCGCCGGTGCCGATCGCGCGTGGAACGCCGCCGACAGGATCTCGTCGGCCGGGGCCTCGCCCGGCAGCGTCCGCATCGCCCCCCGCACCATCCGCTCGGCGTCGCCCGCGTTCTCGCCCAGCGACATCAGCGCCGCGACCGCTTCCCTCGCCGCGGGCGAGAGGTCCTTGAGTTCGGCGATCGTGCTCCCGCCGGCATGCGCGTCGAGCGCCTCGGTCTGCTCGGGGGAGAGGATCGCCTCAACCGTCCCCGAAAGCTCGGCGAGGATCGTCTCGGCCTGCCGCTTTCCCACCTCGGGGAGTCTCTGCAAGCCCCGGGCGTCCTTGGTCACGATCAGCCCGGCGATCGCGCTGGGGGTCAGCGCCAGCGCCCGCAGCGCCTTGCGGTTGCCGAGCCCCTTGACGCTGGTGAACCGCTCGAAGAACCGGCGTTCGCTGGGGGTCTGGAACCCGATCAGCCTCGGGATGAACGAGGTCGACTGCCCGTGCGATTCCAGGTACGCCAGCGTCGTGAGCGCGACTTCCTGACCGACGCGGGGCCCGAGCGCCTCGGCGAGGTACGCCGGGACCAGCACCTCCAGCCCGATGAACCCCGGCCCGGGTTCGGCCGGCTCGATGACGGCGGTGTTGGCATCCAAGCTGACGAGTCGGCCGCGAACGCTGGCGATCATGCCGCGACGATACCGCGCCGCCGACTTCCCCGCCGCGTCCCGACACCCCACTCCGCCGCGAGCCCCGAGCGTGAAGATCCCCCCTCGTTTCCGCCCCTTCGCTGACCCTCGCCCGACCCCCGGGCCGATAGTCAGGCTCATGTCGAGCCCGCTGCGCGTCCAGACCGATTCCGCGGCACCCGATCCGGGGAGGCGCGTCCTCATCATCGGGACCGCCGAGACTGCCGACGCGCTCGCCGCCCAGATCCACGCGATCGGGCCCGGCACCGAGGGATCGCCGGCAAGAGCCCCCAACGACCACCCGACCACCATCGTCGGCGCCGTGCTGCTCGGGCCCGGCTCGACCGCCCGCGTCCCCGCGCTCGGCGACCTGACGCGCCTGCCCGCGATCGTGCGTCAGCGCCCGGCCGACCAGCCCATCGACCTCGCGCTCATCACGCTCCCCGCCTCCCGCCGGGCCGACGCCTTCGGCACTCTGCGCACGCTCCGCGAACTCGGGCTCGCCCACCGTTTCGTCGAGCCGCTCGCCGAGGCGCTGGGCTTCGGCCCCCACGCGGCGTCCGACCTGCCCGGAGAGATTGTCGAGCCGACTCCGTCGCGGACCCGCCCGCTCCCCAAGCCGGCGACGCCCGACTGGTCCGTGCTGCTCGACCGCGCTCCCCAGCCGACCGACGAGCGCGCCCTGCGGTCGATCCTGTCGGGCAAGTGTGTGCTCGTGACGGGAGCGGGGGGGTCGATCGGTTCGGAACTGGCGCGGATCGCCGCCCGCTTCGAGCCCGCCCGGCTGATCCTCGCCGAGCGCTCCGAGAACGCGCTCTTCGAGATCGATCGGCAGATCGGCCGCTTCTTCCCGACCGTGCCACGCGTCGCGGCGCTGCACGACATCGTCGACGAAGACGCGACGCGCGAGCGGCTGGCGGGCTGGCGGCCCCAGGTCGTGCTGCACGCGGCGGCTCATAAGCATGTCCCCCTGATGGAAGACCACCCCGCCGATGCGGTGCGGAACAACCTCTTCGGCACGCGCTCGGTTGTCGACGCCGCCCTCGCCGCCGGCTGCGAGCGCTTCGTGCTGATCTCCTCGGACAAGGCGGTCAACCCGACGAGCATCATGGGCGCGACCAAGCGCCTCGCCGAGCGATATGTGCAGGGGCTGCACGCCCGCCACGCGGGAAGGACGCACCTGAGCATGGTCCGCTTCGGGAATGTGCTCGGGAGCGCCGGGAGCGTCATCCCCGTCTGGAGCGCCCAGCTCGCCGAGGGCGGGCCGATCACCGTGACCGATGCCCGCATGACGCGCTACTTCATGACGATCCACGAAGCGGCGACTCTGGTCATCCGGGCCGCGGGCATCGAGCTCGGCGGCGAGTCGGCGGGGGTTTTCCTGCTCGACATGGGCGACCCCGTCCGCATCCTCGATCTCGCGCGCCGCTTCATCAAGCTCCACGGGTTCGAGCCCGTGGTCCTCGAGCCCGGGCGCGACCTCGCCGCCGCTCCGGGGGTCATGCCGATTGCGCTCTCGGGGATCCGCCCGGGCGAAAAGCTCTACGAGGAGCTCAGCTACGACGCCGAGCAGATCACGCCGACCGGCGTCCCGGGCATCCATGCGTGGGTCGGGCCCGGGCTGGAGATCATCGACCCCGACGAGATCGCCGGGGCGTTCGCAGACATCCGGGTGGGGGCCTCGCGCCAGCAGGTGCTCACGCTCATCCGCCGATTCGTTCCCGAGATGCAGCCGGCCGCCGCCCTCCGCCGAGCCGGCTGAGCGCGAAACCGCAGAATCTCTGCCGCGATTTCTCGAAGAACCGAACGGAGCGGACCGATGCGCTATTCAGGGGAGATCGGCGCGGCGTTCCTGCCACCCTCACGGATGATCGATCTTTGTCAGGGAAGACGGGCTTTTGGCGGTGGATAGTCGTGCCGGCTTGAAGACTTCGCAAAGCCCGGCGACAATACCCCCTTGAATCGCCCGAACGCGGGGAATGGCATGACGGCACTCTCCACGCAGATCGAACGACAGCAGATCCTGGTTGAAACCATCGCCGCCCGCGAGCGGGCCGAGTCCCTGCTCCGCGGGCTGCTCCGCGCCCGGACGACCTCCGAGCGCCACCTGGCGGCCCTGCGCCGAACCGATGTCCTCAAGCAGGTCACCGGCTCGAGTTCGCTTGAGAACGCGATCAACTCCACCCGGCGGATGATCGACGCGCTCGACCGCGCCATCGCCAGCTTCGAGCGCGACCTCGACCCGCAGGACCTCGCCCTGCTCGACGAACTCCGCGGCTGAGATCACGCGCGACCCGCCCGCATCTCTGTCTACCCTCCGGGCATGAACGATCCGACGGCATCCACCGAGGCCCCGCCGCGCACCCTCCGCGTCGATCTGCCGGTCCGCCGGCTGGATCCCAGAGCCGAACTGCCACGCTATCACTCCGAACTCGCCGCGGGGCTCGACATCGCCGCGTGCCTCGACGCGCCCGTCACGCTCGAGCCGGGGCGCATCGCGATGATCCCCACCGGGCTGGCGATGGCGATCCCGCCCGGCTTCGAGGGACAGGTCCGCCCACGCTCGGGGCTCTCGACCAAGCACGGCGTGACGGTCCCCAACGCGCCGGGCACCATCGATGCCGACTATCGCGGCGAGATCCGAGTCGCGCTGATCAACCTCGGCCAAGCCGCGTTCGTCGTCGAGCCGGGCATGCGCATCGCCCAACTCGTCATCGCGCCGGTCGCCCACGCCCGCGTCCGCGAGACCGAGTCCCTCGACGACACCGCCCGCGGAGCCGCGGGCTTCGGCTCGACGGGTCATTGAGCAGAAACAAACACGGCTTGCCCGTTGGGACAAGCCGTGGCGCACAAGTCGGTATTCAACGGTTTCGAGCGAGCGTGTCGGCGTGATCAGAGCTTCAGATCACCCAGCCCCGAGCCGAGCCCGCCGAAGTCGCCCAGCCCGCCGCCGGACTTGGACTGCTGCTTCTGCTTTTTCTGGGCTTCCTCGCGCATGCGGCGGAAGGCGGGGGTTTCCTTGAGGATCTCGTCCGGCGTGCGGGTGTCCTGCTCGCCCCGGCCGCGCCCCTTGCCCTTGCCTCCCTTGCCGCCGCCCGGGCCGCCGGCGGGGCGTTCGGGCGCGGGCTTGGTCTGCTTGAGGCTCAGGCTGACCTTGCGGGTGTCCGGGTCGATCTTGATGATCTTGACCTTGATCACCTCGTCCTGCTTGACGACATCCTCGACATTCGCCACGCGGCGCCAGTCGAGTTCGGAGATGTGGACCAGCCCCTCGACGCCCGGCGCGATCTCCACGAACGCCCCGAACTCGAGGATCTTCGTGACCCGCCCGGTCACCTCCGATTCCTCGGTCAGCTCGTTGCTCGCGGTGACGAACGGGTCCTCCTGGAGCTGCTTCATGCCCAGGCTGATGCGGTTGGCGTCCCAGTCGATCTTGAGCACCACGACCTTGACGCGCTGCCCCTCCTCGACGAACCGCCCAACCGCCTTCTCGCCCATGCCGACGCGATCGTGCGAGAGATCGGACAAGTGCACGAGCCCGTCGATGCCGCCCAGATCGACGAACGCGCCGAAGGGCATGATCTTGCGGACGATGCCCTCGACGGTCTGCCCGACGGCGAGCGAATCGCGGAGCTTGGCCGCCTGCTCGGCCCGCTCGGCCTGGAGCACATCGCGCCGGCTGAGGACGATGTTCCCGCGTCCGCGCCGGTCGATCCGCTGCACCTGGCAGACCATCTTCTCGCCCACGAACACCGACAGGTCGTTGATCCGGTCGAGCCCGACCTGGCTGGCGGGCATGAACGCGTGATGCCCCGCGACCTCGAGCTCCAGCCCGCCCTTGTTCGTGCCCGTCACGCGGGCCTCGACGGTCTGCCCCGCTTCCAGGCGCTCCCAGTCGGCCTTCTGCACCGTGCCGGGCAACGAGCAGATGTAGATCGACTCGGTCGGCTCGAACTTGTTCACCACGACCTTGAGGTCGTCGCCCGGCGTGGGGAGCTCTTCCTCGGTCTTGAACTGCGTGCGGTCGACGACGCCGAGCTCCTTGGGACCGAACTCGACGAACACATCGCTGGGCCCGACGCTGACGACCTTGCCCGTCCGTTCCTCGCGGCCGGCGGTGACGACGCGGGGCCCGCGGATCGCGGGCTTGCCCGCCGACGCCGCGGTCATCTCGCCCGAGTGCAGGTTCTCGGAGTCCATCGCACGCATCGCCTCGGCGATCTCGTTCTCGAGATCGGCGTCCAGCTTCGCCGGGCGTTGCGAGGCGTGCGGCATGGCCGAATCGCTCGCGGGAGTGGGGGACGAAGCCTGCTGATCGATGGAGTCCATGGGTCGGTTCCGGAAGCAACTACGCTTGGGGCGACTCGCCCCGCACTGGGATTCTGGGAAAGTCAGTCTAACGCGCGGCGAGGGTCAAACCAGCCTCTTGTGCCCACCACGCCGTTCCGCCGCTCGGGTCACATGAATTCTCGCGTCGCCTGGATGATCCGCTCGGCCGTCCGGATGTTCACCAGGCCCGCCTCGGCGTCGATCGTCGGGCGGTCCCCCGTCAGGACCGCCTCCAGGAACGCCTCGATCTCCGCCACGATCGGCTCGGCCTCGTCGATCTCCAGCGGCTCGATGTTCACCAGCTCCATCCAGTTCAGGTCCGTCAGGTCCTGCCCGCGTCGGAGCTGCTCGGTCACCTCACGCATCTGGATCTCGTTGGCGATCCGCCGGATGATCGTGCCCTTCTTCGCGGCGTAATCGATCTTGATGTACGCGTTCTCGCCCGTGATCCGCGCCACCCGCTCGGTCTTGAGCGCCAGCCGGCTCGCGGTGATGTTCGCCACGCACTTGCCCCGCGGGAGGTCCCACAGCAGCCGCGCGTTGCAGATGTCCTCGTGCTCGGTCACCACCGCCACGCCCGCGGCGGTCACCTCGTCGGGCTCGCGACCGCCCATCAGCCACAGCACCACATCCAGGTCGTGGATCATCATGTCCATCACGACCCCGATGTCGACCGACCGAAAGGTCATCGGGCTCACGCGGTGCACCTCGATGAAGCGCGGCACGACCTCGCGCCCGTCCTGCGTCGCCGCCCGCATCGCACGCATCACCGGGTTGAACCGCTCGATGTGCCCGACCATCAGCACCGTGTCGTGCGCATCGGCGAGCGTCTTCATCTCCTCGGCTTCGCGGGCGTCGGTCGCCAGCGGCTTCTCGACCAGGCACGCCACGCCCGCTTCGAGGAACGGCTCGGCGATCGCGCGGTGCATCGTCGTCGGCACCGCGATGCTCACCGCTTCCACGCCCGCCTCGATCAGTTCACGCTCGGACTTGAACGCCCGGCACCCGTGCTTGGCTGCGATCTCCGCCGCTCGGTCCGCGTCGGCGTCCACCACCCCGACCAGTTCGCACAGCGGATGCTCGGCGTAGACCCGCGCGTGATGCCGACCCATGCGGCCCACGCCCAGCGCTCCGCACCGGATCGTCCGTCCCTCGAAACGCTCTTGCAACGAAGCCGCCACGCGCCCCCGCCCGATCTGTGGCCGCCGACCGCTCCCGTAGGAAACGCCCGGCGCCGGGGTGAATTCAGTTGCCGCCCGCCTCGCGGAGCGCCGCGGCAAGGTCGTCCTTGCTCGCCAGCCCCACGAACTTCTTCGCCGGCTCGCCGCCCTTGAACACGATCACCGTCGGGATCGCGCTGATCCCGTACTTGATCGCGACGGCCTTGTTCGCGTCGGTGTCGAGCTTGCCGACCTTCGCCTTCCCGTCGAACTCGTCGGCCACGGCGTCGATCGTCGGCGCGAGCATCCGGCACGGCATGCACCACTCCGCCCAGAAGTCCACCAGCACCGGCTCATCGGCGCCCAGCACTTCCGTCTCGAAGTTGTCGTCCGTGAACTCGTGCACCTTCTCGCTTGCCATCGGCTGTCCTTTCCTCGGGGTCACCATCACGGTACCCCCAAGCCCGGCGGTTTGTTCCCGAGGGCCGTCCCTCGCGCCCCGGGGCCCAGATGCTAGCCCCCCCGGCCCGAGGGTGCATCGCCCGCCCCCAGCACCCGCCACGCCAGCCGCAACGCCTCCCCCTGCGGGCCCGGGTCGTGCACCCGGAACACCCGCGCCCCCGCCGACAGGTGCAGCACGCTCGCGGCGATCGAGCCCGCCAGCCGCTCCTCGGGCGTCGACTCCCGCCCAAGGCTCGCCCGTCCCACAAAGCTCTTCCGGCTCGCCGCACTCAGCACCCCGTACCCGCCCCCCGCGGTCGAAGCCAACTCCCCCGTCCGCGCGATCAGCTCCAGGTTCTGTCCGACCGTCTTTCCGAACCCGAGCCCCGGGTCGATCAGGATCGCGCCCCGCCGGACCCCCGCCCGCTCGGCCGCCGCCGCCCGCGCGCGCAGAAACCCGCCGACCTCCGCGACCACATCCGCATACGACGGCTCGACCGCGTACCGGTCCGAGTACGAGTCACGCGTCGGGTCGGCCAGCCGATGCATCAGGATCAGCCCGCAGCCGCGCTCGCCCGCCAGCGTCAGCATCTCCTCGTCTTCGGTGCCCGCGGCGACATCGTTGATCGCGTCCGCCCCCGCCTCCAGACACGCCCACGCCACCTCCGCCCGGGTCGTGTCGATGCTGATGGGAAGGTCGCGCAACTCCGCATCGCCGCGGATCGCCCGCACCACCGGCTCCAGGCGCGCGATCTGCTCGTCGGGCGGCACCCGCTCGGCACCCGGGCGCGTCGACTCGCCCCCGAGGTCGATCAGGTCCGCCCCCGCCCGCACCGCCAATCGGCAGCGCTCGACCGCCGCCTCGACCCCCGGCGTCCGCGACTCGGCGTGGAAGCTGTCGGGCGTGACATTGACAATCGCCATGATCCGCGGTTCGGAGAGATCCACCCGCCGCCCGTTCCCGAGTTCCCACGCACGGCCCCCGCGCGCGCCCCGGTTCGAACCCGTGCTGACCGACTCGTCCATCACGCCCGATGCTAAGCCCGCCGAATCGGCGTGCCGCGCAGACCGGGCCGCATCGAGCGCACAACAAGGGCCCGAGCCATCACGGCCCGGGCCCTCGGTTTGGAGCGATCCCTGAAGGGTCGGCTCAGGCGTTGCCGGTTCCCTTCGGTCAGTCAGCGGTGGGGGAGGTCAGAAGCGGGGGCTGCCCTCGTCGTCATCCTCCTCCCAGCCATCGTCCTCCCAGTCGCCGCCGTCGTCGGCCATCTTGGCGAACTCGCCGATGAGCTTGACGACGCCCTCGGGCATGTAGATGCGCCCGACGAACCCGCCGTCCTGCATCGACGCGCCGATCGCGATCGGGCCCATGTTCTGCGGGATCTCGATATCGAGCCCGCCGCCCATCATCGCCATCACGCCGCCGACCTGCTGCATGATCTCATCGATCCCGATGTAGACCTGCACGACCGAGTTGCCCGGGAGCTGGCCCGCCGCATTGCGGATCGACGCCTGGGCGCCCAGCCCGTTGCCGGCGCGGGCCGCCTCGATCGCCTGGCTCATCAGCGGCGTGCTCTGGCTGAAGGTCGTGATCAGCCCCTCGTCGATCGCCGCGTAGTACCCGCTCGGGCCGCCCTGCGGGCCGAAGATCATCATCATGCCCATCTGGGCCTGCTGCGCGCCCGGGTCGGCCGGGTCGAACTGCATCTTCATGCCCCAGGAGTGCACCGGCACGCCCTCGACCGTCGTCGCGTCACGCTTGAAGCTCGTCGAGAACGAGATGCCCTGCTGCTCCATCCCGTTCAGCTCCGACATCATCGTGCTCGTGGTGTCGAGCAGCGCCGCCGGGTCCGAGGTCTTGGTGAACTGCAGCGTGTTGGCGAACAGCCCGCCCATCATGATCGCCGGCGGGTTGCCCATCACGAACGCCATCCCGTCCTGGTCGTCGATCATCTTCAGGAAGTTCCCGAAGCCCATCATCTCACCGCCCGCCGGGTTCATCTGCGCGCCCAGGTCCGCCAGCTTCCCGAACATCTGCTTCACCGCCGGCGAGGTCGTGTCCACCGACGCGGCGAACAGGAACGGCATGTCGGGCACATGCCGCAACAGGTCGCGGGCGTCCGCGTCCGCGTCCATCATCCGCGCCATCTCCGTCCCCGCGCGGAACTGCGCGCCAAGGTCGATCGACAACCCGGTGTCGCTCATCCCGACACCCATCAGCACCACCTCGCCCTGCTCGATGAGCTGGTCGGTGAAGTCCCCGATGAGCTGCCCGAACTGCTCCATCCCCTGGGCCTGCTCGCCCATCATCATCGCCATCATGCCCATCTGGCCCTGGAAGCCCTCCACACCCTCGCGGATGTACGGGGCGCCCGACACGATGTCCACCGCCACGAAGATGCTGCTGTGGTCGGCGATCTCGTTCCCCGCCGAGCCGAACCGGCGCTCGTGCGAGCGCAGGTTGCCCGCCCGACCCTCGAAGTCCTCGAGCAGTTCCCCGTTGGGCGACAGCGCCGCCCAACCGCCGCCCAGGTCGCGCAGGAACGCCTCCTCGCCCATCAACTCGATGTCGAACAGTCCGTTGTCGGCCGCCCGCCCGTCGAGCGCCTGCGCCAGGTCGCCGAAGTTGTCGACCGGCACGATCAGCACCATCGGCGGAGCCTCGGAATCAAAGTCCACCGTGCCGTCGTCGCCCGGCAGGATCGCCAGCGCGATCGAGCCGGTTTCGTCGAGCCCGGGTGTGCTCAGGATCATCTGGGCCATCCCCAGCACCTGCTGCGAATCGCCCACTTGGATCAGCTCGAACAGCGCCCCCGCCCGCTCGTGAAGCTCGGCGAGGTTCCGCACCGAGACCACGATCGCCGCGTCCTCGGGAACCCGGTCCAGCGAGGGGGGGAGTTCCGCCAGCGCGGGGACCGAGATCCCCAGCATCACGCCGAAACCACCCAACACCCGCGACACTCGCTTCGTCATCGTGCTCATGGAATGAAACCCTCGCCTGATCGGGTTGTGTTCGTTCTCAAGGCCGCACCGCCGCGGCCCGTCTCTCACAATTCACACCGTTGGGACTCCCCGCCGCCGGGTTTCACCCGCCGGCGCGAAATCTCTCCGGACCGTGTTCGTAAATCGACTTCCCCACGATTCGCGCCCGCGCCCCGCACGCCGGGCGGCAGGTGGTCCTCGGGCACGCATCCCGAAGGGCCAACCCGGGTTTATCGCCTCGCGGGCTTGTCGCGGAGTTCGCTGAGAGGCTCATCGTCCTCCCCTTCCTCGAACTCCTCTTCCTCGTCCCAGCCTTCCGAGTCCTCGTCCGATTCCTCCTCGGCGTCCTCTTCCCACTCCTCGTCGTCTTCCTCGCCGTCCTCGACCCAGTCCTCGTCCTCGTCTTCGTCTTCCTCGTCCTCGTCGTCCTCGTCGCCGTCGTCTTCTTCCTCGTCGTCCTCGTCCCAATCCTCATCGTCTTCGTCGTCTTCGTCTTCGTCCCAGTCCTCGTCGCCGCCCTCGTCCTCATCCCAGTCGTCGTCGTCCTCGTCGTCGAGGGCGGCGGCGGGCTCGACCTCGCTCCCGGGCGACTCCGTCTCCGGCTCCGTGCTCTCAAGGTCGCCCGTCGCAGGCGGGGCGTCCGCCGCGGAACTCACCGCCCGCGCCGGCACCGCGATCTCCACCATCGGCTCCCACGGCGCGGGCTCCTCGTCGATCCGGCGGCTGTGCACCTCGACCGCCGCCGCGTCGTCCGGCCCGATCGCCAGTTCCCCGTCCAGATCCCCGTCGAGGTCCGCATCGTCCTCGAACGCGTCTTGCCCGGGCTCGTCGTCGAGCGTCGCCCGGCGCGCCCCCCCGGCATCGCCGAACAATTCACCCCGCTGCACCCGCGCCTCTTCCTCGGCAAGCGCCTTCATCGCTTCCCACTCCTCGGGCGTGATCATCACATCCCGCGCCACCGACCCCTTGTGCTCGCTGATGATCCCGGCGATGCCCATGAGGTCGATCAATCGGCTGGCACGCGTATACCCGATCGCCAGCCGTCGCTGCAAGAGGGAAACCGAACCCCGCTTGGTCTGGAGCACGATCTCCACCGCCCGGTCGAACAGGGGGTCCTCCTGAGCCGCGGCCAGACTCGCCGACGAGTGATTCTCCGTCGCCTCCAGCCGCTCCTCGTCCGACCCGCCCGAACGCAGCTGGATGAGCTGGCGCTCGAAGGTCGGGCCCGCCACATCCCGCATGAACCGCACCACCCGGCGGATCTCCTTGTCGTCGACCAGCGTCCCCTGCGCCCGGCTCACCTTGTGCGACCGGGGAGACAGGAACAGCATGTCCCCCTGCCCCAGCAGCAACTCCCCGCCCTTCTGGTCCAGCACGATCCGCGAGTCCATCCCGCTCGCCACCTTGAAGGTGATCCGGCACGGCATGTTGCTCTTGATCAGCCCCGTCACCACATTCGCCTGCGGACGCTGCGTCGCCAGGATCAGGTGGATCCCCACCGCGCGGGCCTTCTGAGCGATGCGGATGATCGAGCTCTCCACCTCCTTGTTCGTCATCATCAGGTCCGCCAGCTCGTCGATGATGAACACCATGTACGGCAGCCGACGCGGGATCCGCGCCTCCTCCTCGGGCGTCCGCGGCTCGAACGCGTCCTTCAGCTCCTCCCACTCCAGCTCGTTGTAGCTCGCGATGTCCCGCACGCCCGCCTCGGCGAGCAGCTCGTACCGCTCGTCCATCTTCGTGCACGCCCACTCCAGGATCGCCGCCGCCTTGCCCATCTCCGTCACCACCGGGCACATCAGGTGCGGGATATCCCGGAACTGGCTCATCTCGACCATCTTCGGGTCGACCAGCACCAGCTTCAGCTCGTTGGGCTTCTTCGTGTAGAGGAAGCTCATGATGATCGTGTTCATGCACACGCTCTTGCCCGAGCCCGTCGTGCCCGCGATCAGCATGTGCGGCATCTGCGTCAGGTCCGCGATCAGCGGATCACCCGCCGCGTCCTTGCCCAGGAACATCGGGAGCTTCATGTCCCCGAACCGCTCCCGGTTGCTCATCAGCTCCTTGAGCCGCACCTTTTCCTTGGTCGGGTTGGGCACCTCGATGCCCACCGTGTCGCGCCCCGCCTGGTTCGCGACGATGCGCACATTCACCGCCTTCAGCGACCGCGCCACATCCGCCGACACCGCCTGCAGCTTCGAGACCTTCGTCCCCGGCGCCAGCCGCACGTCATACTGCGTGATCACCGGCCCGCTCTCGATCCCAACCACCTCGCCCTCGATGCGGTACTCGCCCAGCGCCGCCTCGAGGTTCTCCGCCTGCTCGCGCACCAGCGACTCGAGCTTGGCCGAGAAGTTCTCCTCCGGTTCCTCGAGCAGGTCCACCCCGGGGAACTTGTACCCCTTCAACTCCGCCACGCTCTGGATGTCCCGCAGGTCGTCCTCGGTCGCGGTCTGCTTGTCCGACCCGGCAAACCGCACCGGCAGCTTGGCGATCTTCGCCTTGAGCTCATCCCGCGAGAACACCTGCGGCGCCCCGGGAAGCTCCTCGTCTTCCTCGCCTTCCTCGTCTTCTTCGTTCTCCGCCCCCTCGCCCGCGTCCTCCGCCCGCACCGACCGCCGCTTCTTCGGCGTCTTCACTTCCAGCGGCTCGGCCTCCTCGTCATCCTCGTACTCGGCCGATTCCGCATCGAGCGCTTCCTCGTCGATCTCCTCGACCGCCCGCGCGGGCTTGCGGCTCTTGCGTTCCTTGCCGCCCCGGCTCGCGGCCGGCTCGGGCCGCTCCACGCGATCGTCGTCTTCCAGATCATCCAGGCGCACCTGCACGGGCTTGCGGCCCTTGATCATTGCGCTCAGCCCCGCCAGCAAACCGCCCGCGCGCTTCGCCGCCGTCCCCGTGCCGACCGCCGCGGCCCCGGCGATCGCACCCGTCTTCCCCGCCGCCGGCTGGGCGCGATGCCACAGCCACTTGGGCACCAGGATCAGGTAACGGTCGAACGCCACCACCGCGCCCACCGCCGCCAGCAGCACCAGCCACACCAGGCTGCCCACCACATTGAAACGCGCCGCCAGTTCGCTCCCCACGACCACGCCCAGCGACCCGCCCGCCAAATCCGGCATGGGCGCGATCGTCGGCAGCAGCAGCGAGTTCATCCCGCACAGCGCCGCCGTCAGCAGCACCAGCCCCGCCACCCGCAGCAGCGGCTGCCCCACCGAGCGATTCAGCACCGGCAAAAAGAACACCGGCCCGAGCCCCAACAGCAGCACCCACGCCGGCCACCCCATGAACTTGTAAAGGTGGTGCGCGATCACCGCCCCGGCCGGGCCCGCCAGGTTCTCCGCCGACGCGTTCGCCGGATACACGCTGTGCGTCGGCGCATCCCCACGGTCGTAGCTCGCGGCCGACAGAAGCACGAACGCCCACGCCGCCACCAGCGCCAGCCACGCCGCGCGCGCCGCCGCCGATCGCACCGGGGTCTCCGGCTCTGCTCGCTTGTTCCTGCCGGCGGCGGATGAGCGTCCACCCCGACCCGACTCCTTTCGGGCACTGGGCATACGGGCGATCGTATCGGCATCTCGACACCATCGGCCGCAATGCCGCCCACCGCTCGCGCAACTCCCCCCGAGCCCACACCCCGCCAGGCTCCGCGAAACGCCCTCTTGGCATTCGGGGGTCGTTTGGTACCATTCCCGCCGTGCTCGCCCGACTCCATTCCGGCCTGCTCCAGGGCATCGACGCCTCGCCGTGCGAGGTCGAGATCGACATCAACGACAAGGACATCGCCACGCGCCGCGTCGTCGGGCTCCCCGACGCCGCCGTCCACGAGTCCCTCGAACGCGTCGAGGCCGCCCTGCTCAACTCGGGCTACGCCTTCCCCGCCGGCCGCACCCTTATCAACCTCGCCCCGGCCGATGTCCGCAAGGAAGGCCCTGCTTACGACCTGCCCATCGCCGTCGGCCTGCTCATCAACGCCGGCGTCATCGACCTCAACCGCCTCGAAGGCATCAACCCCCAGCGATTCATCATCGCCGGCGAACTCGCCCTCGACGGCCGCGTCCGCCCCATCCGCGGTGCCATCGCGCTCGCCGCCATGGCCCGCGACCAGGGCATGCAGGGCATCATTCTCCCCCAGGCCAACGCCCGCGAAGCGGCGATCGTCCAGGACATCGAGGTGCTGGGCGTCGCCACCCTCGCCCAACTCGTCGGCATCTGCAACGGGCAACTCCCGCCCGAGTTCGAGCCCCCGCCCGATGTCGCCGGGCTCCTCGCCACCGCCACCCCGCCCGTCGACTTCGCCGAGGTCCGCGGGCAGGAAGCCGTCAAGCGCGCGATCGTTGTCGCCGCCGCCGGCTCGCACAACCTGCTCATGATCGGGCCCGCCGGATCAGGCAAAACCATGATGGCCAAGGCGCTCCCCGGCGTCCTTCCGCCGCTGACCCCCAACGAAGCGATCGAACTCACCCGCATCTACTCCTCCGCCGGCAAGCTCGAGGAGGGACAGGGGCTCGTCGCCACCCGCCCCGTGCGCACGCCGCACCACACTTCTTCAAGCGCCTCCATCGTCGGCGGGGGCATCGTCCCCAAGCCCGGCGAGATCTCCCTCGCCCACCACGGCGTCCTCTTCCTCGACGAACTCCCCGAGTTCCCGCGCCAGGTCCTCGAAACCCTCCGCCAACCCCTCGAGGACCATGTCGTCACCATCGCCCGGGCGCGCGCCACGCTGAAGTTCCCCGCCAGCTTCATGCTCGTCGCCGCGATGAACCCCACCCCCAAAGGCAGCAAGGATCCGGGCGAGGCCGGGCAGCGCGCGATGGACCGATACCTTTCCCGCCTGAGCGGGCCATTGCTCGACCGCATCGACCTCCATGTCGAAGCCCCCGCCGTCCCGTTCGCCAAGCTCCGGAGCGAGCGAGCGGGCGCCTCGACCGCCGAGCTGCGCGAGCAGGTCCTCGCCGCGCGGGGGCGCTCCAGCCGCCGCCAGGGCGCCGACACACCCAACGCCCGCCTGAGGGGCAAGCAACTCGACGAACTCGCCCCGATGACAAGCCAGGCGAGCGCCATCCTCGGGCAGGCGCTGACCGAACTCGGGCTGTCGGCCCGCGCCTACGACAAGATCCGCCGCGTCGCGCGCACCATCGCCGACCTGACCGGCGACGATGTCCTCGAAGTCGCCCACATCGCCGAGGCGATCTCGTACCGCCTGCTTGATCGCAACCGCTGATCGCCCGCGCTCCGCCCGCCAAACTCTGACGCCCACCCGGGCCCCTCCCTCGAACCAGCCGTTGCGGGCAGGACTCAACACGCCCGAGAACGCCGAATCGGCGCGCATCGGAAGACTACTCGGACGCGTGCCGAGCGATTTCCCGCCGCACCACCCGCAGCTTCCGCACACGCACCACCGCAAACCACGCCCGGCAGGTGCGTGCGCTGGCGGCCCGCCCGGCTCGGGGCATGCTTGACCCAGCGACGCGAGGGCAACCGTCCAGACCGTCGCGATCAAGGACCGCGGGAATCTCCCGCAGACAGTTGAAGAAAGGAACTTGGCATGCGATGGAACCTCGCTGCGTGCGCAGCCGCGCTGTCGGTCTGCGCCTCGATCTCCCCCGCCGACATCACCGTCACCACCGACCGCTCCGCGTTCGACGCCTTCCTCGCCGGCATGCCCGGGCTGAAGGTCGAGAGCTTCGAGGATCGCAACGAGGACACCAGCCTCACGCTGACCGGGCTCTCCCACACCGACTACACCATCACCCCCGACCACACCCTCGGCGTCTTTGAGGGCTTCGTGGAAGGTCACTTCGCGACGCACGGCAACATGCATGTCGCGTTCTCGGGTGTCGTGCTCGGTCCGCCCAACGATTCGCCCGTCGACACCGTCCGCATCGACCTGACGAACCCGACCAACCGCTTCGCGATGAGCATCACCGACTGGGGCGATCACGGCGAGGGCGACCTGTACCTCACCACCGAGACCGGCGTCCCCACGCTCGCCCCGGCCGTGCCCGTGCTGATCGCCAGCGTGCCCCCGGCCCGCGCCAGCGGCGACCTGTTCTTCGTCATGATCGAGACCGACACCCCGTTCACGAGCGTCGTGATCAACAGCGCCACCGCCGGCGACGGGTGGGGTCTCGATGAGATGGCGTATTCGACGCCGATCCCCGCTCCCGCGACCGCCGCGCTCCTCCCGCTCGGGCTCGGGCTCGCCGCCCGCCGCCGCCGCTGATCGAACACCGCCCGGCTCGCCGTGCAAATCGAGCCGGGCGGCTCCTCTCCGAACCCTCCTCCGACCACTCCACGGTCCATCCATGCCGACCGGCGCCGGGATCCTTGCCCGGCGTCGGTCATTTCCTGCGCGCACAATGTCTGAAGGTGTTCCTCGTGGAACATGGATACGGCCCGTGCGCGCACAAACAAGCCCGGCGATCGCCGGGCCTGCGTGAGTTCAAATCAGATGATCGGACGGGCGATCAGCCCCCCAACTCGAGAAGCTGCCGAGAAGCGGCCCAGAAGTGGCCGAGAACAGGTCAGTCCTGTTCCTTCTGCTGCCGGGTGTAGCCGTACTTCCGCTTGAGGGGCTTGACGACCAGGCCCGAGCGGATCGCCTTGGTCGAGACGCGGACGCGCTTGGACTGACGCACGGGCTCGCCGTTGGCGTCGAGCACCACATTCCCCTCGCCGTCGAGCTTCTCGACGAGGCAGTTGACCTTGTGCAGGTTCGGACGGAAGGTGCGGCGGGTGATGCCGGTGGGCTTGAGGCCGAAGCCGCCCTTGGTGATCTTCTGCCCGCGGTAGGTCCGCGTCTTGCCGAAGGTCGTCTTCTTCCCGGTGTAATGGCACTCGTAGGGCATCTGGCACCTCGCTCGAACTCTGGACAAACCCGCCGGGCGGTCCCGGCAGGGCCGGAATACTAGCCCCCTCGGGCGGACGGGCAAGCGGGCGTTCACCCCCGGCTGAGCTGCTCGCGGGAGATCATGAGCTCCAGCGTCTGGCACACCAGGTCGATCTCTCGCGGCATCAGCCGCCCGTGGAAGGGCAGCGCGATCGTCCGCTGGCTGACCGACTCGGCGATCGGGAAGCTCCCCGGGGCGAACCCGAGCTTGCGGTAGGGGGGCTGGAGGTGGATGCAGGGGAAGTAGGGGGCCGCTCCGATCTCGTGGTTCCGCAGCCCCCGGATGATCCGGTCCCGCTCCTCGCCCGAGTACCCGGTCGTCAGCCGGACGACGAAGACGAACCAACTCATGACCGACCCCTCGTCGACCGTCGGGAGGACGAGTTCGGTCTGGCCCATCAGCCGCGCGAGGTAGGTCTCGGCGACGCGTCGGCGGGCGTCGAGGATGCGGTCGAAGCGGCGCATCTGTCCCACGCCGATCGCCGCCTGGATCTCGCTGAGCCGGTAGTTGTACCCCACGCGATCGTGCGCCAGCCACGAGCCGGTGTTGGTGCTGCCCGGGGTGGGCGAGGCACTGGGCACCGCCCGGCCCTGGTTGCGCAGGCTCCGGCAGGCGTCGGCGAGGCGCTCGTCGTCGGTGACGAGCATCCCCCCCTCGCCCGTGGTGATCTGCTTGTTGGGGTAGAACCCGAAGACCCCGACGCGCCCGAACGACCCGCAGGGCCGCTTGGCGAGCGAAGACCCCAGCGCCTCGCAGCAGTCCTCGATGAGCGGGATCTCGTGGTGGGCGGCGATGGAGGCGTACTGGTCCATGTACGCCGGGTTCCCGAACGCCTCGACCGCGAGGATCGCCTTGGTCCGGTCGGTGATCGCCGACTCGACCTTGGACGGGTCCATGTTCAGCGTCCTTGGGCAGATGTCCACAAAGACGGGCTTGGCCCCGACATAGAGGATCGCGTTGGACGACGCGATGAAGGAGAAGGGCGTGGTGACGACCTCATCGCCCGGCCCGATGCCCAGCGCCAGCAGGGCAAGGTGGAGCCCGGCCGTCCCGCTCGAGACCGCCACGGCGTGGCGCGTTCCCGCGCGGGACGCGACGAGCGTCTCGAACTCGTCCTGCATCGGCCCGAGCGAGAGCCGACCCGTGCGCAGGACTTCCACGACGAGTTGTTCCTCCAGCGCGGAGAGATCGGGGCGGCTCAGGGGGATCTCGGTGTCGGACATGGCGGCTCCGCGTGCGGGGTTCGCCTGAGCGTAGACGGGTTCGGGCGACGCCGCGATCTAGCGGGCCAGGCACGCCAGTTCGTGTTCGAGTTGCTCGGCGAGCAGGGACAGGGTCATCGCCTGCCCGAGGGCGGGGAGTTCGGCCTGCTCGCCCGCGGCGATCTGCGCCTGGATCCGCTTGAGGGCCGTGATGACGCTCGAGTGATTCGGGCGGTTCATGGCGCGGGCGATCTCGGGGAAGCTGGCGCGGGTCCGCTTGCGGGCGAGCAGCACGGTCAGGGCGCGGGCGAGCACGACCTCGCGCGAGCGCCGGTTGGAGGCGTACTCCTCGTGGGAAACCTCCAGGCGGGCGCACACCACGCGGATGATCTCCTCGACGCGCAGAGGCCGCGCCGATCGGGCGGGCGAATCCGTGCCCAGCCCGAGCGCGGCACGAACGAGGGCGGCGCTCCCCGCGGCGCCCTTGGAGGAGAGATCGGGCATCAGCCGGGCCGCGGCGACGACCTTGGTGACCAGGCCCTCGAGGTCGCGCATCGACGGCGCCCCGCCGCGGGCGGCGGCCATGGCCCGGGCGTGTTCGGAGAGCATCCCGGCGGCCTGTTCATCGAGATCGAGCCCGCGACGCTTGGCCATCGCCTGGGCGACGCGTCGGCGGAGGTCATCGTCGGGCGGGCTCAGCTCGACCAGCGCGCCCGAGAGGAACCGCGAGATCAGCGCCTCGCTGAAGCGCCCGATCTCCGAGGGATGCTCGTCGGACGCGAGCGCGACGAGCTTGCCCTCGAGGTCCAGCGCGTCGAAGGTGTGGAGCAGTTCGGCCTGCGTGGCTTTCTTGCTGCGGAGGAAGTGGACATCGTCGATGCAGAGCATGTCGGCCGAGCGGAAGCGTCGGCGGAACTCGTCGAGCGTGCGGTCCTTCATCGCCGACAGGAACGCGTTGGTGAACGCCTCGGCGGTGATGATGCGGACGACGGCGCCGCGGCGCGACGCGCGGAACTGCTCTGCGAGCCCCTGGAGCAGGTGCGTCTTGCCCAGCCCGCACCCGCCATGGATGAACAGCGGGCAGAAGCGGGTGTCGCCCTCGGCGACGCGGGTGGCGGCGCTGAACGCGAGCCGGTTGGACTCGCCGACGATGAACTCGTCGAGGCGGTAGCGCAGGGCGCGGGGGGCCGGTCGGGCGCGGAGCCGGGGCTCGGCGGGTCGGCCGGCGGCGCGGCCCGGAGCCGAACGGGCGCGGGACTTGGAGCCGGTGAACTCCGACTCATCGACCCGGAAGCGGACCGAGCGGACGCGCGGCGCATCGGTGCGCGCCCCGGAGGGTTCGGCGTCGATGCCGGCGGCCCGTCGCAGCGCGGGCCCGAACCGGCGATCGATCAACCCCGCCATGAAGTCGGTCGGGACGGTGACCTCGAGGGATCCATCCTGGATCGCCAGCCTTGCCATGGGACCGAAGTACCGTCGGCAGGGCTCGTCGCCGAGCTCGCGCTGGAGCTCGTCGAGGATCGTGTCGACGCCGTGGGCGTCGCGATCGTGATTCCGTTCGGGCAGGGCACCGTGGTGAACCGCATACTGCACGGGGAGGACCTTCCTTGGCAAGCCGTTCCCCCGGGGCGGGGCGCGCACCGATCGCGCCGCTGAGGATCCCGCCTCGGCGTTGGTGTGACCAAGAGTCCGTTCTCTCCGGTGAGGCGTCCTCTCTCTCCGCCCATCCGAGGCGGCGCGCTAAGACTCTCCCGGCGGTGCCGGTCGGTCCGCGGCGACGAATCGGATGAAGAGAGTGTCGCAGGTCCTCTGCGAGCCTCACTGCCCGTCCTGGGCGGCGAGGGGTGAGGGTAGAGGTCGCCCGCAAAGCCCGCAACGAGGAACGATCTCGCCGATTCGTCCACACCACAAGTGGTGGTCTTGTTTCCAAGGGTTTACAGGCTGGAAAAAAAAGAAATCCACGCCCTCCCGCCGCGCTGCACACAAGCTGTGCAAAAGACCTTCATGCTTCCATAACCCTTGCTGAATGCAGCGCTGATCGGATCGCCCGGGAAAGCCCGGTCAATCCGTCGCCGGGCGCGCGACGGCGCGCACGAGCGCGGTGCGCTCGGTGAAGGGTTCGAAGCCCGCGTTCGCGTAGAGCTTTCGGGCCGGGGCGTTGCGACGGTCGACGGCGCAGGTGATCCAGCGGGCCGGCTGAGTCCGCGCGCGGGCGATCGCGTGGCGGAGCAGCAGGGCGGCGAGGCCCTTGCCTCGCGCTTCGGGGGTCAGCCCCAGATAGACCAGTTCGATCGAGTCCTGCTCGGGGCTGGGATTGAGCAGGGCGCAACCGGCGGGTCGGCCGTCGAGCCGCAGGAGCCACCAGAGCGACGGATTCCATCGGCCGACGGCGCGGTGGGAGGCAAGGACATCCCGCGTGTCGCGGAGACCGCAGAGTTCGGGACAGTCGAGCGTGTCGCGATAGGAGCGGTCAAGGGTGTCGAGGAGGTCGTCGGTCCACGCCTCGGGGGGGCCGAGGAGGTCGAGACGGTCGGGCGAGACACCCGCCGGCCACTGCTCGGGCGGGACGGGCTCGATGCGGCGGCGGGCGTCGCGGCGGAGGTAGTCGAGTTCGGCGATCCGGCGGAGTCCGGCCGACTCCAGCGCGGCGATCGTCGAGGTCTCGTCCGGTGAGGGGAGCGCCTGGATCAGCGTCACTTCGCCGGCCCGCTCGGTCGACAGGTGATCGATTGCGGCGCGGGCGGCCGCGACGCGGGCGGCATGGCGTTCGTCGGCGGTGCGACCCGCGGCGGTGTCCTCGGGCCCGAGGAAGAGGGTCGCGGTGCGCCCCGTGCCGATGACCGCCAGGCAGACTTCGAGCGGGTGATCGGGATGGGCGGGGTCGAATGCGCCCCACATGAGCGAGGGGTCGATCCCGTGGGAGGGGGCGGCTGCGAGGAACCGACGGGCGGCGAGATCCGGATCGGCATCGGTGCCGAGCACCAGGCGTCGGGCGAGGGCATGGCGGAGCGGGCCCTCGGCTCGGCGGGTGATCGGGTCGTTCTCGGACCCGCGGGGGTCGGTCGGCCCGGTGGCGCGGGGTTCGGCGGGCGGGAGATCGGTCGCGTCGTGCGAGTCGCCGGTCACGCGGGGCTCCGGGGTGCGGTGGACGATTGGACGGCATGCGGCCGCCCACGAGAGATCATTCGCCGGCGAGCGGGCCCGGGTCGGGCATTTCCCGGTTTGACGCGGGCGCGGCTGGCCGTACCATGTTCGACTCGTCGGTCGCCCGGCTTAGGATCATGAGATCGACCCCGGGCCGAACCCCCTCCCCGGGGCGTGGAAGGACAGACATGAAGCAGTTCAAGGCGGCGACGACTCGCGTGCTGGCTGGGGCCCTGATCGGGCTCGGGGCGGCGGCGGTTTCCTCCTCGGCGATGGCGGCGGCGGCGATCACGCCCCCCGAGCCCAGCGCCATCCCCACCCGCTGGGAGCTTGATCTCCGCGTCCGCCCGCTGCGGGTCGTCGAAATGGTCGTGCCCGGGCAGGGTCGGCAGGCGTTCTACTTCACGACCTTCCTGGTGACGAACAACTCGACCCAGCCCGAATACGAGAACCTGTTCTTCGCCCCGATGTTCGAGCTGGCGACGGACAAGGGTGAACTGATCGCGTCCGGGCGCGGCGTGCCGCGCGAGGTGACCCAGGAGTTGCTCAAGCGGCTTCGGAACCCCTTCCTGCAGGACCAGATCTCGGTGATCGGCCCGCTGCAGGCGGGCGAGGAGTACGCCCGCGAGGGGCTGGTGGTCTGGCCGGTCGGGCGGACGGATGTGAACGAAGTGACGGTGCACTTCATCGGGTTCAGCGGGGAGACCAAGACGGTCCAGACGCGGGACGCCGAGACGGGCGAGCCACGGGAAGTGGTGCTCCGCAAGACCTACATGCTCCAGTACGACGCCCCGGGGATGCTGGTGGACCGCCGGGCGGCGAGCGAGGGCGGTCGGGTGCTCCGCCAGCGGATGAACCGTTGGATCATGCGCGAGCCCGGGACTATCATCGAAGCCGCGCCCGAGGGCGGGGCGTCGGCCAGCCGGGGCGGGTGAATCCCGCCGGCGGGCGATCGGACATCGGGAAGCAGACGAACACCCGGTGCCGCGGGTTGCCGCGGGCCGAGAGTTGGAGCGTGCGATGGCACATAAGAAGGGTCAGGGCTCGACCAAGAACGGGCGTGATTCGAACGCGCAGTACCGCGGTGTGAAGCTCTACGGCGGCGAGCGGGCCCGGAGCGGCGCGATCATCGTGCGGCAGTGCGGCACGCACTTCAAGCCGGGCTACATGGTCGGGCAGGGCAAGGACGACACGCTCTTCGCGCTGACCGAAGGCACGGTGGTCTACAAGGGCCGCAAGGTGCATGTTGATCCGGCCGACGCCGAGATGCCGCGGCCGTTCTATCTCAAGACGACCGCCAACTGAAAGAACAGACGGTGCAAGGGTCGGCTCCGGCCGGCTCACCTGCCCCGAGTCATGGGAGAAAACAGGGTCCGCGAGAGCGGGCCCTGTTTGTTTCTGTGCGCGTCGGGCGGCGGCGCGTCGAAGGCTCAGGCTGTCTCGGTCGGCGGGCTCAGACAGTCGGCCAGTTCGAGCGCGTTGAGCAGCATCTCGCTCAGTTCGCCCTCGATGATCAGGCGTCCCTCGCAGACGACCACGCCCTCGCCGATCGCCCACGAGTCGCTTCGCCGGGCGGCCAGCGCGGGGGACATCAGGCACGGGCGGGTCGGGGCGTCGAGGGCGGCTCGGGCGGCGGCTTCGTGATCGCACCGCACCCACCAGCGGCGGTCGAACGCCGCATCCTGGAACTGCGGCTCCTTCTCGCCGGCCCATCGGGCCAAGGCGTGCCCGGCGTGCTCGGCCCGGAGCAGGATGTGCCCGGTGTCGCGGGCGATCGAGGCGCTCGCATAGGCGAGGTGGAGCGAGCCCTCGCGCCAGAACGAGAGCGCGACGCGTCGCCCGGCGATGACGCCCCGCATGACCCAGACGACGCCGTCGGCCGCGTCACGCCCCGCCGAGAACGGCTCCATCCGCGCCGCGGCGTGGGCGCGTTCCTCGTCATCGGGCGCGAAGCGGACCTCGAGCCCGAACGCCTCGGCGAGCATGAGCACCTCGCGCATGCCGGCGATGGCCCGGCGGATGGTCAGGCGGAGCGCCGCGGTGCCGAAGATCGCGATCAGCACCAGCGCGATGATCCATCCGAGCCACTCCGGGACAACGCCGAGTTTCACGAGCACGACCGCGAGGATCGCCGACGCCGCGGTCGCGAAACTCGCGGCATAGAGCCACGGGCGCGTGCGCCGGGCCGATCGGGCGAACGCGCGGATCTGCTCGGCGAGGTGGGCGTCGAGGGTGTGGGCGGGCCGAGCCATGGTCGGTCGGTTGTTGGTCAACGCACCGCCGCGATTGCGGCGAGGGATTCCAGCAGGGGTCGCATCTCGCTCAGCGGCATCTGCGTCGCGCCGTCGGACATGGCGCTGCCCGGGTCGGGATGGGCCTCGACGAAGATCGCATGGACGCCCGCGGCGACGGCGGCTCGGGCCAGAAGCGGCGCGAAGCGGCGCATGCCGCCGGTCTGCTCCCCGGTGCCGGGCGTCTGGGTGGAGTGGGTGCAGTCGAAGCAGAGGGGGGGCGTGCCCCCGGGCGCGTCGAGTTCGAGGAGTTCGCCGAGCCCGGTGAAGTCGTTGACGAGCCGGTGATAGCCGAAGAAGGTGCCGCGGTCGGTGAGCAGGGTGTTGTCGCACCCGGCTTCGGCGAGTTTGCGGACCGGGCCGGTCATCTCCCGGGGCGAAAGGAATTGCCCCTTCTTCACATTGACCGCCCGGCCATTGGCGGCGGCGGCTTCGCCCGCGGCGACGAGCAGATCCGTCTGGCGGCAGAGGAACGCGGGGATCTGGATCAGGTCGATCGACTCGGCGATCGCGGCGGCCTGCGCCGGCTCGTGGAGATCGGTCGTGGTGGGGAGCCCGGTCTTGTCGCTGATGGCGTTGAGCCACGCGAGCCCCCGTTCGAGCCCCGGGCCGCGGGGAGAGTTGATGCTTGAGCGATTGGCCTTGTCGAACGAGGCCTTGAAGATGCAGGGCAGCCCGAGATCGGCACAGATCGGGGCGAGGGTCTTCGCGACCTCGAGCCCGAGTTCGAGCGATTCGAGCATGCACGGGCCGGCGATGATCGCCAGGGGCCGCCCCGGGCCGATGGACAGGTCGCGGACGCGGCAGAGCCTGGGTGAAGCGGGTTCGGTCATGGGTTCAAGGGTAGTCTGCGGGGGTGGTGAGCGGGATGGTGCCCGTCGGCTTGGCGAGCCAGGGGATGGGCGTGCGGCGTGCGCCAACAATCGAAGCGGCCCGGTTCGGGCCGAGGCAGGCGGGTAGCTCAGTTGGCCAGAGCGTTCGCTTTACATGCGAAAGGTCCCGGGTTCGAGCCCCGGTCCGCCTAGTTCCGGATTGACGGATCAACGAGCCGCGACCGTGAGGGAGCGGAAACGAGTTTCGAGTCGCGTAGGAACGCTCCCTGACCGTCGCGGTTCGTCGAGACAGCTTCGACCGGTCGACCATGCGGCGTCACGAATCGGGTCCTGCCTTGAACCTGCTCGATCTTCTCTATGTCCCGCTGGTGATCCTGACGAGCCCGGTCTGGGCGCGCAAGGCGCGAGGGGACTGGAGGGCGCGGTTCGGTCATGGCAAGCCGCTGGGCGCCAAGTCGCGGCCCCGCGTGCTTGTCCACGCGGTGAGCGTGGGGGAGGTGCAGGCGCTGCGGGCGCTGGTGCCCATGCTCGCCGAGCGTGCCGAGGTCGTGGTCTCGGTCGGGACCGACACGGGGATCGCGCGGGCACGGGAGTTGTTCGCTCAGCAAGCCGAGGTCGTGCGCTACCCGCTGGACTTCTCACGCAGCGTGCGGCGGTTTCTTGATCGCGTGCAGCCCGACGCGGTGGCGCTCACCGAACTCGAGCTCTGGCCCAACTTCATGCGAGCGTGCGCGCGAAGGGGGATCCCCGTTGGCGTGATCAACGGGCGGCTGAGCGAGCGCAGCTTCCGCGGGTATCGGAGGTGGCGCTGGTACCTCGGGCGGATGTTCACGCAGCTCGCGTTCGCGGCGGTGCAGGACGAGCCCTACGCCGAGCGGTTCGCGCACATGGGGACTCCCGGGGATCGCATCCGCGTGACGGGCTCGATGAAGTTCGATGCGCCGGGGCTCGATCGCGCCGGCGAGCACCGCGCCCGCGGCGAGGAACTCACGCGGGCGCTCGGGATCGACCCGACCCGCCCGCTGGTCGTCGCGGGGAGCACCGCCGAGGACGAGGAATCGCTTCTGCACGAAGCGTTGGCGCGGGTGGCGCCGGACGCGCAGCTGCTCTGCGCGCCGCGTCACCCCCAGCGGTTCGAGGACGCGGCGCGGGCGCTCCCGGGCTGCGTGCGGCGGAGCGAGGCCAAGCAAGGGACGCGGGAGGTCGGCCGCGCGAGCCGGTTCCTGCTCGACACCATCGGCGAACTGGGCGACGCGTACGCCGTCGCGGATGTCGTCGTCCTCGGGCGCAGCTTCGGGACGCTGCACGGCTCGGATCCGCTCGAGCCCGCGGCGATGGGCAGGCCGATTGTCATGGGCCCGCGGGCGGGCGATTTCAAGACCCCGGTGGAGTTGCTCGAGCGCGCCGGCGGGATCGTGCGCACGGATCGGTCGGCACTGGGGCGGGTGCTCGGCGAGTTGCTCGCGGACACGGCGCGGCGCCAACGCCTCGGGGATGCCGCCCGCGCCTGCGTCGCGCAGAATCGCGGCGCGAGCGAGCGGCACGCGGCGATGATCCTCGATCTGGTGACCGCCGCGGGCGCCTGAGCGGCGCATGAGAAAGGCCCGGAGCGTGCGCCCCGGGCCCGGAGGAGTGTTCGTGCGGAGATGGTTTACGGCTCGCCGAGCGTGACCGTGACGGTCTGCTCGACGCCGTCGCGGACGATGCCGACATTGACCTGATCGCCCGGGCTGTGGCGGGCGAGGAGGGTCATCCACCCCTCGATGTCTTCGATCTTCTGCCCGTCCCAGCGGACGATGCGATCGCCGGCGCGGAGCCCGGCGGCTTCGGCGGGCCCGCCCTCGCTCACATCCTCGAGCGTGATGCCCGTCTCGCCCGTGTCGTACGCGGGCATGATGCCCAGGCGCACGCGGATGCGCGGGCGCTGCGGCTGCTGCTGCGCCTGACGCTGCTGGTTGGGGGAGACGAACGGGAAGCGCTCGGAGCGGACGGCCGCCGCGGCGACGATGTCGTGGTACATGTTGACCGTCTTGACCGCGCCGACGCGGTTGATCTTCCACGCTTCGTCGGCCGGGGTGTGATAGTCCTGGTGGAAGTCGGCGATGATCGAGAACAGGACCGGGATCCCGGCGCGATAGAACGAAGTGTGGTCGGACGCGCCCGACATCTGCTCGGGCACGACAATCTCGAGCCCCGAGGTCTCGAAGAAGGGCTCGATGAACTCCGCCAGCCCCTCGCCCGTGTTCCCGCCGGCGACCAGCAGACGGTCGTTCTCGATCCGCCCGATCATGTCCCAGTTGACCATCAGGACATGGTCCCCGGCGTCGGCGATGGGGTCCTGGACATAGTGCCGCGAGCCGTTGAGACCACTCTCCTCGCCGTCGAACGCGACGAGGAGGATTGAGCGGCGCGGGCGGGGGTCGTCCTTGAGGGTCTCGGCGAGCTTGTCGGCGAGCAGGATGAGCCCGGCGCTGCCCGAGGCGTTGTCGTCGGCGCCGGGGTGGAGCGTGCCGGGCCCGGAGCGCGAGCCGAAGTAGCCCATGCCCAGGTGGTCGAGGTGAGCGCCGACGACGATCCACTCATCGGCGAGTTCGCCCTGCCCGCGGATGATCCCGCCGACATTCTCGCCGACGAGTTCCTCGCGCCCCGCGGCGCCCTCGATCATGACCTCGGTGCCGAGGCTGAAGGGCTTGACGCCCGAATCGGCCGCCGCGCGGAGGTCGTCGATGCTCATGCCCGAGTCGCCCGCGTCGAGCAGGCGGTCGGCGGCTTCGGCGGTCATCATCATCACGGGGAAGTCGGCGCCGCCCCCGCCC
The DNA here is from genome assembly GCA_043101605.1 of Phycisphaerales bacterium JB037. Lineage (GTDB taxonomy): Bacteria > Planctomycetota > Phycisphaerae > Phycisphaerales > UBA1924 > JBICIG01. The sequence goes on from JBICIG010000103.1 coordinate 32,289, forward strand.
GACGGGAAGCGGTTGAGGTCGTTGGCACGGGGGTCGTGCGAGCCGGGCGGGTTGATGATCACCGCGCCCGCGGCGCCACGCTCGGCGACGGCGCGCAGCTTGCCGTTGAACGCGGCGCGCGGCGACCAGCCCGGGCCCTCGTTCCACTGGCTCATGCCTTCTTCGGTCATGGGCTCGAAGCGGAAGAGGACGGCGATCTTGCCGGTCAGGTCGGTGTCGTCACCGAAGGAGGTCCAGCCGTCGGGCCCGTTGTCGATCGCGTAGCCCACGAAGACGGCTTCACCCGCGACCTCGCCCGCGGCGCCGAGCCCGGTGAGCACGAAGTCGTTCTCGGCCTTGAAGCCCGCGGCGCCGCCCTTGCCGGCCGCGGCGAGACGCTCGCTCTGGACCTTCCAGGTCCCGCCGAGAGAGAACGGATCGCGGAAGCTGGTGAAGGCGTGCCCGTCGCCGCCCGGGAACGCGGGCTCAAGACCGGCCTTTTCGAAGTGGTACTGCACATAGTCCTTGGCCCGCTCCATGCCCTCCGAGCCCGGGACGCGACCCTGCATGTAGGGGTTGGCGAGCGTGGTGATGTGCAGGTCGTACGCGCGGACATCCTCCGGGACGAGCGCGAGCGCATCGCGGATCGGCGAGCTGAGGGCCGCGTTCGCCTGCGTGGCCGCCTGGCCGTTCGGCTGGGCGATCGCCGGGGCGGTGCCGGCGAGCAGGGCGAGCAGGGCGGCTGTCTGAACAAGCTTCGTTCGGGACTTCATGGTCGGCTCCATCGTGCGGGTTCGCTGCGTGCGTCCTGTGCGGGGTCGGTCGGTAGAGAATCCGGCGGGCGGGCGCGAAAGGCCCGGGCCCCGCGGGAATGAACCGGAAGCAGGGTAGGATCGTTGCATGCAGCAGCCTCGGAATGCAACCCCGATCACGCGGGAGGAACCCCGACGCGGGCAACGGTCGCACCCGTGGGTGATGATTCTGGCAATCTGCGTGGCGTGGTTCTCGGGGGTTTCCCGGGCCGCCGCCCACCCCCAGGACGGCCCGCATGCGGATCTGCGCATCCGGATCGAGCCGGACGGCGTGCGATTCAGCATCGGGCTGAATCTCGCGTTTCTCGATGAAGCCGGGGCCCCGACACGCGAAGCGCTCAGCGAGGTCGGGCCGGGCGAGAAGGACCGGCTCGAGGCGTTCATCCGCGAGTTCCTCCGCCAGCGGGTGACGGTCGAGATCGACGGCATCGAGGTGCCGGGCAAGGTCGAATCGCTGGAACTCTGGACCGAGCCGGACGCGTCGATGGTCGCGCTTTATCCGCGGATGGGCCCGCGGGCGCTGATCCGGACTTCGGCGGTCGTGGTGTACCCGGCGTCGGGGCTGCCCGATGTCGTGCGCGCCACCTGGCCCGTCTACCCGCGGGATGAACTTGCTTTTCTGATGGAGGGGCTGACCGGCGCCGACGGCGGCCCGCCGCGGATGTTCATCGAGGCGCAGGTCCAGGCCGAGGGCGTGCTGACGATGATGCGATTCAGCGAGCCCGAGCCGACGATCGAGTGGCGGAGTTCGGCCGCGGGCGGCGGGATCCACTTCGAGGATGTGCCCGTGCCCCCCAGCGGAACGCTGGCCAGGACCGATTCGAGCGGCGGGGGGGTGGCGCTGGGGCTCGGGATCGTCGGGATCGCGCTCGGGGTGCTCGGGCTCGGAGGGATCGCGATGGGTCGGCACCGGGGGCTGTTCGCGGGCGTGGCGGTGCTGGGGATCGTCGGCGCCGCCGCGGCGTTCGTGATCCCTCGCAGCGCGGGCGAGGAGCCGGGCAGACCGGACGACTCGGGGCTGACCGAGCAACAGATGTCGGTGGTCTTCGGGACGCTCCACCGAAACCTGTATCGTGCGTTTGACTACACCGATGATTCGGATGTGTACGACGCGCTGGAGCGATCGGTGTCGGGAGACCTTCTCGAATCGCTCTACGAGCAGATCTACCAATCGCTGATCGATGCCGAGCAGGACGGGATGCTGGGGGTGATCACCGCGGTGGACCCGATCGAGACGGAGATCCTGGGGCTCGAGACCGGTGGCCCGGGGCCGGGCTCGATGCGCTTCTCGCTCGAGCACACCTGGCGCGTCGCGGGCACGGTCTACCACTGGGGGCACTCGCACACCCGCATCAACGAGTACGACGCGGTCTACACCATCGCGGCGATCGGGGAGGCGTGGCGGATCGTCGACCAGGAGATGCGATCGCAGCGGCGGATCGACCCCGGGGCGCCCGCCGGGCCGGTCGCGCCGACCGATGAGCCGGCGCCGCGACCGAGGGAACTGTGAGCACGGACGCGAAGGCTCCGGGCGGCCCGCTGGTGCGCGCCCGCGGCGTGCGCTTCCGCTACGAGCCGGCGCGGGAGTCGTTCTCGCTGGCAATCGAGCGGTTCGAGTTGGCACGCGGCGAGCACACCGTCATCGTCGGGCCCAGCGGGTGCGGGAAGACGACGCTGCTGCGCCTGCTCACCGGCGTGATCACGCCCGGGGCGGGGGAGATCGAGTTCGAGGGGCGATCGCTGGCGTCGGCGTCCGAGCGGACGCGGCGGGCGGTGCGGATCGCGCGGATCGGGATGGTCTTCCAGCACTTCGCGCTGCTCGACTATCTCTCGGCGCTCGACAACATCCTCCTGCCGTTCCGGCTTCACGGGGGGATCCGGCTGGACCGCGCGGCGCGGGCCCGGGCCGAGCAACTCGCCGACCGCGCGGGGATCGCGCACACGCTGGCGCGCAAGCCCGCGAGGCTCAGCCAGGGCGAGCGGCAGCGGGTGGCGATCTGCCGGGCGCTGGTGACGCGTCCGGCGCTGGTCGTGTGCGACGAGCCGACGGGAAACCTCGATCCGACGCGGTCGCGCTCGATCATCGAACTGATCCTCGAGACCAGCGCCGGGAGCGACGCGACGGTGCTGGCGGTGACACACGACCACGGGCTGCTCGATCGGTTTGCGCGGGTGGTGGAACTGCCGACGCTGGCGGGCGGCGACGCGGCGGGACCGGTCGGAGCGCACGCCGCGGGGGCGTCGTCATGACCGGGCTCGTGACGCTGGCGGTTCGGCATGCGGCGCACCACTGGGGGCGCACGGGCGTGCTCGCGGCGTGCCTGGCGATCCTGGTGTCGATCCCGGTCGCGAGCCGGTGGATCGGGAGCGCGTTCGAGGCGAACCTGCGGTCGCGGGCCGAGACGGTGCCGCTGGTCGTGGGAGCGAAGGGGAGCCGGTACGACCTGGTGTTCTCGGCGCTGGCGTTCCGCGCAACCGACCTGGCGCCGACGCCCATGCGTCTGTACGAGGAGATCCGCGATCGGAAGGACGCCGAGGCGATCCCGCTGCACGCGCGTTTCACCGCTCGGGGCGTGGCGGTGCTGGGAACCTCCTTTGAGTACCTCGAGCGGCGCGGGCTGCGGGTCGAGGACGGACGGGCGTTCGCGCGGCTGGGCGAGGCGGTGCTCGGGAGCGGCGCGGCACGCCGGCTGGGCCTCGGGCCGGGCGACACGCTCATCTCCGATCAGCGCCGGTCGTACGACATCACCGCGCCTTCGTCGGTGGAACTGCGGATCGCGGGCGTGCTGGCGAAGTCCGGGACGCCCGACGACGACATCGCGATCGTCGATCTGGAAACGGCGTGGGTTCTCGAGGGGATCGCCCACGGGCACGACGACGCGAAGACGATCGAGCGGCCCGACCTGCTGATCGGGAAGTCCGACGAGCATGTGGCGCTCTCGGGCGCGGTGATCACCTACCAGGAAGTCACCGACCTGAACGCGGCGAGCTTCCACATTCACGGCTCGCGCGACGAACTGCCGCTGAGCGCGATCCTGGTCTACCCGCGCGACGACAAGGCACGCACGATCCTGTCGACGCAGGTGAACGCCAGCCCGGGGCACCAGGCGATCGTGCCGGTGCGGGTGGTCGACGACCTGATGGCGTTCGTGGTGCGGATCCAGTCGCTGCTCGACGGGCTCTCGCTGGTGCTCGGCGTGAGCACGCTGGCGCTGCTGGGGCTGATCGTGTGGCTGACGGCCCGTGCGAGGGAAGATGAGATCCGAACACTCCGCGAGATCGGGTGCAGCCGGGGGGCGGTCGCGGGGTTGTTCGTGATCGAGATCGGCGCAACGATGGTCGTCGGCGTCGCCGGCGGGATCGGGCTGGCGTGGCTGATCAAGCAGGCGGCGGGCGGGTTCCTGCCCTTCATGTAGGAGAACAGTCATGGGCGAGCGGCATCGGAACGGGGCGTGGAGCGCGGCGCGTGGGGCGGCGCTGGCGGTGGTGGTTGCGCTGGGGTCCGCGGCGTTGTCGGGGTGCTCGAAGTCGGACGAGCCCAAGAAGGCCGAGGACGCCGGCGGCGAGGTCGCGCGGCGGGTGATGGTCGCGTCGTACCCAACGCAGTACTTCGCCGAGCGCATCGCGGGAGGATTGGTTCCCGTCGAGAACCCTGTGCCGGGCGACGCGGACCCGGCGACCTGGGAGCCCCCGGCCGAGGCAATCTCGGCGTATCAGTCGTCGGCGCTGGTGGTGCTCAACGGGGCGGGCTTCGAGGAGTGGGCCGAGCGGGCGCCGCTGCCCCGCTCGCGCGTGATCGAGTCGGCGAGCGCCTTCTCGGACGAATGGATCGAGATCGACGAGGGCGTGACGCACTCGCACGGGACGCAGGGCGAGCACACGCACACGGGCACCGACGGGCACACCTGGCTGGACCCGATCAACGCGATCGCCCAGAGCGCCGAGATCGCCGAGGCGATGAGCGCCGCGTTCCCCGAGCACGCCGGGGCGTTCGCGGAGAACCAGGCGGCGTTGGCGCGTGATCTGCGCGCGCTCGACGCGTCTCTGCGCGAGGTGAGCGAACAGTTGGAAGGTTGGGGGCTGGTGGCGAACCACCCGGCGTACAACTACCTCGCGCGGCGGTATGGGTGGGAGATCAGCAATCTCGATGTGTCGCCGGAGCATGACGATCCGGGGCAGGTCGCGGCGACGGCGGCGGTCTACCTGGTCGCCGACGGGGGCGAGGTGGCGCGGGCGATCATGCTGTGGGAATCCGAGCCGACCGAGGCGATCCAGGCCGAACTCCGCAAGCCGTCGTGGAACATCGAGCCGGTGGTCTTCTCGCCGACCGAGACCAAGCCCGAGCAGGGGGACTACCTCGACGCCATGAGGGCGAATGTGGAACGCCTGCGGGCGGTGGTCGGCCCAGGAGCCGGCGGCGGGGACTGATCGGCGCGCACGGACGGGGCATGTGTTCCACGTGGAACATGTTTGCGGGGTGTGTGCGCGCGGGGCGGTCGGTTCGTGGCCTTCGCTTCGCTCAGACCACGGCACCGGTGACTGATTCGGACCACGCCAACGGGCACACGACTTGGACCACGGGACCGGTCGCGGATCCGGGCTCCGGCGATGATCCAGGGCTCTGCGGGCGCGGGGGTCAGGCTTCGCGGGCCTTGTCCATGAGTTCCTCGAGGCGGGCGATGGCGCGGCGGGCCTCGGGGTGGTGCTCGGCGTCGGGGGTCGCCAGGGCGATGGCGCGGGCGCACTTGGCGAGCGACTTGGAGGTCTTGAAGCGCGACGCCATCGCGTCGGAGAGGTTGTCGTACTGGTCGGCGAGTTTGACCAGGCGGGCGCGCCAGTCGGCCTCGGCGAGGCGGTTGTCGTACTCCGGTTCACGGATGCGCTCGGGGAGCAGCATGTTCTTGGTGAGGGCGGCGACGATGTCGGCGATCTCGACGCCGAAGTGCTTCTCGATGTCGTCGTAGTCGTGCCCGGTGTCCTCGATGACATCGTGGAGGAGGGCGGCGGCGATCGCGACGGCGTCGTCGCAGGCGAAGGTGTGGCGGACGGTCATCGCGACGCGGAAGGGGTGGGCGGAGTAGGGGGTGACGCCGTCCTTGCGGATGACATGCTGGTGGGCGCGAGCGGCGAAGGAGGCGGCTCGCTGCCAGAGGTCGTCGTGGTCGCCGGAGCGCTCGGTCATGTGGGGGGGTCCTTTCTCGCCCGGGGGGCGATGGGTGAATCTACCCCCGCGCTACGCCGCGGGGCGGGCGCGGGGTCGGGGTGGCGCGGATAATCGCAGATGGAGCGCACGGAACAGGGCATCGAGCGGGTCGACCTGGCGGTCGTCGGGATGGGGGCGGCGGGGCTGATGGCGTCGATCTGCGCCGGGCGTGCGGCACACGCCGGGGCGGGGCGGGAGGCGGCCGGGTTCGGGAAGCCGCTGCGGATCGTGGGGTTCGACGGGGCGAAGAAGATCGGGATCAAGATCCTGGTGGCGGGGGGTGGGAGGTGCAATGTCACGCACCACGCGGTGACCGAGCAGGCGTACGCCGGCGGGCCGAGGCGGGCGATCCGGTCGGTGCTGCAGCGGTTCGGGGTTGAGCGGACGGTGGAGTTCTTCGCCGAACTTGGCGTGGAGCTCAAGCGGGAAGAGACCGGCAAGCTGTTCCCGGTCACCGATGATGCGCACACGGTGCTGAACGCGCTGCTGCGGGCGGCGAGGGACGCGGGAGTCGAGATCCGGCATCCGGACCGGGTGCACGCGATCGAGCGCACGGATCACGGGTTTGTCGTGCGGAGCGAGCACGGGGCGGTGTCGGCGCGGCGGGTGATTCTGTCGACGGGGGGGAGGGCGCTGCCGCGGTCGGGGTCGGACGGCGGGGGGTACGCGCTCGCCGAGGCGCTCGGGCATTCGATGACCGAGCATGTGGTGCCGGCGCTGGTGCCGCTGGTGCTGGATGCGGCGAGCCCGCTGCGCGGGTTGGCGGGGATCACGGTGGACGCGGCGATCGAACTGCGATCGGGGACGGGCAAGCGGCTGGAGCGGTTCGAGAACTCGATGCTGTGCGCGCACTTCGGGTTGTCCGGGCCGGCGGCGATGGACATCAGCCGATACTGGACGATGGCGCGGTTCGAGGATGCGGGAGCGCACCTGGTGGTGAACTGGTTGCCCCGGGTCGAACGCGAGGCGGCGGATCGGGAGTTGCAGGGTCTCGGGAAGCGATCGGTCGGGCGGTGGTTGAAGGAATTGCTGCCCGAGCGGCTGGCCGAGGCGGTGTGCCAGATCGCGGGGATCGAGCCCGGCACGCCGGGGGCGGAACTGACGCGGGAGTCGCGGCGGGGGCTGCTGTCGGCGATGTTCGAGATGCCGCTGCCGGTGGTGGGGGACCGAGGGTTCACGCACGCGGAGGTGACGGCGGGCGGCGTGCCGCTGAGCGAGATCACGCTGTCGACGATGGCGTCGAAGCGGTGCGCCGGGCTGCACCTGTGCGGCGAGATCTGCGATGTGGACGGGAGGATCGGGGGGTTCAATTTTCAGTGGGCGTGGGCGAGCGGGTTTGTGGCGGGGACGGCGGCGGCGCTGGCGGCCGGCGACGGCTGAACTCGATGCCGGTCGCGTGTGTGCGAGGAGGGCTCAGCCCTGTTCGCGTGGGGCGACGACGACGCGGCGCTGGAGGTCCGGGACCCAGGTGCCGCCGGGCTCTTCGACGGTGATGGCGAAGAGGGCGACGCGGCCGACATCGATGCCGGGCTCGATGGGGACGATGACCTCGCCTTCGGCGGAGGCGTTGAAGACGCCGCCGGAGACTTTCTGTTCCATGCCTCGTTCGTCGATGACCCAGACCTGGTACTGCTCGATGTTGGGATCGTTGACATCGAGCCCGACGAATCGGAGGTAGCCGGTCTGGAGGTCGTCGTTCCAGATGACATCGCCGGTGACATCGCGCTGCTCGGCCGGGGCGTCGGGGAGATCGAAGGGGGACCAGGCGAGGCGGACGGTGCCGGGGACCTCGAGGAGCTTGCGGCGGTTGGCGGCGAGTTCGGCGGGGTCGGCCGGCTGTTCGTAGCGGGCGATCGCGAGTTGTGCGAGTTCGAGGTCTGAGGTCGCGGTAGCGAGTTGCTGGGCGAGGTCGATGTTGCTCTGGCGCGCGTCGGCGAGTTGGCGCTCGGTTTCGGTGAGCGAGCGGCCGCTCTCGGCGAGTTCGGTGCGGAGGCGTTCGGCGCTGGCGCGGGCGGTGCGGATGGTCTGGGCGTTCTGCTCGACCTGCTGTTCGAGGGTGGCGATGCGTTCGCGGGAATCGGCGAGGTCGCGCCGGCCGTTGACGGCGGTGATGATGAGTACGGCGACGGAGGCGAGGGCGATGGTCGCGGCGATGCCGGCGACCCACCAGCGCGGGGCGGCGGGCGTGGCGGCGGCGATCGGGCGGGGGTTCGGGTTCTTTGCGATGCCGGCGCCGATGGCGATGAGGCGTTGGCGGAGCGCCGCGGGGAGATCACCCTCGGACTCGTTGTCGAGCGCGGGGAGGAGGTCGGCGATGGTGAGCGCGACGGCGTCGCGGCCGCCCGACTGTTCGAGGAGTGTGTCGAGTTCGGTGCGATCCTCGGGGGAGAGGGCGCCGAACTGTTCGTCTGCGAGGAGTTCGAGGAGGCGGCGGCGGGCATCGGGATGGAGGGCGTCGCCGACGCCCGGGCGGTGGGAGTTCATGACTTCACCCCCACGCGACCGGAGAGATGGGCGCCCGCTTCGCAGAGCCGGATCATGGCGCGGCGGAGGCGGGACTTGACGGTGCCGAGGGGGGCCGAGGTGATCTCGCTGATCTGCTGATGCGTCATGCCTTGGTGCACCGCGAGCCAGAGGGCGTGTCTTTCGTCGTCGGGAAGCTGGTTGAATTCGCGGCTGACTTCCTCGGTCGAGTCGCCGTGGATGTTATGGGCGTTGGCGGTGCATTCGGGCGTCGAGTTGTCGGCGATCTTCTTGAGGTGACGGCGGCGCGTGGTGAGGCGCCGCTGGTGATCGGTGAGTCGGTTGCGGGCGATGGCGGCGATGAAGGCGGCTTCGCTGCCTCGATCTGGGTCGAAGCGGTGGGCGTTCATCCAGAGGGTGATGAAGACCTCCTGCACGGCGTCGTCGACTTCGGATGGAGCGTGGTCGAGGTAGCGTCGTGCCATGCGCCAGATGAGCCCGCCGTAGGCATCGACGCACTCAACGACGGCGTCGTGCTGGCCGGCCGCGACTCGTTGAAGGATGGAGGTCAAAGAGGGCCTCTCTGTGGAGGGCTGCGGGCGGCTCCCCCCGCCGGGGCGGCGATGTTGGTGTGCGTCGCTGGTCCCGCGCCGCATCATACAGGGAGGTCCTGAGAAATTCGCGGCGTGTCAAAAACGGTTTCGGGTTGAGATCCGAACTTGGCGCGACCTGGGGACGCCCCTCGTGGGGGCGTGACGGCCGGCGGGAACTCCGCGGCCGCGGGGTATTCCCGTGTCCAAAAAAAGAGAGAAGGAAGGAAGAGACCATGAATGTGAGGAAGAATCTGTTGGTTGGAGCCGCGGCGCTGGCGGGGACGGCCGGTTTCGCGAGCGCGCAGGTCGTGTACGGCGTGACCTCGAACGAGACGCTGGTGACCTGGAACGCCGGGAGTCCGAACAATGTGACGAGCGGCGTGGCGCTGTCGGGCTTTGAGCAGAACGAGACGGTGCGCGGCATCGACTTTCGCCCGGCGACGGGCGAGTTGTTCGCGGTCGGGAGCTTCAGCAACCTTTACAAGATCGACACTTCGAGCGGCGCGGCGACGCGCGTCGGGAGCGGGTCGTTCTCGCCCGGGCTGAACGGCTCCTCGTTCGGGTTCGACTTCAACCCGACGATCGACCGCATCCGGCTGGTGTCCGAGGTGAACCAGAACATGGTGCTGAACCCCAACGACGGGTCGAGCACCGCGGTGACGGATCTGTTCTACGCGTCGGGCGATGTGCACGAGGGGATCGACCCGAATGTCGTGGCGTCGGCGTACACGAACAGCTTCGCCGGCTCGACCTCGACGCAGCTCTACGGGATCGACACCGGGCTCGACATTCTCGTGACGCAGGCGAACAGCGCCGGCACGCTGATGACCGTGGGCTCGCTGGGCGAGGACCTCAACGACACCGCGAGTTTCGACATCTTCAGCGACGGCACCTCGAACATCGCTTACGCGACGGTGCAGGATGACACGCTGGCGCGCTCGACCTTCTGGACGATCGACCTGACCACGGGCCAGGCGTCGATCGTCGGGGAGATCGGGGGCGGCGCTGTGATCAGCGCAATGGCGGTCACGCCCGCGCCGGCAAGTTTCCTTGCGCTGGCGGGCGGTGGAGCGCTCGTCGGGCGGCGGCGTCGCCGCTGATCGGTCGGGCAGCGCTCGCGGGGCGCGTCGCTTCGCGTGGGGGGGAGCACTTCGGAGATTCGTTCCTTGTGTTCCGGCGTGAACACGCAATCGAAAGAGATTCGTGATGCGATTCAAGAGATCAGTGTGTGTCGGCATGGGCGCGATCGTCGCGGCGGGCGCGATCGCCTCGGCCGACCATATCAAGACCTTCGAGTTCCCGATCGATGTCGATCAGACCGTGCCCATGGCGGATGTGACCGGGTTCAGCCCGTCCGGGATGGGCGTGGTGACGCTCAACACCGACACGAACCTGCTCGAGTGGGAGATCACCTACTCGGGGCTCACGGGCGACATTGTTGCGCCCGGGGCGCACTTCCACGGGCCGGCGGGTGTCGGTGAGACCGGCGGGCTGCAGGTCGACATCGTGGGCGATGCGGCGGGGACGGGCTCGGGGATGCCTGCGCCGCAGCCCTCGTCGGGCGTGCTGATGGGCAGCTTCACGGTGTCCGATCAGCAGGAGACGGACATCCTCAACGGGCTGTGGTATGTGAACATCCATACAGCGGCGAACCAGCCGGGCGAGATCCGCGGCCAGGTCACGCCGGCACCGGCGTCGCTGGGGCTGCTGGTGGCCGCAGGGCTGGCGGGCGGCGGGCGTCGGCGTCGCTGAAGGGTTCGACCGAGATTCCCCCGAGGTCGCTTTGTGCTGCCCTTGCGCAGGCCGTTCGGCTGAAGCATGCACGGGCCACGCCCGGGGCGACCCTAGAACCGGCAACGCCCGCCTCTGATCTGTTTGGGGCGGGCGTTGCTGTGCGCGCGGGTGCTGCCAGCGGAGCCCGGACGACTGGGGACGATGCGGGAGGTCTGGGCGAGCAAAGGTCTCGGAGGGGGGCTGACCCGTTGGGCGCAACCGGCCGGGCCCACACGAATGCCCCCCGCAGGACTCGAACCTGAAACCCGCTGATTAGAAGCCCGACTGAAAACCGCACTGACGCGATCAGAAGTGGGAATTCCAACGGGCGCGTAAGTGGATCTGTGGGCGAACGCGACCATTGCCGGATCGGCTCGAAATGCTGGTCGAAATTGCTCGTGTGATCGGGCAACTCCCGCCCGCGGAACGCCAAGTTCTGGGGTCCATGCTGTCGCTTGTCTTGTCTGACGGTGACGCTTTGCGGTGAGTATCTCTCGATGCTGCGGATCTGGTCACGCTCTCAAGTCGACTCCGTCCAGACCCGCTCCTCGATTCCGCACTGCTCGCACGCCCGGAAGTACTTCGGGCCATCCTTTCGAATCCGAACGACCTTGCCGCGGTGCCCTTCAGTCCCGCACGCCGAGCAGATCGTCGGCATCGAGGTGTTCGTTCCGCAGCTCTGGCACTTCCAGTAGTACCCGTACTTCCCCCACTGGGCGGATAGGTCCGTGCCGCCGCAGCCTTTGCACGCAGCACCGGACGCAGAGACCGCGGCCGGCTTGGGTTCCGGAGGAGTTGGTGATTTCGCCGGCGCTGTGATCGCGGCCGTCTGCACAGCCGCTTCCGCTCGGGCCTTGGCTTCATGGCGTGCGGTGAGGAAATCAGCGACCGCCGGGACTTCGTCGGCCTTCATCGACCACACGCCGTACTCGCCCATGGACTCACCCAGCAGACCGCCCGCGGCCTTGTGCTTGCCAGTCTCTTCGCGGATCTTCGCCGGGACGAGGTCGGCCTTGCTGACGAACGTGCGGAACGGCTCTGTGGGCTCTTTCCAACGGTTCACCCGCCTGATCTTCCCCCGGTCCGAGATCGCCACGATGATCTGGATGGGCATGTTGCGAAAGCCGCGCTGATCTGAGCCGGCCATCAGCTTGGAGAGCGTCCGCAGGCCGGCCGGCATCTTGCCGAGCAACTCCTCACGGTGCCGCTGAAGGAACGCCCGTAGGAACTCGCCCTGGCGGCGGGCCTGTTGGATCGGCGACGGAAAGCCGTGCTCGCGTCCGCCGTACCGGCGCGTCCACTCGTCGCCGCCGGCACCGTCGTCGCGCACGCTAACCTCGTCCGTGACCGACTTGCTTTCGACGATGAACGCACCCCACCGGTGGAGGATGAGGTGATCGATCTGACAAACGCCCGGCCGGCCGTCGTGCTCGGGCTGATCTGGATCGACGAGCCGCAGATCATTCAGGACGAGCAATCCCGACTCGGACGCGAAGTCCCGGTGTAGGTAGAAGGCCATCTGCCGCTCGGCCTCGGCGCCAGCGCGGAGCCGAGGGTCTGAGGACTCTGCGTGCGGTTCAGCGTGCTTGACGATCATGCCTTTTCCTGGTCTTCCGGCGTGGCCGGGGCGTGTTCGCATACATTATGACGATGCCCGACGCAGGGGGAACACGACCGGAGGTACCACGGGGTCTCTACGACCACCTGGTCGACGTCGCCCTGCAGGCAAGGCTCGATGGCGCCGGTGACCCCCGGCTTGCCGAATTCGCCGAGGTCGACGCTGAGGACGCCCACGCCGCGATCGCCCAGTACCTCGAACGGCATCTCGCGGAGTCATTGTCCACGCTCCGCGGTCGGGAGGCTGCCGACCGGCAGCGCCGGCTCGTCGATCGCGTGATCGAAGCCCTCGTCGCCGAACTCGGCGACGACTGGGCTGACCGCTTCAACCTCACCAGCCCGCTGCGTCGCCTGCTCGCGGTCCACGCTGAGCCCCGGGACACGGCCGCGTCGCGTCCAGACACCCCACTCGCACGCTCGGCCCTGCTGACCGGCACCCGGCTCGACCCTTCCCTTGCCTCGCAGCTCTCCAAGGAGTTTGCCGCAGCGGATCGCGTGGACATCCTCTGCTCGTTCATCAAGTGGAGCGGTATCCGCCTCCTCATGGATGCGCTCCGCGAGCTCACCGCCACGCCTCACCCGGACGGCCCGCGACTCCGCGTCATCTCCACGAGCTACATGGGCGCGACGGATGCCAAGGCGATCGAAGCCCTGCGTGATCTGCCCAACACCGAGGTCAAGGTCTCCTACGACACCGAGCGCACGCGGCTCCACGCGAAGGCGTATCTCGTCCACCGCGCGACCGGCTTTGGCAGCGCCTACATCGGCTCGGCCAACGTCTCCCGGGCCGCACTCTCCGAAGGGCTCGAATGGACGAGCAAAATCAGTCAGTACGAGCTGCCGCACCTCTGGCAGAAGATCGTCGCGACGTTTGACTCGTATTGGAACGACGACGAGTTCGAGCACTTCGACGGCGATGCGGCACCGAGGCTTCGCGAAGCGATCAGCCGCGAGCGAACACGCGGCTCCGTCGAGATCGGCGATCTGCAGACCTTCGACCTTCGTCCCTATCCATTCCAAGAGGAGATCCTCGATGCGATGGCGGCCGAGCGAGAGGTGCAAGACAAGCACCGCCACCTCGTCGTCGCTGCGACCGGCACCGGCAAAACGATGATCGCAGCGTTCGACTACAAACGCTGGGCCGGCACCCGCAAGCCGTCGCTGCTCTTCATCGCCCACCGGGAGGAAATCCTCCGTCAAGCACTCGGCACCTACCGGAGCGTGCTCCGTGATCAGAACTTCGGTGACATCCTCGTCGGCGGCACAACCCCCGAGCAGCACGACCATCTGTTCTGCTCGATCCAGAGCTACAACAGCCGGGGGCTGCACGAACTCCCATCGGATCGATTTGACTACATCGTGGTTGATGAGTTCCACCACGCCGCGGCGCCGAGCTATCGCCGCCTGCTCGATATCGCCCAGCCGAAGGTGCTCTTGGGCCTCACCGCGACGCCCGAGCGAGCCGACGGCCTCGACGTGCTCACCCCGTTCGGCGGCGAGCCAACCGCCGAGGTCCGTTTGCCCGATGCGATCAGCCGGCGCCTGCTCTGCCCCTTCCAATACTTCGGCGTCGCCGACAGCGTCGACCTCGACGGCTTGACCTGGCAGCGCGGTGGCTATCGCATCGAAGACCTCGACGCGGTCTACACGGGCAACGATGTCCGCGCCGGCCTCGTGCTCGACAAGGTTCACGAGACTTTGCTCGACCCACTCCATGCCCGCGGCCTTGGATTCTGCGTCAGCGTCGCCCACGCCAACTTCATGGCCCGCTTCTTCACCGATCACGGCATCCCCGCGATCGCCCTCTCCGCCGAAACGCCGGCCGATGAGCGCCGAGCGGCCAAGGAACGCCTCGTCCGCCGTGAGATCAACTTCGTCTTCGTCGTCGATCTCTACAACGAAGGCGTCGACATCCCCGAGGTCGACACAGTCTTGTTTCTCCGCCCGACCGAGAGCCTGACCGTCTACCTCCAGCAGCTCGGCCGCGGCCTCCGCCTGCACGACGACAAAGACTGCCTCACTGTGCTCGACTTCATCGGCGCCCAGCACCGGCAGTTCCGCTTTGCGTCTCGGTTCCGAGCGCTGAGCACCGATCCGACAGGCCGCCTCGAACGCGAGATCGAGTTCGGCTTCCCGCACCTTCCCGCCGGCTGCTTCATTCGGCTGGAGCGAGTCGCTCAGCAACGCGTGCTGGAGAATGTGCGCCAGTCTCTCACGCTGCGACGCCCGCAAATGGTCGGCGACATCCGCGAACTCGGCCGCCACCTCGGCCGCGCCCCGACCATCCGCGAGACACTCGAGTACCTCGACACCACGCTCGATGAACTGCTCAAACGAGGCCTGTGGAGCCGGCTTCTCAGCGATGCGGGCATCACCGACGCTCCTGCCGGCGACGACGAGGACCGCCTCGCCAAGGGCATTCGCCGTCTGGTTCACATCGACGACCCGCAGCAACTCCGATTCCTGCTTGCACACCTCGATGGTCGGGCACCGCGGGATCCCCTGGCGGAGCGCCGTCGCGCGATGCTGCATGTCACTCTCTGGGGCGCCGACGGCGTCTCCATGTCACCCCATGAAGCCGATGCCCGCCTTCGCGAGAATCCGAGTGCGCTCGACGATCTCCGCGCCGTGCTCGACTACCGCCTCCACCACACCCGCACCCGCCCGACCGACCTGCTCCCCGACCTCGCAGGCCCGCTCGCGCTCCACGCCGAGTACACCCGCGACGAAGCCCTCATAGGCCTCGGCCACTGGGACCTCGACCGCCGCCCCGACTTCCGCGAGGGCGTGCTCCACATCCCGGATCGCAAGGTCGATGCCTTCTTTGTGACGCTGCACAAGACTGAGGATGCGTACTCACCGACCACGATGTACGAGGACTACGCGATCAGCGACCAGCTCTTTCATTGGCAGTCCCAGAGCACCACCTCGGCCGACTCGCCCACCGGCCAGCGATACATCCGCCACCGGGAGCAGGGCTACACACCGCTGCTGTTCGTCCGCGAGCGAAAGTCTCTCCCCGGCGGCCTCGCCTCCCCCTACGCCTTCCTCGGCCCGGCTGACTACGTGTCCCATGAGGGCAGCCGTCCGGTGAGCATCGTCTGGCGCCTGCGGACGCCGATGCCGACTCGGCTTGCTCGGGTTGCGGTGGGCTAGAAGGCGAGCGGAGAAGGGGGAGGCTGATCTGCGGCGGTACCGCGGGCGAGCCCGAATCACGGAAAGTCGTCGTAAAGCTCTGTACTGCAACGCATTAGCTGCATATCATTCTTCGGCTCGAACACGCGTTTTGCCGGCTTTGAACCTCGGGACTAGGGCAGTAATAGGGCAGTCTCCTACAAGGACGAGCACGGCAAGAACCGCGTCCGCGCGGGCTTCACCGACAAGCGCGCTACGCAGCGGCTCGCGACTGACCCGGAGAAGAACGCCCAACGAATCCGTGACGGCCTCGTCGACCCCGCCGAGGAGCGGCTCAAGGAGCACCGGGCCCGGTCGATCGCCGATCACCTCGAAGAGCTCGAGCAATCCCGCCGCACGAAGAAGCGGACCGACAAGCACATCAAGAGCACGGTCAACCGCATCGAGTCAGCGATCGACGCCCTCGGCTGGGAACGCATCGGCGACATCGACGCGGGCCAGCTTGAGCTCTACCTCGGAGAGGTCCGTGCCGAGCGCGACTGGTCGGCCAAGAGCTACAACGCCCACCTCATCGCGATCAAGAGCTTCTCGAAGTGTCTCTGGAAGATGGGCCGGTGCGCCGTCGAGCCTTGCACGGCACTCCGACCCCAAGCTCACGCTGAAGGCGTACGACCACGCCAACGACGCCGACCGCCGGGCCGCGGTCGCCGCCACGTTCGGAGGCACGACCGCCTGCGCCATCGAGCCGAAGCCCGCGGCGACGACTCAGAACGGGCACGCTTCCGAGCGCGAGACCGGGCCCGAATCACCCGCGCGTCAGCAAATCCGTAAGTGCCCTGAGCGCCCGGGAACGCATTCGGCCGCACAGCCTCGCACAGCGACCAACCTCATGGCCATGACCACGGGAGAGCCGGGCGGCATTGCTAAATGATTGAATGGAAGCAGGTTCCGCATCAACTCGCACGAGGACGCGCCGCCTTGCACAGGCCAAACAGAAAGTGCCCCCCTCAGGACTCGAACCTGAAACCCGCTGATTA
>JBICIG010000104.1:0-33513 GCA_043101605.1 Phycisphaerales bacterium JB037
GTTCGTGACCAGTTCGGTCGCGTCGGCGTTGGGGATCGGGCCGGGGACGGGCGTCCCGCCGCAGCGGATCGAGCGCGTGCTCGGGGTCTTCAAGGCGTACTGCACGCGGGTCGGCGCCGGGCCCATGCCGACCGAGCAGATCAACGCGACGCGACCGAACTGGTCACGAACGGGTAGGTCCCGTGGTCCACATCCAGCAGCGTTGCGTTCCCACCTTCGAAGAGGACCCGCCCGCCCCGAGCCAGCAGATCGTGCAGCAGCCAGGTGGTGTCGCCGATCATCGGCTCGAGTTCTTTGCCCCACGCGATGAGTTCGTCGGTCAGCGCCTCGGGGTCGAAGTGGGTGTGCCCCCCGCCGAGCCCGTCGAGCAGCGCGTTCTTGAAGACGCACGCCGTGCGCACCTTGCCGCGCAGGATCTCCGGGCGGAGCAGGTCGCCGACGCGGATCGCGCTGCTGCGCTGAGCCTTGTCGGCGTACGCGGGCCCGATGCCCCGCTTGGTCGTCCCGATCTGCCCGGCCCGGATCGCCGTCTGCGTTCGACCCTCCTGGGCGGTCAGTTCGAGTTCGCGCAGTTCGTCCTCGTGCTTGTGATAGGGCATGACGACATGGGCCCGGCTGGAGACGACCAGCCCCGAGGTGTCGATGCCGCGCGCCCGCAACCCGGCGATCTCTTCGAGCAGCTTGCCCGGGTCGACGACGACTCCGTTGCCGATGACCGACCGCTTACCCGGGTAGAGGATGCCCGACGGGATCAGGTGGAGCGCGTAGCGGGTGCCGCCCACGACGATGGAGTGCCCGGCGTTCGCCCCGCCGTTGTACCGCACCGTCGCGTCGTGGCCGGCGGCGAGCAGATCGACGATCTTGCCCTTGCCCTCATCGCCCCACTGGAGCCCGACGACGGCGCACGCTCGCCCGGGGGTGGTCGCCAGCCTGTCGGAGGTTGCCGTCATCGCCGCTCCCGATCAACGCCCGAATCCGGTCGCGGGCCCTCACGACCTGTGCGATCCGTCCAGCCGGACGCCAAGCGTAGCCCCCGAACCCCGGCGAACCCCATCGCCGGCGCTCCGGAGATCTCACTCAAGCGGGGGCCCGGGCCGCCCGATCATCCCCGCGAGGACTCTGCATGGCGCACGATAAGGAAATCCGGATCATGTGCCCGCGGCTGACCTGCCGCAAGCTGCTGTCGGTCCCGGAATCGGCACGGGGCAAGACCGTCCGCTGTCGGTACTGCCGGACGAGCATCCGGATCCCCGAAGCCAAGTCCGCCGGCCGCCCCGAGTCGAGCGCCGCGGGCTGAGCCCCGCGAATCCTCCGCGTCGCTAGAGTGACCATCGCGACGCGCTATGGACGCCGATTCCCACACTTCTGAGTCAACGCCCGTCCGGGCCCGTCGGCGGATTCCGCGTCGCGTGGCCACCTGGTGGCTGCTGCTGACGCCGGTGCTGTGCCTGCTCGCGGCGACCCTGCCGCATCTCGATCAGGGCGGCTACCGCAAGGACACGGGGCGATACGCCGCGGTCGGGCTGCAGGCATGGCGCGACGGGCACGCGTGGACGCTCTACCTGCACCCCGAGGAGCCCCCCTACTTCGCCAAGCCCCCGCTGGCGTTCTGGATCCACGGGCTGTCGATGCATGCCCTGGGGGTGCAGGTGTGGGCGGCAAGGCTGCCGAGCATCCTCGCCGCAGCCGGGTGCGTCCTGCTGACCGTGCTCATCGCTCGCGCGTTCTTCCGAAGACCCTCGGCGCTGGCGGCAGGGGTGACGCTCGCGTTCACCTACGAGTTCTTCCGCCGGGCGCGGGAGATCTCGCTGGACCTGTGGCAACTGCTGTTTCTGCTCGGGGCGTTGTGGCTGGTGAGCGTGGCGATCACGCGGAATCGGCGCGCGCTGTGGCTCCTCGCGGGCATCCCGATCGGGTTGGCGCTGATGACCAAGCCGCTCGCCGCGCTGACCGCTTACCCGCTGCTGATCGTGTGGCTTCTGTGGATCGGACGGGCGCGGCTGATTCCGTGGTGCCTCGGCGGGATGGGCGTGGCGCTCGCGGTCGCCCTCCCTTGGCACGGGTCTATGTACGCGATCCACGGGAGCGCGTTCACGGACGCGTACTTCGGCTCCGAGGTCGTCGCGCGGGCCCAAGGGGAGATCCAGACCCGCAGCCCCCTCTACTTCGTTTCGATCATCTCGCGGACCTACTGGCCCTGGCTCATCCCGGCCACGCTCGGGGTCGTGGAGTTCGTTCGGCGGCGGCGGGAGCTGACGCCGGGCTCGCCGGCGGGCATGGGGCTGC
Source organism: Phycisphaerales bacterium JB037 (assembly GCA_043101605.1). Lineage (GTDB taxonomy): Bacteria > Planctomycetota > Phycisphaerae > Phycisphaerales > UBA1924 > JBICIG01. The sequence continues at coordinate 2,287 of JBICIG010000104.1, forward strand.
GGCTGGCGATCGTGTGGGCCTTGGGGTGGTTGGTGCTTCTGAGCGCCTTTCCGGACAAGCACCCGCGCTACGCCCTGCCGATCTATCCGGCGCTGGCGCTCCTCGCGGGGTGGTGGACGGCTTCGTGCGCGCCCGCGGCGCTGCGGGGAGCCCTGCACCGGGCGCGGCCGTTCGTCGCTCCGGGCGCGGTGGCGGTGCTGGTTCTGGTCAGCCTGCTCCCGATCCGCTTCCAGAGGCCCCGGCACGCCGACTGGCGGGAACTCTCGGAGTTTCTGGCTGACAAGAGCCCGGACCTCGTCTGGTCGCGGTTCATGGGCTCGAACGACCGGGGCGAATTCTACCTCGACCAGGGCTACTGGCCCCGCAGCGCCGACGGGCCCGATGGCGCGATCTCGCCCGACCTGCCCGAGGGGGCGCTGATCGTCACGAAGCACACGGGCGAACTCATGCCACACGCTCCCGGGCGGGTCGTGTTCGAGTCCTCGGACGGGGTTTTCATGGTTCGGCGGAACGGGCGCGTGCGTTCGGCGGGCGGGCCGTGACCCGAAAGGTCAGCCGCCAGAGATCAGTCGCCGAAGCCGCTCATCTTGAGAAGCATGCGGAACCCGTCGCCGAAGATGAAGTTCTCCTTGGGGAACTCCATGCCGCCCATGTTCTGGTCGAGGTGGCTGAACATGAGGTCGATGCGGCCGATCGTCCGGGGCGGGGCGTCGGGGGTCGCGTGGTCGATCAGATCGATCGTGCCCTCGGTCGAAGCGCCGAGCGGGGTCATCTGCAGGATCGTCGCGGTGTAGCGGAGCGTCGAGCCCGGAGCGGCGTCCTCGGTGATCTCGGCGCGGGAGACCTTGGCCAGAACGACCTTCTGCTTGAAGTCCTCGGCGTGCCCGACGAGCACGCCGGCGGTCTGGGCCAAGCCCGCGATGATCAGCGAGGCGGGCATGATCGGGAGCGCGGGGAGCCCTCGCTCGGGATCGGCCTCGAAGTGGTCGTGGAGGTGGTCCTCGGCGAGGCTGACATTCTTGATCGCGACCAGCCGCCGGCCGCGCTCGAGCTCGACGATGCGATCGATCCACATCCAGCGCATGCGGCGGGTTCCTGAAGCGACGGGTCGGGGGAAGCCGGGATCAGCCGCCGTTGCCCAGCTTGGTCTCGCAGAAGTTGACGAGCGTGTCGACGGTGAAGATCTCGGCGACCTTGGTGATCTCCGGGTTGTCTCCCAGCGAGGTGAAGTCCGCGTGGGGCATCCGGGTCTTGAGTTCCTCGAGCCCCTTGGGGGTGATCTTGCCTTCCTGGACGAACTCGGGGTTCTGGGCGACATTGTCGGGGAACAGTTCGCCCTGCTCGATCTTGAAGCCGAACGCCTGCTCGAGCTTGAAGACGATGTCGAGGAAGTCGATCGATTCGGCGCCGAGGTCGGTGGTCAGGCGGGCACCGGGGGTCACCTCGTCCTCGTCCACCGCCAGGGCGTCCACAAGGACCTCTTGGACTTTCTCGAAGATCTCGTCGCGTGTCATGCGGTCGGTCCCCTCCGCGAAGGAGCATGGGGTTGAAGCTCCGCCGGCTTCGGCGGAGGAAGCGGTCATCCTAGCCATCGGCTCGGAGTGCGCCCACCCGCGGGGCGCGGAGCAGCAGCCTGCCCGAAACGGCCACGGGGGGCGTCGGGTGCGCCGTCCCGAGCACCAAACCCTTGCCCTTGAACCAGATAGCGTCGCTGTCGGCGCTCTGACGCTCCACTTCCACGCGGAGCGTCTCGCCCGGTCTGACGAAGTGGCCGTACTTGAGTGCCTTCACTTCGCCCAGAACCATCGGCGGAATCCCGGGCTCGACCGGCACAAGCCTCCGGGCCGCCTGCACCATCGCCTCGAGCATCAGAACGCCCGGCATCACCGGGAAGGTCGCGAAGTGATCCTGCAGGTACTCCTCGGCGGAGGTGAGCTGCTTGATCGCGACGATCCGGTCGGCGTCCTGTTCGAGCACCTTGTCGATCAATGTGAATCGCATGCGAGCGGACACCTTAGATCCGATCCGCCCGCGCCGCCACAAGCGGCCCCGTTACGCTTGGGCGCATGGCTGCGGAACCAGACGAGGCGGTGTGCCTGCGGGCGTGGGAGTGGTCCGAGACGAGCCAGACGGTCGCGCTGCTCACTCGGCGGGGGGGCGTGCTGCGCGCGCTCGCCAAGGGCTCCCGGCGCGAGAAGGCTCCGTACTCCGGCGGGTTCGAACCCCTTACCCTCGGCGAGGTCCTGGTCATCCGCAAGCCCGCCGACCGGCTGAGCCTGGTGACCGAATGGGAGTTGCGCGAGACCTTCCCGGCGATCCGTGCCCGCTACGACGCGTTCGAAGCGGGGATGTACATGGCCGAAGCCTCCCTGCAAGGGGTCTCGGAAGGGGACCCGCACCCCCGGGTGTTCGAGGCGCTCATCGCGGGGCTCCGCCGGCTGGACCGATCGCCCCGGGTCGCGGCGGCGTGGTTCCTCTGGAAGCTGCTGGTTGACCTCGGCGTCGGGCTCGACCTCGAGCGGGATGTCCGGGCCGACGCGCCGCTCGACCTCGATCGCTCGCTGGTCCTCGATCCGCGGGCGGGCGGGTTCACGCGGGTCGAGGACGACTCGATCCGGTCGCGCTGGGGGGTGCGCGCCGAGACGGTCGAGCGGTTGCGCGACCTGTCCCGGGCCGAGCCCGAGTCGCTCGAGCGGCTCGATGCGCCGGGGACACGCCGGGCGCTGCGTCTTCTGGATGCGTACCTCGCGACGGTTCTCGGACGCCCGCTGGTCAGTTCGGGGTGGCTCGATCTCCCCGAAGGTCGTGGGTCGACCCCGGAATAGCTCCGGTTCGGGCCCCGCGGTTGGACCGGGTGGGCGAATTCGCCGATGGGCGGGTGTCGGAACCCGGGATAGCGGGACCTGCCATGGACGAACAGCTACTCAGCAAGATCCTGCGGTGCTCCACGCTGCCCTCGCTGCCGGCGGTGGCGATGCGCGTCCTCGACCTCACCTCGGACTCGAATGTCTCGATGGATGAACTGGCCGCCGCGGTCCAGCAGGACCAGGGCATGGCCGCCAAGGTCCTCCGCACGGTCAACTCGAGCTTCTACGGGCTCCGCCAGCGGTGCGCGACGATCCGCAAGGCGTTGGTGATGCTCGGGCTGGCGCCGGTGAAGTGCCTGGTGCTGAGCTTCTCGCTGGTCAGCGCGTTGGAAGAAGATGAGGAGTCCGGCTTCGACTACACGGCGTACTGGCGTCGCGGGCTGTACACCGCGACGGCGGCCAAGCTGATTGCCGAGCGGGGCGGGCACGCCCATGTCGCCGAGGAGGCCTTCCTGGGCGGGTTGCTGCAGGACATCGGCATGGTCGCGATGCACCGCGAACTGGGTGACCGGTACATCGCGTCGTTGCAGTCGATCGGCGGCGACCATCGCCAGCTCTCCAAGCAGGAGCTGATCGCGTTCGAGCTCTCGCATGCCGAGGTCGGGGCGATGCTCGCGACGCACTGGAAACTCCCCGACGAACTGGTGCTCCCGATCAAGTATCACGAGCGTCCCACGGCCGCTCCCCCCGCGTGCACGGGCATCGTGCGAGCGGTGGCGATGGGGAACCTGATCCACGATGTGCTGACCGATCCCGAGCCGCAGGCCCCGCTGGAGCGGGCGTACCAGCGGGCGAGCGAGTGGTTTAAGCTGAACACGACTCAGGTGGATGACCTGATCACCTGCGTGGGGCAGTCGGTTCGTGAGCTGGCGCAGCTCTTCCGGCTCAACACGGGCGAGCCCCCGAACCCCGAAGCAGTGCTGGAGCGGGCCCGCACGAGCATGAATGTCCTGCGGGAATCGGACCCGGCTTTGGCCGGGATCGCCAGCGACCCCGAGGCGCTGGTCATCACGCCGCTCGAGACCGACGCCCTGACCGGGACCCTGACGCGGGACGGGTTCAACGCGGCCTTGCGGAGCGCGTTCCACCTGATCCGCTCCAAGCACGGCGACCTGTCGGTGCTGGTGATGTCGCTCGATGGGTTCGGGGAGGTCTGCGCCACGGGCCCCGACGAGATCGAGGGCGAGATCGCCCTGAGCACCTGCGCCCTGCTGACGCGGGTGTTCGAGGGGGCTCAGGGCTCGGTGACCCGTCTGGCCGACGATCTGTACGCGGTGTTCGTCCCCGGGACGGACCGGCGTGGCGCGACGAGCCTGGCCGAGCGGTTCCGCACCGAACTGGACGCCCACAGCCAGCAATGGGATATCCCGGATCTGAAGCAGCCGCTGCGGCTGACGGTGAGCATCGGGCTGGCGTCGCTGTCGGGTCGACAGTCGCCGTTCGCCTCTCCCGAGCAGTTGATGGCGGCGGCGATGCGGGCGGCCCAGAGCGCCCGGGCCGCGGGCGGGAACACAGTGCGGGCGTTCCTTCCCAAGCAGGCGGCCTGACTCGGTGCATCCGCCGGCGAAGGGGTGCTACACTGTCTTCCAGGACGCCCCGGATCGGGGCGCGGAGGACCCGCATGACGGTCACGGACAGTCTCCTGAAGGTGTTCCAGGTCGATGAGCAGATCGAAGGGCTGCGATCGAGGCTCACCGCCGCGGAGAGGTTCCTCAAGGCACAGAGCGCACAGGTCGACGAGCTGACCGCCAAGAAGCGGGCGCTCGAGAGCCAGCTCCGCCAGTTGAGCGCGACCGCGGCCGACCGCGAGGGCGAAGCCGACACCATCCAGGCCCGGATCGACAAGCTCCGCGCCCAGATGAACGAGGCCAAGACGAACAAGGAATACCAGGCGTTCCTCGTCGAGGTGAACACGCTCAAGGCCGACAAGAGCAAGATCGATTCGCAGGCTCTTGAGCAGCTCGAGCAGATCGACGCGCTCAAGGCCGAGATCGCCGGCATCGACGAGCAGGTCGCCGAGAAGAACCGGATCGTCGAGGTCGCCCGGTCCGACCGCGACCAGCGCGAAGCGGAGATCCGGGACCGGCTCAACGAGCTCGAGGGCAAGCGTGATGCGCTGGCCGACTCGCTGCCCGGTCCCGTGCTCCAGAGCTACCGCGAGCGTCGCCGGCGTCACGAGGGCGACGAGGTCATGGCCCCGGTCGAGGTCCAGGACTTCCGCCGCCACGAGTTCACCTGCGGCTCGTGCATGATGAACATCCCCATGGAGATCGTCATGAGCCTGCTCACCGGGCAGCTCAACAACTGCTCCTGCGGCGTGTTCCTCTACCTTGAGAACGACCTGAGCGAAAAGCTCAGCGCGTCGGCGAGGAAGTAAGCGAGACGGGCGTCTCGGATCCGCCGCAGCAGGACTTCGCGGGGGCCGCCCCGGCGGACCGTTCGCCTCGGCTGATGCGCCGGCGAACCCGATCGGAGACATCCCGCACAAACCCGATCAGCAGGACGACCGACAGGGCCCCCGCCATGATGCTCCGGGCGAGGGGTTCGCCGTGCTCGTGCGTGACGGTGGCGTCGGGGACGAGATCGGTCGCGGCGAAGATTGCATCCAGCAGGAACCCGGCCCCGAGGGCGAACAGCGAGATGCTCAGCAGGTAGATCGCCAGGGCCCGCTTCCCAAGGTCTTGGAGCACCCAGCCCATCGTCGCGGGGTTGGTCGCCGGCCCGGCGAGCAGGAAGACCAGCGCCGCGCCGGGCGAGAGCCCCTTGGCAATCAGGGCGGCGGCGAGCGGCGTCGACGCGGTCGCACACACATACCACGGCACGCCGATCACCAGCATGAGCAACTTGGACCCCGCTGGGCCCAACGCGCCCGACTCGAGGTTCGATTCGATCCACCCCTCGGGGATCGCGACCATGATCGCGGCGCTGAGCACGATCCCCACGACGAGCCAGAGCCCGAGGTCGGCCGGGAGTTTGGCATACGAGAACCACAGCGCTTCGCGGAGGCGTTCGCCGAAGGGGGCCTGCGTCGGCGTGGCGGGCGTGCCCCCCCCACCGCAGCACGAGGCCTTGGCGGGTTCGGGCGCCGGCGCCGTCCGGCAGCAGGATCCGGGCTCGGGTTGGTCGGGCCCTCTCGAAGGCGTCTTCGGGTCTCGGTCGCCGGCCCAGCGATCGATCGAAAGCCCCGCCGCGATCGCGGTCGCGATCGCCACCAGGGGGCGGGCGATCGCCATGACCGGGCCGATCATCGCCCAGGTGATGGAGATGCTCGGGGCGTCGACCTCGGGCGTCGCGATGGCAAAGGACGCCGAGGCGCCCTTGCCGGCCCCGCTGCGGCGCAGGCTCGCGACGGTGGGGATGACCGAGCAGGAGCAGAGCGGCATCGGGGCGCCGATGACCGCCGCCCGCGCCACCGGGCCGAGCCCCTTCCCGCCCATCACGCGGCGGAGAAGGTTCTTGGGCAGCCAGACATGGATCAGCCCCGCGATCGCGAAGCCGACGACCAGCCACACGCCGGCCTCGAGCATGATGCCCCAAAGGGCGGCCAGAAATTCGCTGAACCAGTCGAGCATGACGCAGACCCTCGACCCGATCGTAGACCGATCGTCGATCGGCCGGATCGCGGATCGTCCAGCACGACACCGGACGGGATCGCCGTCATTTCACCCGGATGCATTGGGGTTCAGAGCTTGGGCTGCTCGTCGTCGTCGTCGGAGAGATCGAAGTCGAAATCCGAGACGCTGGTGCCGTCGGAGACATCGCCCAACTCGGCGAGGATGCTCTCGGTGATGTCGTCGCGGTCCTCGTCGTCGGCCGTGGCGGCGGGTGATCCGCCCGCGGCGAAGGGGATTTCCTTCGGCTGCCCGTCGATGCGGACCATGAACCGCTGCTCGCCCAGAACCAGCAGGTCGCCGGCATGAAGCTCGGCTTCCTCGACCCGCTTGTCGTTGACGAAGGTGCCGTTGGACGAGCCGAGATCCTTGACCTTGAGCTTTCCGTTGGCCTGAATGATGGCGCAGTGGCGGCGGGAAACATCGGGAACCGGGATGCGGACCTGGCACCCGACATCGCGCCCGATCGTCGCCGACCCGCTCCGGATGGGCGCTTCGGCGGTCGAGCCGTCTTTCTTGATCAGGACGAGGCTGACATTCACGGCGGTCGCATCCTCTCGATCTCATGCCCGGATCGCCGACCCGGATAGCCCAAGATGCCGGACCATACCCGTTTAGCAATCCTCGGGCAACGGGCCCCGGGCGACAAGCCCTGGCTCTCGGACCTGCTCCCGCCCCCGGACGCCCCCCGGGCCCGGTCGCTCTACCTTCACATCCCTTTCTGCTTCCACAAGTGCCACTACTGCGACTTCTACAGCATCGTCGACTCCCGGGACCGCCAGGCCCGGTTCACCGACCGGCTCATCCGCGAGATCGCCGCGATCGGGCCGTGGCTCCTGCCGCTCGACACCCTGTTCATCGGCGGCGGGACCCCCACCCTCCTCCGCCCGGACCTCTGGGAACCGCTGCTCGCCGCCCTTGCCCCGTGGCTCCGCCCCGGTGATGGCGACACCCCGGAGACCGAGTTCACGGTCGAATGCAACCCCGAGACCGCGACCGCCGAGTTGATGGGCGTGCTCGCGTCGGGCGGGGTCGGCCGGGTCTCCATCGGCGCCCAGACCTTTCACCCGCGGCACCTCGAGACGCTCGAACGCTGGCACGACCCAGAAAATGTCGCGCGCGCGATCGAACTGGCCCGGGCCGCGGGGATCCGGCGGCAGTCGCTGGACCTCATCTATGCGATCCCCGGGCAGACGCTCGCCGAGGCCGAGGCCGACCTCCGCCGGGCTCTGGAACTCGGCACTGAGCATGTGTCGGCGTACGCCCTGACCTACGAGCCCAACACCGCGATGACCAAACGCCTCGCGCGGGGCGACTTCACGCCCGCCGACGAGGACCTCGAGGCGGACATGCAGGAGCAGGCGGCGTCGGTCTTGGCAGAGGCGGGGCTCGATCGGTACGAGGTGAGCAACTTCGCGGCACCGGGAGCCGAGTGCGCACACAACCTCGCGTACTGGCGTCAGGAGGAATGGATGGCGGCCGGCCCGAGCGCGAGCGGGCATTCCCAGGGCTGGCGGTGGAAGGTCGTGCCGAATCTGGGCGAGTATCTGGAAGGGGATCACGACGGGTTCGCACGCACGATCGACGCCGAGCCTCCGGACGCACGCCGCGCGGTCGCCGAGCGGCTGATGACCGGTCTCCGGCTGCGCGAGGGCGTCGAGATCATCGGCATCACCAGCGAGGCCGAATCGGCGCACGCCGGGGCCGCCGAGCGACTTGTCGCGGCGGCGAAGCGATGGATCGACTCGGGGCACCTCACCGAGGACGGCGGCCGCTGGCGTCCGACCGAGGCGGGCTTCCTGATGGCCGATGGGATCGCCGCGGATCTGATGGCGCGCGTCTGAGGGGCGTCAGCCCTGGGCGCCATCCGCGTCGCCGCTGATCTCCGGCCCGTCGGTGACTTCCAGATCTTCGGGCTCATCGGGCGCGGGCGCGAGGTCCGGGCGTTCAAGCCCGTGCTTGCGTAGCAGGTTGCGGAGGTCGCGCGGCCACTTGGTGCGCACATCGATGGGCTTGCCGGTCGCCGGGTGCGTGACGCAGAGGCGGTGGGCGTGGAGGGCCAGACGCGGCGAGAGCTCACGCGCGAGCTTGGGCCCATAGACCGGGTCTCCCAGCACCGTCGCGCCGATCGCGTCGAGATGGACGCGGACCTGGTGCAGCCGACCGGTGACGGGGCGGGCCTCGATGAGCGAGATCGGGCGTCCTTCCTGGAGAACGCGGTAAGCCGTCAGCGCGGGCTTGCCCCCCGCGCCGATGCGGGCGGTCTTGGTGGAGGTGTAGCGAGAGGCCCGCTCGACGCGCTCGGCGATGGGGATGCGGATGACGCCGCGCTCGCGCGACGGGGCCGCCTTGCACACCGCCCAATAGAACTTCCGCGTGGTGCGCTTCTCGAACTGGGCGCGGAGCCCGTCGTAGCCCCGGCGCGTGAGCGCGACGGCGAGCAGCCCGCTGGTCTCGCGGTCGAGCCGGTGGACGAGCCCGAAGTCGCGGGCGTTGCCGAGGTTCTGGAGTTGCGTGCCGTAGACCGCGAACAACCCGTTGAGCAGGGTGTCGGTCAGGTGCCCGACGCCCGGCTGGGTGACCAGCCCCGAGGGCTTCTCGACGATGAGCAGGTCCTCGTCCTCGTGGCAGACGCGGAAGGTGACGCGCTCGTTGGGTTCGACCGACAGGGTGGGCATGCGGGGCAATCCAAGGCGCGCCGCGGGGCTGCCGACTGGAACGAAGCCGGAACCGACGCCGAATCGCCTACGCCGGGTCCGGGCACGCATCGCGATCGAGGTACCACCGCAGTTCGCCGCCGATCGGGGCCAGCCGGCGGGCGAGCCCGCGGCGGTCCTCGCCCAAAAGCTCGGCGATGCGGGCTCGGGCTCCCGAACCGGTCGCAAAGACCGCGACGAACCGGCACGCGGTAACCAGCCTGGGCGTGATGCTGACGAGCTCTTCGCTCTGGAACACGAGCCGATCGTCGGTCCCGCCGAGCGTCCCGGCGCAGTCGAGCGTGAGCAGGGCGTAATCGAGCCGATCGTGCCCCTTCTCCCGCCACTGCAGGGCTTCCTGCAGTTCGTCCTCGTAGAGCCGGGCGGCGTCGGGCTCGGCCCCGGGGATCGGGTGCACCTGTCCCGATGGGATGCCCGAATGCTCCATCAGCCACCCCGCGACCGACGCGAAGCGGCTCTGCGGGTCGCTCGCGCTGGTGCGGCTTTCCTGGGTGAGCCACAGGTGCGTCCGCGTCCACGGGAATTCGCGGAGCTGCGGGTCGTACATCAGCCGACGGTAAAGCGGCGCGGGGTCGGGCCCGCCCGAGGCGGCGAAATGGAAGTCCCCGAACGACCGCGAGCACGCCAAGGCCTGGAAGAGCAGGTCGGCGGCGACCGCGTCGATCACCTCGTCGCGCGAGGCCCGCACGATGACCTTGCCCGGCAGGTCGGGCAGCGTCGGTTCGGGTTCGAGGCCGTAGCCCTCCGCCATCGGGGGATTCTCGCCGGTTCCGGGTCGGGATGCCACCCCCCCACCAAAGCCGGCGGGCGGTGGTTGGTGGGATGGCAAGCGCGGCGGTCTAGCATCGGCGATGCGTGGATCGACCGAGCGAATCGTGGACGCGAACGCGAACCGGGCGCGGGAAGCGCTCCGGACGCTCGAGGACCTCGCGCGGTTTGTGCTGAACGACGCCACTCTCGCCGAGGGATGCAAAGGGGCACGCCACGACCTGCGGGCGGCGGTCGAGGACCTGCCCATCGACACGAGCCGGCGCCTGGCCGCTCGCGATGCGGCTGGCGATCCGGGGCGATTGATCGAGACGCGTGCCGAGCAGGAACGGGCGTCGATGCGGGCGGTCGCGCTCGCCGCCGGGGCGCGGGCGGGCGAGGCCTTGCGCTCGCTGGAGGAAGCGGCCAAGCTGCTGGGCGGCGTCGGACGGGCGTTCGAAGCGATCCGCTACCGCGTCTACGACCTCGAGAAGCACATCGCCCTTTCGTTCGGGGCCGGGCGAGGGACTCAGTGGAGGCTGTGCGTGCTCATCACCGAGGAAGCCTGCTCGCCCGCGGGCGGGTCGGCACGGGACTGGTCGCGCGTCGCCGAGTTGGCGATCGAGGGAGGGGCCGACTGCGTGCAGCTCCGCGAGAAGGACCTTCCGGATCGCACACGGCTCGTTCGGGCGCGGCGACTCGTCGAGATCGCGCGGGCCGGCGGCGCGTCGTGCATCATCAACGACTCTGTCTCGCTCGCGCTCGCGTCGGGAGCCGACGGCGTGCACCTGGGGCAGGACGATCTCCCGCTCGCCGACGCCCGGGCCATCGCGGGGGATCGGCTGCTCATCGGCGTGAGCACCTCGAACATGGAGCACGCGCGGGCCGCGGCCGCGGGCGGCGCGGATGTCTGCGGACTCGGACCGATGTTCCCCAGTTCGACCAAGCCCAAGCCGGCGCTCGCCGGGCCCGAGTATCTGTCGGCCTACCTCGCCGACCCCGCCTCCGCCCGCGTCCCGCACCTGGCGATCAGCGGGATCACCGCTGACAACCTGCCGGGCCTGGTCGAGCGGGGCTGCCGGGGGATCGCGGTCTGCGGGGCGGTCTGCGGGCGTGACGATCCGCGGGCCGCCGCGGCGGAGCTCGTCGCGATTCTGCGGGACTGAGTGTCTCGGAGCAAGGCGCAAGGGACGCGAGCGCAGCGCGCAAACACGCCGCCCGGAGTGGTTCCCCGGGCGGGCGATGATCGGAACGGTTTCAGGCGGCGACGTTTCGCGCTCAGCCGCGCCGATGGCGCGGAGCGAGCAGGCCGGCCGCGCCGAGCAGCGCCAGCGAGCTCGGCGCGGGAACCGGCACATCGAAGACCAGGTTGTCGATCGACAGCCCGAACTCGTCGGTGATGTTCACCAGCTCGATCCGCGTCACATCGGTGTACAGCGAGAGATCCATGGGCACCTTGTCGGTGAAGTCGCCGTTGCCGATGACATCGATCGAGTCGGTCCCGCCCGCGTGCGTGACGACGAGGTTGGCGATGACGCCCGAGTCGTTGTCGGCGAGCACATCGAGGCTGACGGCGTTGGCGGCGACGGGGAAGTCGATGAAGATGTCCGAGTCGAAGTCGCTCGCCTGCTGCGACAGCGCCGCGGTGAGGTTGTTGGGGTTGCTGCCCCCGACGAAGCCCGAGCCCTCGAAGATCAGCAGGACCGAGTCGCTGGTCGTGCTGAAGGTCGCGTGCGGGGAGAACATGCCGTCGGTCAGGGCGGGCGGGTTGAAGCCGCCGATCTGATCGTCGAAGTCGATGGTGATGGTCTGGAGCTGGGCCCCCGCGAGCGAGCCCGCGGCGGCGATCGCAACAACAGCCAAACGCGTCGTGTTCTTCACAGTCTGATCCTCGTCATCCAAGCCAACGACGCCGCACCCCGGGACATACACCGGTCCCCCACAAAGGACGCACCGCCACCACTGATGGGACCTTCACCATGCGCAAAGCACCCAAGGCGGACCAGCCGATCCGCAGAAATTCGCGGACCTTGCGGGATCGCCTCGCCGAAGCCCGCCCAGTTTCACAGGCCCGGGCGCGGTCGCGCGCGGCGTGCCCTTCGGGTCAGGCCTTGGCACATGAGGGCGGGCGGCTCAATCGAACAGGTGCTTGATCGCGTCGAGGAATCCCTGGTGCAGCGAGGGGCAGGTCTCCGACCACACCGAGCAGTCGACCGCGTTGAGGATCTTCTCGCTCGTTCGACCAAGCATGACCGCCGCCGCCTTCGACACCCGGAAGTGCGTGCCGAGTACCAGCAGGTCGGCCCCGATCTCTCGCACCAGGCGGGGCACGGCGGTCGAGGGCGAACCCTGCGCCGCGCGGACCGTCACCTCCGGGTCTCCCTCGGCCCGCACGCGCTTGATCAGCGCCTCGGCCGACTCGGTCCAGACCCGTTCGAGCCGTTCCTTGGCTTCCTCGTGCGTCAGGATCGTGTGATACCCGTGCGGGATCTCGTACGCGTGCACGAGCGTCACCGAGCCGGCGCCCAGCGAGCGGGCCAGGTCGAGCCCGCGCCGAAGCTCGACGGGGTCCTCGGCGTCGAGGTCGCACGCGATGGCGACCTTGGCGAACGAGCCGCGGAAGTCCGGGTCGACCACCAGCGTCGAGACCTGGCAGTGCCGCAGCACGCGGTCGGCGATGCTGCCCAGCCGGCCGCGCTTGAGCCCGCCGCGTCCGTAGCGACCGATGACCAGAAGGTCGGCGTCGAGGTCCTTGCGGAGCGCGAGGAGCTGCGCCTCGGGCTCGCCGCGCAGCACATGCAGCGCCGCCATCCCCGCCAGCCCGTGCGTCTTGGCGAAGAGCTCGAGCTCCTCGCGGGCGTGCTTCTCCTGCTTCTCGGCCAGGCCCGGGATCGCCCGCTCGGTCGAGGCCGACACCGGCTCGAGCACATACGCGGCGTGCAGTTCGGCCCCGAAGAGCGTGGCCATCGCCGTCGCCTGCTTCACCGCCCCGACCGACTCGGTCGAGAGCCCGGTCGCGAGCAGGATCTTCTTGATGGGTCGGAGGTCGGTCGTCATCGGAATTCCCTTTCCACAGCAGACCATCGGCAGCATACCCGGGCGGGCTGAATCCGACCCGGCGAGAGGCCGCCGTCGGAGGAGGATGCCTCGGGCGTCGCTCCCCCTCGAAACCGGGTTCGTCCCCGGGTGACAGGGGCGGCGGGATCTGTCAGACTGCCCGCATGAGCCACCTCGATCGCCGTCGCTTCCTGATCGCCTCGGGCCTTGCCGCCGCTTCGCCGGCCCTGGCCCGCTCGGCCCGCCCCGATGGGTCCTTGCCCTCGGCCCGGTCCCGCCTCCAGCCGGGGCACGCGGGCGACCAGCACCGGGGCCCGTGCGTGATCGCCTCGGGCAACGGGCTCGCCGCGGTCGAGAAGGCGATGGCCGACATGAAGGCCGGGGCCGACCCCGTCGACGCGATTGTCGCGGGCGTGGGCATCGTCGAGGCCGACCCCAACGACATGTCCGTCGGCTACGGCGGGCTGCCAAACGAAGAGGGCGTCGTGCAACTCGATTCCTCGGTGATGCACGGCCCGACGCACAAGGCCGGCGCCGTCGCGTGCATCGAGAACATCATGCACCCGGCCCAGGTCGCCCTGCTCGTCCTCAAGCACACCGACCATGTCATGATCGTCGGCGAGGGGGCCAAACGCTTCGCCCTGGCCCACGGCTTCAAGGAGGAAAACCTCCTCACCGATCGGGCCCGCGAGGCGTGGCTCCGCTGGAAACGCAACCTCAGCCCCAACGACGACTGGCTCGACGACGACCAGACCGTCACCGGCGGGGCGAACGAGGGCGCCAAGGCCGACATCCCCTTCACCTACGGCACCATCCACTGCTCGGCCGTCGACGCCAACGGCGACCTCTCCGGCTGCACCACCACCAGCGGGCTGTCGTGGAAGATCCCCGGACGCGTGGGCGATTCGCCCATCGTCGGCGCGGGCATGTACACCGACAACGAGTTCGGCAGCGCCGGCGCAACCGGTCGCGGCGAAGCTGTCATCCAGTCCTGCGGCGCGTACGAAGCCGTCCAGGCCATGGGCCGCGGCATGACCCCCACCGAGGCGTGCCTGCATGTCCTCAAGCGCATCGCCAGCCGAACCAAACGCAAGGATCTGCTCGATGATCGCGGGCGCCCGAACTTCGGCGTGACCATGTACGCCGTGCGCAAGGACGGGGCCTACGGCAGCGCCGCGATCACCCGCGGCACCTTCGCCGTCCACGACGGCAACGAGGCGAAGGTCCTGCGATCAACGCCGCTGTACGAGTGATCGCGCTCGCCGTGCTCTGAACGCAACTCTGCTTCCGCTCGCAAGGGGACCCAACCCCTCCCCCGGGGTTTGGTCCCCTTGCGAGCAGGAAAGAAAGACTGATTCTCGCATCGCGTTCGATGAAGACAAGCCGGACCGACGCGTGTCGCGGTGACTCGGCGCACACGGTGCGTCCTCTCGCTGCAATCCTCCAAGACAAAGTCAACTCACCGAACAGGCGGACGCCCGAGCGGAGCCGTCGCTCGCTCTTCTTTCTTCCGGTGCATCGTGCTTCCCCGCAAGAGGACCAACCCCTCCCCCGGGGGTTGGTCCCCTTGCGAGCCGATCGCCTGCAACCGGCCGCGGCCGTCCACCAGACGCCGACGCCGCGGCGATAGACTCAGGGGCCAAGAGATGTCCGACACCGCCGATCCATCCCTGTCCATCGCCGAGTTGCGCTCGCTCGCCGAAGCCGCCGCCGAGCGCGGGCGAACGCATCGCGGGCCGTGCGTGCTCGCCAGCGGCAACGGGCTCGCCGCGGTCGAGCGCGCGTGGTGGACGATCCACAACCATCCGGCGAGCGATCCCCTGCTTGCCGCCCGCGCCGCGGTCGAGGGGTGCGTCGTCCTCGAGGACGACCCCGAGGATGTGTCGGTCGGCTACGGCGGGCTGCCCAACGCCGCGGGCTTCGTCGAGTGCGATGCCTGCGTCATGGACGCCCGCACCCACGCCGTCGGCGCGGTCGCGGCACTGCGCGACATCCGACACGCCTCCCGCGTCGCGCTCGAAGTCCTCCAGCACAGCAAGCACTCCATGCTCGTCGGAGAAGGCGCGCTCGACTTCGCCCTCGCCCACGGCTTCACGCGCGAGAACATGCTGACCGATGCCTCCCGCGCCGCGTGGGAGCAGTGGAAAGCCGCCAAGGGCGAGGAGTCTCGCCTGAGCGACGAGGACCGCTGGAAGCGATCGGCCACGCGCGACACCCACGGCGACGGCCCGCAACTCGGCCACCGCGGGCTTGACGACGCTCCCCCCGGCGTGCCGCACACCACCGGCACCGTCCATGTTGCCGTGCGCACCGCCGCCGAGCATCTGGCCGCGTGCACCAGCACCAGCGGGCTGAGCTGGAAGCACCCGGGGCGTGTGGGCGATTCGCCGATCGTCGGCGCGGGGATCTTCGTCGATGACGCGGGCACGGCCGGCGCGACCGGTCGCGGCGAATCCGCGCTCGACAACTGCACCGCCCGCGACATTGTGGCGCACATGGAACAGGGCCTCGACCCGACCGACGCCTGCCGCCGGGCGCTCGAGCGCATGGTCAGCCGCACGCGCCACCCGAAGCTCCTCGACGACCGGGGCCGCCCGAGGTTCAATGTCACCGTCTACGCGCTCCGGGCCGACGGCGCCTACGGCAGCGCGTGCCTGTGGAGCGGCTACCGCTTCGCGGTGCGCGATTCGCGCGACCACGCCGCGCGCGTCGAGCCCGCGTCGTTCCTGTTCGAACGCCCGACCTGAGAATCCGCCCGCCCGATCGGGCCGCCATCCATCACCCGCCGGGTGACAGAATGCCGATCGTCCGCGGCTTGATCGGGAACGCGTCGAGCGTGTCACGCAGGTCGTCGAGCGTCACGGCGTTGATCCGCTCGAGTTCGACCTCCAGCGGGATGTGCTCGCCGAGGTAGGTCCACAGGCGTCCGAGGCGCTGCATGCGGTCGTTGGGGCGTTCGCCGCCGATCGTCACGCTGGTCGCGTACTTGGCCTGCAGTCGCTCGATATCGGCCGGCTCGAGCGAATCCCCGAGCCCGTCGATCTCGCGGGCCAGGATCTTCTCGATCTCGCCGAGCCGCTGGGGGTCGCCCGACGCGTAGACCATGAACTCGCCGGTCCCGTCGTGCGGGTCGTAGGCGGCCTGGGCTTCCTCGGCGATGCCCTCCTCGATCAGCGCCCAGTGCAGGCGCGAGTTGCCCCCCCCGCCGAGGATCTGCGCCAGCAGCGACGCCGCGTAGCGACGGTCATCGTCGAGCGACGGGGCGTCGGCCAGCACCAGCGCATACGCCCGACTGAGCCCTTCGTCGGTCATCGTGAACCGCTCGCCGGAGATCGCCGGGCGGGCCGCATCGCGCGTCGGGCGGGTCGTCTGCCAGTGCCCGCAGAGCGCCTCGATCTGGTCGCAGCAGGCGTCGAAGTCGAGGCGACCGGCCAGGGCCACCGTCGTATTGTCGCCCGAGTAGCGGTCGTCGAAGTACTGCTGCATCTGGTCGCGCGTCAGGGCCTTGATGGTGTCCTCGGTGCCGAGCACGCGGTAACCGAGCGGGTGGCTCCCGAAGTGCCGCTGATCGGTCTCCTCGTAGAGCACCCAGAACGGATTGTCCTTGTACATCGCGATCTCTTCGAGGATGACGCCCTTCTCGGTGTCAAAGTCGCTCTGCCGCAGCGCCGGGCGCATCATCCGCCCGAGCAGGTCGAGAGCGGTGCCCAGGTCCGTCGGCAGAACCTGGGCGTAGAAGCAGGTCAGCTCGTGGCTGGTGTACGCGTTGTTGCGGGCGCCGATCTCGTCGAAGCCCCGGTTGATGTCGTCGGCCGACAGATCCTCGGTCCCCTTGAACATCATGTGCTCGAGGAAGTGGCTCACCCCCATCACCATCGCGTCCTCGTCGCGGGCACCGGTGCGGACGAAGAACCCCGCGGCCGCCGAGTGGGCGTCGGGGACGATCTCCGCGACGATCGTCAGGCCGTTGGAAAGCGTGCGCTGCTGGAACGATTGCGTGGCGTTGGACATGGCGCGAGTGTACGGGCCCGACGGTCGCGCGTGCGGCCGCAGAGGCCCGCGGCGCCTCCTCCCCCGATCCCGACGCCGCACCCCGCCCGCCCCGGCCCGGTATGCTGTCGAGCCCGTCCGTCCCGGAGTTCCGGGGCCGGGCCGATTCTCGCCCGAACCACCCGCGCCGGCCGCCGGGCCGATGCCCAAAGACCGCGTCCAAGAGATCACGCAAGGAGAGCCGCATGCCGCGCCGTCACCGTGTCGCCGAGTCGTTCGCCGGAGGTCTGATCGCGAGCGCGGCCCGCGGGCTGGTGCTCGTTGCCGTCGCGGGCTCGCTCGTCGCGTGCGGCTCGACGCCCAAGAGCTCCACGACCTCGATCGGCGCCGTCGCCAACTTCGCGGTCGTCGATGGCGAGGAAGTCGCCGTCCCCGAGATCCCGATGGGTGATCCCGCGACCGTCCGCCGCATTCTCGAAGAGGGCATCAACCGCAACCGCGTCATGGACCACCTGACGCACCTGTCGGTCGAGATCGGCCCGCGGCTGACCGGCTCGACCCGGATGGATCAGGCCAATCGCTGGACCGCCGACCAGTTCCGCGACTGGGGTCTCCGCAATGTGCAGCTCCAGCAATGGGGCGAGGTCGCGACGCGCTTCGATCGCGGGCCCTCCAGCGGCGCGGTCTACCTCCGCTCGACCGACCGCAACGGCGAAACGACCTACGACAAGGTCACCGACCTCGACCTGACCGCCCTCGCGTGGACGCGCGGCACCGACGGCGCCGTCCGCGGGCCGGTCGTCCGCATGCCCGCCACGCTCGCCGAACTCGCCGCGATCGAGGACGACCTCGCCGGCGCCTGGGTGCTCATCCCCACCGACTACTCGGGCCGCACCGGCATCCGCGGCGTCGCGGGCACCATGCGCCTCCGCGCCCAGCAGCGTCAGGAAGCCCGCGAGGCGATCGCCTCCGGGGCTTCGCTCGACTTCGCCACGCCCAAGTACCCCCGCGACGGCGTCAGCGGGCGCTGGCTGGGGACCATCCAGGGCGAGCAGATCCCCGGCGGGCAGGTCCCGTTCTTCGTCGACTTCAGCATCAATCCCGACGGCAGCGTCGCCGGCAACGCGGGCGTTCCCGATGTCTTCGAGTCGGCGATGCAGAACGCCTCGTTCGACCGCGCCAACAACGCCCTCATCTTCGAGTGGAACTCGCCCAACGGGCCCGTCCTGATGACGATGCCTGTGGCCGACGGCCGAATGGAGTTCGCCGGCGGCGAGGGCGCCCAAGCCGTCCAGATCGATCTCACCCGCGAGGACCCGGGCGACCAGGGCCCGACCGAAGAGGAGATCATCCTTCGCCGCATCCTCGCCGCCGAGCCCGCCGGGTTCCTCTCCAGCTCGCGCGATGAGCGGGTCTGGACGACCTCGGCCTCCGGCTGGCGCGAACGCCCCGTCGAGGAGATCCCCAACGATGTCGAAGTGCTCGTCAGCGAGCCCGGGTACGACGCGATCAACTCGCGCCTCGCCGACGGCGCCCCCGTCTACGCCGAGTTCGATCTCCAGCACGCGCTGACCGCCGGCCCGATCCCCGTCTACAACACCATCGCCGAGATCCCCGGCACCGATCCCGAACTCGCCGACGAGGTCATCATCGTGTCGGCCCACCTCGATTCGTGGGACGGGCCCGGCTCCATGGGTACCACCGACAACGGCACGGGCTCTTCGGTCGTGCTCGAGTCCGCCCGGCTGCTGATGGCCGCCAACGCCAGGCCCAAGCGCACCATCCGCTTCATCCTCTGGACGGGCGAGGAGCAGGGCCTGCTCGGCTCGCGCGCCTATGTCGAAGAACTGGGCGACGATCTGGCCAAGGTCTCGGCCGTGTTCGTCGACGACGGGGGCACCAACTACGAGGGCGGGCTCCACGCCATCGCCCCCATGCGCGACTACCTCGCCGCCGCCACCGCCCCGGTCAACGGCCGCTTCTACGACGAAGTCGAGGGCAAGTGGATGAATGTCAATGTCCGCATCAACGACAACATGCCCCGCGGCGGCGGATCCGACCACGCCTCGTTCAACGCCCGCGGCGTCCCCGGCTTCTTCTGGGACGAGGTCGGGCGCGCCAACTACGGGCACGGCTGGCACACCCAGTTCGACCGCATCGACCTGGCGATCCCCGAGTACCTCCGCCAGTCCTCCACCTGCATGGCGATCACCGCGTACAACCTTGCCTGCGCTCCCGAGATGCTCCCCCGCCAGCCGCAGGAGCAGGCCGACGCCGGCAACGGCGGCTGAACCGATCGGCCGCCTGAATCAACACCGCACGCCCCGGGCCGGCCGCTGGAGCGGGCCCGGGCACGCGGCCGATAGACTCCCCTGATGGCAACCGAACGGATCATCGCGCCGACCGCCGCCCGCCCCGAGGAGGAGCAGTTCAACTTCGCCCTCCGCCCGACCTCGATCGACGAGTATGTCGGGCAGGCCGAGTTGCTCGAACGCCTCGAGATCGCGGTGCACGCCTCGCGCGGGCGGTCCGAGCCGATCGAGCACATCCTCCTGCACGGGCCCCCCGGGCTCGGCAAGACCACCCTCGCCCATGTCATCGCCCACGAGATGGGCACGCGCCTGCACACCACCAGCGGCCCGGCGCTCGCCAAGGGCAGCGACCTCGTCGCCGTCCTCACCAGCCTCGGCCCGGGCGATGTGCTCTTCATCGACGAGATCCACCGCCTGCCCATCGCGGTCGAGGAGTTCATCTACCCCGCGATGGAGGACTTCAAGATCGATGTCCGCGTCGATTCGGGGCTCCACGCCCGCACCGTGCAGATCCGGTGCAAGCCCTTCACGCTCATCGGCGCCACCACCCGCGCCGGGCTCCTCTCGGCCCCGCTCCGTTCCCGCTTCGGGCTCACCCACCACCTCCGTTACTACCAGCCCGATGAACTCCGCGTCATCCTCGAACGCTCCTGCCGGCTCATGGGCGTGCAGGTCCACTCGCCCGAGGCGCTCGAAGCGGTCTCCGCCCGCTCGCGCGGCACGCCGCGCATCGCCAACCGCCTCCTCCGGCGCGTCCGCGACTACGCACAGGTCCGCTCCGACGGCATGCTCAGCGTCGATTCCGTCCGCGCCGCCCTCGACCTCGAAGGCGTCGACCACCTCGGGCTCGATGAACTCGACCGCACCTACCTCCGCACCATCGCGCGGACCTATGGCGGCGGGCCCGTCGGGCTCGAGACCATCGCCGCGACGATGAACGAGGACGCCGGCACCCTCGAGGATGTCGTCGAGCCCTACCTGCTCCAGATCGGCTTCCTCGCCCGCACCCGGCGCGGGCGGGCGATGACCCAGCCCGCCGCCGACCACCTCGGCGAGAAGCTCGAGAATCCCGCCGTCGGCGGCGACCCGATCCAGTTCGGGCTGTTCACCCGCAAGTCCGAGACCGCCTGAATCGCCACGCGCGGCCGATCAGCCGAACGCCAGGGCGACCTGCGCCAACGCCGCGACCGACGGCAGCGACGACACCACCACCGCCCACAGCGCGATCCTCCGCCCCAGGTCCGGGTGCCGCCGCCCCACGAACTCGCACACGCCGACGACGACCACGACCGTCGCGAACTTGAAGCCGATCAGCCCCCAGAACCCCCACACGCGTATGAACCAGTCGGCGATCGTGTTCACCTCGATCCCGCCGAAGTAGTTGAGCATCGTGTTGGTCAGCATCAGATCGAGCGACGAGACGAGGATGTACCAGAGGTAGAGCGTGGGGTAGAGCACGCCGCGATCGCGTGCCGCCGATCCGTCGCGCTCGAGCTTCGGATTGGCGCGCGCCCGGCTCATCCGCCGGCGCTCGAAAGCTTCTCGCGGCAGAGCCGGTCGTACAGATCAACCGGCGCTTTCTTCCCGGTCCACAGTTCAAACTGAGCCGCTGCCTGTCGCACGAACATCTCCACGCCATCGATCGTCCGGAACCCGCGTTCCTTCGCCGCCCTGAGCATGGGCGTCTCGATCGGGTTGTAGACCGTGTCGAAGAAGACGGCGCCCTCGGGAAGGTTCTTCATCTCCGGGATCGGGATCGACAGGCCCGCGGGATCGGGTCCCCCGGTCATGCCGACGGGCGTGCAGTTGATGAAGAAGTCGCATCGGGAGCCTCGCAGGTCGTCGAGCCCATGCGGCACGATCCAGGGCCGATCGCTCCGCTTGTTGATCGCATCGGCCATCTTCCTCGCCCGCTCCGGATCGCGATTGAACACATGCAACTCGCGCACCTTGCCCTTCACCGTCCACGCCGCGATGCTCGCCACGCTTCCCGCCCCCACCACGCCGACGGTCATGGACGCGGCTCCCCCGCCCGCGGACGCAAGTTGCTCGCCGACGAGTTCGAAGATCGCGCGCCGATCGGTGTCGAACGCTCCGGCGTCGAGAAGATCGGAGTTTGCCGGCGTGCTGATCAGAAGCGTGTTGTTCGGCTCGTGCGGCGGCAGCGGCCGACCGCCCATCTCATCATCCACCCCGTCCCAACCGTCGAAGCAGAACCGGGACAGCGCCAGCTTGAACGGCATCGTCACACTCGCGCCGCAGAAGCCCATGTGCGGGTCGTGGACCAGCGCGTCCACGGTCGCCGCGAAACTCGTGTAGTCGACCTCGGCATCCTCGCCCCCCGCGACGATCGGCATCGGCAGGTACACCCCGTCGTGCCCCGCCGCCTCGAATCCCGCGTTGTGGATCAGCGGGCTCAGCGACTGCCGCACCGGCCAGCCGATCACGCCGTACACCTTCGTCTCGCGCCCGATCGACCGGAACCGGTACAGCCCGAGCAACTCCTCGATCGTCGGCTGCCCCGGCGCCGTCGCCGACTCATCGCGAAGACTCGCAAAGGTCAGGAAACCGCCGAACTTCGGCGCCAGCACCCGGCTCATCAGCCCGAACTCGCCCATCCCCAGCGCGATCGTCGGCTTCGGGGCGTCCCGCAGAATCTCGAACAACTCCAGGTTGTCACGCAGACTCCGCGCACGGAACGCAACCTTCACGATCGCCGCCGCCGGTTCGGCGTACGCCTCGGCGAGCTTCCGCGACAGGTCCGCCGGCCTCCCCTCGAAGTCGTGCATCGACACGATGACACGCGGCGAGCCCTCCGCCCTCGCCAGCGACCGCACCCGAGCCCGGAACGCCGCATCGCGCCCCAAGGTCGCCAGTTCGATATCCACCATCGCCGGCAGCGCCACCGGCGTTCCACCTCCAGCACCACCCAGGAACCGCTCCAGCAGCGCCAGCCGATCAGCCTCGTCCCCCTCGAACGCCCCGCCCTCCCACGCCGGTCGGCAGGTCACGAGCGAGCGCACCGGGCAGTCGGCCACCAGCGGATCAAACGCATCCGACCTCGCCGCATCGGGCGCGACCTCCAGCAGCGCGTCCAGCGCGTGGTCGAGCCGCCATTCGATGACCTCGGCTCCGAACTCCGCCGCCCGCCGCGCGTCCGCGAGCGCCCGCTCGACCGCGACCGCCCCGTCTTCAACTTCCACCATGATCGGCACGCAAACCAGTGTCATGGCGTCACCTTATCCGCCCGCCCCGAGGCACGGCACCCCGCCGCACCCGTACCCTGAAACGCCCGGGTCCGGATTCCGACCAACCCCGCACACCGGATCGGATCAACACGACCCGGCCCTTGCGACCAGACGCCCCTGAAAGGATGACCCATGCGCGGAGCCACCACCTCGACCACCACTCGCACCCTCGCCGGACTCGGATCGGCGGCGCTCGCCCTGGGCGTCGTCGTCGGCGGGATCGCCCTCTCCCAATCCGATGCCCGCGCCGAACGCCCCACCGCATCGCTCGCCGAGCAGTCCGGCGCGGCCCAGCCCGGGCTCAACGCCGACTTCCTCGTCAAGGGTCTCGAATCGGTCGAGGGATGCCTCGGCACCGAACTCGCCCAGACCCAGTCGGGCAAGGCGTGCATCATCGCGTGGTTCGAGGACAAGGCCGCCGCCGAACGCTGGTACTACCACCAGACCCACCAGATGATGATGGGCATGGTCGGCGCCGACCGGAACCGCAAGCCGATGCAGCACATCGCCGACGACTCCGGGCCCATCATGGTCATCGCGACCATCACCCCCAGCGAGGAGAAGGGCATCGAGGGCTTCCCCATGCCCATCAGCCAGATCTCGATCGAACTCTTCGCCCCCCTGCCGGGCGGCGCGCACATCAACGGCCGCCTCTCCCCCAACGAGTTCAAGGTCCCTCACATGAAGGACTACACCACCGACGGTGCCGCCGCAGAAGGCGCCGCCGAACCAGGCCGCTGATCAACCAGTGCCGAGCACGGCTCCGGTGCCGGGGAGGATCGCCGGCGCCGCGGTCTGAGCGGCAAAAAGGCCACGCTCCTCCGCCAGCCCCCGACCAACTCAGATCGCCGCCAGCCGGCGCGCGGTTTCCTGCTCGATCAGCGCTTCCATCAACCCCCCGAGTTCCCCCGCGAGCACCTCGCGCAGTTGAAACTTTTCGCCCAGCCGCTGATCCGCCACGATCCCGTCCTGGTAGCGGTACACGCGCACCTTCTCCGACCGCTCGCCCGAGCCGATCTGGCTGCGCCGCTCGGCCGATCGCTCGGCCTGCGCCCGCTGCCGCTCCACTTCCGCGACCCGCGCCACCAGCAGCCTTCGCGCCTTCTCCCGGTTCTGCCGCTGGCTCTTG
The DNA here is from genome assembly GCA_043101605.1 of Phycisphaerales bacterium JB037. Lineage (GTDB taxonomy): Bacteria > Planctomycetota > Phycisphaerae > Phycisphaerales > UBA1924 > JBICIG01. Next base: position 25,965 of record JBICIG010000104.1, read on the forward strand.
GACTCCTGCATCCGCACCTCGATGCCTGTCGGCAGGTGGATCAGGTGGCACGCCGTCGCGACCTTGTTCACATTCTGACCGCCCGGGCCCTGGCTCGTCGTGATGTGCTCCTGCACATCCTTCTCCCAGTCGATCGAAACGCTCGTCTCCTCGGGCTCGGGCAGCACCGCCACCGTCGCCGTCGAGGTGTGGATCCGCCCCTGGCTCTCGGTCTCGGGCACGCGCTTGACCGAATGCACCCCGGCCTCGAACGAGAGTTCCTGCCAGACGCCTTCCCCCTTCACCGACAGCACCGCATGCCGAACCCCGCCCAGCGACGCATCGGTCGTCAGTTCCATCGGCTCGACCGTCCACCCCTTGCGATCCGCATACCGCTGATAGATCCCCAGCAGGTCCCGGGCCCACAGCCCCGCCTCATCGCCCCCGGTCCCCGCCCGGATCTCCAGGATCACCGACCCCACGGCCCGGTCCTCGGCGTTGACCAGCAGCGACTTCACACGCTCGATCTCCAACGCCGCTCTGGCCTCCAGTTCCGGGATCTCCTCCCGCGCCAACTCCGCAAGTTCCGCGTCGGCCCCGCTCTCGACCGCTTCCCGAAGCTCCTCGATCTGCCCAAGCAGCGACCGCGCCCCGCGAAACCCCCGCACGATCGGCTCCAGCGCCGCTTTGCGGATCGAAAGATCCCGCACCCGCACATGGTCGCCCAGCACCGCCGGATCGCGCAGCGACGCCTCCAGCCGGTCGTACTCCGACGCGACCCCCTCCAGCTTCTCGGCGACGCCCGGCGGCAGGGCGGATCCCGCGGTGCTCATGGGGGAAAATAGGCGAGCCCGAATCCCAATGGTCGATGTCAGCCGGCCGGAGGAAACGGGCTCTCGGTGCCGACACGGCCCGGCCACCCGGCTCCACCCGGACCCGCCAAGCGAGGGGAATGCATGCCTGACGCGATCGTTCTCGAGAATGTCCGCAAGACCTTCGGCCCGAAGGTCGCCGTCGACGACATGACCCTCCGCGTCGAGGAGGGGGGGCTCTACGGCTTCATCGGGCCCAACGGCGCGGGCAAGACCACCAGCATCCGCATGATCATGTCGATCATCTTCCCCGACTCGGGACGCCTGAGCGTCCTCGGCAAGGCGTCGGCCGTCGAGTCCAAGGACCGCATCGGCTACCTCCCCGAGGAGCGCGGCGTCTACCGCAAGATGAAGGTCGGCGCCTTCCTCAACTACATCGCCAGGCTCAAGGGCGCCGACGCCGGCCCCAAGCTCACCTCCCGCATCAGGGACTGGCTCGAGCGCGTCGACCTCGGCCCCGAGACGAAGAAGCGCTGCGAGGAGCTCTCAAAGGGCATGCAGCAGAAAGTCCAGTTCATCGCCTGCGTCATCCACGAACCCGACCTGCTGATCCTCGACGAACCCTTCAGCGGCCTCGACCCGGTCAACATGCGACTCATGCGCGACCTCTTCCTCGAGCAGCACCAGCAAGGCCGCACCATGATCTTCTCCACCCATGTCATGCACCAGGCCGAGCAGCTCTGCGACCACATCGTCATGATCAACCGGGGCCGCAAGGTGCTCGACGACACCCTCGATGACATCCGCGCCCGCTACGCCCCCCGGGCGCTCCAGGTCGATCTCTTCGATCCCGCCCACGAAGCCGACCTCGCCGCCGTTCCCTGCGTGCGCGATGTCGAGGGCGTCGAAGGCGAGTTCATCGCCCATCTCACCGATGACGCCGCACCGACCGACGCCCTGCGCCAGGTCGCGGCCGCCGTCCCCGTGCGGGGCATCGAGCTCCGCACCCCCACGCTCGAGGATGTGTTCATCGACAAAGTGCAGAAGGAGCACGCCGGCATGACCGAAGAGGAAATCCGCGCCAGCATCCGCCACGGCGTGGCCGAGCCCGTCGCCGCCGGCGAGGGAGGTGCCGCATGAGACTCCTCCAGGTCGCCAAACGCGAGTTCGTCTCCACCGTCGCCACCAAGGGCTTCGTCATCGGCGTGATCATCTTCCCGCTCATCATGGTCGGGGCGATCATGATCATCCCGCGCCTTATGGACGACAAGCCCCCGACCTATGTCGGCGAGATCGCGATCATCGACCGCACCGGCTGGGCCGGCGATGGGGGCCGCACGCTCACCGACAATCTCCGCGCCGTCTACACCAAGGAATACCTCGCCGCCGAACTCGAAGCCGCCAAGCAGCAGGCAAGGCAGGCCGCCGGCGAACAGCTCGGAAAGGCCGGCGAAATGGCCGCCGAGCAGGCCGTCGAGCAGCAACTCGGCGACATCCCCGAGATCACCGTTACCCCCCTCCCCGCCGAGGCCGACCTCGAAGCGCAGAAAGAGCGCCTCCTTGAGGGCACCGCGTTCGATGGCGGGCTGCTGGCGATCATCGTGCTCGACGACCACGCCGTCACCAAAGGCCCCGAGGGCTACGGCGCCTACGAAGCCTTCCTCCGCGCCAACCTCGACGACCGCTTCCAGGGTCCGCTGCGCAACAAGGTCACCGAGACGATCCGCAACGCCCGCATCGCCCAGAGCGGGCTCGATGGCGGCGAGATCCGCTCCATGTGGACCGTCAACGCCGGACGCCCCGTCGAGGTCACCGAGACCGGCGAGCGGGCCTCCTCCGGCGGCGGCACCAAGATCCTCGTCGCCGTCGCGTTCATGATGCTCCTCTGGATCGCCGTCATGACCGGCGGGCAGTACCTCATGACCACCGTCATCACCGAGAAATCCAACCGCGTCATGGAAGTCCTGCTCAGCGCCGTCAGCCCGCGCGTGCTCATGACCGGCAAGATCATCGGGCAGATGGGCGTCGCCCTGGCGATCCTTGCGGTCTACCTCGCGATCGGGCTCGTCGCCCTCAACCGCTTCGGCTACATGGACCTCGTCAGCGCCCAGAGCCTCGGGCTCGTCATCGTCTACTTCTTCATCGCGTTCTTCCTGCTCGCCTCGCTCATGGCGGCCATCGGCAGCGCCGTCACCGAGATCACCGAGGCCCAGGCCCTGCTCACGCCCATCATGATGGTGCTGATCATCCCCTGGATGCTCTTCATGCCCCTGACGCGAAACCCCAACTCCACCTTCGCCACCGTCGTCGGGCTCATCCCCCCGATCAGCCCCTTCGCCATGGTCATCCGCGAAGCCGGCACCGATCCCATCCCACTCTGGCAGCACGCCGCCGCCATCGTCATCGGCATCATCAGCGTCTTCGTCGCGATCTGGGCCACCGCAAAGATCTTCCGCATCGGCGTCCTGATGTACGGCAAGCCGCCCAACTTCGCGACTCTCATCAAGTGGATCAAGATGGCCTGATCACCCTCGACAACCCAGCCCCCGTTTCACGGCTTGCCCCAACCGGCAAGCCGAGTTTCTTTCCCCCTCGCCCTCTGGGAGAGGGCCGGGGTGAGGGGCTTCACGCTTCATGCTCCCGTTCCCCGATTGCCGCTGCCGAACCACGAATCCCGACTCCTACCATCGCCCCCATGCCAAAGCTCACACCCTGGGACCTCTACGAACTCTGCGCCCAGCACCCGCCGCGCGACGCCGCCCTCCTCGACGCGATGTACTGGATGGGCTTCGAGAACCAGCCCCCCGTCCCCGCCGAACACCCCCACCTCGCCGAGGACTTCAGCGGCAGCGCCGCCCTCAGCCGCGCCTGGACCACACTCTTCCCCGATCGCTCCGCGACCGCGATCGACCTCGACCCCGAGGCCCTCGAGTTCGCCCTCGCCCGGGCCGCCCGCGCCGGCGTGGCCGAGGCGATCTCCTTCCGCTGCGTCAATGTCATGCAGGCCGACGACCAAGCCGACCTCATCTTCGTCGGCAACTTCTCGATCTGCGAGCTGCACATGCGTCAGCAGCTCGTCGCCTACTTCCAGCGGGCGCGCGCACGCCTCTCGCCCGGCGGCATGATCGCGTGCGATCTCTACGGCGGTGCCGACGCCTACACCCCCACCGAGATGGAGCAGGACCACGAGATCGACGGGCGACCCGTCCTCTACACCTGGGAGCAGCGCGAGGCCGATGTCACCACCGGCATGGTCGAGAACGCGATGCACTTCCGCGTCGGCGACCCCGACCAGCCCGAACTCGTCTTGACCGACGCCTTCGAGTATCGCTGGCGGCTGTGGTCGATCCCCGAACTCCGCGACGCGATGACCGAAGCCGGCTTCGCCCGGACCGAGGTCTACCACCGCTACGACTGCGCCGAGGACGAGGACGGCCGTGTCTACGCCTCGCCGATCATCCACGGCGAGGAACTCGAGGACAACTACTTCGTCTTCGTCGTCGGGCGAGCCTGACCGGCGGCGCACAAACCGGGCATGTGTTCCACGTGGAACATACCCCCCCCAGCAGCCTCGCCCGATCGAGGGCCCGAAGCGATACGGTGCTCCGCGCCGGTGCCAGGAACCGTGCCGGTGCCGGGGTCTGAGCGAAGCGAAGGCCACGAACGAACGCCGATCCGTGGGCGTTCTCACCGGCCAACAATCGCCGCATGGACCGGTTCGACTGCTACGAAGCCTGCGTGCAATCCCCCGGGGCGCTCGTGCCCTTCCTCCTCGGGCTCCACGGCGGGCAGCCGACGCGCCTGGGCGAGGATTTCTGCGGCAGCGCGGCTCTGAGCGCCGCGTGGGTCGCGTCGGCTGATGCCCGGACCGCGATCGGGATCGACCTCGACGCCCCCACCATCGACCACGCCCGTGCGCGGGCCGCGCGGCGGCTGACCAGCGACCAACTCGCCCGCCTCGATCTCCGCGTCGGCGATGTGCGCACCGCGCCCGATGATCCCCGGGACCTGATCTTCGTCGGCAACTTCTCCATCGGTGAGATCCACACGCGGCCCGAGCTGCTGGGATACCTGCGCTCCGTCCGCGCCCGGCTCGCGCCCGGCGGGGTGTTCATCTCCGATACCTATGGCGGGGAGTCTGCGTTTGTGGCCGGTCATGTCCATCGGCACCACAGCGCCCGCGATCCGGAACTCGGCAGCGTCCGAATCCGCTACACATGGGAGCAGCGGTCGGCCAACCCGCTGACCGCCCGCGTCGTCAACGCGCTGCACTTCCGCGTTGAGCGCGGCGGCGAGATCCTCGACGAACTCCCCGACGCATTCGTCTATGACTGGCGGCTGTGGTCGGTCCCGGAACTCGACGACCTGCTCCGCGAAGCCGGCTTCGCGTCGGTGGAGGTCCACGCGAAGCTGCCCGATCCGACCGCCGAACAGATCGAGCGGCCGAGGCCCGTGACCGATCCCGCGGAACTGGATGACAGTTTCATCGTGTGCGTGCTCGGGCGATTGTGATGACCGGGGCCATGGTCTGAGGAATCTTCGACGAACGCCATGAGGGTGGGCCCGGGGTGATCGGGGGCTGCTGTATCGTGGCCTTCGCTGCGATCAGACCACGGCACCGGAGCCGGGCCACGACAGGGCCGCCGACGACGGGAGACTTGTGTCTCTTCAAAGACGGCTGTCTCTTCCGAAACGGCCGCGGGCCCCCGGTTTCCCGAGGGCCCGCGCTGCGGTCCGGTGCGGCGGTAAGCCGAGTTCTGTCCGGCCGACGGTTCATGCTCCACCTTGACGGGGGCTCGGAGCATGCCTGCCGGCGTGGGCGGCCATTTCTCTGCCCGCACCGTTGCCGACGCGATGAGGGGCGATTGCCCCCAGCACTCCACCCGACCCCACCTCCGGACCGGAGATCCGAGCGGCGTGAGCCACCCGACGGGGTCTGCTTGAGCTTGCACGCGACGGGGTTTACCGTGCCCCGGATGTCGCCACCCGGGCGGTGCGCTCTTACCGCACCTTTTCACCCTTGCCTGTGCCCGCCGGCGGACCGGGGACCATCGGCGGTTTGTTCTCTGTGGCACTTTCCCTCGCCCGGGACCGCCCCGGACGGGTGGGCGTTACCCACCGTCGTGTCCTGCCGTGCTCGGACTTTCCTCACGCCGGGCGGGCCGAAGCCCCCCGACGCGCGGCCGCCTTGCCGCACCTGAGTTCATCCTAGGTTCGGTCGGATCGGGGGTCGGGTTCGGTCCGATGCGGGGCGACGCCGATCTGCGGGCCGGGCCTCCCGGCGTGCGGCGGGCCTCGGGCGCGGTAGGATGGCGGCGTGTCGGACGCTGATTCTCAGATCCGCGGCCAATCGGCCGATGTCCCGACCCTCGTCTGGCTCGATGAACCCCAGCTTGAACTGGCGCGTTCGATCGCCGACCTGGCGCGGCTGCGGTTCGTCCGCGCGGGATCATCGTCGCGCGCCGGTTCGCAGACGATCGCCGCATCGCTCGACGCCGATCCCTTCGATGACCTGCGCGCGGCGATCGCCAGCGCCTCGGCCGAGGAGGGCGACCCGATCGAACTGGTGCTGCTGCTCTCGCCCGGCCCGTTCGGGAGCGAGGGCATCGACGCCGATGCGCAGGCTGTGCAGGCGGCGCGGTCGCGCGGCGTGCGGGTCATCTCGATCGAGCCTGTCCCGGCGTCGGCGCTGGTGCTCGCGGCGGGATCGTGGACGCGGGCGCGTCACGGCACGACGCCGCTGGAAGCGATCCACACCGTCCCGCTGATCCGGCGCAGCGCCGTGTTCCGCGACGCGACCGAGGTGCTGCAAGACTTCGGCGGCGTGCGCACGCTCGCGGTCGAGGCGATGTGCGCGGCGCACGAGGGCTCGCTCGGTGCACGGCTCTACTCGGCGATGGAGCTGATCTACGACCTGATGGGCGAGCCCGAGTTGATCGACGCGGCGTACGCGTGGCCCGGCGCGGCGAGCTCGCTGCACATGCTGCCCGGGGATTCGCTGCGGGAGTTGCACGGCGACCTGACGGCGAACATCCGCTTTGCCGACGGGCGCATCGCGAGCATCGTCGCGTCGGACCGGGCGGGTCGATGGAGCCGACGCGCGACGCTCATCAACGCGAGCGGGCGGCTCACGCTGGGCGAGTCGTCGTGGGTGCTGGTGCGGAGCGACGGGATCGAGGACCGCGGACGCGACTTGGGGAGCGAGGCGCCCGAGGCCGCGGCGGCGATCGCCGATGCGGTGTCGCGCCGGCTCGATCCGGCGACGCCCGACGACCCGCCGACCGATGCGCCGGTCGTGCTGGCGATGTGCCAGGCGGCGCTGCTGAGCGCACGCACGGGTCAGGGGGAGAGCCCCGAGACGATCCGGCGGATGAGTTCGATCGCATAGGCGCGGGGTGATATCGGGGGCTGCTGTTCGTGGCCTTCGCTGCGCTCAGACCACGGCACCGGCGCTTTGGGTTCTTGGCCTTCGCGTCGCTCAGACCACGGCACCGGACCACAGCCTCCGCATCTCCGTGTGGCATGCTCAAGCGCAGCTTGGGCATGGGATCGCGTGAACCAGACTTCACCATGGCCAAGCCCTCCGCTCCGCTGCGGCCTTGACCATGCCACACCTTCGGATTGATCCCCACCTCGGGGAGGGTCATGGTCTCGTATATGAGGGCTCCCGTGCCACTGACCTCCACTCGGGGAGGTCGGTGGCGTGGGCGAGCGTGACACGACGGAAGCACCTCCCACGGAGCGAAGCGGTGGCACGG
>JBICIG010000105.1:0-17586 GCA_043101605.1 Phycisphaerales bacterium JB037
CGTTGGGGGAGGATGGAGGGCTCCGAGTGTGGGGAGTCGGCGCGCTTGGGGAAGACGGAGGTGCCGGTGATGATGACGGGGACCTGGTGTTCGAGAAGGAGTTGGGGGACGAGGTGTGCGTCGCGCCCGCCGACGATGACGGGCTTGAGCCCGAGATTGATCGCCCAGGTGATGGCGGCGGTGATCTGGTCGACATCCTGGGCGCGGATGAGGGTGGGGCGCTGGTGGTCGAGGTTGGAGATGTCGGCGGGGAAGTGTGGACGCATGGCTTCGTAGCGGAGGTCGGCGGGGAGGTCGGGGTCGGCGTTGCGCTGGCGGAGGTAGTCGCGGGCGTCCTGGAAGAAGTTGTCGAGCTCGGAGAGCTGGCGGTCGATGCGCTCGCGTTGCTCGCTCTCGGAGCTGGTGGCCCACCAGTCGTTGGAGGGTCGGACCTGGGGGAAGCTGACGATGAGCCCGGCATCGGGGGCGAGGGTCATGTCCTCGTTGGTCCAGCCGTCGAGGCTGATGAAGCTGGCGCGGCCGGGGATTCGGCCGCCGGAGGGGAAGACGACGGCGCTGAGGATGCCGTTGGAGCGTGCGACGGGGATGAGTGTGGAGTCGGGGTTGATGGCGATGGCGGCGTGGACCTCGGGGTTGAACTGCCCGGTCTCGTTGAAGTCGACGGTGGCGCGGACGGCGGAGACCTCGGTGAGCCCGAGGTTGGTGTCGGGGGCGATGAAGCCGGGGTAGACATGCATGCCGCGGGCGTTGATGACGCGGGGCTCGGGGCCGAAGCCGAAGGAGAGCCCGGCGTTGCCGTCGTCGACGAGGGTGATGCGGCCGTCTTCGAAGACGACGCGGCCGTCTTCGATGATGGCACCGGAGACGGTGTGGATGGTGGCGCCGTCGATGATGACGGGGCGGTCCTGCGGCGGGGCCTTGTGGGTGAGGTCCTGGGCGTTCGTGAGGGTGGCGATGGCGCCGGCGGCGATGGCGGCGGCGCGGCGGAGGGTAGTGTTCATCGGGTGCCTCCGGTGTTGACCTGGTGGACGATCGAGCAGCCGCAGTCGCCGCTGGTCTGGTGGGCGGGGTCGATGTTGTAATTGAGCGCTTCGAGGTACATGAGTTCGACGCGCTGGCGGGCGAGTCTCTCGGCGAGTGTCATGGGTGGATCCCGGTCGGGCGAGTCGACGAGCTGGGGCTCGGAGGCGGCGTCTTCGGCGTCGCCCGGCGCGGCGTCCTTGTCGTCGGACTTCTTCTTGCGGCCCTTGGAGAGGAGTTTCTGGATGAGCCGATCGCGTTCGGCGGCGATGGTGGCTCGGTGTGCGCGGTCGGACTCGTCGGAGAAGTACTCGCGGCCGTCGACCCAGGTGGCGAGGCAGCGGGAGGTGGCGCTGAGCGGATCGCGCGACCAGATCGCCAGGTCGGCGTCCTTTCCGGGCTCGATGGAGCCGACGCGATCGGCGATGCCGAGCTGGATGGCGGGGTTGAGGGTGACGAACTTGATCGCGTCCTCGGGGGAGACGCCGCCGTACTTGACTGCCTTGCCCGCCTCGGCGTTCATGCGTCGGGCGAGTTCGTCGGAGTCGGAGTTGAAGCTGACGACGACGCCGACATCGTGCATGATGGCGCCGTTGTGGGGTATTGCGTCGACGACTTCGTACTTGTAGGCCCACCAGTCGGAGAAGGAGCTGGCGCCGAGGGCGTGCTCCTTGATCGCCTCGGCGACCTTGTAGCCTTCGAGGACATGCTGGAAGGAGCCGATGGTGAAGCCGAAATCGCGGGCGACGCGGGTGAGCATCAGGATCTCGTCCTGGCGGTAGCTGTGGCAGTGGATGAGGCGCTGGCCTTCGAGGATCTCGGCGAGTGCTTCGAGCTCGAGGTCGCGGCGGAAGGAGGGCCCGCCGCGGTCGCGCTCTTCGATGTATCGCTGGGCGGCGAGGAAGCGGTCGCGGATGAGCGTCTCGACGCCCATGCGGGTCTGCGGGTATCGGCTGGTGAAGCGTTCGCCCCAGTTGGCCTGCTTTACATTCTCGCCGAGCGCGAACTTGATGCCCGGGGTGGCGTCTTCGAAGAGCATGTCGTCGGGGTGCCTGGCGCCCCAGCGGATCTTGTGGGTCTGGGATTGGCCGCCGATGGGGTTGGCCGACCCGTGGAGGGAGTTGACGGTGGTGACGCCGCCGGCGAGCTGGCGGTACCAGTTGATGTGCCCGGGGTCGATGGCGTCGGCGATGCGGACCTCGCTGGTGACGGCCTGGGTGCCCTCGTTGACGCCGAACTGGAAGAGCCCGGTGTGCGAGTGCGCGTCGATGATGCCGGGGGTGATGTGCGCGCCGCCGAGGTCGATCTCGACGGTGTTGGGTCCGACGCGAGCGGGGCCACGCGAATCTTCGGCCCGCCAGACGCCGACGATCTTGCCGTCGCGGATGCGGAGGATGCCGTTCTCGATGATGCCCTGGGGCCCGCTGGTCCAGATGGTGGCGTTGGTGAAGAGGATGTCGCGCTGTTCGGGGATCTCGGTGACGGCGTAGGGGCCGAAGGGGTAGCCGTACTCCTCGGGGATCGGGAATTCGGGCTCTTCGTCGTCCTTGGCGGCGGTCTCGGCGTCGTCGGCCGCTTCTTCGGCAGATTCTTCGTCGGCGGGCTGGCGGGCGCCGGTGAAGTGGATGCGCTGGTCGTTGGGCAGGAGGGCCCAGCCGGTGAGCTCATCGCCCTTGACGATCGCCGAGACGATGACGGTGACGGTTTCGCCCATGGCCTCGGTGTCGAGGACGAAGCTGACGCGGTCGCCGTCGATCTTGAGGTTGCGTCCCTCGGCGGATTCCTCGTCGGCGGTGAAGGTGATCTTCTTGTTGTCCTTGATGGTGAGGGTGGCGGGCTCGCGTTCGTCGTGGGTTTCGAGGAGCCAGGTGCCCGAGAGATCGAGGGGCTTGGGCTTGTTGATCTCGTGTCGGCGGCCGTCGATCCAGAGATCGAGGATCTTGGTGTCCTCGTCGAAGATGTCGCCGTCGGCGACGATGAGGTTGGCGGTCTTGCCCTGCTCGATGGTGCCGAGGGTGTCGGCGAGGCCGAGCAGTTCGGCCGGGTGGGTCGTGAGCATCGCCAGAGCGCGCTCGGGTTCGAGCCCGCCCTCGTCGATGGCGCGGCGGAGGTTCTTGTGGAACGAGTTGCGCCCGCGCACCTTGCTGGAGGTGATCGAGACGGGCAGGCCGGCGGCGTCGAGGCGGCGGGCGTTGGTGGGCGCCTGCTCCCACGCCATCAGTTCATCGAGGCTGACATCCTCGGCGGCGCCGAGGGACGAGACATCGGGAGCGGCGGGGAAGCGCAGGGGGACGATGATGGGGGCGTCGTCGCTGGCGAGGGCGTCGAGGCGCTGGTACTCGCTGCCGATGCCGACGACCGCAACGGGTCGGCCGAACTCGCGGCCGATCTCGCTGGCCTGCAGGGCCTTGAGCTCGTGGTCCACATCGAAGATGAGGAGTTCTCCGGCGTCGGCGAGTTCGTCGAGGCAGGAGACAGCGTCGGCGTCGGGGGCGTCGCGGTTGGCGGCGCGATGGTCGGCGTCGATGAGCGTCTGGCGGATGAGCGCGATGGCGCCCATATGCGAGCCCGGATAGCCCGGGCTGGGCCAGCGGCCGGTCTCGAAGCTGACGACCTGTCCGACCGAGGAGCGGTAGACCGGCGGGTCGCCCGCGCTCTCGTCCGAGGGCGGGTCGGCGAGGCTGACGACGGCCGACCGCCCGCGGAAGACGCCCGATTCGGGCGCGAGGTGGGCGGCGGCGAAGCCGAGCTTGCGGAGCGCCTCACGGTCGCTGTTGCCGAGGCCCGGGCCGACGAGGGCGTGGCGCTGGGGGGTGACGCGTTCGTTCCAGTGGACGCCGGGGGTGTCCTCGGCGGGCTGGGCGGCGTCGACTTCCATGAAGGGCTCGATGAACGCGGCGTAGAGGTGGAGCCCGGTGCCGTCGTGGACGCGTGCGGCGGAGTCGGGGGTGTCGTTGCCGACGAAGCCGATCTTGCCGTGACGGATCTCGACGGTGGCGTTGTCGATGGTGACGCCCGGCGCGATGTGGACGGTGGCGTTGGTAATCAGGTGCCAGGTGGGATCCTGCTGGGTCATGCCGTTGGGCGGCGGATCGAGCGGGGATCGGCTGGTGGGCTGGGCGAGCGCGGCGGCGGCGAGGGCGGCGAGCCCGGCGACGGCGGCGAGCACGGCCCGGAACGGTCGGGTGCGATGGACATGGATCATCGGGTGGGAACCTCCTGCGGAGGATCAGGTTAGCCGGAAGCGGCTCGGGCACCAACGCGATCGGTCGACACGGGGGCGTGCTTGCCCCGCGTGGGCGAAGATCGGGGGAAATCCCGGAGGCGTGGATGGCGTCCGGCAGAACGAGCATCGGCCCCGGAAGTGGAACCGGGGCCGATGCGGGGCGTTGCGTCCGTGCGCTGGCTGGTTGCGCCGCGGTGACGGTTGGTGCGTGCTCGGGGCTGGATTGATCAGCGTCGGCGGCGCGTGGCGCCGAGCCCGCCGAGCGCGAGCAGCGCGAGCGAGCCGGGCGCGGGGAGGTTGGGGGTGTAGGCGCCGGCGGCGGAGGGGTTGGGCGCGATGGGCGAGCCAGCGGGGGCGGGGTAGGGCGAGTCGATGGGCTGGGTGAAGAGCCCGGTGGCGAGGTCGTAGACGGTGTGCCGCCCGTTGTTGGAGCTGGCGTTATCGGTCACGAGGAAGAGCTGCCCGCCGCCGGCGCCGAGCCCGTCGACATCGGTGACGAAGCTGGGGAGCTCCGCGACGAGGGTGAGATCGCTGGTGGGGTTGCTCGGATCGAACGACCAGATGGCGCGCGACGGCTCGGCGCTGGAGTCCTCGTTGACGATGTAGACGAGATCGGAGTCGGCGTCGTAGTCGATCGCCGAGACATCCCAGTCGAACGCGCCGCCGATCTGGGTGGAGAAGTCGAAGACGGGGGTGGCGGTGCCGGTGGAGAGGTCGATGGAGAGGAGGGTGTCGTCGAGGCGTCCGACGCCGTAGAGCGCGTTGCGCGATGAGTCGTAGGCGAGCCCGTCGATCGCCTGCCCGGCGCCGGTGGCGTCGCGGGTGGTGAACAGCAGGGTGGGGTTGAGCAGGTCGTTGTAGTTGAAGACATAGATGTCGTCCTGGGGCCCGTTGCGGACCGAGGCGAAGAAGCGGCGGTTGGCGTCGTCGCCGGCGAGCCCGCCGAAGCCCGGCGCGCTGGCGGGGATGGACAGGTCGTTCTCGATGTCGAAGAGGAACTGGTTGGTGCCGGCGGCGAGATCGGTGAAGTACGCCGTCGGCTGGTTGACGCCGAAGACCGGCTTGGTGATGCCGGTGAGGAACTGGGCGTTGGCCGAGCCGGCGGCGGCGAGGATGGCGACGGCGGCGACCGACCCGCCAGACGGGATTCCGAACAACTTCATGACTTTGCTTCCCACACGAGAGTGAACACAGCGCCGCACGCGCGGCGACTCCCCCTGCCCACGAAAGATGGTTCGGGTGAGATCCGAGGCGGTTGCCGGTTCCGCGCCGGATCCGCTCGGGTTTCGGGCGTTCCCCGGGTTTGCCGCCGCGGACTATGCTCGGGCGCAAAGCGGTCAACGGACACGCGAGTCCGCACGACGGGTGTGTGGCGAGGGAATTGGGGAGTCTGCGATGTCGAATCTCATTCCGGGCAATGCGGTCATCGGGCAGTCGGGCGGGCCGACGGCGGTCATCAACCAGTCGCTGGTGGGCGTGGTCGAGAAGCTGCGCGAACTCGGCGCGGGCGCGCCCGATGGGGCGATCGGCAAGGTGTTCGGGATGCGGCACGGGGTGCGCGGGCTGACCGAGGGTCGGCTGGTGGACCTGACCTTCACGCCGCAGGAAGTGCTCGACCGCGTGGCGGGGACGCCCTCGGCGGGGCTGGGCTCGACGCGCGACAAGCCCGACGCGGCGTACTGCCAGCGCATTCTGGATGCGTGCCGATCGTTCGATATCCGGTACTTCTTCTACATCGGGGGGAACGACTCGTCGGACACCTGCCGGATCGTCAACGAGCTCTCCAACGAAGCCGGGTACGAGCTGCGGTGCTTCCACATCCCCAAGACGGTGGACAACGATCTGATGGAGAACGACCACACGCCGGGCTTCGGTTCGGCGGCGCGGTTCGTGGCCAAGGCGCACATGGCCGACGCGCTCGACAACGCGTCGATCCCGGGGATCAAGATCAACATCGTCATGGGTCGGCACGCGGGGTTTCTGACCGCGGCGTCGGCGCTGGCGCGGACGCGAGAGCACGACGGGCCCCACCTGATCTACCTTCCCGAGGTGCCGTTCGATCTCGACCGCTTCGTGCAGGATGTCGCGAAGGTGTACGACGAGCTTGGGCGGTGCCAGGTCGCGGTGAGCGAGGGGATCTCCGATGCGTCGGGGACGGCGATCGGGGCGACGCTCATCAAGAACGCCGAGCGCGATGCGCACGGGAATGTGCAGCTCTCGGGCTCGGGGGCGCTGGGGGATCAGCTCGCCGATCTGATCAAGCAGCGGCTGACGCCGAAGGGCGGCAAGCCGCCGCGGGTGCGGGCCGACACCTTCGGGTATCTGCAGCGTTGCTACCCGGACGCGTCGCCGATCGATCAGTGCGAGGCGCGGGGCGTTGGGCAGTTCGCGGCCGAGCTTGCGAGCAAGGGCGACCTGGACGGATCGATCGCGATCGTGCGCACGCCGGGCGAGGCGTATGAGTGCTCGTTCAAGCGGGTGGAACTGTCGGCGATCGCGGCCAAGACGCGGCATGTGCCGCTGGAGTTCATCGCGGGGACGAACGATGTGAGCGGCGCGTTCGTGCGGTATTGCAGGCCGCTGGTCGGCGAGCTGCCGGCGTTCGAGCGGCTGGGGTGACACGGAGCGCCGCGGGAGGAATGCGAAACGGGCGACCCCGAGGGGCCGCCCGTGCTTGCTCGTCTCGGTCCGCCCGTGTTCAGGCGCGGGTGTAGTGGATCTCCATTCCCTTGAACTCGCCCTGCGGCGTGCCGAAGTAGGTCTGCATGGAGTGGTGGTTCTCGTCCTGCAGGGTGATGATGGTGCGCTTGGTGAGGGGCTCGCCGGTCTGCGGGTTGAGCATGGTGCCGGTCATCTCCCAGACCCTGCCGGAGGGATCGACGCGGCCGGTCTCGGCCTGGAAGAAGGGCGCGGCGTTGTCGATCCACATGCCCTCGTAGTGACCGGCGGCTCGGTTGTAGGCCCACCAGCCGCGGCCTTCGAAGTTGGGGAACGGGCCCTCGGCGCCGTCACCTTTGTAGGTCTGGCGGAGGACGAGCCCGCCCAGGTCGAGTTCGTTGAGCATGGTGCCGGTCATGGTCTGCGGCTCGCCGGGGCCCATCCACATCTTCACTTCGGCGCGGAAGGTGCCGGCGAAGGGCTCGAGGAGCTTGTGCTCGGGCCCGGGAGCGGGCATGGGCCCGCAATCGGTCTGATCGCTCTGTTGGTCGGTCATGGGAATGGCTCCGTGGGTGCGTGAACGGCGGGATCAGTCGCGGGTGAACTCCATGTGCCCGCTGTGGAACTTCTCGCCCTTGTCGTCGAGGAACCAGAAGTCCATGATGATCTTGTCGGGGTCGCGGAGGTCGGTGGTGCTGATGGTCTTGAACTTGTCCTTGGTGAGGGGGTCGGTCATCTCGCCTTGGAACTCGAGGACGCCATCCTCGCGCATCTGCCCGTAGTCGACATACGCGCCGGTGGACATGCTGTCGAGCCAGATGGAGAAGTATTGCTGGCGGATGTTGTCGTAGCCGACGACGCCGTGGCCCTCGAGGTCCATGCCGGCCATGTTGCCCTCGAAGTGCATGGCCATGAATCGCCCGTCGAAGATCCACTCGTGGTTGGCGTCGCCGCTGCCCGGGATGCGCTCGGACTCTGGGTCCATCTGCCACCAACTGGTGCTGGACCAGTCTCCGGCCATGGAATCAAGTTTGCGGTGCTTCTCGCCGGGCATGCCGGCTTCCATCCAGGCGCGGTCCTCGGGGGACATCTCGCCCCAGTCGCCCTCGGGCTGGGCGGTGCGGGCGGTGGCGGCGGCACCGATGGCGATGCCGGCGACCAGGGTCAGACCGATCGTGCCGAAGCGGGCGAGACGGCGGCGGGCGGAACGGTTCATGGGTGTTCTCCTTGCTGGTGGGGTGCTCTGGGGCCCGGGTGTTCCTTGGGTCCCCGTGCCGAGGGGCCCGTTGCCGACCGGGCGGCCGGGGTTCGCGGAGCGGGCCCGGAGTGCGTTGTTCGGAACCATTCAGATACCGAACAATAATGCCGAGAATACCGGACGCTGCGAGCCGTTGCAAGCGAATCGGCGGAGATTTCCGGGGGAGTGGTCAGGCGTCGATCGGGACGAACTCGTCGATGGTCAGCCCGAACGCCTCGAGCCCGGGGAGGCTCTTGGGGTGGTTGGTGAGCAGGCGGAGCCGGGAGAGTCCGAGGTCGCGGAGGATCTGCCCGCCGACGCCGAAGTCGCGGAGGTGTCCGGGCAGGGCGTCGACGCCGGAGCGGTCGGTGAGGTCGGGCGTGTCGGCGCCGGCTTCGGGGCGGGGTCGGCGGATGGTCTGGAGCATGCGGCTGAGCCCGTCGCCGACGCCTTCGGGGCGGAGGTAGACCAGCACGCCGCGCCCGGCGGACTGGATGGCGCGGAGGGAGGCGGCGAGGGTGTCGCGCGAGCAGGTGCCGTCGGGCGAACGGGCGGCGAAGATGTCGCCGAGCAGGTCGCGCCGGTGCATGCGCACCAGCACGGGTTCTTCGGGGGTGATGGGACTGCCCGACGCGTCGCGCTGTCCGATGCCGCCGACGGCGAGGACGATGTGTGGCGTCGGATCGACGCGGCTCTCGTAGGCGTACAGCGTGAAGTCGCCCTCGGGGGTGGTGATCGCGGCACCTTGGGCGGGATCGAGTCGGCGGACCATCGATTCCCGCGCCAGGCGGTATTCGATGATCTGCGCGATCGAGCACATCTTGAGGTGGTGGGTGCGGCAGAACTCGGCGAGTTCGGGGACGCGAGCCATCTCGCCGTCGGGTCGGCAGACCTCGATGCCGACGGCTGCGGGATAGAGCCCGGCGAGGCGTGCGAGGTCGACGATGGCTTCGGTGTGCCCGGTGCGGACGAGGACCCCGCCGTCGCGAGAGCGGAGGGGATTGACATGCCCGGGGCGGACGAAGTCGTCGGGCCCGGAGCGTGGATCGAGGGCGAGCTTGATGGTGTTGGCGCGTTCGGTGGCCGACACGCCGGTGGTGAAGCCGTGCTTGGGGTGCCCGTCGATGGAGACGGTCAGGGGGGTGCCGCGGGCGGAGGTGTTGACGGGGGTTTGCCCGTGGAGCCCGAGGCGATCGCAGTCGTCGTTGGTGAGGCTGACGAACATGTACCCGGCGGCCTGGCGGACCATGAAGTTGACCGCCTCGGGGGTGATCTTCTCGGCGGCGATGACGAGGTCGCCCTCGTTCTCGCGGTTCTCGTCGTCGGTGACGACGACCATGCGGCCGGCGCGGAGTTCGTCGAGGATCTCGTCGATCGGGGAGAAGGGGGGCGCGACCCCCACGAGGGCGTGCCCGCGGGGGTGATGGGAAGGGTGATCCGCGTGGGGGTCCGTCGCGGGAGGGGTTGGCTGGGAAGCGCTCTCGTGGGGCATGCGCGGGGATGTTAGGTCGCGCGGGCGGCGAGCCGTGCGGGGCGGGCGGGCGCGGGTTTCGGGGCTTGGCGGCGAAGAAATGCCCGAGTTGGCATCGAGATGCGCATGAAATCGGTGGCGTTTGCCGTCTTCGCGGACGGGGGGTGCTACCTTGTCGGTTCGGCGCGCGGCGTCGAGGAACGAACATCGCCGGGGGCGGGGCCGCTTCACCGGCACAACGAGCAGGAGCTGATGATGCGGATCAAACGAGCACTGGCCGGGGCGATGGCGGCGCTGATGGCGATGACGCTGGTGGCGTGCGGCGGGGGCGGGGCCGAGGGCGATTGGGTCATCGACAAGGATGCGCTCAAGAAGCAGATGAACACGATGCTCGAGAAGACCTTCAAGGATGCCGCCGACCAGGGCATGTCCGAGGACCAGATCAAGATGGCCAAGGAGATGGCCGGCAAGCAGATCGACAAGCAGCTCGAGTCGACCGACGCCACGCTCACCTTCAAGGGCGACGGCACCATCACCGTCTCGGGCAAGCTCTTCGGCGAGGAGGCCAAGAAGAACCTCGGCGGGAAGTGGAAGCAGGACGGCACGACCATCACCATCACCGATGGCGACGGCGACGACAAGAAGGAAATGAAGGGCGAGCTGAAGGACGGGAAGATGCACATCAAGATCGATGATCCGAATGTGCCCGAAGACTTCGAACTCGTCCTGAAGCGCAAGTAATCGGATCCGGGATCCATACCAGCGCCCGTCGGCACGGTGTCGGCGGGTGCTTCTTCGCGCCCATGGCGCACGGGGAATCAACGGATGCATCACGCGGGCACGCGAAGGCGGGGACGGTCGGTGGCGCGGGCGCTGGGGCTCGGCGTGGTCGGGGCGGTGCTGGGGTGCGCGGCGATCTCGGGCCTGGCCGGCTGCCCCGCCAAGGAGCCGACGGCCGCGCCTTCGCCCGATGCCGAGCGCCCGGAACTGGTCGGGCGGTGGGAGATCGACCGCGGCGCGAGCGAGGCGATGTTCAAGGAGGCGTTCGCGTCGCCCGAGTTCGAGCCGACCGAGGGGATGAACGAGTTCTTCGAGGGCGACCGGGCCGCGATGGCCGAGTTCATGCTCGCGTTCATGCGCGTGGAGTTCGAGTTCGCCGAGGGCGGCGTGTACCGCGTGATCCCGACCGCCGACGAGGTGGCGGACCTGGCGCGCCGGGGCACCTGGCAACGCGAGGGCGAGGCGGTTCTGATCGATGACGGGCCCGACCCGGTGCGGGCGGAGTTCCGCGGGCCGATGCTGCACCTGACGATGTCCTCGAGTGCGCCCGGCACGCCGCGGGCCCTGACGCTGGCGCTGCGGAAGAAGCCGGCGGATGCCGAGCCGGTGCGCACGACGATCCAAGGGGCATGGGTCTTCGATGCGGATCGCACGCGAGAGGTGCTCGAAGCGGGGTATCGGTCGGCGGCGGTTGCGGGGACGCTGCACGAATCGCTGGCCGAACGATTCGGCAGCGACGCGGCGGCGTTCGCGGCGCGGGAGATCGAGCGATTCGACGGCATCTCCTTCCGCTTCGTGAACGCCGAGGACGGGGGGATGTGGACGCTGCGGGTGCCGGCCCGCGGGGAGTACGGCCCGGAGACAGAGACCGGCCGCTGGACCGAACGCGACGGGGCGTTCCTGCTCGATGAGCGCTCGGCGAAGGAGAACCGGGCCGAATTGCGCGACGGGGAACTGTGGATGATGCCCGTGGTGCAGGCGCGGCGGTATTACCCGGGGTACGCGTTCGTGTTCAAGGCGGCGGACTGACCGCGATCGGCTGCCCCGCCGCGCGTCGGATGACGCACGAGGGCATACCGGGCGGCGCGGCTGCCCGATGTTCAGGACTCGAAGAAGCGGAGCGCGGGCATGGAACGGATGAGCAAGCGGAGCGGGTGGCAAGCGATCGCCGGGGTGGTGATGGCGGCGGGTCTGGTCGGCGGGCTGGGCGTGGGTTGTTCCGGTGAGCCCAAGGACGACACCGACACGCCGGCGAGCGCGGGTGAGAACAAGGCGGCGCGGACGACCGTGGTCGGCGTGTGGGTGCTCGATGAGGACGCGACCCGTCCGTACATCAAGGAGTGGGTTGCCGAGGAAGGGGCCGAGGGCGAGGAACTCGACGAGGAAGTCGCGTTCATGATGGGCCGGTTCGCCGCCAACTACCGGTTCAACGAGGACGGCACCTACGCGTTCGAGGTCCTGCAGGAAGGTGATCGCGATCGCGGGGGCGAGGAAGGCAAGTGGGAGACGACCGACGGCGTGACGATCATGGACCCGGACAAGGAGCGGAAGACCACGCTCAAGCTCGTCGGCGATCGGTTGGAGATGATCCCCGGCGAAGGGCAGGGCCTGCCCGAAGGATTCCGGATCGTGCTCAAGCCCGCGTCGTGAGGCAGGAACGGGAGGCTGCGGTGAAGCGTTTGATGACTTGGGCGGCCGCTCTGGTCGGTGCGATGACGCTGGCGGGTTGCGGGCGATCGGGCAATCCGGCGGGCGAGTGGGAGGTCGACCCGGACGCGACGGTCGAGGCGGTGCTGGCGTACTTCCGCGAGGATCCGTCGCGCGTGCCCACATTCTTCAATCGGTCCGGCGCGGAAGTGCTCGAGCACTTCGAAGAAGCCGAGGGGCGCGCGACGCTTCGGAAAGCGGTCGACGGTCAGGACGCCCGGCTGATTCTCCGGGAGCGCGGCAAGGCGGAACTGACGAGGGTGCGGGAAGGCGTCCGGATCGTCTCGGCCGTTGACCTCGGTGATCCGCCGCCCGTGCCCGGATCCGGGTCGGCCGACGGAACATCGCGTGACGCAGGGCGTGACGGGACGACCGCTCGCGCGGTGGTGCCGCCTCCGCCACCGGTGAGCGAGGAATTCCGGGAGACCGAGGTGCTGCTGGGTTCCTGGGAGCGCAAGGGCGGCGTGGGTATCCTGCGCTTCAAGGATCCGGAAAGCGGTTTGGGAGACATCGTGATGGCCGTTGAGGTCGAGGGGGACCGGCTCACGATGCACACGAATGATCGGGAGATCCCCCTGCTTGTCTTCCGGCGGCGGAACTGATCGCGGAGCGACCGATGCCCGAATGGCTGCTGCCCGTCATCCTGCTCGCGGTCGTGGCGTTGCTGCTGGCGTTGCTGCTGGTGGCGTGGATCCGCATCCGCTGGCGGTCGCGGAGTTTCACGGCTGTCAGCGGCGCGGTGGTCGAGGCCTCGCCCGCGGAGGTCTGGCGGGCCTTGGTCGATGCCGATCGCCCGCCGATGCCGCACGCGGCGTTCGACCGGATCTCCTGGCTCGAGCGGCTCGACGACCTGCGCGCGCCGTCGACCGGACCGGCCCGCGCCCTGATCGCGCACGGTTCGGGGCCCGGCGGCGTCGAGATCGAGTGGACGGTGCTCGACGATGCACGCCCCGAATCGATCGCGTACCGCTACGAGATCGGAAAGGGCATCTTCCGCGGGATCGCCGAGGTCCAGCTCGAGCCGATCGGCGCGGGCGCAGACGACGCGTTCGACGAGTCGGCCGGCCCGACGCGGATGGTGGTGATCCATCACTGCGACCCGACCTGGCAGGAGGGGCGGGCGCTGGCGAGGCAGTCGAGCCGGGAGTACTCGTTCGGGCTGCGGCTGCTGGCGATGCTCGCGGCGCGCGTGGAAGCCCACACCGGTGAGCCGGCGCGTGAGTTTCAGCGGCTGGGCGTGCAGTTCGTGCGCGGGCCGCTCGTGCCCCGGGGCGACATCCCCGTCTGAACGATTCCAACCTCCGAAGGGAGTTCGCATGTTGATCGAACGGTTCGTGCGCGGCGTGTGCCGACCCGCGCTGCTCGCAGGCGTGATGGTTTCGATGCTGGTCGCGTCGGCGTCGGGGATCGAGCGTGCCGGCGCGTCGGGGCGTGCGACGGCGGTCGGGTCCCCCCAGCCCGAATCGGGCGAGGCGTGGCTCGACTGGTTCGTCGGCGAGTGGGAGACCACCACGCGCCTGCACGGCTTCGGCGACGAGCCGGCCGAATCCACGGGCACGGCCCGGTTCTTCTGGCAGATCCCGGGCCGCTGGCTCGCCCAGGAGATCCGCACCGAGGTGATGGGCACGCCGCTGCACGGCTTCGGGCTGCAGGGCTACGACGCGATGACCGGTCAGTTCGACGGGAGCTATGTCGACAATGTCACGCCGGGCATTGTGCTGACGCGGGGCACGCTCGACGCGGCGGGCGCGGTGCTCAAGCAGTTCGGCGAGGCGATCGAGTCCCGCGGCATGGCCAACGCCGAGCCGACGCGCTATGTCACCCGCATCGAGGGCGACCACCGCTTCGTCTTCGAAGTCTCGGAGTTTCGCGGCGGGGAATACGGGCTGACCGTCGAGATCGAGTACCGGCGCAAGGGCTCGCCGGACCAGCCCTCGCTCGAGCCCGCGGCGTTCCTGGGCGCGTGGGAGCTGGACACCGAAGCGACGGGTGAATCGCTCGACGCGATGGCCAGCGAGATGCTGCGGGCGCAGGTCGCGAGCGGCGAGCTGACCGAGGAGCAGTACGCACTGGCGATGGAGATGGTCCGCCAGCAGTTCGCCGGGCAGCTCGCCGAAGCGCGGATGCGCGTGACCTTCCATGCCGACGGCACGCTGGCGATCGACGCGTCGATGTTCGACAACGACCTCTCGGATTCCCGCGGCACTTGGAGCATCGCGGACGGGCGGTTGCGGATGATCGATGCCGACGGCGTCGCGGCCGAGGGGACGGTCGAGGGTGGGCGGCTCCGCTTGCGTGTCTCCGGCGACCCGGGCTTTGCCGATTCGTTCGCGTTCGTGCTCAAGCGCCCGGGCGGGGCCGCGCGCGACGCGTACCTGGGCGACTGGCGCATCGACGAGGACGCGACCAGGGCCGCCCTCCTGCCCGTCTTCACCCGGGCCAAGGGCGAGCCCGGCTCGTTCGCCGACCAGTTCGACGGCACGCCCGAGGAACTCTGCGACTTCTTCATCCAGGGCGCCCAGGCGCGCTTCACCATCAAGCCCGACGGCACCTACTCGGTCGTCTCCTCGGGCATGGCGTGGGCCAATCATCCCAAGCAGGGGCCCTGGGAATACCGGGGCGGGTACGCGGTGCTCGATGACGGCGAAAGCAACCCGGTCCGCATCGAGATCAAGGGCGACCGGATCCATCTCACGCCCATGAACGAACCCGACATGCCCGAGGGCGTCGTGATCATCCTCGAGCGCCTCGGCGGGTGAGTCTCCCGCCGCCCAGCCCGGACAGGAACGACGCCAAGACAAGCCGGCAGAGAAAGGACCGATTCGTGACGAGGCTGCCCTGGATCGTGACGGTGCTCCTGTCGTGGCTGATCGCATCTCCCGCGTCGGCGGCGCAGGAAGAGGCGAGCGGGCGCGATCTCCCCATCGCCGGCCGCTGGCACGCCACGCTCGATCTCAACGGGCACGATCTGAACTTCGTCTTTGAGCTTCGACGCGCGGGCGCGAGATGGACCGCCGCGATCACCAACGCCGAGGAGTCGATCACGGTCGAAGCGGTCACGGTCGCGCGCGGCGAGGTGACCATCGCGTTCCCGCACTTTGATTCCCGGATCGAGGCGGTGCTCGCCGACGACGGGCGTTCGATGCGCGGGGCGTGGTCGGTCTACCGTGGCGGGGCGCGGGGGACGGCGTCGGTGCCGTTCTCCGCCGAGCGATCGGAGGCTCCCCGTTACCGGGTTGAATCCAAGGGCGAGCCGCGTGAACTGCCCGCGCGCTGGTCGGTGTCGTTCGCCGATTCCGATGAGCGGGCGGTGGGCGTCTTCGAGCAATCGACGCACGACCGGTCGATCGTCGCCGGCACCTTCCTGACGACGACGGGCGACTATCGCTTCCTCGAGGGCGTGCTCGACGGCGACCGGCTGACGCTCAGCGCGTTCGACGGCGCGCACGCGTTCCTGTTCGAGGCGCGGCTGCAGCCCGACGGCTCGCTGCTGGGCGTGTTCTACTCGGGCGACTGGTGGATCGAGGCGTTCCACGCGGTGCCCGATCCCGCCGCGGCGTTGCCCGACCTGTTCTCGCTGACGCGGTGGGAGCAGGACGCGGACCTGGGCGCGCTCACCTATCCCGATCTCGATGGGAACCCGGTGAACCTCGGCGCGTTCGCCGCGGGCTCGCCGACGATCATCGCGCTGACGGCGAGCTGGTGCCCCAACTGCGCCGATGCCGCGGGCTACCTCAAGGAACTGCACGAGCGTTACGGGCCGGGCGGTCTGAAGATCATCGCGCTCTCGTTCGAGCGCCACGCCGACTTCGAGAAGGCGGCGGCGCAGGCCCGCGCCTCGGCCCGGCACCACGGGAGCGCGTACCCGGTGCTGGTCGCCGGTCTGGCCGACAAGGGCGCCGCGTCCGAAGCGTTGCCCGCGCTCGACCGCGTGCGTGCCTACCCATCAACGATCTTCATCGGCCGCTCGGGCGAGGTCGTCGCGGTGCACCAGGGCTACGCCGGCCCGGCCGCGGGCGAAGCGCACGCCGAGCTGCGGGCGCGGTTCGAGGGGATCATCGAGCGGATGTTGACACGATGAGGAGTCAGTGGCTAATCTGAGCCGCTGCGCTCTCAAGATTGCCCCGCCCTGCGTGTCTTACGCTTGAGGATGGCGGGCAGAGCCACCCGAGGCACCCCCGGTCGGGGGTGCAGCAGACGGTCCGGGCTCGGTGTGGAAGTAACTTACAAAGAGGAATTGCGTATGAAGGCACTCACGGTGTTCGTGTCGATGTTCGTGTGTCTGGTGGGCCTCGTCGGCTGCGGCGGATCCGAGAACGGGGGCGGCGGCGGCAAGATGCTCGGCGACGCGTCCCTCGTCGGCAAGTGGAACGCCGAAGACGGCAGTTGGATCAGCGTCTCGGACAGCCCCGCGGGCGACTTCGGCAACTGGAAGACCCACTCCAACGCCGACGACGACCGCCCCAACGAGATGGGCAATTTCAGCATCACCAAGAAGGGCGTGATCACCTCGGCCGGCGACGACGAGTACCGCTACACGATCTCGGGCGACACTCTCGAGATCACCACCCCTTCCGGCGAGAAGGTCACCTATACCAAGGAGTGACCGGATGCGGTGACGGCGCCCGGGCCCTTCCCCACCGGGGGTCGGCTCGGGCGATCGCCCGCCTTGGCGGGTCGAGCCGCGGGTGAACGCATGGGACGCTCGCCGATGGGATAGCCTTGTGATCCCGGACGCCGAGGTGCGGCCGCACGAGGAGACGCGCATGCCACCCGCCCAGCCCGACCGCTACGAGCAGTTCCAGGCCTTCCGCACGCGCCTCAACCAGCGCATCCTCGGCGATGCCGAGACGCTCGGCACGCACCCCGACGGCACGCCTCGCCGGGGCGGCACGCTCAACACCAAGCGATTCTTCAACCTCGACGGGCGCGTCTACGAGGACGGTGCCCTCGACGCCAAGACCAAAGAACTGCTCGGGCTCGTCGCGTCGATGGTGCTGCGCTGCGACGACTGCATCAGCTACCACGTGGCGCAGTGCAAGGAGGCCGGGATCAGTCGCGAGGAGTTCTTCGAGACCTTCTCGGTGGCCCTGGTGGTCGGCGGCAGCATCGTCATTCCGCACCTGCGCCGGGCGGTGGACTTCCTTGATCAGCTGGAAGCCGGCGAGTCGGGCTAGCCCGCCGCGGACGCGGTTCAGCGCAGCCGGCGCAGGGTGATCCGCTCCTCGCCCTGCTCGGCGAGCATGGCATCCAGCCCGACGCTGGCAAAGCGCAGCGCGCTGCCGCCGCCCAGCGGGACCAGCTGGCAGGCACGCGGTGCCTGCTCGGCGCTGTCCGCGCGGCGGCAGGCCAGGCGCAGGCCGCGGTCGCTGAGCAGCTCGAAGGATTCGGCATCGCCGTCCAGCCACTCGAATCGATGCAGCTCGACGCTTGAGCCGCCCTCGGCCCGCTCCCGATGCAGCACCCAGTCGCCCGACCAGCTTTCCC
>JBICIG010000106.1:0-103747 GCA_043101605.1 Phycisphaerales bacterium JB037
CCGCGACGGGTCCAGTGCTATCTCTGCACCAACTGGTTCGAGGTCGGGGAGAAGGCGATGACCGTCTCGTGCCCCAAGTGCTACAAGCCGTTGATGGTTCAGGACCTGGTCATCAAGCAGCACGAGGCGGTCAAGCGGCTGGAGACCTGCGGGCGGATCAGCGTGGAGAAGAAGGGGCGCGTCATCGCCGAGCGGGTCACCGCGATCGAGGGCATCGAGGTCCGCGGCGTCGTGCACGCCAATGTCTTCAGCGGGCAACAGGTCATCATGCACCCGGGCGCCGAGTGGAAGGGCAACTGCTCGGCCC
Source organism: Phycisphaerales bacterium JB037 (assembly GCA_043101605.1). Taxonomy (GTDB): domain Bacteria; phylum Planctomycetota; class Phycisphaerae; order Phycisphaerales; family UBA1924; genus JBICIG01. Next base: position 308 of record JBICIG010000106.1, read on the forward strand.
CGGCGGTCGAGATCATGGACGGGGCGCGGGTGCTCGGCGGGTTCTTCCGGATCCCGGATCGGACCTACGGGGAGTGGGCGTCCGCGCCTCCGGCACCCGAGCCGGTTCCTGCGCGGGCCGCCAGGAGCGCTGCGAAGAAGGTCGCCAAGGCCGAGAAACGAGCGGCTGAACCGGCGCCGCCCAAGCCGGCGCGCAAAGTCAGCAAGAAGAAGGCGTGAGCGACGGGAATCGCGGCGGCGGAGTCAGAGCGCTCTGGCGGGCGTGATGATTCCCCGGCACTCGCCGAAGCCGATGCGGCGGAAGCCCTCCCGCTGGCAGTAGCCCTTGAGGATCACCTCGTCGCCGTCTTCGAGGAACTTGCGCGTCTCTCCGGTGGGGAGTTTGATTGGTGTGCGCTGCGTGCCCGGCACGAGCTTGGGCGGGTTGGCGAACGGGTCGCCGTCCCAGGTCAGTTCGAGCAGGCAGCCTCGGGCATCGCGCGTCGGGCCGGAGACGGTGCCCGAGGCGAGCAGATCGCCCGGCTGGAGGTTGCACCCGTTGACGGTGTGGTGCGCGACCATCTGCGCGATCGTCCAGTACATGTCGCGGAACGAGCCTTTGGAGAGGCGGATCGGGGCCATGCCCTTCTTACGCATCTCGGCCGAGGCGAGGTGAACCTCGAGCGTGAGGTCGATGCCGCCGTGGGATCGGTTGTGGTCGGAGTCGAGGTAGGACAGCGGCTGCGGGTCGCCGGCGGGGCGTTCGTACGCAGGCGAGCGGAAGGGCGCGAGCGCCTCCATGGTCACGAGGTAGGGCGAGACGGTCGTTGCGAAGTTCTTGGCCAGGAACGGGCCGAGCGGCTGGTACTCCCACTTCTGGATATCGCGGGCCGACCAGTCGTTGACGAGGCAGAGCCCGAGGATGTGGTCCTCGGCGTCGTCGAGGGAGATCGGCTCGCCGAGATCGTTGCTGCGCCCCATCACGACGCCGACTTCGAGTTCGTAATCGAGCATCTTGCAGGGGCCGAACGCGGGCGAACCGCCTTCCTCGGCCGGGGCCTGCTGCCCGATGGGTCGGCGGATGTCGGCGCCGCTGGGCACGATGGACGACGCGCGGCCGTGGTAGCCAACGGGGATGTGCTTGTAGTTGGGAAGCAGCGGGTTGTCGGGGCGGAACATGGAGCCGACATTGGTCGCGTGGTAGACCGAGGCGTAGAAGTCGGTGTAGTCGAGTGTGTACAGCGGCGGGATGTGCTGCGCGTCGGCGGGGTCGATCAGGACCTCGTCGCGGAGTTCCCGGTTGTCGCGCAGGATGGGGTTGTCCTTGCGCAGCATCGAGGAGATGGCGCGGCGGAGCGCGAGGCGGAAGCCGGGCGTCGCGTCCTCGTCGCCGAAGGAGTTGAGCGGCCCGCCGTCGCCGATGTAGACCTCGAAGTCGTCGGTGAAGCGATCGTCCTCGGGCTTGAGAACGCCCGCGTAGACGCAGGCGCTGAGGTTGACCAGCGTGTCGCCGATGCGCGTGACGACGAACTCATGCCATGAGCCGCCGTCGGGGTCGTCGGCGTCGGGGACGCGGATCAGGCCGAGCGGCAGATTCTGGATCGGGAAGTCCGTCTCCGGGTCGTTGGCGCTCTCGATCCAGGATTCGAGCTTCGGGTCGTGCGTGTCGTCGATCTCGTAGGGCATGGCGGCTCCTTGGGGACCAAATCTCAAATGGCGGACTCGGTGGGGCGGCGATCAGAGCATGCCGAGGGATCGCAGATCCTCGATCGGTTCGGTGAACGAGCACGAGCCGTAGCCGAGCGCGTTGCGTTCGCGGGTGTGGGCGAGTTGCACGGCATCCACCGTGTGGCCGCGCCAGCGCACGCCGTCGGCGGTCGATTCGAAGGCCGAGGGTTCGGACTCGTCGAGCAGGGCGATCAGTTCCTGACCCCGGAGCCCGTCGTGGCGGGCGAGCGCGGCGGCGAGAAAGACATTAAGAAAGCCGTGCATGCGTCCGCGCTGTGCATCGGGCTCGTAGCTGAGCGGGTACTCGGCCCGGATGGGATGGTGCAGACCTGCGGTCGCCTTGAAGGGCACGCCGCCGACGACGCATGCCTCGATGAATCGAGCGACGGCTTCGGTCGGCGGGATGAGATCGGGCGTGACCCCGCCGCAGCGGATCTTTGCTGCCGCCGAGTCTCCCGCGAGTGCCGCGACGAACCCCCGCGGGTCGCCGGCGATCGGGAACTCGAAGAAGGGGAAGAGGTCCTCGGGAAGCTCGTCGAGCGCCTCGTCGATCTCGCCGACCTCGCTGACCCGCATCTCGATCATGTCGACTTTCGCGAGCCCGTGGTCCTCGTGGGCGTGGTGCTCGTTGAAGGCGTCGATCTCATCGAGGCACTCCTCGAGCGGGCGGTCGGCGACGACGCTGAGCTTCCAGGGTTCGAGGTCGTCGGCGTGCTCGCGGTAGCCGCTGGTGGCGTAGGTGCCCGGGAGCTGGATCGCCGCCTTCTCGCTGAACTCGGGCAGGCGCGAGACCGTGCAGATGAACCGCCCGAGCATCCACGCGTGCTCGGAGCGGACATAGCGGGCGAAGTTGTCGATCGCCGGCTGCATCGCGAGCTTGGCGGGCGGGAACAGCCCGGCGTAGTCGATCAGCCCGGAGAGCAGAGAGCGGAGCGGCTGGTGGATCGTCGTGGTCATGCGGACCTCCACGCGGAGCGTATGCCCGGCTCACCAGTTCAGCGTGCCGCGCCAAGCCTCGGTGAGTTCGGCGACGCTCCAGGAGACTGGGCCCGATGAGAGCGTGAGCGTGCCGGTGTCGTTGAAGGTGCCGATGACGCCGGCCCCGAGGCCGTGCCGCTCGGCGATCTTGGAGATCTCGTCCGCGTGGCGCTGCGAACGGGCTTCGAGCAGGTAGCGGCTCGCGGGCTCGGCAAAGAGGGCTCGCTCGAGGTCATCGCCGAGCGACGCGGCGTCGAGCACCGCGCCCAGCCCGCGATGCCCGTCTCCCGAACCGATGAGCATCTCGGCGAGCGCGACGAGCAGCCCCCCTTCCGAGACATCGTGCGCTGCCGCCGCGAGCCCTCGCGAGATCGCCTCGGCGACCGTCCTGGCGGCGGCGGGACCTCGAACAAGATCCGTGACCGTCGTGTCGCGGTCGACGGAACCGAACAGACTGGCGTAGACCGAGTTGGTCAGCGTGCCGGGCGAGCCGGTCGGCGCGAGCAGGACGAGGCGCGAGCCCGCGTGCTTGGCGTCGCTGGTCGTGCAGCGATCGAGCGAAGGCACGATGCCCAGCCCGGTGATCAGCAGCGTCGGCGGGATCTCGATCGTCCGCCCGGTCGTGCCCTCGCTCGCGGGGATCGTGAACTGGTTGTTCAGCGAGTCCTTCCCCGAGACGAACGGCGTGCGGTAGGCCTTGGCCCCGTCGTAGCATCCCTCGGCCGCCCGCACGAGCGAGGCGAGGTTCTGCTCCTTGCCGCAACTCGGCCAGCAGAAGTTGTCGAGGATCGCGATGCGGTCCGGGTCCGCGCCGGCGCACACGAGATTCCTCACGCACTCATCGATCGCCGCGAGCGCCATCAGATAGGGATCGCCGCCGAGCCGGGGGTCGCCGATGCGGGTCTGGAGCCCGCAGGCGATCGCGACGCCGCGCCCCGAGCCCGGGACGGGTTCGATGACCGCTGCGTCGGACGGGCCGAGTCCGCCGGGGCCCATCAGGGGCTTGACGACCGTGTTGCCCTGCACTTCGTGGTCGTATTGGCGGATGATCGTGTGTTTGGATGCGATCGCCGGATGCGCCAGCAGGCCGAGCAGCGCTTCGCGCTGGGAGGGTCGGTCACTCCCGGATGCGGCGCGCGCCGGGCGGGCGGTCGGCGTGGGGGGCTCCCAGCGAGCCGATCGCGTTGGCGTCGGGATCCCGTCGTGCAGGAACTCCATCGGCAGCCTGCCGACCTCGTGCCCGTGATAGTGGAGGATCAGGTCGCGCCCGGGCGTGCCGAAGGTTCCGAGCACGCACATCTCCACGCGTTCGCCGTCGCAGATCGCCCGGAGCCGGTCGAGGTTGTCGCGCGGCACGGCGAGCACCATCCGCTCCTGCGCCTCGCTGATCCAGATCTCGGTGTAGGTCAGGCCCTCGTACTTGAGCGGGGCGCGATCGAGGTGCACCTCGGCCCCGATCTTCTCGCCCATCTCGCCGACCGCGGAACTGAACCCCCCGGCGCCGCAGTCGGTGATCGCCGAGAACAGCGGCCCCGCGGGGTCGGTATCGCGAGCAAGCAGGATCGCGTCGAGCACTCGCTTCTCTTCGATCGCGTTGCCGATCTGCACGGCATGGCTGAATTCGTCGGCATGGGAATCGGTCAGCTCGGCGGAACTGAAGGTCGCGCCGTGGATCCCGTCGCGCCCCGTCCGTCCGCCGATCGCGACGATCAGGTCGCCGGCGCGGGCGCTCCCGAAGATTCGGTCGCGTGGGATCAGCCCGACGCACCCGCAGTAGACGAGCGGGTTGCCGACATACCGATCATCGAAGTCGACCGCGCCGTTGACGGTGGGGATGCCCATGCGGTTGCCGTAGTCGCGAACCCCCGCGACAACCTGCTCGAGCACTCGTCGCGGCGGGAGGCAGCCGGATGGGATCTCCTGAAGCTCGAGCGGGGCGACGCAGAAGACATCGGTGTTGGCGATCGGGCGGGCGGCGAGCCCGGTGCCGATGATGTCGCGGATGCACCCGCCGATGCCCGTCGCCGCCCCGCCGTACGGCTCGATCGCCGACGGATGGTTGTGCGTCTCGACCTTGATGCACACGGCGTGATCGTCATCGAACGCGACGACGCCCGCGTTGTCCTCGAAGACCGAGAGCGCCCAATCGATGCCTCCCGCGATGAGTTCGTGCGTCGCCGCCGCGACCGTGGACTTGAGCAGGTTGTCGATGGTGATGCTGCCGTCGGCATTGACCGTGTGCCCGGGCCGGCCCGACCAGTCGATCGGATCGGGCGCGTCCGGATGCGCGGGCGTATAGCGGATCGTGCTCTTGAGCGTCTTGTGGACGCAGTGCTCCGACCAGGTCTGGGCGAGCGTCTCGAGCTCGATATCCGTGGGTTCGCGGCCGAGTTCGCGGTACTCGCCCCGGATCGCCTGCATCTCGTGCAGATCCAGGAACAGGTGCCCCTCGCGGGAGAGCCGGGCGAGCCCGTCATCGTCCAGATCCCGGATCGGAATGGTCCGCGGGCGGAATTCCGTCGGCGTGCCGGTGGGCAGGTGATCGGGCTGCGCCGGCTCGGCGTGGATGTCATGGATGACCGGGTTGGCCAGCAGCCGCCGGGCGCACTCGGCGGCGCGTGTTTCATCGAGCTGCGCAAAGTCGTACCGCCAGCCCGTCGCCACTCGCGGCTCGAGGCCGGTCAATTCGCGGACGGCATCGGCGACCGACTGCGCCACCGGGTCCATTACGCCGGGCTTGGGAAGCACCTCGATCATGCATCCATCGGCCGGGGATCGAGAGGCTCCCCGCGTCGCCGACTCGGTCAACCCGTCGCATAGCAGCCCGGTTTCGACGCGGTCGAGGTGGTCGCCCGTCAGCGGCGCCTCGATGAGGTACACCCGGGCGGTCGCGACCGCCACGGGCCCCAGTCCGATCGCGGCGGCTTCGCGCGCGATGCTCGCGGCGTGGACATCGCCGGCCAGTTCGGTCGGTCGGATCTCGAAGCGGTGGACCCTCGTCATGCCGCGATCGTATCGCCGGGCCCGTCGCGTGGTGCGCGGCAAGGGGGTAGAGTCCGCCCGTGACCAAGCCCCAGCCAATCGCCGACGACGCGTCCCTTCCGCAGGTCGAACTGTTCACCGACGGAGCCTGCTCGGGGAACCCCGGCCCGGGAGGCTGGGGGTTTCTGCTCCGCCACCCCGCGACCGGCAAGCAGATCGAGGGCAGCGGCGGCGAGCCCCGTACGACCAACAACCGTATGGAGCTTCTGGCGGTCATCAACGGGCTCGAGCAACTCCAGCGGCCGACCCTCGTCGACCTGACCAGCGACTCGCAGTATGTCCTCAAGGGGCTCGAGGAGTGGCTGGACTCCTGGATCCGGCGTGGCTGGAAGACCGCCAGTAAGCAGCCGGTCAAGAACGAGGACCTCTGGCGGCGGCTCGACGAACTCCGCAAGCAACACCGGATCCGATTCCACTGGATCCGGGGGCACGCCGGGCACCCCGAGAACGAGCACTGCGACCAACTCGCGGTCGCGGCCCGCGACGCCGCGGCCGCCGCCCGCTGAGCCTCCCCGGACCTTCCCGAATCCGCCCGCGGACTCGCACCGCGAGCCGGAGCGCGGTGGGCGTGTTGCGTCTGCCCGGTCTGGAGTGGTTGAACCGGTGGGGCAGCGGGGCGGGACCCGGCCGACGAATCTGGTTCCGGGGGGAGTGAACTCACAGGGGGATCGGGTCGATCCGTCCAGTGCGCGGACTCCGCGTTGTGCAAGGGAGAGATCCATGGCGCCAGACCTGCAGACGATTCTCCGTGCCGCCTACGACGCGGATGCGTCGGATGTCCACCTCATCTCCAATCACCCGCCGTACATGCGCGTGCACCAGGTGATGACGCCGATGGAGTTCTCGGAGCTGTCGGCCGACGATGTTGCCGAGATGCTCGAGCAGATGGCCCCGCCCGAGTCGGTCGCGATCTTCGACCGCCAGAAGGACGCGGACTTCTCGTACGCCGTGCCCGAACTGGCCCGCTACCGCGTCAACGCCCACATGCAGCGCGGGTCGGTGGGCATGGCTCTCCGAATGATCAAGACCCGCGTTCCGCCGCTGGCGGCCCTGAACCTCCCCGAGGTCATCGCGCGGCTGACCTACCTCCCCCGCGGGCTGGTGCTCGTCACGGGTGATACGGGCTCGGGCAAGTCCACCACGCTCGCCGCCATGATCCAGGCCATGAACGAGCGCTACAGCAAGCACATCATCACGCTGGAGGACCCGGTCGAGTATGTGTTCGAGTCCGACCAGTGCCTGATCGAGCAGCGCGAGCTGGGCCAGGACATCCCGAGCTTCGCCTCGGGCCTCAAGCACGCCCTGCGCCAGGACCCGGACATCATTCTCGTCGGCGAAATGCGCGACCTGGACACGACGGCCCTGGCGATCAGCGCGGCCGAGACCGGGCACCTCGTGCTCTCGACGCTCCACACCGTCAACGCGTCGCAGACGGTCGAGCGAATCATCGACATGTATCCCGCGAACCAGCAGAGCCAGATCCGCGCCATGCTCGCGGGCACGCTCCAGGCGGTCGTCTCCCAGACCCTGTTCGCCAGGCAGGACCGCCCGGGCATGGTCCCGGCCGTCGAGACCCTGCTGGCGACCCCGGCCGTTCGCAACCTGATCCGCGAGAGCCGCACGCACGAGATCCCCAATGTCATCGAGACCAACCGGGCGATCGGGATGTGCAGCCTGGACACCTCGATCGCGGAGCTCTACTTCAACGGCATGATCAGCAAGGAAGACGCGATCGCGCAGGCGGTCTTCCCCGACAAGCTCGAGCGTCAGCTCGCGGCGTAAGCACGAACGCAAGAGAGGACCGAGCCGATGCCCAACTACCGCTACCAGGTCCGGACGGCCGGCGGCGAGATCCAGTCCGGCGTGCTGGCCGCCGACAGCGCCAACACCGCCGCCGCCCTGCTCCGCAACCAGGGCGCCCATGTTCTGAGCCTCAACGCCGACACGCAGGGCAACTCCGGCGTCAGTGTGCTCGAGGCCCTGCGCGCCCTCAACAGCCGCAAGCCCTCTCAGCGCGATGTCCTCGACTTCACCACCCAGCTCGCGGTCATGGTCCGCGCGGGCATCAACCTGCGCTCGGCGATCGAGGGCATCGCCGAGCAGACCGCCAAGCCCGCGTTCCGCAAGATCATCTACCAGGTCAAGGCCGATGTGGAGAGCGGCAAGCAGTTCTCCGACGCGCTGGCGGTCCACGGCAAGCTCTTCGGGCCGCTCTACATCAACATGGTCCGCGCTTCGGAGATGTCCGGCTCGTTCGCCGACATGCTCGATCGGATCGCCGGGTACATCGCCCAGCAGATCGAGACGCGCAAGATGGTCGTCGGCGCTTCGATCTACCCGGGCGTGATCGGCACCCTCGCCGTCGCCGTCACCATCTTCCTGCTGACCTTCGTGCTCCCCAAGTTCTACCAGGTCTTCGAGGGCAAGGAGGAGATCCTCCCCTGGGCGACCACCTTCCTGATGACCGTGTCGAAGTTCATGACCGCCCAGTGGCACCTGATCGCCGCCGCCGCCGTCGCCGGGATCATCGCGCTGGTCTTCTTCCTCAAGACCGAGGTCGGCGGGTTCTGGCTCGACAAGGCCAAGCTGAAGGTCCCGGTCGTCCGCGGGATGTTCCGCTCGCTGTTCATCTCGCGCTCGCTCCAGACCATGGGCCAGCTCATCAACGCGGGCGTGCCCATGCTCGACACGCTGATGATCACCGGCGAGATCTCGGGCAACCGGATCTACCAGGCGATGTGGAACCGCGTCTACGCGAGCGTCAAGCAGGGCAAGAAGATCGCCCAGCCGCTCCTGAAGGACAAGATGCTCCCCAAGTCCGTCGTGCAGATGATCTCCGCGGGCGAGGAGTCGGGCAAGCTTGGCGAGGTCCTCGACGAGGTCTCGGTCTACTACGCCAAGGCCCTCAAGGAGCAGATCAAGGCCGTTACCGGGCTCATCGAACCCGTCATGATCCTCGTGATGGGATCAGTCGTTGGATTCATCGCCATGGCGATCATCCTCCCGATCTTCAAGATGAGCCAGGTCGTCGGCTGAACCGAAGCATTGGGAGGGAGGATCCGCCCCATGCGCGCCCGCCGCCGGAACAACCCAGCCGCTCGACCCGGGCTCACCCTGATCGAAACCGCCCTGGCGATCGTGATCATCGGTGTCGGCGTCATCGCCATGATCGACGCGCAGACCGCCTTCATGCGCTCCAACGCCTGGTCGTCGCAGGCCGCCACCGCCACATTCCTCGCCAACGAGATCCGCGAGTACTCGCGCAACTTCTCACGCCACGACCCCGTCACCGGGCTCGGGCTCGATGGCGGCACGCTCTTCGGCTGGGGGCCCGAGGCGGGCGAGGTCACCGTCGCCGACTACGACGACCTCGACGACTTCGACGGCGTCCGATTCGGCGACAACGGCGACTTTCCCGGGCCCATCAACGGCTTCGGAGAGCTCATCCCGCAGATCGACGAGGACGGCAACCCCGTCCTCGCCAACGGCGCGCCCGTCGGCATGACCGGGTGGAGCCAGACCGTGCTGGTCGAGAAGGTCGATCCGTTCGATCCCTCTCTCGTGCTGGCCGACAACTTCCAGCAGCCCGGCGGTGTGGGATGGCCCGGCCGCCGCGTCGGCGACTTCCCGCTCCGCGTGACGGTCATCGTCGCGTATCGGGCTCCGGGGGCGGTGGATGAGGAGGAGATCACGCGCGTGACCTGGATCACGCCGGGATCCCGTTGAGTGAGATTGAAGGGAGGAGCGTCGTGACGACTCCGATTCTTGGGACGGGCCGCGCGCCCGTCCGCACCGCTCGCAAGGTCCTTTCGCTGGCGCGATCCCGCCGAGGGGTCGTCTCGGTTCTGGCGATGATGTTCGTCGTGCTGTTCGGCTCGCTGGTCGCGGCGATGGGCATCTCCAGCCAGGGCAACCTCCGCGCTGCCAGCACCCATCTCCATGTCATGCGCGCCATGGGTGCCGCCGAGACCGGCATGGCGTTCGCCGAAGCCCGTCTGCGCGAGGCCTCTTCGCGCTTCGTCATCTCCAAGAGCGACATCGACGCCAGCACCGCGTCGGCTCTGTGGACCGGGAACACCGGCTCGCTGGGAGACATCGTCGTGCTCAACCCGCCCAGCGGGCACGCCGAGGCGGCACCCCCCGCCGGGCTCGCCGAGGCGATCGCCCTGATCCACGCCGCCGATGAGAACATCATCGTCTACGACGGCATCGATGTGCCCGTCGTGACCACCGCTCCGGCCGGCACCGACACGAGCGTTTACAAGGCCGACGGTTGGGTCGTCACGCCGCTGGTCGCCCTCGGGCAGGTTCCCCAGGGCCAGGACGCCGACATCCCCGCGTTCCAGGTCATCTACGCCCCGCTCGCCAACGGCGTCGATGTCCGCGCGATCGTCGTCGGCTACGACTTCGGCTACCGCCGCCAGGGCCAGCCGCTCACCCGCGTCATCACGCAGGACTTCCGCCTCTTCAAGACCGTCGAGCATGCCGTCATCAGCCCCAGCAAGCTCAGGATCGGCAAGAATGTCCACATCGAGGGCAACCTCGGCGCGGCGTATGAAGAGATTGATGTCACCAACGGCGAGCCGCTCGTCCTCCGCAGCGACTTCGCCGGGCTCGACGACGCTCTCGACGCCAAACTCGCCGACCTCTACGCCGGCATCCTCGCCTACGACATCGACCGCGACAACCGACTCCGCGTCGGGCATCCCATCGAGGGCCAGGGCATCCCCGACAAGGCGGGCGATGACTACGGCGGCGACCCGAACGACAGCCCCTTCTCCGACATCACCGGCGACGGCTTCGTCGATGAGTTCGATGTCTTCATCAACCACTACGACACCAACGGTGACGGCCGCGTTGTCCTCAGCGACGCTCTCAAGGCCGGCACCCCCGCAGAGTTCGAAGCTGCCGAGTTCGTCGACGCCGCGGGCAACCCCATCGACGACCAGCTCGCGATGCTGCTCGACGGCACCGTGCCCGACCGCAATCGCAACGGCATCTACGGGTTCTACGACTTCGACTCCGACGGCGCCTGGGATGCCGGCATCGAGCCCATGCTCGATTACGACCCCGTCCGCGACGCGTTCCTCGACCAGGAACTCGGCTTCCGCGACGGCGTCATCGACGCCATGGACCGCTACGCCAAGGTCAACGGCTCGATCGACTTCCGCGTATCGGCGAGCGCCTGGAACGCCGCCCACGGCGACCCGCAGGAATCCATCGAGGGCGGCATCCAGGCCCCGACCGGCGAGAACCCCCTCGACTTCAATGTCGGGTCCAGCAAGCTCCCCGACCTTGATGCGAGCGCCTTCGTCGACACCGAGTCCGGGCTCCGCGCCGCGGCCGACGGTGACGAGTTCTGGGAGCAGGTCGCGTCGCAGCTCGGGGTCTCGGTCGGGGACTTGGCGACCTACGAAGAAACCGGCACCGACGACGGCTCGACACCCCTCTACTTCCGCCTCGACCCCGACGCGAACCACGACGGGCTGCCCGACAACTTCGCGACCGCCCACTACGAGAAGATGCCCTTCAACAGCCCGAACTTCTCGGACTGGTACTACCGTCCGGTCTTCCGCAACATGCGCTTCTACGACACGCAGATCCCCATGGGCCTCAACGCCCTGTTCGTCAACTGCGAGTTCATCGGCGTCACCTGGGTCCGCGCCCACGCCGACAACACCCACCCGCACTGGACCAACTACGGGCGCCTCGAGATGTCGCTGACCATGGGCGTCCCCGGCCCCGCGTTCGAGCGCACCGTCTACGGCGACGACGCGGGCGAGGACGGCTCTGACGCGCCGCCCATGCTGCCCGGTTCGGCGATCCCGCCCAACGAGGTCATCCTCCTGGCCGTCGACCCGCTCGACAAGGGTGATGTCCTCGACAGCCAGATCTCCACCTACAGCACCGACGACTACAACTCGCTGCCCGATCCGCTGATCATCAACGGCAAGCGCGTCACCGATACCCGCGACTACTCCAACAACCTCCGCTTCCACGACTGCCTCTTCGTCGGGTCGATCGTCTCCGACACGCCCACCGGCTACACCCATGTGCGCAACAAGATGCAGTTCACCGGCAAGACCCGGTTCCTCGATGCTCACCCCGACGCGCCCGATGATCCGCTGCTCAACCCCGAAGCCGACGAGCTCGCGGAGATCGCCAAGAGCTCGATGATGCTCCCCAACTACTCGGTCGACATCGGGTCGTTCAACAGCCCCCCGGAGCAGCATGTCTCGCTCAAGGGCGCCATCATCGCCGGCGTGCTCGATGTCCGCGGCAACGCCAGCATCGACGGCTCGCTCATGCTCACCTTCCAGCCCAAGCCCGGCGAGGGGCCCCTCGTCGATGTCGGCGGCAGCGAGGTCGGCAACCCCGCAGGGTTCAACACCACCCTCGGCTACTTCGGCATCGAGGACGGCGACGGCGAGAGCATCGACCCCGACGACCTCCCCCTCTTTGCCGGCAAGCGCATCGTTGGCTGGGATGTCGACGGCGACGGGCTCCCCGATCTCGACCCCGACGACACGCCCCCCGATGGCGCCCAGCCCGTGCCTTTCCACGGCTACGGCCGAATCGAGATCCGTTTCGATCCCAACATGACGCTTCCCGACGGCATCATGCTGCCCCTCAAGCTCACCCCGCTCGCCGGCACCTACCGGGAGGGAACCCGATGAATCCCCGCCGACCCCGCGCCCGCAGGGGCCTGAGCGTCATCGAGATGCTCATCGCCCTGACCATCAGTTCGACCCTGCTCACCGCGACGCTCGGCGCGCTCGACGCGTCGTTCAAGAGCTACAAGAGCACCACCGAAACAGTCTCGACCCATGTCGTGGGTCGCCTGGTCATGCACCGCCTCTCGAGCCTCATCCGCAACGGCGAGGAGTTCGGTCCGTTCCCCGTCAACCCCATCCTCACACCCGAGATCGAGTCCACCTCGCTTGAGTTCGTCGCCTACCCCGATCCGGACCCGGCGATCTCGCAGATCTGGAGGTTGTCCCGCGTCGCCGTCCCCGGCGCCAACGGCCCGTTCGAGCTCCGTGCGACGGTCGAGCACTACAACGGCAGCACGCTGGTGAGCACCTCTGAGCGCACGCTCATGCGCCGCGTCCAGGACCTGCGGTTCGTGCTCGAATACGATGTCGGCCCGCGCCTCCGCCGCGCCACCATCGACTTCACCATCCTCGCCGACGACGACCAGGCCGACACCATCGGCTCGGCCCTTGACACCCCCGCCGTGCGCATGGTCTCGTCGGTCTCGCCGCGCCGTCTCGACTGACGCCGATCACCGCGTCCGGTGCGCCTCGACGACGACCGGCAGCAGGTCGGCAAGCTCCTGCGCCCGCAGACCCGCCGACGCCTCGGTCTCCCGCGCCCAGCGCTCGCCCGCGATCGCGTGGATCTCCACCGCCAGGCGGGCCGCATCGAACAGCGTCAGTGGGCGACGCGGATCGGGCGGCATCCGCTCGCGCAGCACCGACGGCATCGACGCGTCGGGCCGGGGCACGAACTGCGCGACCAGCCCCGCGATCAAGCCCGTCAGCACATCCCCCGTCCCGGCCGTCGCCAGGCAAGGATGCCCGCGCCCGCACAACCAGCTCCGCAGCCCGTCCGAAACGACGGTGTGCTCGCCCTTGAGGACCACCACGCAGCCAAGCCGCTGCGCCAGCGACTCGGCCGCCGCCAGCCGCTCTTCCTTCGACCGGGGCTCTTCCTTCAGGCGAAGCGCCCGCGCCAGTCGCCGGTACTCGCCGGGATGCGGCGTCAGCACCGCCGCGGCCCGAAAGTCCGCGTGAAGCTCAGGCACCTCCGCGAGGCAGTTCAATGCATCGGCGTCGACGACGACCGGCACCTCTTCCTGCTGGATCGCCCGCAGACTCATCGCCCGGCTCGCCTCGCCCATTCCCAGCCCGGGCCCGATCGCCACACAGTCCGACTGCGTCACGACGCGATCGACCACCTCCACGCAGCCGTGCGGCAAGAGTTCATCCCCCTGCTCGGGCAGCGGCACGCCCGTCGCCGACGCCTCGATCTCCAGCATGCTCGGCAGCAGCGACGCCGGGCCCACGATCCGCACGAGCCCGGTTCCCGCGCGCAACGCCGCCCGCGCCGACAACGCCGGCGCCCCGATCATCACGCGATCGGCATCCACATGACCACCGACGACCGCCACGGTCCCGCAGGTTCCCTTGTGGGCATCGGCGGGGCGGGCGGGAAGATGCGGCAGCTTTTCACGGGAGTCCGGCATGATCGTGCTCGACGGTATCCACCCGGATCTCCAGCCGCCCCAGCAGCGGCACCAGCCCCACCAGCGAGTTGCCCGGCTCGTTGTCGGCGAAGGTCGTTGTCGCGAGCGTGAGGTGCGCCGCGTCGAACGCCACCGAATCGGGCAGCGTCGCGTCGAGGTCGACCCACCGCCAGCCCGCCTCGGACTCGATCAGCGCTTGCGTCCACATGTGGTACGCGAAGATCCGGTCGGCCCCGGCGAACTCATCGACGAAGATCAGCCCGCTCGCAACGCGCGAGGGGATCCCGTCGGCCCGCAGCATCGCCGCGAGCAGCACCGCGTGCTCGGTGCAATCTCCCTGCCGCGTGCGTGCCACTTCGGACGCGGTCGCGAAGCCGACATCGAGGCTCTTGGAGCGGACATAGCGGTGCACGAACCGACGCATCGCCTCGGCCCGGGCGCTCGCTCGCTCAGGGCTGCCTCGCACCGCCCGATCCCTCAGGGCCGCGATCTCCGGATCATCGACCTCCAGCATCGCCGACCGCCCCAGCAGCGACGCATCTTCCGACGCCGCTTCGTCGGCCATCGACGGGAATGAAGCATCGACCTCGATCCTCGCCGATCGTGCATCGAGCCGCACGACCGACTGCGCCCCGGTCGTCGGCAGGTCGGGGAGTTCTCCGTCCGGAACGCTGAGCGTGTAGACCGCCCGCGTCGCCGCACGCGGCCGAGGGATGGCGCGCGAGGGCTTCACGAAGGTTCGCGCCATCAGTTCCGGCGCATCGACCGGCATCCGCGCCAGGTCGCGATCCGCCGCGATGATCTCCACGGGAATTCCGCCGAGCGAGGTCTCGCTCCGGATCGCGCGACCATCGCTCCCGAGATACTCGATCGTCCGGATCCCGGGCACATCGCTCTGCACCGTCTCGCACCGCACCGCCGGCACACTCCGACCCAGCACCTCGATCGTCACCGCCTCGAACCCACGCCGCCGGATCGTGATCGGCTCGAGCCCCGAGAACGGATCGATCGTCCGCACGACGATCTCCTGGGCCCCCGATTCGAGCAGCGCCGCGACATACGCCGCCGCCTCGGTCGGCGTCAGCCACTCACCTTCGGGCGCCGGCCGGATTGCTTCGTTCTCAAACCCGCCCTGCTCGGCGATCACGCGGACCGTCTCGCCCTCGAAGAAGTACCGCTGCGTCACCGGCTCCATGCCAAGCCGCTGCATCGAGACCATCGAGATCGGCTCCCCGTCAGCCGTCTCCACGAACTCGGCCACCAGTTCGATCTCCACCCCGATCGCCCCGCGTTTCATCGACACACGCGTCTCGATGCTCGTCGTGATCGACTCGTCATTCCGCGTGATCCGCTCACGCATCCAGCCCGCCCGCTGGTCCGCAATTCGAAGCACGAACCACCGCTCCGTGTCGGCCCACTGCCCCGACCGGTCCGATGCCCGGGCGGCCGTGGGCGCGCTCGCTGCCGACGCGCCCCCCCAAGCCACGCCGAGCAACAGCCACGCCAACACGGCGACCAAGCCGACCGACCCGGGGATCCGCGACCGCGCTCTAGTGTTGCATGGCATCCCCCCAGCCTACCGCGCCGCTCCCCGAAGGATTCACCGACCCCTGAGGGATACCGTCCCCGCGTGATCGACACCCACTGCCATCTCACCTTCCCGGAATTCCGAGATCGCGTCCCGGAGGTTCTCGCCGAAGCCGCCGAGGCAGGCGTCACGGGGCTCATCACCATCTCCACCACCAGCGTTGATTGCGAGCACGCCCTGGCCATCGCACGGGCCCACGAACGGGTCTGGTGCTCGGCCGGCGTCCATCCGCTCTACGCCGACAAGGGCCCGCACGACTGGGCCCGCATCACCCGCGTCGCCGCCGACCCCAAGTGCGTCGCGTGGGGGGAACTCGGGCTCGACCGTCACTACGACGAGCCCCCGTTCGACCTCCAGGTTGCGGTGCTCGACGAGCAACTCGAGGTCATCCGGGGCACCACCCATCGTCCGGCGAGCCTCCCGATCATCCTGCACTGCCGCGACGCGTTCGACGACCTCATCCCACGCCTCGAAGCCACCGGGCTCGATCCCGCCCGGTTCGTCTTCCACTGCTTCACCGGCGGGCCCGACGAGGCGCGCCGATGCCTCGACTTCGGCGCGATGATCTCGTTCACGGGCGTCGTCACCTACCCCAACGCCCGCGAGGTCGCCGCCGCCGCCACGCTCGTCCCCGCCGACCGCATCCTCATCGAAACCGATGCGCCATTTCTCGCGCCCGCGCCGCATCGCGGCAAGCGCCCCTGCCGACCCGCGTGGGTCCGCCACACCGCCGAGTTCATCGCCGATGCCCGGGGCCTCCCGTTCGACGAGTTCCACCGGATCGTCAACGACAACACCGCGCGATTCTTCGGCATCGACGCCCGCTGACCCCTCCCCGCCCGCCTCGATCCCGCACCATCCGAACGCGGCGCGTACACTCGCGCCCGCATGACCCTCGCCGCGTGGCTCCACGACCTCGGCCCGTTTCTCTGGGAGATCCGCCCCGGTGTCGGGTTGCGCTGGTACGGGCTGAGCTATGTCGCCGGATTTGTGCTCGGCTACTTCGCGCTCCGCTTCCTCGCCCGCCGCGGTGCCACGCCCATCCCCGCCGAGCGGGCGATGGATGTCATCATGTACGCCGCTCTCGGCGCCGTCGTCGGCGGGCGCCTCGGCTATGTGCTTTTCTACCAGCCCTCGCTCCTCTGGGACTTCTCTTCATCCTTTCCGTGGTGGGGGGTCTTCGAACTCCAGCGAGGGGGGATGGCCAGCCACGGCGGGATCGTCGGCGTCATCCTCGTCGGCTTCCTCGTCGCCCGAGGCTTCAAGACCGAAGCCGGCACACGCGTCGGCCGGGCCCCCGTCCTCCATGTCCTCGATGTCTTCTCTCTGCTTGCACCCTTCGGGCTGCTCCTGGGCCGACTCGCCAACTTCGTCAACGGCGAACTCCTCGGACGCATCGTCGCCCGCGCCGGCGAGCCCGCGCCGTGGTGGAGCGTCCGATTCCCGCAGGAAGCCCTCGAACGCCCCGACGAACTCTCCGATGCCCAACGCGAAGGGCTCCTCCGCGCCGTCGGGCTCGACCCTGCCTCCCTCGGCCCGGCCGGATGGGACGGCGAGTTCAAAGCCCGCTACGAAGCGCTGCTCCGAAAGCTCCAGGCCGGCTCCGACGAAGCCGCCCGACTCATCGAGCCCTGGATCAACGCCCGCCACCCGTCGCAGCTCTACCAGGCGGCCGCCGAGGGGCTCGCTGTCGGGCTGATCATCTGGCTCATCGCCCGCCGCCCTCGCAAGCCCGGCGTCGTCGGGGTGTGGTTCCTCATTTCCTACGGCGTCCTGCGCGTCGTCACCGAATTCTGGCGACTCCCCGACGCCCATCTCGCCACCGCCCGCATCGCCGGGCTCAGCCGGGGTCAGTGGCTCAGCGTGCTGATGGTTCTCGCCGGCATCGCTGCGCTGGCGATCATCCAGTCCCGGCGCGCTCCGCGCATGGGCGGCTGGTCGGCCCGCACCGCTCAGCCCGAAGCCGCATCCTCCGACGCGTCGGCGTCCTGATTCCGCTTCGGCTTCCGCTCGGCGCTCAGCAGCGACAGCCCAACGGTCAACGAGGCCCCGAGCGTCGCCAGCCACGCAGACACCACAAGGTGCCCCGCCGTGGGCGCAAAGAACCGTTCGGGCCAGTCCTTGGGGTCGGCGCGAAACTCAGCCAGGTTCTCCGCCGTCACCGTCTGCCCCGCGATCACATCGCCGACCTCCGGCCGCACGCCCACCTTGAACGGATACAGCCCGGCGGGCGCCGCGATCAGCAGCCCGATCAGCACGCCGAGCGTCGCTTTCTCGTAGCGGTGCAGCGCGAAGCGGAGAAGGTTGCTCACCAGCGCGATCCCCACGACCACGCCGACGCCCACCGGAACGATCACCCCGGCCTCCCCCATCAGCAGCGACAGATCCCGCGCCGAAGCCGCGTCCTTCGCTCGGCTGATCGACTCGAGAATCGGGCGATACTGCCCGAGCAGCAGCAGCAGAAACGCCCCGCTGACCCCCGGCAGGATCATCGCGCTCGCCCCCGCCACGCCCGCGAGCCCGAGCAGCAGCATGTTCGTCCGACCGCCGCCGCCCCCGGCGCCGCCCGATTGCAGCCACACCAGCCCCAGCATCACCGCCACGCCCGCCGCGATCCCGGCCCAAGCCGCCCCGTTCAGCGGCCGGGTCAGCTTCAGCAGAATCGGCAGCCCACCGAGCGTCAGCCCGATGAACGCGGCATACATGGCCCAGCGGGCGCTGGTCAGCAGATGCGTGATCACCGCCGCCCCCAGCACGATCGCCACCCCCGCCGACGCCACGACGATCGCCAGCAGCGCCACCGACCCCACCCGGAACCGCAGCCGCGTCAGGTCCGAGATCGCGTCGATGAACCGTGTGTAGATTCCCGTCGCGACCAGCATCGTCCCGCCGCTGATCCCCGGCACCAGGTTCGCCAGACCCATCAACGCCCCGCCGACGACGCTCCGAACCGCGAGCGAAGGGCTCAGCACGCTGGCCCCCGTGGTCGGACGCTCGGTTCGGTTCGACGATTCAGTCATCGCTCAGACTCCCTGGCCCGAACCGTCCCGGGCTGGGCTCGGCGGGCGGGAAGGGTACCATCGGATCGGCCAAGGAGGAACCATGCGCACACTTGTCACCGGCGGAGCGGGATACATCGGCTCGCACGCCGTCCAGAGGCTGCTCCGCGACGGGCACGAGGTCGTCGTCCTCGACAACCTCTTCCGCGGTCACCGCGCCCCGATCGAACTCCTCGAGCCCGAGGCCGGCGGACGCCTCTCGTTCGTCCAAGGCGACATCGGCGACCGCCCCCTCGTCGAGGGCATCCTCCACAAGCACCAGATCACCACCGTCATGCACTTCGCTGCGCTCACCTATGTCGGCGAGTCCGTCCAGCAGCCTCTGAGCTACTACCGCAACAACACCGCCGCCGCCCTCTCGCTGATCGAGGCCTGCGACGCCACCGGCGTCGACCGCTTCGTCTTCTCGTCCACCGCCGCGACCTACGGCGAGCCGCCCGCCTCCGAGATCCCCATCCGGGAAACCTGCCCGACCAACCCCATCAACCCCTACGGCGCCTCCAAGCTCGCCGTCGAACGCATCCTCGACGACTGGACCGCCGCCCGCCAGGCCGCGGGCAAGCCCGTCGCCTTCGCCGCCCTGCGATACTTCAATGTCGCCGGGTGCGACCGCTCCGGGCTCCTCGGCGAGGATCACGAACCCGAGACTCACCTCATCCCAGTCGTCCTCGAAGCCGTCCTCGGCAAACGCGAGGCGATCACCATCTTCGGCACCGACTACGACACGCCCGACGGCACCTGCGTCCGCGACTATGTCCATGTCGAGGACCTCGTCGACGCCCATGTCGCGGTCCTCAACGCCCTCCAGCCCGGCGACCGCCGCCGATACAACCTCGGTATCGGCAAGGGCTACTCCGTCCGCGAGATCATCGAGTCGGTCAAGCGTGTCACCTCCAGACCGTTCGAGATCCGCGAGGGCACCCGCCGCCCCGGCGACCCGCCGACTTTGTACGCCGACCCCGCCGCCATCCAGCGAGACCTCAACTGGCGCGCGCAGATCACCGACATCGACGAGATCGTCGAGTCCGCATGGCGCTGGTTCCGCGACCACCCCGCGGGGTACGCCCCGTGAGCGCACGCCTCGTGTCCAAGCCATGATCGTCGCCGTCAGCCCATACCATCTGACCACCCGCGAAGTTCCTGTGATGGCTTCGCTCCTGCTCGCCGAGCGCGTCGTCACGCTGCTCCCGGCGCCGGGCTCCTTCTCGTCGGTGCATGATGTCTCCCGCGCCGTGGGCGCCGCCCCGTCCTATCTCGAGTTCATGCGGTCGTGGGAGTGGTCGATGCCGCTGTGGAGGAACGGCGTCATCACCGCCCCGCTCGGCCCCGAAGGCCCCGCCGCCGATGTCCGCCGCGCCGTCGAGCGCATCGACCTCGACCCGCGCTACGCCACCCTCCGCTCGTTCATGCGGCCCGATCTCTTCGGCGACCCGGACCGCCTGCTCGAGGCCCTCTCACGCGACCTCAACAAGGGCGGGCCGGACCCCGCCCTGAGCGTCCCGGTCTGCGCCGGACTCGACGCCTTTGCCGCGCGCCACGACCTCCCGATCGCCCGCTCCGAGCCCGCCTCGCTCTCGCAGCGGGCCGAGGGCAAACTCGGCGAGCTCCGTGGCCGCATCGTGCTCCCGGCGATCAATCAGGCACCCGCGCAGCGCCTCATCGAGGCCCGCCAATGGCTCGCGCCCGAGCTTGAGCCGCTGCGTGACGCTTTCGCCACATTCCTCCGGTCCGATGCGCGATCCGCCCTGGCCGAACTCCGCGCCGCCGTGCGCACATACTCCGGCGCGTTCGACGCGATCCTTCCCGACCTGGTCGCGCCCATTGACGAAGAGATCCGCGTGATGACTCAACTCATTTCCGTCACCATCGAACGCCTACCGGGCGACGCCGTTCTGCGTTCGAGCGAAGCCGCCGCCGCGACCGCGACGGGCACGCGCGCACGCCGAACCTCCCGCGCCGCGGCCCCCTCCTCTCTGGTCGCCGAGTCCCCGGTCACCACCATGATCTTCCGTCGCGTGGAGCGAACCGGTGCCTGAACCCACCCGAGACAACCCGCCCGGCAACCGGCTCGCGTCCTCCTCGAGCCCGTATCTCCGCCAGCACGCGCACAATCCCGTCGACTGGTGGCCTTGGTCCGGCGAAGCATTCGCCCGGGCCCGCGAACGCGATGTCCCGGTGCTCCTTTCCATCGGCTACGCGACCTGCTACTGGTGCCATGTCATGGAGCGGGAGAGCTTCGAGTCTCCCGAGGTTGCCGCCGTCCTCAACGACGAGTTCGTCTGCATCAAGCTCGACCGCGAGCAGCGACCCGACCTCGACGAGATCTACATGGCCGCCACCGTCGTCATGCGAGGGCACGGCGGGTGGCCCATGACCGTCCTCCTCGAACCCGAGCAGCGCCGCCCGTTCTGGTGCGCCACCTACCTTCCCCCCGAGCCCGCCCGCGGGCTGCCCGGGCTCGTCGACACGGCCCGCCGCATCGGGCACGCGTGGCGGCACAACCGGGACCAGGTGCTGGAGCAGGCCGACCGCCTCGCCGACGCCGTGCGAGACAGCCTCGCCACGCGCGCCCAACCCGCGCCCGTCGGCATCGCCCAGATCCAGCAGGCGGGCGAAGCCCTGCTCCGCTCGTTCGACCGCACCCACGGCGGGTTCGGCGGGGCACCCAAGTTTCCCCAGCCAGAGCTCATCGCGCTCTGCCTCGACCTCAGCGACGCCGCCGGCGACGACGCCACCCGCCAGTCCTTCGCCACCGCCGCCCGTGTCACGCTGGACCGCATGGCGATCGGCGGTGTTCGCGACCAGCTCTCCGGCGGGTTCCACCGCTACGCCGTCGACGCGACCTGGACCGTCCCGCACTTCGAGAAGATGCTCTACGACCAGGGGCAACTGCTCACGGTCTATGCGCGCGCCGCCGAGTTGTTCGACGACGCCGGCTACCGCCGCGTCTGCCGCGAGATCACAGACGATGTGCTCGGCACGATGACCGCTGACGGCGCGTTCATCAGCGCGATCGACGCCGAGGTCGCCGGACGCGAGGGGCTGAGCTATCTCTGGAACGAGAACGAGGTCCGCGCCGCGGTGGGCGATGAGGACGCCGACTTCGCCCTCCGCGTCTTCGGTCTCGATCGGGGTCCCAACTTCGCCGACCCGCACCATCCCGGTGCGCCCGCGGCGAATGTCCTGCGTTTGGCGCACCGACCGGAACAGATCGCGGCCGACCTGGGCGTCACCGAGCCCGTGTTCCTCGATCGGCTCGACCGCGTCCGCGCGGCGATGCTCGCGGTGCGCAACCGCCGCGACCAGCCGATCAAGGACACCAAGGTCATCGCCTCGTGGAACGGGCTGATGATCGCGGGTCTGGCGCGCGCCGCTCGCGTCCTCGGAGACAACGACCTGCTCGAGCGCGCGCAGAGCGCCGCTCGCACCGTGATCGGGTCGCTGGGACTGCTGACCGACGATCCGCACCGGTGCCTCTTCGAGGGGGCCGCCAGCGAGCCGGCGATGCTCGATGATCTCGCGATGCTCGCGGGCGCGTGCGTGGAACTCGGTGCCGCGAGCGAGGACCCGGAGTGGCTCGACACGGCCGCGGGGCTCATCGACCGGTGCGATGCGCTCTTTGCCGAGACGGACGCGGAGTTCGCATACTTCGATTCCCAGGCGCGAGCGAGTGACTCGTTCGTGCGCCCATCCTCGAAGCACGACGGCGCGATGCCCAGCGGCAACTCGGCCCTGCTCGCCGCCCGCGCCGCGCTGGCGTTCCAGTCGCGCAATGCGCGGGCGATCGAAGCGGCGCGGGCCCACCTCGCCGCGGTCAGCGGCGAGATTCGCGCCAACCCGCTCGGTCCCGTGCTCGCGACGCGCACCCTGCTCGCCATGATCCGCGGCGGGGCCGTCGAGCCCGGCGAGCCCGCTCCCGCGGAGGGCCCCCGCGACGCGGTGCCCAGCTATGTCGAGGTCTTCGCGAGCGAGGAGCGGATCTCGGTCGGGCGAGAGCAGCCCGCGGCACTTGATCTCCGGCTCCGCATCGCCGAGGGGCATCATGTCATCGCGGCTGATCCCGGCGACACCGGCGCGCCGCTGATCCCCTTCCGAGTGCACGCGATCGGGGGCGAAGGCATCGCCGTCTACGCGGACTATCCCGAGGGCGTCGAACGCCCCGAAGGCGTGCGCGCGTATGAAGGCCAGTTCGATCTTCGGGTTGTCGTCGAATGCACCGGCCAGTGGAAGGGCCGTCCGCTGCTGGTGATGACCTACCAGGTCTGTTCCAAGGACGCGTGCTACGAGCCGCGGTCGGTCGAACTGGATGTTGCGATCGATCGCGTCGACTGAGCTTAGAGCAGCCCGAACCGGCGCAGCTCGCCGCGGATCTGGGAGGCGGTGTCCCCCTCGTGATCGACGCGGAAGGCCCGCCAGCCGTGCGCACGGGCGGCGTCGATGTTCTCGTCCAGATCGTCAAAGAAGAGGATCGACCCACCCGCGAAGCCGGTCCGGGCCTCGAACGCGGCGTAGATGTCGCGGTCGGGCTTGGCGTGTCCGAGCAGGTGGCTTGCGTGTCGGTGCTCGAGGACGCCGATGGTGGGGAAGTCGGCCGGGGAGCCTTGGGGCGTCGGCAGATGCCGCGCCCAATGCCGGGCGTTGGTGTTGCTGAGCAGCCCCGTCGCGGCGCGCCCGACGCGGACAAGCTCGGCGATCACTTCGCTCACGCCCGGGTACTCCTCGATGAGCCAGGTGTCGTGGATGATCTCCACCTCACGGGCCGAGTACGCCCCGCCGGTGGTTTCCGCGACTGCTTCGAAGAACTCGGCCTCGCCGATCGCTCCGATCTGATACCGATGCGCGAGCCCGCGTCGCTGGTGGGTCAGGTCCGGGGTGGCGATGTGCTCGTGGAACGGGAGACCGGCCCGGTCGCACGCCTCCCGCCAGTTCCGGCAGATGCGGAGGATGACGCCGCCCCAATCGAAGCAGACGAGTTCGGGGGCTTGTTCCGGGCTGGGTGCGCCCATGCGAGGCTCCTGCGGCAGACCGTCTCGATCGGTGATCGTCACTCGGAGTCTGAATCGTCCCCTGTCGAGTCGCCGGCGGTCTTCATGATTTCGTGAAGAACGGTGGTGGCGAATGCGCCGCGGGGGAGTTCGAACGCGACTCGCACGAACGGGCCGTGTTCGTCGACGCCACCCTCGAGGTTTGGATCGATCAGCGGGATGCGCAGCGGGCGGCGTTCGCCCTCGAGAGTCCATCGCGCCGAGACGCCCCGCGGCTTGAGGTCGTCGGGCGCGAACCCCGCCTCGGCGAGCGCCCCGACTTCCAGCTCTTCGATGGGGCCCGAGGCCCGCATCATCGACGGGCCCCACATGGGCCCGCTCGGGGCGATCTCGAATCGCTCGAGCCTTGCGGCGGTTTCCGGGTTGGATGCGGTGTCGTGGTCGATGGTGAAGCACGCGCGGTTGCGCGCCATCTGGGCGATGTCGCCGGGGAGAATGCGGTCCCAGGAACCGTCGGCCAGTCGCCGATCGAGCACCGCGTTGAAGATTGCCGACTGGAACGCGGCGAGGTAGTACTCGCCGACGCCGCGCCCCATCGCCGCCAGGGCCTGCTTGGGGGACCCTCCGCGCGCGAGCACGCGGAGGGCCGCCTGCTCGGTGCGGAGGGCGTTGGGCATGAGCGAGAGCGCCTCTGCGAAATCACCCCGCTCGAACGCCGCCCGGGCCTCGGGTTGGGATTCGGGGTGGAGGTCGCTGGGGCCGAGCAGGTGGGTCAGGGCCGCGTCGTGATCGCCTCGGAGCAGGGCCGCGCCGATCTCATGGTTGTTCTCGAGGAATCCAAACCGCTGCGGGCCGAAGCGGTTGGGCACGCCGCGATGCTCGAGGCGGGCGAGGATGGGCTTGGCGCGGACGACCGCGGTCGGCGAGACGCCGCGGATGCGTATCGAGAAGCGATTGCCCTTGAGATGGCCCCGGCGGAGCTTGTTGGTGTGGTAGTCGGTCCAGAGGACGCCGACCCGCTCGTCGCGGATCATGGGGAAGTCTTCGAACCGCTTGCCCGGGGCGTGGATCGAGACGACCTGGCGGGTGATCGCGTGCTTGTCCTTGAGCCCGGCGACTCCGATGGCTCGCTTGGGGACCTCAAAGTGGTTCGCAAGCAGCCCGGTGAGCTGCATGGTCGACATGCCGCGCTTCTCTATGAAGAGGTAGAGATGCTCGCCTTGGCCGGCGGGCTCGTAAAGGGGCGTTTCCTCGACAAGGAAGTCCTCGGGGCGCTGCTTGATGACGCCGCCGGTGCCGGGCAGATCGGCGGTGAGGGTGGGGGCGGTGGTCGGTCGATCGGTCATGTCGGAGCTTCGGGGGAGGTCACTCGGGGGAGTCGCTCATCGCCGAATCGATGACGGAGTCCTCGACATAGATCGGGACATCCTGGGCGACGCCGAGCGCGATCGCATCGCTGGGGCGTGAATCCACGTGAATCGTGCGCCCGTCCTGCTCGATGTCGAGGGTGGCGAAGAAGGTGTGGTCGGCCAGATCGGTGATGGAGATGGACTTGAGCTCGCCGCCGAGTTCGGAGATGAGGGTCGCCAGGAGGTCGTGGGTCTGCGGGCGTTTGATGGGCAGGCCCTTGAGCCGGCGGTCGATCGCCTGGGCCTCGGGCAGGCCGATGACGATCGGAAAGGATCGCGGGTCGCGCGCCAGGGGCGCGTCGCTCTCGTCGACGACCTCGCGCAGCTCGATGAGCTGGTAGTCGTTCAACTCGCGGATCAGGATGCGGGACAGCTCCATTCGCACGCGCATCGTCTCTTCCCCATCAGGCTCTCTTGGCGCGGGTTCCGTTTCAGTGTACGGGCCGAACCCCCGGGCCGATGCGGGCGGGGCGTCACCCTTGGGCGACCGTCGCGAGCAACCCCCGGGGCACGCCGATGTCCACGACCTCGACCTGCCCGACGAAATCCCGGGCCCTCGGGGCGACCAGCCCGGTCTTGCGGGCGGCGAAGGTGGCGGTGGCGTGCGCACGGACGGCGTCCGGCCTTGGCTCGCCCGTGTCGCCATCGAGCCCGGAGGGGATGTCTGCGGCGATGACCGTCGAGCCGGCGTCCCCCAGGCGATTGATCATCCGGATGGCTTCGAGCAACGAGCCGGCGACCGGTCGGCTGAGCCCGGTGCCGAGGAGAGCGTCGATGACGGCGTCGGGAGGAGCCGACGGGCGTAGCAACGCGGCGGAGTCGGTCAGGATTGGCAGGTCCATCGCCCGGGCGATGCGCAGATTCGTCGCGGCGTCCTGGGGCAGGGCGCCGGGATCGCCGAGGAGCCGGATCTCGATTTTGCAGCCGCGGTTGTGCAGATGGCGGGCCGCGGCGAGTCCGTCGCCGCCGTTGTTCCCCGGGCCCGTGAAGACGAGCACAGAGCCATTGGCGGGCGTGCGGGCGGCGGTGGCGTCGGCGAGCCCGCGCGCGGCGTTCTCCATGAGCACGACCGTCGGCATCGCGTACCGGTCGGCGGCGAGGCGGTCGATCTCCCGGCACTGAGCGGGCGTGAGGACGGGCCCCGGGTCGTCCGGGGACCGGTTCGGTGCGGCGGGAGGGGGCATGCCCGGAGTGTAAGGGCCGGGCCGACCGGCTACCCTGCTCGCTTCATGCCGAGCTTCGACACGATCGCGATGACCCTGCTCCTGCTCTCCTCGCTGCTGCTGGCGGCGTTCTGGCTGATCGTCATCCACCGCATCCGCAAGACGCTCCGTCAGTTGCCCAGCGCGCGGGACGGGGCCGAATCCGCCCGGGCGAACCCGCCGGAGGAGAGCGTCTGCGTGATCGTTCCGGCCCACAACGAGTCGGATGTCATCGAGGGACTGGTCCGATCGCTGCGGGCGCAGCGGTACGCCGGGCCGATCCGGTTCCTGTTCGCGCTGGACCGATGCACCGACGACACGGAGCGGATCGCCCGCGAGGCATTCGGGGACGACGACCGCTTCGAGATCATCGAGATCCGCGAGTGCCCGGCGGACTGGGCGGGGAAAGTCAACGCGATCTGGACGGCGGTGAATCAGTCCGAGACGGCGCGGAGCAGCGACCTGCTGCTGTTTGCCGACGCGGACACGATCTTTGATCCCGATCTGGTCGCCGCCGCGGTGGCGCTGCTGCGCGACCGTGACCTCGAGATGCTCAGTCTGTGGAGCACGCTGTCGGTGCGGCATTGGTTCGAGTGGCTGGTGCAGCCGGCGTGCGGGCTGGAGCTGATGTACCAGTACCCGCTCCTGCGGGCGAATCGGCACGAGGAACGGCGGGCGTTCGCGAACGGGCAGTTCATTCTGTTTCGGCGCGATGCGTACGACGCGATGGGCGGGCACGAGGCGGTCAACGAGGCGGTGCTGGAGGACATGGCGCTGGCGCGGCTGGCCGCCGACCGCGGCATGCGTGCGGGTGTGTTCTACGACGAGGGGATGCTGCAGGTCCGCATGTACGAGACATGGGACTCGTTCTATCGCGGTTGGAAGCGGATCTATATCGACTGCACCAAGCGGAAGCTGACGCGGCTGTGGAAGTCCGCGTGGCGGATCCGCTCGACCGGGACCGTGCTGCCGCTGGTGGTGCTGCTGGCGCTGGTGCTGAGCTCGGCGGGTGTCGGCGGGGCGCCCGCGTGGCTGCGATGGTCGACCTTGGGCGCGTCGTCGATAGCGACGATGCTGTGGACGGGAACGCTCGGGTGGATCTATCACAAGGGACGGTTCCCGATCTGGGCGATGCCGCTGCACCCGATCGGGTGCTGGATCGCCGGAACGATCCTGCTGCACGCGCTGCGTGATCTCAAGTCGGGTCGGCCCGTACGCTGGGGGGGCAAGGAGTACCTGCTCCAGCCGCGCTGACGCGCCCGTGCCCGGGGCGCCGCCAATCGCGAGACGACGATGTTCCGCATCCGACGATCCATCCCCGAGCCCCGGCTTGAGCTCACACCCCTGATCGATGTCGTGTTTCTGCTGCTGACCTTCTTCATCTTCAGCATGGTGCTGATGGTGCGGGCGGATGTGCTTGACATTGCGCTGCCAGAGTTGACCGCCGGCGAATCGGCCGACGATCGCACGCGGATCGTCGTCGGCGTGACGAGCGACGGGTCGGTGCGTGTGGACGGGGATCCTGTCGAGTCCGGTTCGCTCGCGGCGCGGATCGTCGAACTCCGAGCCGCGAACCCCGACGCGGCGTTGGTGATCGCGGCGGATCAGGAGAGCCGATCCGGAGCGCTGCTGGAGGTGCTCGATACGCTGGCCGCGGCGGGGCTGACGGAGTTCTCGATCATCGGGACGCCCGGGGATCGTGTGCCCGGCACCGCTGGGCGTGAGGCGGAGGGCTCCGGCGCAACAGGGTCGTCGGAGGATCAGCCGCCGCCGGCGAGTTCGTCGAGCAATCCCTGAGCCCACGCCCGTTGGCGATCGTCGCGGGCGACCGTGTCGAGGTAGCGGCGGAGGGCCTGGGCCGCCCGAGGATCGCCGAGATCGACCAAGGCCCGCCCGGCGGCTTCGACCGTTCGGCGCTCGCGATCGAGGAGCAGGGGCTCCAAGGCGCGGTACGCGGCGTTGCGATCGTGGTGAGCGAGCGCCGAGAGGGCCCGCACGGCTGTCGAGCGGGTGCGGTAGTTGAAGCCGGGCTGGGCGATCCGGATGGCGGCGTCAAGACCGGTCGGGGCGTCCAGCGACGCGAGGGCATCGAGCGCCGCCTGTCGCACGCGGTCGTGCTGGGATTCCTGCTCCGTCGCGGCGAGCACGAGCGGGATGTAGTCGGTCGCGTTCATCGTCGCCAGCCCCCGGAGCGACGCGGCCCGGACGCGTGTGCTCGAATCGGTCTCGACGGCTGTTGCGAGGACGCCGGCGACGGTCGAACGCTCCGGGCCGGCCCAGTCCATGCCGGCGGCGGTGCGCACGATCGTCTCGCGGACATAGGGATCGGCCGGCGTCTCGACCTCCAGCAGGTCGAGAATCTCGGCGAACGCCGCCCGCTGCCCGAGGGCCTCGGCGGCCTCCTGACGAATCGTGGGGTGGAGGTCGCGATCGCGCACGATCGCGTCGAGCCGGCCGTTGGTGCCGGGTTCTGTGTCGCGGGCGGTTCCAAGATGCCGGATCGCCTGGACGGCCGACGGCAGCCCGAGCCCGGCGTCGAGCTGGCGCAGCCAGCGATCGGCGGGCTGGACAACCTCGAGCTCGCTCAGGCATGAGAGATCGTGGTTCAGAGCGATGAACTCGGGTTCGGCGGGGAGCGCGAAGCGGAGTTCGGCGGTGCGGGTGTCGAAGGAGATTCGGGCGTCGCGCGTTCGTCCGCCAACGCCGATCTTCGCATTCATCTCGACCCCGAACGCGGGATTGCGCGGGTCGATCGGCTGGGTCTGTTCGAGCGTGAGGGTCAGCACGCCGCTGCCTGCATCCCAGGAAGGGGTGGCGCGGACGCGCGGGATGTTCGGGCGGATCGTGTACTCATGGAAGAACCGCTCGAGGTTCTCGCCCGAGACTTCCTCGAGGGTCTTGCGGAAGTCGCTGGTGCGGACGGTCGAAAGGGCGAAGCGGTCGGTGTAGAGGCGCATCGCCTCGAAGAAGACCTCTTCGCCGAGTCGGGTCCGGAGCATGTGCATGATGCTGGCGCCCTTGGGGTAGGGGTTGGCGCCGCGGAAGAAAGGCTGGAAGGGGTCGGTGTATTCCTTGCTGACCATGCCGGGCGTGAAGGGCGCGACGCCCCGGTCGGCGGCGCGAATCGCGTCGAAGTTGGCGAGCACATCGGCGTGGTAGCCGTCGATCCCGTCGCGTTCCTCGAACCACAGGCTCTCGAGGTAGGTCGCGAATCCCTCGTTCAGCCAGATGTGTTCCCACGAGTTGCAGGTGATGTAGTCGCCGAACCACTGGTGGGCGAGCTCGTGGGCGATGAGCCCGTCGAGTTCGTTGTCGTCGAGCTCGTCGCGGGCGATGATCGCGGTGTCGAACATGGTGGTGGCGGCGGTGTTCTCCATGCCTCCGGCGTCGAAGTTCCAGACGACGAGCTGCGCGTAGCGGTCCCACGGGTAGGGCTCGTCGAAGAGCCGCTCGTAGAGCCGGACCATGTCCATGGTCATGCCGTAAGTGCCCTCGACATCGCTCCCGCGGCCGGGCGGGACATAGACCGGGGCCTTGAACCCGCGCGTCCCGACATCGACGATGTCGAACTTGCCGACGATCAGCGAGACGAGGTAGTTGGGGTGGGGCTTGTCCTGCATGAAGTGGAAGATGTCGACCGCGGGCGAGTCGGCGTACGGGCCCAGCCAGCCCTTCTCGATGCTCTCGAGCCGCCCGTTGGAGCTGGCGACATACCCCTCGGGCACGGCGATGATGATCTCGGTGGTCAGCCGCTCGTTGGGGAAGTCGTGGCAGGGGAACCAGAAGCTGTTGGTCTCGGGCTGGCCCTGGGTGTGGAGCTGCGCCGGCCGACCGGGCCACGCCGGGCTCTCGGGTGTCCACTTGAGCCCCTGCGTCGGGTCGTTGGCCGCGTAATGGATCACGACATCGCACGACTCGCCGACCGGCACGGGCGGATCGAAGATCACCCGAAGCATGCGGCCGTCGTACTCCCACCGCGTGGCGTGCCCCGGCGACTCGACCCGCTTGATCTGCAGCAGATCGGCGTTGAGCGGGAGTTCGGCGAGGGGGTACCCGACCGGGGCCAGCGTCAGCGTCGAGATCGCCTCGAACCGGGGCGTGTTCATGTCGGCGATCGTGATCTCGAGCTTCATGTGCTCGAAGTCCGCGACACGGTGGGGGGGATAGTTCAGCAGGTCCTTGCCGGTCGAGGCATCGAACGACGCGTCGCGCGAGCCGGCGGGCTGCAGCGCGAGCATCGCCGTCCTCGCCGCGTGCTCGTGGCGACAGAGGAACTCGTCGCGGTCGAGCCGGGCGGACGCGAGCCCCGCGGCGAGGGCCAGGATCGCGGTGGGCGTGGCGAGTCGGTGCATCATGGTCATCGCTCAGTCTCCGGAGCCGGCGGCTCGATCGCGTGCCACGCGGCCCGAATGGGGATCGGTGAATCGTCGGTCGGCGGGGTCACTCGCTCCGGGCCATCTCGCTGTCGAGCGAACGCATCGCGGCCGCCCGCAGGATCGGTGGCCCGCCGGCATGGTCGGCGATCCTCTCCAGGGCCTCGCGGGCGGCCGGTTCGTCGAACTGCGCCAGGTGTTCGATCGCCCGCAGCCGATCGAACAGCGAGTGCGCGTCGTCGAGTTGCTCGAGCCAGAGCGCCAGGTCCTTATTGACCCGCGTCCGCGCCGCGACCGCGAGGCCGGGGTTGACCACGACTTCCTCGGGTGCCGCTTCGAGCGGGAACTCGGCCGACACGCTCCGCTGATCCGAGAGGACGCGGACGGTGCGGGTCGTGCCGTCGGCCAGCCGCACGCCGATCGGGACATGGAACCAGTACGCCGGATTGTCGGCGTCGATCTGCTGGGTCTGGTCGACCCGGACACGGAGCACGCGGGCCGACGCGTCCCAATCGATATCGACCTGCAGCGAGGGGATGCCCGGCCGCTTGGTCCACTGGTCGAAGAAGCGTTCGAGGCTCAGCCCGCTCTCCCGCTCGAGGACGAGCCGGAAGTCGTCGGTCTCGACCTCGCGGAACTTGAACTCGTCGATGTACCGCGCCACGGCCCGGAAGAACACCTCGTCGCCGAGCCCCTCGCGGAGCATGTGCAGCACGAGCTGCCCCTTGGTGTACGGGTTGTCGCTCTTCATGAAGACCTGCAGCGGGATCTGGTACTGGCTCGAGACCAGGGCGGGCCATTCGGGCGAGGTGGTCCGGTTGCCTCGCTGGGCGCTGAGCGAGCGGGCGACGACGCTCTCGTATGCGTCGCGGGCGGCCCGCGGGTCGCCGGTGGTGAGCCGGGCTTCTTCCTCGGCCCAGAGCGCCTCGCCCATGGAGGCCCAGCCTTCGTTAAGCCAGATGTGCTCCCAGCTCTTGCAGGTCAATAGGTCGCCGAACCACTGGTGGATGAGTTCGTGCGCGATGATGCCGTCCATCGCCCCGGGCTCGGCGAACGCGGCGGCGATGAAGAAGGTGCTCGCCGAAGTGTTCTCCATCGCCCCGCTGGTGTACCCGCGGGCTACGACCTGGTCGTACTTCGCCCATGGGTAGGGCTCGTCGAGGATCCGCTCGAAGCTCGCGACCATCTGGGCGGTGTCGGCGAAGACCTCGCGCGTGCGGTCGGCGCGGCCGAGCGGAGCCCACACGGTCATCGGCAGCCCGGGTCGGGCCGACTCGGGCCCGCCCATGTCGAGCAGTTCGAACTTGCCGACCACGAGCGTCACCAGGTAGTTGGGGTGGGGCTGGGCCTGGAGCCAGTGCCAACGCCGACGACCCTCGCCCGCGGGCTCGCCGCCCATGGGCGTGAGCAGAGCGCCGTTGGAGAGGACCTGGTACCCCTCCTCGACCGTGACCACGATCTCGGTCGTGAGCCGGTCGTTGGGGAAGTCGTGGCAGGGAAACCAGAGGCTGTTCGACTCGGGCTGGCCCTGGGTGTGGATCTGCGGCCAGCGCTGGTTCTCGTCGCGCGATCCGGTAGATCCGGGCGACCAGTAGAGCCCCGCGAAGTTGTTCCCGTTGCGGTACGACAGGTCGTATTCGACAACGACCTCGATCGGGCGGTCCCGCTCGGCGGGTCGGTCGAGCCAGATCATCAGGTCGCCGTCGGCGTGGGTGAACGACTGGGCCCGCCCTCCGACACGGACAGACTTGATCGTCAGCATCGCGCCCGCGTCGAGCCGGATGTGGTCGCGGTCGGTGCCGGTGGCGGCCAAGGTGAGCGTCAGCGTGGCGCTGAACTCGGGCTCGTCCATGGAGGGGATGTCGATCTCCAGCTTGCCGTGCTGGTGGTCGAAGTGGGTGGGGGGCGGCCAGTTGAGCAGGCTTCGCCCGGTGTCGCGGTCGACGAGGGTGCCGGGCTGAGCGGCCGCGGGGGCGCCGACAAGGACGACCGCCCCGATCACCGCGCCGAGGAGAGCCGAGACACGGCCCGCGGCGGGCCTTTGCTGAAAAAGATCCTGCATGGCCGAGAACCTCCCAGTCCGTGCGGGCCGATCGGGAACGGCCCGGTCGGCGGAGAATAGCCGCCCGTTCGACGGTGCGCGCACGCGTCGATCCTGATACACTCTCGTATGCCCCGACCGTCGCTCGACGAATCCCGAAACACGACCCGACGATCGCCCGGCGAGCCATCGGCCGGGGGCGGCTTCTCGGTCGATGCGCTCCGCGCCAAGGCGGCCGCCGCCACCACCTCCACCGAGTTCTATTCCCCGGTCCCCGATGGCTATGTCAAGGGGCGCCACCGGTATGTCGTCGTGCTCGGGACCGTGATGAGCGGGCTGGGCAAGGGCATCTTCGCCTCGAGCCTGGCCAAGCTGCTCAAGGACAAGGGCCTCTCGGTCGCCCCGATCAAGATGGAAGGCTACCTGAACATCGACTCGGGCACGCTCAACCCGTACCGCCACGGCGAGGTCTTCGTTCTCGACGACGGGACCGAGTGTGACATGGACCTGGGCACCTACGAGCGCATGCTCGACCAGAACCTCACCCGCAACAACTTCACGACCTCGGGCCAGGTCTTCAGCCGCATCCTCGACGGCGAGCGCAAGGGGCTCTATCTCGGGCGTGATGTGCAGATGATCCCCCATGTCACCGGCGAGGTGAAGCGGGGGCTGCGCGAACTGGCGATGCGCGGCGGGGAGAACGGCGGCCCGGCCGATGTCGTGTTCGTCGAGGTCGGAGGCACCGTCGGCGACTACGAGAACGGCTTCTACATCGAGGCCCTCCGCGAGCTCGCGTTCGAGGAAGGGCCCGATTCCTGCTGCTTCGTCGCGCTCACCTACATCATCGAGCCCCCGGCGCTGGGCGAGCAGAAGTCCAAGGCCGCCCAGCTCGGCATCAAGCGCCTGATGGAAGCGGGCATCCAGCCCCACCTCATCGCCTGCCGCGCCACCCACCCGGTCGCCCGCCAGGTCCGTGAGAAGATCGCGATGTTTTCTAATGTCCCGCTCCGGCGGGTCTTTTCTTTGCACGATCGCGAGAGCATCTACTCCATCCCGCACGAGATGCGACAGGAGGGGCTCGACCGGGAGATCCTCTCGATCCTCGATGTCCACGACCGCGTCGATGTCTCGCGCGAGGACGAGGCCCGCGAGCGATGGGGCACCTTCATCCGTCGCCTCACGGGCCCGCGCACCCGCACGATCCGCCTCGGCGTCACGGGCAAGTACGCCAACCTCCGCGACGCCTACGCCTCGATCGACAAGGCCGTCGAACACTGCTCGGTCAACCTCAACTGCAAAGCCGAGATCGACTGGATCGACGCGTCGGACATAAACGAGCGATCCGCCTCGTCGGTCCTCGGCTCGCTCGACGGCGTCATCGTGCCCGGCGGGTTCGGCGAACGCGGCGTGGAGGGCAAGATCGCCTGCGCCCGCTTCTGCCGCGAGTCGGGGCTGCCCTACCTCGGCATCTGCCTGGGCTTCCAGGTCGCGGTGATCGAGTTCGCCCGGCATGTCCTGGGTCTGGGCGACGCATTCAGCACCGAGTTCGACCCCGACTGCCCCAACCCGCTCATCTCCGAGCTGCCCGAGCAGAAGAAGATCGAGGGGCTCGGCGGCACGATGCGCCTCGGCGCTCAGGATGTCGCGATCACCCCGCACACCCTCGCGAGCTACCTCCACGGCAACAAGGACTTCATCCGGGAGCGTTTCCGCCACCGCTACGAGGTCGAGCCCCGTTACATCGAGCAGCTCGAAGCCGCGGGGCTGATCTTCTCGGGCCGCCACCCCTCCCAGCCGATCATGCAGATGCTCGAGCTTCGCCCCGGGCAGGCCGGCGATCACGCCGATGGCATCTCCCACCCGTTCTTCATCGGCTCGCAGTTCCATCCTGAGCTGACCAGCCGACCGCTCCGCCCGCAGCCGATGTTCATGGGGCTCGTCGCCGCGGCTCTGCGCCACCGCTACCAAGGCGCACCCGACTGGGCGCAGCTCGCGACCGCTCCGGAGATGAAGCGCTGGCTCTACGAGTCATCCCGCGCCGGCTCGACCGCCTGACGAAGCTCTGCATCACGATCCGATCGCCGCCCGCAGCCCCCTGGCCGCGTCCAGCAGGATGCACGCGGTGAACCGGTCCGGGCGATCCCCCGCCAGCCGCGACGCGTGCACCAGCCCCTGTGCGTGCAGCCTCGCGGCGTGATCGTCCTCCATCACCCCGATCCAGGCGAACGCCTGCACTGCCCACGGGCGGCCCGTTCCGTTGTCCGGCTGGATGGTGTCGACATGCCAGAGCACCGCTTCGCGCGTCCGTTCCTGAACCCTCACCTCGCCGCCGCGCACCCCGATCCACCACAGCGCGTGCAACGCCGCCAGATCCACCTCGGTCCAGGCCTCGAGCGAAGAAGAAGGCTCGTCGGTCTGCAGCGAGCCGGCACCGGGGATCATCGAAAGCGGATCGATGTCGGCGTCGAACACCGCCGCCCAGAGCCGGTCGTCGATCGACGCCGACGCGGTTGGCTCGCCGGAGGGCCTTACCCCGGCCAGAGAGTGCACCAGCAGTTGCTCGGCCGCCCGGCCCGTCGGGACCCGCTCAACCTCCGCCGCGGCGAACTGGGCCCGGAGCTCGGGGTTCGCCGATCCTTCCCCGAACACCGCCGATCCGGCCAGCGAAGGCGTCGCGAGCTTCTCCAGCCCGGCGATCCACTGCTCGATCTCCCGCCGTTGCGGTTCGGTCAGATCCTGCATCCGCGACTCCTCCCGCCCGGTCCAACCGGACCTGTGCCCGCCCGAAGCGTCTCGGGCTTGTCGATCCGCCCAAGCCAGGCCCGAAACCGTCCGATGACTCCTCCGACACCGGACGCTGACCGGATTCGACCATGCCTATCGGACGACACGACATCCCGGCCGTCAAGGGACCACCCCGACCCAAGGGGCATCCGTTCGAGGCGGAGATGGACGCGGCCGACCTCGATGACCGCCGCCGCCCCGGCCCGACTTTCATTGTCCGCGGGATCGAGCTCAGCCGCTCGCATGTGGTCATCAGCTCCCGCCGCATGTGCTATGTGGGGCGTGAGGTGCTGCTGGCGGTGCACCTGGTCGACAACGAGCCGATGGGGCTGATGGGCCGCGTCGTATCGTGCGACTACGCGGGCATCGGGTGCTACCGCATTGATATTGATCTGCAGGAGCTCCCCAAGGAAGCCCCGATCCGCGAGTGGCTCTGCGATCTGGGTCGTCGCGACCGGGCCGCTTGACCGGGGCCTCCCCGCCGCCCACCCTTCGCCCATGCGGATCGTCACCAAGTTTGAAGAACTCGCCGTACTGCGGGGGGGCGCCCTCGTCCCGACCATGGGCGCGATGCACCCGGGTCACGAGCGTCTGTTCGACCGGGCCGTCCGCGAAGCCGAGGCGCGCGGGCTCGACGCCGGCTGCGTTGTCTCCATCTTCGTGAACCCGACGCAGTTCAACGATCCGCGCGACTTCGAGGTGTACCCGCGCACACTGGAATCCGACCTTGCGATCTGCGAGCGCCACGGCGTGTCGGCGGTCTTCACGCCCGCGGTCGAGGTGATGTACCCGCCCGACGCCAGCATCCCTCCTCCGCCCCTGCCCGTTCAAGCGGAGCGCAAGGGGCTCGAAGACGAATTCCGACCCGGGCACTTCCCGGGCGTGTGCCAGGTCTGCTCGCGGTTGTTCGATCTGCTCGATCCCGCGGCGGCGGTCTTCGGCGAGAAGGACTGGCAGCAGCTCGTGATCGTGCGCGCCATGTGCCGTCTGCAGGGACGGAATCTGGCGATCCTCGGCGAGCCCACCGCCCGCGACCCCGACGGACTCGCGATGAGCAGCCGAAACCAGCACCTGACCCCGGCCGACCGAGCCGCGGCCCTGTCGCTGTCGCAGGCGCTGAAGCTGGCGCGGGGCATCGACGACCCGCGAGCCGCCGAGGCCGCGATGGTCGATCACATGCGTGCCGCGGGGGCGCACCCGGAGTACGCCGCGGTCCGCGACGCCGACACGCTCGAGCCGATCGACGCCGAGCGAGACCGCCCGGCGCGCGTGCTGGTCGCCGCCCGCGTCGGCACGACGCGGCTGCTCGACAATGCGGCGTGGCCCGGGTCAACCGACACGCTCGACTGATCCCGGGCGTGGCGGCCCGCGCACAGACGGACTAGCCTTGCCCGAGGGCGGTCCGCCGCCGCCCGCGGGAGACCATCCGTGCTGAAGACGCCGCTGCATTCCTTCCATCTCGCGCACCACGGGCAGATGGTCGACTTCGCGGGCTGGGATATGCCCATCCGCTACCGGGGCATCGTCGAGGAACACACCCGCGTGCGGAACTCCGGCGGGCTGTTCGATGTCTCCCACATGGGCCGCGTGCAGTTCAGCGGCCGCCACGCCCGGCGACTGCTCGAGAAGCTCTGCTCCCGCCGCATCCACGACATGCAGCAGGGCCAGTGCCGGTACACCCTGGTCTGCAACGAGCGGGGTGGCGTCCGCGACGATGTCATCGTGATGGGGCAGGACGACGACGAGTTCCTCGTGGTCGTCAACGCCTCCAACCGGCTCAAGCTCCTCGATCACTTCGAGAGCGTCCGGGCCGAGCACGACCTGGCGGTCAAGATCCACGACAACACGGAGAAGACCGCGATGGTCGCGATCCAGGGCCCGAAGGTCATGGACTTCATCGGGAAGTTCTCCAGCGAGATCCCGACCCTCAAGCGGTACCGGTTCACCACCAAGAACCTGCTGGTTGTCAAGCTGATCGTCGCCCGCACGGGCTACACCGGTGAGGACGGCGTCGAGGTCATCCTCCCCAAGGGTGCCGTCGACATGGCCCTCAAGCTCATGCTCCGCGATGTGAACCTCGACGACCCCGAGGCGCTGGTGGTGCCCGCCGGACTCGGCGCCCGCGACACCCTCCGCCTCGAAGCCGGCATGCCCCTCTACGGGCACGAACTGGGCGAGGAGATCAACGCGCTGTCCTGCGGCGTGGACTTTGCCATCAACCTCGACAAGCACGAGGGCGACCTGGGCGAGGAGTTCATCGGGCAGCCGGCGCTGCTCCGGACCCAGTCCGAGGGCGGGCCCGCCCAGCGGATCGTCGGGCTCAAGCTCGAAGGCCGCCGCACCCCCCGTATGGACATGCCCGTCCTCAAGGGCGACACCGTCGTCGGCCGCATCACCAGCGGGTGCTCGAGCCCGACGCTCGGCTACCCGATCGCGATGGCGCTGATCGACCGTGAGCACACCGAGCCCGGCACGGCGCTCAGCGTCGACGCGGGGCGTGCGCGCATCGAAGGCGAGATCGTCCCCCTTCCCTTCTACAAGGCCCCGAAGAAGTAGCCCCTCTGATCATGACGGACCCGAACCAGCGCATCTATCTCGACAACGCCGCGACGAGCTTCCCCAAGCCGCCCGCGGTCGTCGAGGCGGTGGCCCGCTACATGACCGACCCGGGCGCCGCGCCCGGGCGAGGCGCGTACGCCGAATCACGCCAGGCCGCGAAGATCCTCGCCCGCACCCGGGCCTCGCTGTGCCGGCTCATCGGCGGGGGTTCTCCCGAGCACCTGGTCTTCACCCTCAACACCACCGATGCGCTCAATCTCGCGATCAAGGGCATGATCGCGCGCGAGCAGCGCACGAACCCGGGCGCCCCGGTGCATTTTGTCACCACGGCGATGGATCACAACTCCATCCTCCGCCCGTTCAACGCCCTGGCGCGCACACCGGGCGTGGATTGGACCTGCGTGCCGGTCGATCCACAGACGGGCCTGGTCGATCCGGGCGAGTTCGCGGCGGCGCTCCGTCCCAACACGCTGCTCGCCGCGACGCTGCACGCCTCGAATGTCTCGGGAACGGTCCAGCCGATTGCTGAACTCGGCGAGCGGGCGCACGCGGCGGGCGTGCCGTTCCTCGTCGACGCCGCCCAGTCGCTCGGGCACATCGCGGTGGATGTCGACGCGATGCACATCGATCTGCTCGCGTTCCCGGGGCACAAGGGGCTGCTCGGCCCGCTCGGGACCGGCGGACTGTGGATCCGCCCGGGGCTCGAGGACCGGCTCGATCCGCTGCGCGACGGCGGCACGGGAAGCCGATCCGACCTCGACACGCAACCCGAGACCCTGCCCGACAAGTTCGAGCCGGGCTCGCACAACATGCCCGGGATCGCCGGGCTCGGCGCGGGCGTGGACTGGATCCTCGAGCGGGGCTTGGACGCGATCCGCGCGCACGAAGAGCGCTTGATGGCGCGGTTTCTCGTCGGCATCGAGCCGCTCGAGCGAGAAGGACTCCTGTTGCTCGGCCCGCGCGATCTCGACCGACGCGTCGGCGTGTTCAGCGTCTTCAGCCCGCACCTCCGGTCGCTCGATGCGGCGGCGATGCTCGAGAGCGAGTTCGGGATCCTGGGGCGAGCGGGCATTCACTGCGCCCCGCGCGCGCACGGGGCGTTCGGCACGCTCGAACGCGAGGGCGCGATGCGGCTGAGCGTGTCACCCTTCACGACCGACGCGGACATCGACCGGGCGATCGAGGCGCTGCTCGCGGTCTACGCGGCGCCCGCGAAGGTCTGAGCCTCGGCGATCGAATCCGGGCGCCTCAGCCCCAGATCATCGCCCCCCACAGAGCGATATTGACCATGGGCCACGCGAGGTGCCAGTGCCGTGCCGGCTGTGCACGCACCAGCGCGATCGCTCCGGGCGAGAAGAGGTGCCGTGCAAAGTCCGAGGATTCCAGCATCCCCGCCATCGGCGTCATCCATTCCTGGAAGGGGACCGGGAAGCTCTGCTTGGGTCGGGCCAGGACACTCGGGGGCAATCGGTGACCGAAAGCCTGGCGCAGGACGATCTTGGTATCGAGTTCGCGTTCGACCGTCGCGACGCCGCCGGCTCCGGCGATCTCCAGCGTTCGCACGCGGATGAGATGTTCCATGGGAAGCGAACAGGCGAGGCGTGCGACCGCGATATCGGCAAACGGCGTGCGGCCCTCGACGCCGGCGAGCATCATCGCGGTGTCGAGCCGCTGGAGCAGCCCGGCGAGGTTGATCCGCTGCTGGAACGCGAGGTGTCGGCAGAGCGGGTGGGCCTCGTCGAGTCCTTCCGCGGCCGCCCGGAACTCCGCCCGCCAGGTCTCGACCAGCGATTCGTCACCGTCGGCGGCCTGCAGCACGCCGGGGTTGAGCACGGCGGGCTTGGCGCCGCGGGCGATCCACGCGTTCGCGTCGAGTTGGAAGAGCCCGGGGTCTGCGTCGCCCTGTTCGATGTGGTCGAGCGCCGTGAGCAGGGGCCCGGCGTAGCCCGCGAAGAGCTCGTCGGCTCCTTCTCCCGAGAGCGCGACGACCTGTCCCTGCGCGCGCAGGGCGGATGCCACGGCGTGGATCGCGGTCTCGTTGGGCGTGCTCAGGGGCGTGCGCACCTGCGCGACCAGCGATCGCCAGAGATCGAGAAACGAACCCGCGTCGAGCGTGACGGTCGTGTGCTGCGCGCCCAGGTCGGTCGCGACACGCCGGGCCCAGGTCAGGTCGCTCGACTCGAACTGGTCCGGGTCCGGGGCGGCTCCGGCGGCGAAGCTCCGGATCGGGCCGGCGGCTTCGGTCGCGATGCCCGCGATGATGGAACTGTCGAGCCCCCCCGAGAGCAGCGTGCAGACCGGGACATCCGACCGGAGGTGGGCCCGGACCGAGTCCTCGACCGTCTCACGCGTCGCGGCGCGAGCGTCGGCGGCCGTCGCGAAGCAGTCGCCCGCTCCGAGGCCGAGCGATCCGATCGGGTAATGGGTGCGGCGGAGCGCCGGGGCACTGTCGCGGAGGTCGACGCGGATCCACTCGCCCGGGCGGACGACTTCGATGCCCTCGAAGAGGGTCTGGCGGCCCATGGTCGTGCGGATGGTCGTCAGATAGGCGCTGATAGCACGGTAGTTCGGCTGGGTGCGCACGCCCGGGTGGCGGAGGATCGAGCGCGGCTCGCTCGCGAAGATGAGGGTCGGGCCGTCGGCGGTGAGCCCCTGCCAGAGGTAGAGGGGCTTGATGCCCAGGGGATCGCGGGCCAGGAGCAGACGCTGGCTCGCCGGGTCGTAGTGGGCGAATGCGTACATCCCGCGGAGGCGGCGGGCGGCTTGTTCGCCCCAGGCGTCGAGGGCGTGCTGGAGGGTCTCGGTGTCGCAGCCGGTCGAGCAGCGGCGGCCCTCGCGGGCGAGTGCTCGGCGGAGTTCGGGGTCGTTGTAGAGTTCGCCGTTGTAGACAAGCACCGAGCCCGAATGGGGCGAGACCATCGGCTGGTGACCGGCGGGGGAGGGGTCGAGCACGGCCAGGCGTCGGTGGGCGAGAGCGAGGAAGCGGTTGCGCCACAGCCCGCTGCCGTCGGGTCCGCGGTGGGCGAGTTCATCGCGCATCGCGATGAGCGATGGGTCGTCGATCGAGAGCGATCGGGCAGTGCTGGTGACGACGCCGACGAAGCCGCACATGGGGGGAGTATCGGGCGGGGTGCTGCGGGGGCGTCAGATTCCGATGTCGCCGGTGCCGATCAGACCCAGACCTGGACGATGAGGTTGGGCTCGGTGATCTTGCCCTTCCAGTCGCCGATGCTGGAGGTGACGAGTTTGACCTCGTACTGGGGGTGGGCGTCGAGCCACTCGTTGATCTGACTGTCGAGGTGGTGAAGCCCCTCGTCGGTCATCTTGCAGTGGAAGCTCTTGACATGGATCGCGCCCGTGCCGGTGGCGTTGGGAGTGCGGTTCCAGGTGTCCTCGTGCTTCTGGCCGAGCGCCTGCCCGAAGGCGCGGATCTTGGGAGAGCCGGCATCGAGCCTGGGGCCGGGTTGGATGACCGGCTCGGGCTTGCCTCCGACGGGGATGGACGACTCGCTGTCGGGACCGAACGAAGGTGGCCCGCCGGACTCGGGGCTGAGGAGAGGATGCGCGTGACGCATGAAACCCCCTTCGTGGCTTGAGTTCCGGGGAGACTACCAGATGCCGACCCGATTTGCGAGTTCGGAATCCGAGTCAGCCGCGCTCGATGCTCCAGCCGGCGGCGTGGGGACGGGCGAGGATGGCTCCGCTCCAGGCGTCGAACTCGATCCGGGCCTTGAGCAGATCGGGCTCGTTGCGCAGGACTTCGCACCGGCCGCGGGCGACGCGGGTGACGGTGCCGCGATCGCCAGAGACCGGGCCCTGGTGGGAGAGGTAGAACGCGCGGTGGTCGGGCAGGCGTTCGGCCTCGAAGCGGGTCCAGTCGGGGGTGTCGGGCCGCCGGGCGAGACGAAAGGTGATGAGTCGGTGTTCGCGGGAGCCGCCGGGGTCGAGCAGCCAGTCGTAGTGCGAGGGCCCGAGGGGGTGATCGTCGGGGAATTGATGGTGGAGAACGACGGTAGGGAGCATGCCGGGGCCTGTCGGTTCGGAACGGGGTGAAGCGGCGGCGGTAGGATACGGGCCGGTCGGGAGCGGCCGGGTTGACCTTCGGATGGAGCCGAAACCATGCAGACGCAGCGGAACCCTCGGGCGATTCGTTTCCTGGCCGGCGCGGTGCTGATCGGTGCCGGCATGCTGGTGGTGGGCGGGTGCAACTCGCAGCGGCCGCTGGGCGTGGTGCGGGCTTCGGGGAACGATGCCTACGCGGCGGGCGACTTCCAGCAGGCCGAGGCCGAGTTCCGCGAGGTCGTCGAGCGGC
Organism: Phycisphaerales bacterium JB037; assembly: GCA_043101605.1. Classification (GTDB taxonomy): domain Bacteria; phylum Planctomycetota; class Phycisphaerae; order Phycisphaerales; family UBA1924; genus JBICIG01. The sequence continues at coordinate 42,594 of JBICIG010000106.1, forward strand.
ATCGCGAGAGTTCGCTGGCGCGGTACGACCTGGCGCGCACGCTGAGTGCGCGCGGCCAGCACGCCGCCGCGGCGGACGAACTCGAAATCGCGATGCGGATCAGCCCGAACACGCGTCTCTACGCCGACGCGTACGCCGAGGAGCTTTACCGGGCGGGTCGGGGCGAGGAACTGGATGTGTTCCTCCGGCTGCGCACGACCAACTACGGTCGCCCGGCGGACTATCTGCGGCTGGCGAAGTACTCAGAGGCGCTCGGGAGCCCGGATGAGGCGCACGAGGCGTACCTGCGGGCGGCGGCGGTGGACGGTGGGACCGAGGTCGAGCCTCAACTGGCCCTGGCCGACTTCTACCGGCGGATCGGCGACGAGGGCGCGGAACTGCGGCGGCTGCGGGCGGTGCTCTATCTCGACCCCGAGAACGAGATCGCGGCGGCGCGGCTGCGGGAGATGGGGCAGGTGCCCGGCCCGACGCTGGCGAAGGCCCCGCCGGAACTTGATATTCAGGACTGATGAGTCGCCAATAGGGCGGTTAGCGGCGTTGCGGAACTGAGGACGGCGATTTGACCTCGCCGTCGGGGCTTGTACACTTCATCCGGATGAACGGATGAAAGTCGCCGCCAAGTCCATCTCGATCGCCGACCGGCTCGCGGAACTGAGCGACCTGATCCGGCTCCGGCTGCTTCGGCTGCTGGAGAAGGAGCAGTTGTCGGTGGGCGAGTGCGCCAAGGTGCTTCAGTTGCCGCAGTCGACCTCAAGTCGGCATCTCAAGACGCTGGCCGAGGGCGGGTGGTTGCAGCGACAGTCGGTCGGTACGGCGACCTTCTACCGCGTGTCGCTGGATGATCTCGCGCCGGAGTTGAGGGCGCTCTGGGCGGCGACGCGGGATGCGCTGGCGGGGTCGCGTGAGTTCGAGGAGGACGATCGGCGCTTGCAGGTCGTCCTGGCCGAGCGGGCCGAGGACAGCCTGTCGTACTTCGGGCGGCTGGCGGGTGAGTGGGACGCGGTCCGGCAGACGCTGTTCGGCTCGACTTTCACGAGCGAGGCGCTGCACTCGTTGATCCCGCCGCGGTGGCATGTCGCCGACCTCGGGTGCGGGACGGGCAACGCGGTGGTGCACCTGGCGCCGGTGGTCGAGCGAGTGATCGGTGTGGACCAGTCGCCGCCGATGCTCAAGGCGGCGCAGAAGCGACTCCGGGGCCATCGGAATGTCGAATGGCGCGAGGGGGAGCTCGATGAACTCCCGCTGGGCGACCGCGAGGTCGACGCGGTGTCGTGCTTCCTGGTGCTGCACCACCTGCCGGAGATCGACCCGGCGCTGTCGGAGATGCGGCGGGTGCTGCGGACCGAGCGTGGGGGCGGCGTGGCGCTGATCGTCGACATGTACGCGCACGATCGCTCGGAGTACCGGCAGAGCATGGGGCATCAGCACCTGGGGTTCGGCGAGGAGGAACTGGCCGGCCGGCTCAAAGTGGCGGGTTTCGACGCGGTGCGGTTCCGCCCGGTGCGGAGCGCGCCGGGGAGCGAGGGCCCCGGGCTGTTCGCGGCGGTCGCGACCGTGAAGGGATCGGCGTTTGGATGAATGTCGGGGCTGCGTTTGAGACCCGGCGACGGAGCGAAGAAGAGCAGTTCTTGGCAGAGCATGGATCGTTCGAGATAGACCTTTGACAGAACGGAGCAGAGTGTGACCAGCATTGCAACGAATCCGAAATCGGCGGCCGGTGGCGTGGAGGCTCTTCCCTACAAGGTGAAGGACCTGTCGCTGGCCGAGTCTGGGCGGAACGAGATCCGCCTGGCCGAGCACGAGATGCCGGGCCTGATGGCGGTGCGCCGCGAGTACGGGGCGTCGAAGCCGCTGAAGGGGGCGAGGATCGCGGGCAGCCTGCACATGACGGTGCAGACCGCGGTGCTCATCGAGACGCTCGTGGAACTCGGCGCCGAGGTGCGCTGGGCGTCATGCAACATCTTCTCGACGGCCGACAACGCGGCGGCGGCGGTGGTCGTCGGTCGCGACGGGACGCCGGACGACCCCAAGGGCGTGCCGGTGTTCGCGTGGAAGGGCGAGACGCTCGCCGAGTACTGGTGGTGCACCAAGCAGATCCTGACCTGGCCGGACGGCGAGGGTCCGAACATGATTCTCGACGACGGCGGGGACGCGACGCTGCTCGTGCACATGGGCGTCGACTGCGAGAAGACCGGAAAGGTTCCCGAGTTCGACCCCGAGAATGATTCTGGCGAGTACGGCGAGATCCTCAAGCTCCTGAAGAAGACACTCGCCGAGGAGCCCGGGTTCTTCGGGAAGATCGCCGAGCAGATCAAGGGCGTGACCGAGGAGACGACGACGGGCGTGCACCGGCTGTACCAGTTCGCCGAGCAGGGCAAGTTGCTGTTCCCGGCGATCAATGTCAACGACTCGGTGACCAAGAGCAAGTTCGACAACATCTACGGCTGTCGCCACTCGCTGATCGATGGTCTGAACCGGGCGACCGATGTGATGCTCAGCGGCAAGGTCGCGGTGGTGTGCGGGTACGGGGATGTGGGCAAGGGCTGCGTGCAGTCGCTGCGTGGGCAGGGCTGCCGCGTGCTCGTGACCGAGATCGACCCGATCTGCGCGCTTCAGGCGGCGATGGAGGGTCTTGAGGTGGTCCGGCTGGAGGATGTGGTCGAGACGGCCGACATCTTCATCACCGCGACGGGCAACCGTGACATCATCACGGTCGACCACATGAAGCGGATGAAGAACAAGGCGATCATCGGCAACATCGGGCACTTCGACAACGAGATCCAGATGGAGCCGCTGGCGAAGGTGCCGGGCATCAAGCGTGTGAACATCAAGCCGCAGTACGACGAGTGGGAGTTCCCCGAGGGCAAGAGCATCCTGGTGCTCGCCGAGGGTCGCCTGCTGAATCTCGGGTGCGCGACGGGTCACCCCAGCTTCGTGATGAGCGCGAGCTTCACGAACCAGGTGATCGCGCAGATCGAGCTGTTCCAGCGGACCAACGAGTACGAGCACAAGGTATATGTGCTTCCCAAGCATCTCGATGAGAAGGTCGCGAGGCTGCACCTGGGGCACCTGGGCGTGAAGCTGACCGAGCTGTCGCCCAAGCAGGCCGCCTACATCGGCGTGCCGGTCAACGGGCCTTACAAGCCCGAGCACTACCGCTATTGATTCGCGGATTCACCCGGGCGGCGCGACCGCGGCGTCCGGGCATTTGCTCAGCAGGGTCGGCGAGCACGGGAGGTCAGGATGCACCTTCGGGATATCTGGACACGGCACGAGCGATCGTTCTCCTTCGAGTTCTTCCCGCCCAAGGGCGAGCAGGACGCCGAGGCGCTGGTGTCGTCGATGCACGAGTTCTCGGAGCTGGAGCCGACCTTTGTTTCGGTGACCTACGGCGCGGGCGGTTCGACGCGCGAGCGGACGCACGATCTGGTGCTTCGAATCAAGAACGAGACGACGCTGGCGCCGATGCCTCACCTGACCTGCGTCTGCCACGATGAGACCGAGATCCGGGACCTTCTGCGGCGATACGCCGAGGCGGGGATCACGAACATCATGGCGTTGCGCGGCGACGAGCCGGCGGACTATGACGGCGCCAAGCCCGGCTCCTTTGCGTACGCGGCGGACCTTGTGCGGTGTATCCAGCGGTTCAATGAATCGGGGGCGCACCCGGATCGGCGCGGCTTCGGCGTGGGCGTCGCTGGTTTTCCGGAGGGGCACCCGGGTTCCCCGAACCGGCTCGTCGAGATGGAACGGCTCAAGGCGAAGATCGACGCGGGGGCGGATGCGATCTTCACGCAGATGTTCTTCGACAACCGTGATCTGCTCGACTTCCGCGAGCGGTGCGAACTGGCGGGCATCCGCGTCCCGATCGTGGCGGGGATCATGCCGGTGACCTCGATCAAGGGGCTGCGGCGGATGGCTGAGCTTTCGGGCGGGACGCGGTTCCCGGCCAAGCTGCTGCGGGCGATCAGCCGGGCCGACGGAGATGCGGACGCGGTTCGTCGCGTGGGCATCCACTGGGCGACCGAGCAGTGCCTCGACCTGCTCGAGCACGGCGTGGCGGGGATCCACTTCTACACGCTGAACCGATCGACCGCGACGCGGGAGATCTACCGGACGCTCGGCGTGCGCTCCTCGGCGCAGCTGGCGATCAACCGGTCGGTGGTGTGATCGAATCCTGAACGGGCTCAGACCGAGAAGACCCGGGCGAGGGGCGTGCGCGCGGCATCGACGAGGGCGCGGAACAGGTCGAGCCCGAGCGGGGCGAAGGGCGTTCGCTCGGGGTGCCATTGGACACCGACATGGAAGGGGCGATCGGGGTCGGCGAGGATCTCGATGACGCCGTCGGGAGCCCGCCCGGCGACGCGCAGGTGCCCCGGGTCGTCCACCGCCTGTCGGTGTCGGCTGCGGACCGCGCCCTCCGGAAAGCCCTGCGGATGGCAGGCGAAGGGCTCCTCGATGAGCACGGGGTGGTCGTGTTCCCAGTGATCGCCCGCTGAGGGGTGGGTGTCGGGGAGGTGCTGATTGAGGCGCCCGCCGGCGACCAGGGCCATCATCTGCATTCCCAGGCAGATGCCGAGCAGCGGCAGGTCGGGGCGGTGCTGATCGAGCGCGCGCAGCAGGTCGGTCTCGTACTGCTGGCGGAGGTCGTGGACGGGGATGGCGGCGGGGTGGGTCGGCTCGCCGAAGGGCTCGGTGCGGGGGTCGTCACCCCCGGCGAGGACGAGCCCGTCGATCGCGTCGAGATGATCGCGTGCCGCTTCGGGGAGCGGCGGGAGCTGCACGGGAATGCCTCCCGCGGCGTGGACGGCCTGCGCGTAGGGGAGGTAGCCGAACGAACGCGGGAAGAGGCGTTCTTCATCGATGTCGGTCGTGATGCCGATGAGCGGGCGGTTCACCATGGCGATGGTATCGAGTCGGTCGGATACGGTCGCGGGCTGTAAGATCCGCGCATGCCGAGGCTGCCGGTCTTCATCTCGCTGGGGTTGCTGGGCGTGCTCGCGGTGATCGCGGCGGTGGTCGTGCGCGCGCCGGGCGTTGGTTCGCGGGATGCGGGCGAGGGGTACGAGGAGATCCGGCTCTCGCAGGCGCGGGCGATCGAGGTGCGGCGAGGGGATGAGCGATCGCGTGTGGAGCGGACCGAAGGCGGCTGGATCGCCGCGTGGCAGGAGCCCGGCGGCGAACGACGCTGGCCGGTGGATGAATCGACCGTGCGCGCGGCGATCCGGTTGATCAACGAGGGGCTGCGACCCGAGCCGGGGGGTTCGGGCGTGAACGCCGAGAGCGGCGACTGGGCCGTTCGGGTGACGATCCGGGGAGCCGAAGCCGGGCGTGCGACCGAGGTGCGGATGGGCGAGCCGCGCGTGGGGGGCGTGGCGGATGCGGCGTTCCGGCAGGGGGACGCGGAGTGGCAGGCCGCGAGCATCGAGGCGGACCTCTTCGAGTTGTTTTCGAGCGGCGGGCCCCGGGCGTGGCGGGATCCGCGCGTCGGCACCGGACTGGAATGGGATCCGGGGCGGATCGTGGTTGCCGGCGGGCCGCAGGGCGAACTGGTGCTCGAGAAGCAACGCGGCACATGGGTCGCGACGGCTCCGGTCGCGGCTCGCTGCGAGCCCGACCGGGTGCGGGCGATCGTTGCGGCGGTCACTTCAGCGCGCGTGCTGCGATTTGTCGACGCAGAGGTGATGGAGCGTGAATCGCTGACGCTCGCTTCGATGGGTCTGGCGTCGGCGATCGGGCGCCTGAGCGTGGAGTCGGCCCGCGGAGACGGCGCACGGTTCGTGCTGGAGATTGGGGCGGAGTCGCCGAGGTCGGCGACGAGCCGGTACGCGCGGGTGACGATGGAGCGGGGCGGCGACGCCGATGGCGGAGCGGCGTGGGGGCCGATGGTCGCGGAGGTCGATGTCGAGGAACTTGGCGAGGCGTTTCCGGTGATCGAGCAGGTTGCGGCGCGCACGGCTCTCGGCGGCGAGCCGCTGGAGGTCGGCGGCATGACCGTGCGGGCGTTCGAGAGCGGGCGGGAGTTGACGCTGTCGCGGCGGGGCGTGCGTTGGGAGGTGGCAGAGGCGCCCGTTGCGGACACGACGCAGCAACTCGCGACGGCGCTGACCGAGCGGCTGCTGGCGGCGAAGGCGGCGAGGGTGACGCGGGAGTCCATCCCGGCGACGAGGCTCGCTCAGGTCGAACTCTTCGACTACCGGGGAGGGTCGGTTGGGTCGTGCTTGGTGGCGATCGTGCCGGCGGCGGGGGATCAGCAGCGACCGGTGATCGCGATCGAATCCGAAGGGTTCACGCGGCTCTACGACGCGTCGGTCTTCCCGGCGGATCTGCTCCGCTGGCTCGCGGCGCCGAACTGAGTCATTCCGGAGACGGGACCGATGCGCCGATGTCGCGGCGGAAGAGCATGCCGTCGAAACGGATCTTCGCGACCGCGTCATAAGCCTGTCGGCGGGCCTCTTCGGGTGAGGTGCCGAGAGCCGTGACGCCGAGGACGCGACCGCCGGCGGTGACGAGTTGTCCGGCGGCATCGCGGGCGGTGCCGGCGTGATGGATCGAGATGTCCTTGAGTTTGGCGGCATCGGCGAGGCCGGTGATGGGGCGGCCGGTCACGGGCTTGTCCGGGTAGCCCTCGCTTGCGAGGACGACTGTGCAGGCGTCGCGATCCCTCCAGGAAATGTCGGCTTCATCCAGTCGGCCGGTGGCGGCCTTGTGAAAGAGATCGAGGGCGTCTCCTTCAAGGAGGGCCATCAGCGGCTGGCACTCGGGGTCGCCGAAACGGACATTGAACTCGAGGACCTTGGGCCCGGCGTGGGTGAGCATGATCCCGGCGTAGAGGACTCCTCGGAACTCGATGTCCTCGCGCCGGAGGGCGTCGACGGCGGGGATGAGGATCTCGCGTTCGATCTCGCGGGCGAGGTCGTCGGCGATGAGCCCTCGCGGGCACACAACGCCCATGCCGCCGGTGTTGGGGCCGGTGTCGCCTTCGCCCAGTCGCTTGTGGTCGCGGCACGGGGGCATGGGAAGGATGGACCGCCCGTCGACGAGGGCGAGGACCGAGACTTCGGGGCCGGCGAGGCGTTCTTCGATGACGATGGTCGAGCCCGCGCCGCCGAACTTCCCGCCCCGGAGGAGCGATTCGGCGGCGTCGATGGCCTCGGGCATGTGGTCGCAGACGAAGACCCCCTTGCCGGCGGCGAGGCCCGAGGCCTTGACCACCACGGGGTGCTCGCGCGACTCGATGTAGGTGCGGGCGGGCTCGAAACGGGTGAAGGAGCGGGCCTCGGGGGTGGGGATGGCCGCGTTGCGCATGAGCTGCTTGGCCCAGGCCTTATCGGCTTCGAGTTGGGCGCCGGCCTTGGTCGGTCCGAAGACGGCGCGGGTGGGGGTGGCGAGCGCATCGGCGAATCCGTCGGCCAAGGGGGCCTCGGGGCCGATCACGACGAGGTCGATGGAGTTCTTGTCGCACCAGGACTGGAGCCGGTAGATCTGTCGGATGTCGAAGACGGTGTCGGCGGGCTTGGCGAGCTCGGCCAGACCCGGATTGCCCGGGTGGGAGGTCCAGAGGGAGCCGAGTCTGTGGGACTCGGCGATGCGCAGAGCGAGGGCGTGCTCGCGGCCGCCGCCGCCGATCAGGAGCACATTGAGTGGGCGATCAGCCATGCGGGCGATGGTATCCGTCGGGTGCGGGGCGAGACGGGGTCGGGTAGCCTTCGCGGCGAGCGTTCGGACCCCAAGTGGCCGGCGGCGGATTGGGCCCGTGGCTGCATCCGGCGTCGAGCCGATCTCGAAGCCGCGAACATGTCGTCGATGCCTGTTTCTGAACGAGGGCTGAGCCGGGGTCCGCGGCGGGAGCCGCGCTGGCCGAGCCCGGTCCGCTGGCGGAATGTCGCGCCGTACGCATCGATCCACCTGATGTGCCTTGGGCTCGTCTGGGTCGGTGTGTCGTGGGTGGCGGTGGCGGTGTGCGCGGCGCTGTTCTTCGGGCGCATGTTCATCATCACGGCGTTCTATCACCGCTATTTTTCTCATCGGACCTTCCGGATGCATCGCGTGACGCAGTTCGTGATCGCGTTCCTTGGGACGACGACGGCGCAGCGCGGGCCTGTTTGGTGGGCGGCTCACCACCGGGACCACCACCGGCATTCGGACGACGAGCAGGACATCCACTCGCCCGTGCGGCACGGGCTGCTGTGGAGCCACATGGGCTGGTTCCTGTCGGATCACGGGAAGTACACGAACTGGAAGGCCGTGCCGGACTGGGCGAAGTTCCCGGAACTGGTCTGGTTGGAGCGTTGGCACCTGCTCGGGCCGCTCGTGCTGATGGGCGGCATGTTCGGGCTCGGGGCGTTGCTGGAAGCGCTGGCACCGGGTCTCGGAACGAGCGGGTGGCAGATGTTCATCTGGGGGTTCGCGGTCTCGACGACGCTGCTGTACCACGCGACCTTCACGATCAACTCGATCGCGCACACGCACGGTTCGCGGCGGTTCAATACCGGCGACGACAGCCGGAACAACTGGATGCTGGCGCTTCTCACGCTCGGGGAGGGGTGGCACAACAACCATCACTACTTCCCGGGCTCGGCGAGGCAGGGCTTCTACTGGTGGGAGATCGACATCAGCTATTACCTCCTGCGGGGGATGCAGATGATCGGGATGATCTGGGATCTCCGCCCGGTGCCCAGTCGCGTGTACGAGGCGGCCGAGCGGCACCGCGCGGGTGAAGGCTGAGCGATGCGGATCGGCGTCGTCGGGTCGGGGATCTCGGGGTTGATCTGCGCCTGGCTGCTCGGGCCGGAGCACGAGGTCGTACTCATCGAGGGCGATGATCGGATCGGCGGGCACTCGCACACGGTGGAAGTGGAGCACGAGGGGCGGACGATCGCGGTGGACACCGGGTTCATCGTGTACAACGAGCGGAACTACCCGAACCTCACGCGGGTGTTCGGGATGCTGGGAGTCGAGACTCAGCCGGCTTCGATGTCGTTCTCGGTGAGGGATGATGCGCGGGATCTGGAGTACGGCGGGGCCTCGCTGGGATCCCTGCTGGCGCAGCGGCGCAACCTGCTCCGACCGGCGTTCGGGCGGTTCCTGCTCGGTGTGCGGCGGTTCTTCCGCGAAGCGCCGGGACTGATCGAGCGAGCTCCCGAAGACCAGACGCTGGGCGCGTTTCTTCGTCAGCACGGCTTCGGGCGTGAGGTCGTCGACTGGCTGGTGATCCCGATGGGGGCGGCGATCTGGTCGACCTCCACACGCGACATGCTCGACTTTCCCGCGCGGCTGTTCGTGCGGTTCTTTCACAACCACGGGATGCTGCAGGTGCGGGGGCGGCCCGAGTGGCGCACCGTGGTGGGCGGGTCGAGGCAGTATGTTTCGGCGATGCTGGGACAGGTCCGCGGGGAGGTTCGGCTGGCGACCCGGGTCGAACGGGTCGAGCGGGATGACGACGGGGTCCGCCTCGCGTTCGCGGAGGGTGGGGGCGAGACCTTCGACGAAGTGATCCTCGCCTGTCACAGCGATCAGGCGCTGGGATTGCTCGGCGACCCGTCGGACCCGGAACGAGAGATCCTCGGTGCATTGCCTTACACCCCGAACGATGTGGTCCTGCACACCGATGCGAGCGTTCTGCCCGGTCGGCGGTCGGCGTGGTCGGCGTGGAACTTCCTGATCGGCCGCGACGCCGAGCGCGTGGCAACGGTGTCGTACAATCTGACGATGCTCCAGAGCCTGGGCACGCGAGCGCCGCTGGTGGTGAGCCTGAATCAGACCGGGCTCATCGATCCGGCGAAGATCCTCGGTCGGTGGCGGTACGACCATCCGAGGTACACCGTCGAGGGCGAGCGGGCGCGGGCCCGGCATGCCGAGATCAGCGGCGTGCGCCGGACGCACTACTGCGGCGCGTACTGGTTCAACGGATTCCACGAGGACGGCGTGCGGAGCGCCCTGCGGGTCTGCGAACGGTTCGGGGCTTCGCTGTGATTGCGTCTGCCCCCGTTCACTCGGCGATCTACACGGGCCTGGTGCGGCATCGGCGGTACTCCCCGCGGCCGCATGCGTTCCGGTTCCCGCTGTTCATGGTCTACCTCGACCTGGCGGAACTCCCCGGGGCGCTCGAGGGCGGGCGGATGGTTTCGGCGAGGAAGCGGGCGCTGGCGCGGTTTCGGCGTGAGGACTACCTGGGGCCGAGTGATGTGTCGCTCGACCAGGCCGTGCGCACGCGCGTGCGAGAGACGCTCGGGTTCACGCCCGCCGGCCCGATCCGCCTGCTCACGCATCTGCGCATCTTCGGCTACATCTTCAACCCGGTGTCGTTCTATTACTGTTTCGACGGAGCGGGCGAGCGGGTGGACGCGATCGTCGCGGAGATCACCAACACGCCGTGGAAAGAGCGGCACGCGTATGTGCTCGACGCGCGGGCCCAGGCGGCGACGGGGTCGAAGCGGTTCGCGTTCGACAAGGCGTTCCATGTCTCGCCCTTCATGCCGATGGACCTGGGGTACGACTGGCGGTTCGGCGAGCCGGGACGCAAACTGGGCATCTTCATGCGCCTGACCCGGGGCTCGGAAACGGTCTTCGATGCCACGCTGGCGATGGAGCGACGCCCGCTGAACCGGCGCGAGATGCGGCGGGTGCTGTGCCGCTACCCGTTCATGACGATGCGGGTCATCGCGAAGATCCACTGGGAGGCTCTGAAACTCTGGATGAAGCGGGTGCCGGTGCATCCGCACCCCCGCACCCGGGCGAAACCGACCCTGAGCGGTTCAGGATCCAGCGGGGCGGAATCATGACGACGATCGCGCAGCGGCAACTGGGGGGGATCGGGGGCTGGACGCCCCGGATCGCCGAGAGAATAGGGCGGCGCATGGTGCGGGCGGCGGTGCCCCGGATGGGCGTCGGGGCGCTGGTCGTCGCCGACGGCTCCCGGCGGATCGCCAGCCCCGGCGCCGAGCGTGGGGGCGAGCGGCTCTCGGCCACGGTGCGCGTCGTGAACCCGGCGTTCTACGCGGCGGTGGCGTGGCGCGGCTCGATCGGGGCGGCCGAGTCGTACATGGCCGGCGACTGGGAGTGCGACGATGTCGCGTCGTTGATTGAACTCCTGCTGCGGAACTACGACGCGATGCGGTCGCTCGAGTCGCCGCTGGCGAAGGTCTTCGGCGGGCTCCGGCGGGCGGGCGCGTTTGCGGTGCGGAACTCTCGGCTGGGCAGCCGACGCAACATCCACGCCCATTACGACCTGAGCAACGAGTTCTTCGGGCTTTGGCTCGATGAGTCCATGACCTATTCCTGCGGCGTGTTCGCCGAGCCCGGGATGGACCTGCGGGCGGCCCAGGTCGAGAAGATCGACCGAGCCTGCCGCAAGCTCGGTCTGACCGAGCGGGACCACCTGCTCGAGATCGGAACGGGTTGGGGCTCGGCGGCGATCCACGCGGCGCGGGTCTACGGCTGCCGCGTGACCACGACGACGATCTCGAAGGAGCAGCACGCGCTGGCGACGAGGCGAGTCGCGGAGGCGGGGCTCGCCGACCGCGTCGAGGTGCTGCTGGCCGACTACCGCGACCTGGCCGGCACCTACGACAAGCTGCTGTCGATCGAGATGATCGAAGCGGTGGGGCGGGAGTATCTCGACCGCTTCTTCCGCGTCTGTTCCGACCGGCTGGCACCGCACGGCCGCGCGGTGATCCAGGCGATCACGATCAAGGATGCGTACTACGAGGCGGCGGCCCGCCGCGTGGACTTCCTCAAGAAGTACATCTTTCCGGGCTCGTGCCTGCTCGGGCTGGAGGCGATGACGCGATCGATCCGCCGGAGCACCGACCTCCGCCCGACGCATGTCGAGGACATCGGGCTGCACTACGCCCGTACGCTGCGTCTGTGGCTCGAGGCGTTCGACGCTCGGCACCGCGCCGTCCGCGAACTCGGGTTCGACGAACGGTTCCGGCGGATGTGGCGTTACTACCTGCAGTACTGCGAGGGTGCCTTCCGGGCCGGTCACTGCAGCACCGTGCAGATGGTGCTCGCCAAGCCCGATGCGGACGCGTGGCGGCCCGGCGAGCCGGCCGAGAGCGCGGTGCGCTGATGCTGGGCATCTGGGCTCAACTCGGGATCATCGCCGGCGGTGCGGTCGCGGTCATGGTCGCGCTCTACCTCGTGCAGCGGAAGCACGGCGACGCGGGCATCGTCGATGTCGGATGGTCCTACGCCCTCGGCGCCTCGGCGATCTTCGCGGGCGTGACCGGGACGGGTGATCTGGGACCGCGGATCCTGATCGGCGTGCTCGGTGGTTTGTGGGGCTTGCGGCTGGGCACGCACATCCTGACCGATCGCATCCTCAAGGGAATCGAGGACGGGCGCTACCAGATGTTCCGCGAGAAGACCGGGGATCGGTTCCAGCGGTTCCTGCTCTGGTTCTACCTCGGGCAGGCGGGGAGCGTGCCGATCCTCGCCGTGCCCTTCGTGCTCGCGTCGACGGCGCCGGGGCCGATCGGGTTCTTCGGGGTCGCGGCGATCGTGGTATTCGTGATCGGGTTGACCGGCGAGTTCATCGCCGACGAGCAGCTCAAGAGTTTCAAGCGCAAGCCCGAGAGCAAAGGCAAGACCTGCCGCGAGGGCCTGTGGCGATACTCGCGTCACCCGAACTATTTCTTCGAGTGGCTGCTCTGGGTGGCGTACGCCCTGGCGGCTCTGGCGGCGCCGTGGGGCTGGGTGGCCCTGTTCGCGCCGGTGCTCATGCTCGTGTTGATTCTGAAAGTCACGGGGATCCCGCCGACCGAAGCGCGGGCCGTGAGATCGAGGGGCGATGACTACCGCGAGTACCAGCGCACGACCAGCCCGTTCTTCCCCCTCCCGCCCAGGCCCGATTCGGAATCCAAGCGTGAGTTGGTATGAGCCGCTGCTCGATCGCGGCGTGTTCCCCGATGCGTTGATTCGCCGGGGCATCCGCGCGCGGCTGGCCAAGCGCATCCGGGCCGAGTCCCGGGGATCGCTCGAGCAGCGGCACGAGCGGTTCCGCGCGTTCGTCGAGGGGTTGCGCTCGAGCCCGATCGCGATCGAGACCGCCAAGGCGAACGAGCAGCACTACGAGTTGCCGGCCGGGTTCTTCCAACTCGCCCTCGGTGCGAGGCTCAAGTACAGCGGGTGCCTGTGGGAGCCGGGCACGCAGACGCTCGACCGGGCGGAGACCGCGATGCTCGAGCTGACCTGCCGACGCGCGGGGCTCGAGGACGGCATGCGTGTGCTGGATCTCGGATGCGGCTGGGGTTCGCTGAGCCTGTTCATCAAGGAGCGGTTCCCGAACTGCCGGGTGACCGCGGTGTCGAACTCGTCGCTCCAGCGGGGCTTCATCGAGGCCAAACGCGACGCGGCCGGGTTTCGGGATCTCGAGATCATCACCGCCGATGCGAACACGCTCGATCTCGAGGGCCCGTTCGACCGGATCATCTCCATCGAGATGTTCGAGCACATGAAGAACTACCGCGACCTGCTTCGGCGGCTTGCGGGCATGCTCGCGGCGGACGGGCGGCTGTTCGTCCACATCTTCACGCACCGCGAGATCGCGTACCACTACGAGCCGGGCAACGACTGGATCGGGCGGTACTTCTTCACCGGCGGCACGATGCCCTCGGACCACCTGCTGCACCACTTTCAGGATGACCTCGTGCTCCGCGATCACTGGCGGGTCGACGGGCGGCACTACGAGAAGACCGCCAACGCCTGGCTCGCGAACATGGACGCCCGCGAGTCGGAGGTCAAGCGAGTGCTCGCCGAGGCGTACGGGCCCGGGGAGGCCGACCGGTGGTTCCATCGCTGGCGGGTCTTCTTCATGGCGTGCGCTGAACTGTGGGGCTTCCGGGGCGGGGACGAGTGGATCGTCTCGCACTACCTGTTCGGGCATCGCGGCGGCTGAGTGAGCCGACGAACGGGCGGTCGGCGGCTATCCTCCGGGGCTTCCGGGAGGGCGTGCCATGATCGGTCGGGTGGGTGTGTGCAGTTGGTCGCTTCAGTCGGGCTCGCCCGAGGCGCTCGCCGACGCCGTCGCGTCGGTCGGAGCGAGGTGCGTGCAGCTCGCGATCGACCCGATCCGCGAGGGCGTCTGGGATCTCGAGCACACCCGGCGATCGCTCGAGGACCGGGGCATCGAGATCGTCAGCGGGATGATGGCCTGCAAGGGCGAGGACTACTCGTCGCTCGAGTCGATCGAGCGGACGGGCGGGATCCGCCCCGATGCGACCTGGCGCGATAATCTCGAAGCGGCGAGGTCCAACGCGCTGATCGCCGCCACGCTCCGGCTCCCGCTCGTCACCTTCCACGCGGGATTCATGCCGAGCGATCCGGGTCACCCCGAGCGACGCGACCTCGTCGAGCGAGTCTTTGCCATCGGCGGGATCTTCGCCAACGACGGAGCCGGCGTTGCGCTCGAGACGGGCCAGGAGACGGCTGAAACGCTCATCGGGTTTCTCGAGTCGGTCAACAAGCCCGATCCCCCGCTCGGCAAGCGCGTAGGCGTGAACTTCGATCCCGCGAACATGATCCTCTACGGAAAGGGGGACCCGATCGAGGCCTTCAAGGCGCTGGCGGACCGGGTCGTGCAGGTACACATCAAGGACGCGATTCCGGCGGATCGGCCGGGCGAGTGGGGCACCGAGGTCCGTGCCGGGACCGGGGCGGTCGACTGGCGCGCCCTCGCGGCTCTGGTGCGGGCCCTGCCGCAGCGGGTCGATCTCATCATCGAGCGCGAGGCCGGGGACGATCGGCTCGGCGACATCGCGGCGGCCCGCGCCATGGTCGGCGAGGTCTTCGGGGCGGCGTCGGCATGAGGGGCAGATCGGAGATCACGATCGGTGTCGGGATCGTCGGCTACGGGTTCATGGGGCGCACGCACCTGGCGGCATATCAGAGCGCGACCCGCGCGGGCTTCCCCTGCCGCGTGCGGGCGATCTGCGATCGGCGCGGCGTGCCCGCCGGCGGCTCGGCGACGGGCAATCTCGCGGTCGGCGAAGGCGTGGACCTCGCCGGGATCGCGATCGAGCCCGAACTGAACGCGCTGCTCGCCGATCCGGCGATCGACCTGATCAGCCTCTGCACGCCGACCGACACGCACATCGAACTGGCCCAGCGGGCGCTCGCGGCGGGCAAACATGTCCTGGTCGAGAAGCCCGTCGGGATCACCGCCGAAGCTATTGAGCCGCTGATGCGGGCAGCCGAGAGCTCCGATCGGCTTTGCATGCCGGCGATGTGCATGCGGTTCTGGCCCGCGTGGGTGAAGGCGGCCGAGATGCTGCGCGACCTTCCCTACGGGCGTCTTCGCAGCGCCTCGTTCGTGCGGGCCGGCGCGAGGCCCGATTGGGCACCGGAGTTCTACGGCGACGAATCACGCTGCGGCGGGATGCTCTGCGACCTGCACATCCACGACACCGATTTCATCGTTTCATGCCTGGGCATGCCGCGGGCGGTCGTCACGACCGGGCACGCCGAGCGGTTGAGCACGCAATACGACTTCGGGAACCCGGATGTGTCGATCCGGGCCGAGGGCGGCTGGGACCTGCCCGCCTCGGCCGGGTTCCGCATGCGGTTCCTGCTCGCGTTCGAGCGTGCCGCGGTCGAGTTTGACATCAACCACGAGCACCAACTCCGCGTGTTCACCGACGCGGGCGAGGAGCACCCGGCGCTCGCTCCGATCGCGGGGTACGACGGCGAGGTGCGGGCTCTGGTCCGGGCGATCGAGCGGGGGGATGCCCAGCCTCCGGTCACGATGCGCGACGCGTGGCGGGTCGCGCGGGTCGTGGATGCCGAACGGCAGAGCCTCCTGAGCGCGCGGCCCGTGGAATTTCCGGACGCCTGACCGCTCCCCCCGCCCGGCGCGGGAATCACGCTTGAGTGCGATCGGGGTCCGGTTCGTCGGGCAGGTAGACGCCCTCCTTGGCCGCTTTGAGGTCCCGCCGCGGATAGAAGAGCAGCAGGGCGACGAGGCAGCCGATCGCGCCCCACATCGGAACGGCGAACAGGGTCTGGTAATCGAGTTCCTTGTTCTTGGTGGCAATCTCGGCGACCATGCCCGCGATCTTGCTGCCGACGATGATCCCGATGCCGAAGATCACCAGGCTGAACAGGCTCTGGGCGCTGGCGCGGACATCCTTGCTCGTGAACTTGTCGACGACGACGAACGAAACGAAGATGAAGCACCCGAAGCAGAGCCCGTGCATCGTGACGCCCGTGATGAGGACCGCGATCGCGGGGATACCCGTCGACGCGGTGATCTGATCGACATACGCGAACAGCGCCATGCGGAGCGCGTAAGCCACCAACCCGATCGCCAGCAGTGTCTTGTGCCCGACCTTCTTGAGCAGCAGCGGCATGAGGGCCAGCACGAGGATCTCGGACATTTGCCCGATGGTCATCAGCCCGCCGCCGCCGACGCCGAAGATCGCGTTGATCGACTCGGCCGCCTTGGTCTGGTAGGTGCCCAGAAAGCCCGAGGTGTGCACGAAGTAGAACTGGTGGATGCAGGAGACCGGGACCAGCAGGAGGAACAGGACCATCAGCGGTCTGCTGCGGAGCACCTCGCCGATCGCCTCGAACGCCGCGTTCTTCTCGCGCCCCTTGCTCGGCGGCGTGTGCGGGAGCGTGAAGCAGAACAGCCCCATCACGATCCCGAGGATCGCGCTCAGGCGGAACGCGTTGATCATCCCGGCCTGCTGCACGCTCAGCGTCTGGTCCTCGATCAACTTCACGCTGACGACCGCTTCGGCGTCGCTCAACTGGTCGACGGCGGCTTCGACCTCGGCCCGGGTCGCGTTCTCGCCGAGCCCGTCGATCAGGGCTCGCACGGCCGGGCGGGTTTCCTCCGATGCGGCGAGATCCCACCAGCGGAGCGGCGGGGTCTCGGTCGTCTCATCTTCGGCCGTGGGGGGGAGCGGAGCGAGCAGTTCGGCCCGTTCCTCGGCGGTGTCAAGGTGCGCCACCAGGGCGGCCCGCGCTGCGTCGTTCTTGGTCGGCGTGGAGGTCATCAGCAGCCACTGCCCGATGCCGATGCCCACGCAGATCCACCCGACCGTGCCCCAGACGCGGACCTTGCCGAAGTCGCGGTCGCGGTCGGGCAGGTGGTGGAACGAGATGGAGTTGGTGAGGCTGAGCGTGGGGGAATAGATCAGCGAGTAGAGCAGGCTGAGCCCGAGAAACGCCCAGTAGCCCTCGGTCGACGCGAGCACGAAGACCACGATCCCGCCGAGGATGTGGCTGATGCCGAGGAACTTCTCGGTCGCGAAGAGCCGGTCGGCGATCTGACCCGCGACGAAGGGCGCCACCAGCGCACCGACCGCACCGACCGCGAACATGTCGCCGATCTGCCCCGGGTTGAACCCGCGGTGCCCGTTGAGGACGGGCCAGAGCAGCGGCAGCCAGGCACCCCAGATCGCGTACTGCAGGAACATCATCACGCTCAGGCGTGTGCGCACAAGTGCGGGGGTCTGGCCGGTCTCGCTCATCGACGATCCTCCCTCTGCCTGGGCAAGCGGGCAGTCTAGCGGGCGGCCGACCTTCGGTGGGTGCGGGCGGCGAATCCGGGCGATACGCTGGCGCTCCCGCCGCTCGAGCAAGCTCCGGCGGGCCAGCCGCAGGAGTTTCTTCCATGGCACGACCCGTGACGCTCTTCACCGGCCAGTGGGCCGACCTTCCCCGCGCCGAACTGCTCCCCCGTGTCGCGGAGATGGGGTACGACGGAGTCGAACTCGCCTGCTGGGGGGACCACTTCGAGGTCGGGCGGGCGCTCGCCGAGGATGACTACTGCGACCGGCTCCGCGACGAACTCGCCGAGCACGCTTTGGACTGCTTTGCGATCAGCAGCCACCTCGTCGGGCAGGCGGTCTGCGATCCGATCGACACCCGGCACCGGTCGATCCTGCCCGCCGCCGTCTGGGCGGACGGCGACCCCGAGGGCGTTCGGCAGCGAGCCGCCGAGGAGATGAAGCGGACCGCCAGGGCAGCGGCGAAGTTCGGGGTCGGGATCGTCAATGGGTTCACCGGGTCGGCGATCTGGCACAAGCTCTACTTCTTCCCCCCGACCGGGCCCGCCGAGGTCGCGGCCGGGTTTGCCGACTTTGCCGATCGATGGAACCCGATTCTTGATGTCTTTGATGAGGTGGGCGTGCGCTTCGCGCTCGAGGTCCACCCGACCGAGATCGCCTACGACATCGAGACTTCGGCGCGCGCGCTCGAATCGCTCGACGGGCGAACCGCGTTCGGGTTCAATTTCGACCCCTCGCACCTGATCTGGCAGGGTATAGACCCCGCCCGCTTTGTCCGCGAGTTCCCCGACCGGATCTATCACTGCCATGTCAAGGACGCCGCGACGACCCTTGACGGGCGCAGCTCGATCCTCGCGTCGCACCTGTCGTTCGGCGATCCGCGGCGGGGGTGGGACTTCCGCTCACCCGGACGCGGCGATGTCGATTTCGAGTCGATCATCCGCGCGCTCAACCACGCGAAGTACACCGGGCCGCTGAGCGTGGAGTGGGAGGACTCGGGCATGGACCGGTTCCACGGCGCGCGGGAAGCGGCGGATTTCGTGCGCACGATCGACTTCCCGCCGTCGGACCTCGCGTTCGACGCGGCGTTCGAGGACTGAACGATCCGGGCGAGGAGGCAGGCATGGAGAAGCTGACCTACGGCATGATCGGCGGGGGGCGCGGGGCGTTCATCGGCGCGGTGCACCGCATCGCGGCCGAACTGGACCACGGCGCAACGCTGGCCGCGGGGGCCCTGTCGTCGGACCCGTTACGAGCCAAGGCCTCGGGCGAGGATCTCGGGCTCGATCCGGCGCGGACCCACGGCTCGTGGCGTGAGCTTCTCGAGAGCGAGCGTGCCCGCGACCCGGGCGACCGGATCGATTTCGTTTCGATCGTGACGCCCAACGACAGCCACTTCGAGATCGCCGAGGCGTTCGCGGCGGCGGGGTTCCATGTCGTGCTCGACAAGCCGATGACGGTGACGATCGAGCAGGCCGAGCGACTGACGCGGGTTGTGCGCGATTCGGGCGTCGTGTTCGCCGTGACCTACAACTACACGGGCTATCCGCTGGTGCGGCAGGCGCGGCAGATGATTCAGCGGGGCGAATTGGGCGCGATCCGCCGCGTGATCGCCGAGTACCACCAGGGCTGGCTCGCGACGCCGCTGGAGCAGACAGGGCAGAAGCAGGCGTCGTGGCGGACCGACCCGAAGCGGGCGGGGGTGGGGGGTTCGGTCGGCGACATCGGCTCGCACGCGGAGAACCTGATCTCCTTCGTCACCGGGCTCGAGATGCGGTCGCTGTGCGCGCAGGTAAGCACTTTCGTCGAAGGCCGCGCGATCGACGACGACGCGGCGGTCCTAATACGGTTCGACGGGGGCGCGGTCGGCACGCTGTCGTGCTCGCAGGTCTGCGTCGGCGAGGAGAACGGCCTGACCCTCCGCGTCTACGGCGAAAAGGGCGGGCTCAGCTGGAAGCAGGAGAACCCGAACGAACTCATCCATGCGCCCATCGACGCGCCCCGGCGGATCCTGACGCGCGGCGGGCCCGGGCTGGGGGAGCGGGCCACGAGCGCAACCCGCATCCCCGCGGGGCACCCTGAGGGGTACCTTGAGGGGTTCGCGAACCTGTACCGAGAGGTCATCGCCGAAATCCGTGCGCGCAAGGAAGCCACCAGTTCGCCCTGCACGGAGTGGCTGGTGCCGACGGTCGAGGACGGGGCGCGAGGCGTGCGGTTCATCCACGCGGTGATCGAGAGCGGGAACGCGGGCGGGCGTTGGGTCGATCTCGGCTGAGCGGGTCTGCGTCAAGCACAAACCATGCGGCCGCGTGCGCAAAGGAGCACCGACCTCGGGGCGAGGTCGGTGGCACGGGATTCGTTCGATCAATGTCGGCGCGGACCGGTTGATCCGGACGGTCAGCGGCCCATCGGGACGACACCGGGCCGATCGCCCGCTTCGTCGGGCGACCGGAGTTCGCGCACGCGGATGTCGCGCCACTCGATCTGGTTGCCCTGGTGGTGTGTCTGAAGCACGATGTGCCCGAGGTCGAAGAGATCGAGGCGGGTATCGACCATCGGGACGCCGTTGATGAAGGTCTGGATGTGGTCGCCGCGCGCGATGATGCGGTAGTCGAACCACGCGTTGTCGCGGGTGATGGGCTGGTCGTGGTCGTTGGACCAGGCACGGTCGTAGATGACGCCCGTGAAGTTCTTCGGGTCGTGGTTGTCGACCTGGGCCTCGTAGCCGAGGGGCCAGGTGTTGGGGTCTTCGGGTCGGGGAACGGTGCGGAAGTAGAGCCCGCTGTTGCCGCGCTCATTGACGCGGACCATGGCGCGGATCTCGAGGTCGGACCACATGCGGTCGGTGAAGAGGTGCCCGGGCCCGTTGCGGCCGATGAGCGTGCCCCCCTCGACGGTCCACTCACCGCCGCCGCGCGCCGTCCATCCGGTGGTGCCCTCGCTGGGGATGAGGCTGGTCCAGCCGCCGGGGTCCCGGTCCGGGGAGAGGTCGCGGATGCGGATGTTGCGGAATCGGCATGCGTGCCCGTGGTCCTGGATGGAGATGTAGCCGGTGGTCAGGCGGGCGTTCAAGGGGAGTGTCTGTTCGGGGGAGCGGAAGTAGCCGCGATCGTCGAGCCTCTGAGCGTCGTGGATCTTCTCGCCGTTGAGCCAGACATCGAGCGTGTCGCCGACGAGACGGATGCGATAGGAGTTCCAGTTGCCGGGCTCGTGGACGGCCATGCTCGCGGGGGGGATGGCGTTGTAGACCGCGCCGCAGTTGCCGAAGCCCGGCTCCTCGCCGTGGGTGTCGAGGATCTGGACTTCGAGCCCGGTGAAGGCGGGGTCGCCGTTGGACGAGCCGCGGAGCCCGATGCCGGAGTTGGCGCCCTCGGGGAGGAAGAACTCGAGTTCGAGATCGAAGTCGCGGAACATGCGCTCGGTGCGGAGCCACCAGCCCTGCCCGGGCTTCACGGTGACGATCTCGCCGTTCTCGACGCCCCACGCCTGGGGATCGCCGGCGGTGGTCCAGCCGGTGAGGTCGCGTCCGTTGAAGAGGGGCTCCCAGCCGCGATCGGCTTCGGGCTGCGCGGAGGCCTCGGGCTGATGAACTCGGACGGCGAGCGCGGCGGGGGAGCTGCCGAGCAGGACGGAGGAGACGGCAAACGATGCACATAGAGCGTTCAGGGGTCGCATGGATTCCCTCCTCGGTGGGGTCGGACCGGTCAGTATACTCGGCTCGCCGGGGCTCTCCCGCGGGCTCGCCGGTGATGGGAGGATCGATGGGTGTGAAGCTGAATCGGCGTGAGTTCGGGGTTCGTGCGCTGGGTGTCGGCGCGGCGGGGATGCTGGCCGGGCCGGCGGCGGCGGCGAATGCGGCCGGGTCGCGGCGGCGGGAGCCCGATCCGCTGCCCTTTTCGATCTCGCTCGCCGAATGGTCGCTGCACCGGACGATCTACGGCGGGGAACTCGATCATCTCGACTTTGCCCGCACCGCTCGCGAGCGGTACGACCTCGACGCGGTGGAGTATGTCACCGGGTTCTTCAAGGACAAGGCGACCGACGCGGCGTACATCAACGAGATGAAGAAGCGGGCGAGCGACCACGGCGTGCGCAGCCTGCTGATCATGGTCGACGGCGAGGGAGCGCTCGGAGCCGAGAACCGGAACGAGCGGCGCAAGTCGGTCGAGAATCACATCAAGTGGCTCGACGCGGCCGCGGCGCTGGGGTGTCATTCGATCCGCGTCAATGCGCACAGTTCGGGGAGCTACCAGGAGCAGATCGGGCGTGCGGCCGACGGGCTGCGGCAGCTCTGCGAACTGGGCGAAGAGCGCGGGCTGAATGTCATCGTCGAGAACCACGGCGGGCTGTCCTCGAACGGGCACTGGCTGAGCACGGTGATGCGTGCGGTGGATCATCCGCGTGTCGGTACGCTGCCGGATTTCGGGAACTTCCGGATCCAGGGCGATGAGTGGTACGATCGGTACCGGGGCGTGAAGGAACTGATGCCGTTCGCCAAAGCGGTCAGCGCGAAGAGCCACGCGTTCGGGCCTGACGGGCTCGAGATGGGGACGGATTACCCGCGGATGATGGGGATCGTGCTGGCGGCGGGGTATCACGGCTTCGTCGGGATCGAGTACGAGGGGAGCAAGCACCCGGAGTACGAGGGCGTGCGGCTGACGCTCGAACTGCTCAAGCGGATCCAGGGAGAACGGCGGGGGGGCTGAGCGGGTTTGCGCTGGAGCCCGCGTTGAGTTGATCAAGAGGCAGCGGGGGCAGGCTTGATCCGTGGCAGGCAGAGATCGAGCAGGATCATCACGCCCATCAGCCCGACCCCGCCGTTGAAGATCGTGCCGGCGATGGCGATGACCGGCGCGAAGGCGATGTTGTCGCGGGTGAGCCACCACGAGCCGATGTCGGCGAGCAGGGCGACGCCGGTGAGCGCGACGATCGGACCCGTGAGGAACCGTGGCCAGCTTGTCGCGATGAACAGCCCCGCCATGACCATCGCGAGCACGGCCAGACTGAGCGCATGGGTGTGCGTGGAGGCGGCGAGGATGGTCATGTCGACCGGGAGGATCTCTCGCGACTGCGAGTTCGCGGCGACCTGTTCGAGGTTGAGCAGCGGGATTTCCGGGGCGGCGTTGTCGCCGGTGGCGGTGGGGGAATGGCAGGAGAGGCAGGAGTCCTCGAGCATGAAGCGCGGCGAGTCGAGGTAGAGGTCGATGTTCTCGTATTCGCCGAGGGGGTTTGCGAGACCGAGCCAGTCGAGCAGGTCTTTGCGGATGGCTTCGTCGACCCACTGATCGTGCGAGCCGTCGGACAGGGCGCGGATCATCGGGGCTTCGGAGCGGATGCCGTGGTAGTGCCCGCGGATGTCGTCGAGCGTGAGCCCGGGCTGTTCGTCGCGTTTCTCGTACTTGAGGTAGAGGTAGAAGCCAGACGCGGCCGACCCGCCCAGAAGCGTGAGGACCATCGCGGCGAGCCCGAGGCGCGCGAACCAGCCGAGCGAGCGAAGCCGGAAGCCGGAGCGGTGTGAGGTCTTGTTGCTCATGGTCAGAGGGCCATCATCGCGTCGGTGATGTCGATCGCCTTGCCGGTGGAGACGGCTTCGTGCGCGGCGATGCCAACCACGGTGGAACGGTGGGCGTCGCCCGGATCGGTCACGACCTTGGCGCCCTCGAGGACGCTCTTGAGGAATGCTTCTACGGCGTAGTAAGTCGAGGAATAGGGGAGCCCGACGCCCTCCTTGAGCTTGCCCTGGCTGGCGAGCTTTGTCGCGTCGGCGATGAGGGTGATGCCCTCGTCGTTGTGGAACTGCTGGCGGTTCGCGTAAACCTCCCAGCCCTGGGTCGGGGCGTCGGCTTCCTTGAACATCCAGCCGTGCGACCAGGCGAGCTTCATCGTGGCGTCGGCGCCGTGGAGGATCTCGTACCGCCCGCCGTAGGAGTTGGCGAGGCTCGACTCGTAGGTCGCGACGAGCCCGTCGGCGTACTCGAGCCGGAGGTGAACGGTGTCTGGCATCTTGCGCCCGTCGTTGTGCAGACGGATGGAGCCGTGGCCCGAGACGCGGACCGGCGACTTGTTGATGAACCACTCGTGGACATCAAGCTGCACGGCGCCTGTCTCGCCTTCGAGCCCGAGGCTGACCTCCGGATCGAGCTTCCAGTTCAGTTCCTTCTCGCGGGCGGCGTCGTTGGCGGGGGAACGCCAGCTCGACTTCTCGTGGTGCTGGGCGTGCAGGCTGACGAGTTCGCGCAGCGTGCCGGAGACGGCGAACGAGCGAGCGAGCGAGTAGACCGGGTTGGCACGCCCCTCGTAGCCGAACTGGACGACCTTGCTGCTGCCCGCGGCGGCGCGGGCGATGGCACGCGAGTCCTCCACCGTGTGCGCGATCGGCGCTTCGCAGTAGACATGCTTCCCCGCGGCGACGGCCTCCTCGACCATCGCCCGGTGGCGGTGGGTCGGGGTGGCGATGAAGACCGCTTCGACTCCCGGGTCGGCGATGAGATCCGAGGCGCTCGAATAGGCCTTGGAATCGCTGGCGCGGCGCTGCCCGCCCCGGAGGCGGAGGTCGTCGGTGTCGCAGACGGCGACGATCCTGGCCGCTTCGAGCTTGCCGAGTTCCGAAAGAATGTTGCGTCCCTGTCGCCCGGTGCCGATGACGCCGATCCCGACGGCGGCGCCGGCGCGGAAGACATGGGCGGCGGCCGAGGAAGGCACGAGGGCGGCGGCGGCGAGAAGCCCGCCTGTCTGGACGAGGAACGATCGGCGGTCGGTGTGGGTCATGAGAGAGACGCTCCGTGTCCGGTCAGCGAGGGCGTCGCGTCGAGCGTTCCGCCGGCAGCCGGTGATCGGGTGGAAAGGGCAGCGAGATCGAACGGTCCGGGGTCGCGCGAGGCACGCCACGCACGATCTTCGAGAACCGCGGCGTGCAAGGTCGGGCGACGCCCGTCCAGATCGGCGAGAGACGATCGGCCGCGGAGCGCCAGGGCGGTCGCCCAGGCGTCGGCTTCGAGGGCACTTGTCGCGACGATCACGGCGATGCGATCGCTCGTCACGGGACCGCCGGTTTCGGGATCGATCAGGTGGCCGAGCCCGGCGGCGCCCGGCTGGCTGTTGGTCGCGGAGACCGCGAACGCGGCATCGCGGAGACGGATCGTCAGGGGCGGGGTGTCGCCGACGCGGATGCGCCAAGCGTCCAGTTCGGGAGGCGAGCTGATCGCGAGCCCGGAACTGGTGCCGCCGTGGACGAGGGCCCGTGAGACATCGAGTTGCGCGAACTCCTCCCGGATGAGATCGAGTGCGTAGCCCTTGGCGACGCCGCCGAGGTCGAGCAGCACGCCCGGCTGGGCGAACCGGATGGTGCCGCGGGCGCGGTCGAGTTCGTAGCGGGGCCCGGGGCCCGGGGGCGGGCCGCCGACCTTGGTGGCGCCCGTGGCGATGTCGAAGGCGCCGCGCGTCTCGAGACGCAGGCTCTCGCACTGTTCGAGTAGATCGAACAGTTCGGCGTCCACCGGGACCGGGCCCGCCGGCGCCTCGCGGTTGACGCGGCTGAGGTGGCTGCCGGACTCGAAGAAGCTCAGCCGCTGGTGCTGCTCGCGGAGGATGTCGAACGCCGCCTCGGCGATGGCGCGCGCACCCGGGACGTCGTCGAGGATGACCTCGAAGCGTGTTCCCATGGCGTGGGTGGCGAAACGCTCGGGCACGGAGGACTCGTACGGGTGCGGATGGCTCCGGTTGCAGCGCCGGCGGGGGATCAGACCCGCTCGACGGTCATGGTCCCGGGATTGAAGCGATACGCGTGCCCGTCCCACATCGAGCGGGTGGCGAGATCGACCATGACCATCACCTTGGTGCCGAGGTCCACGCCGCTGAGCGGGTGCTCGCGCGTGCGGATGGCGCGGAGCCAGTCGCGGCGATGGACATCCTGATCGTTGCCGATGTCCTCGACCTCGACCGTCTCGGGCTCGACCTCGTCGGCGTAGATGCGTTCGGGGCGCATGACGCAGTTCCGCCCGCCGAGGTAGATACTGCCCTTGTGCCCGCGGATCATGGTTTCGAGGCCCTGTTCGTTGCAGGTCGAGCCGGCGATGATCATGGTGTGCTCGGACTCAAACTCCATGTTGATGTTGACCTGGTCGTGGTTCTCCATCGCCTTGTCGACATAATGCCCGCCCGAGGCGACCAGACGCGTCGGCCAGCCGGCGTCGAGAGCCATCATCAGGGGCGTGACCTGGTGCACGAGCAGGTCGCCGATGATGCCGGTCGACCACTTGCGGTAGCGGCGCCAGCGGGCGTAGACATGCGGGTCCCACTCGATGAATCCGTTGGGCCCGCACCACGCCTTCCAGTCGAGGTTCTTGCCCGGTTCCCAGCGCTGGTCGATCGCGTAGTAGAGCCACTCGCCCTGCTTGGAGTTGCGGCAGTAACTGGTCTGGCTGAAGACGGGCTTGCCGATGCGGCCGTCGGCGATCATCTGCCTCGCCGCCTTGTACCGCGGGAGCTGCATCATCTGCGTCCCGACCTGGAACATGCGGTCCGGGTGCGCGAGGACGACCTTGCGGAGGGCCAGCGCATCCTCGATGTCGAGGGTCATCGGCTTCTCGCAGTAGACATCCTTGCCGGCGACGATCGCGTCGATCGCGTGCTGGGCGTGCCAGTGCTCGGGAGAGCCGATTACGACGCCGTGGATATCGTCACGCTTGAGCAACTCGCGGTAGTCGCGGTGCAGGGTGACCTTCTCCTTCTGGACGCCGTCACACTTCTGCTGGCCGTTCTCCATGCGGAGGTCGCAGACATCGGCCAGGGCAACGACCTCGACATTCTCGAGCCCCTGCTGGGCGAAGTTGACGAACGCGTGGATGTGCCCGGTGCCCATGCCGCCCGTGCCGATCACGCCCAGGCGGACGGTCTCGTTGCGGCGCGGGACGCGGACGACGCCCGTCTTGACGCGGGCGGGGATCTTCTTCTGACCGACGGCGACCGAGGCCCCGGCGATCACCGCCGCCGAAGCGGCCATGAACGAGCGGCGGGACTGGTTTCCGAACGGCATCGCGGCTTCTCGGTGGTCGGCCATCAGGCGCCCTCCATGTGACTCAAGGCTCAGGGGCGACGGCGCTTCCGTCGCGCGGCCGAGCAGCGTACCGCGCCCGCGCGTCCACGGGCAAGGGCGGGCTCGGGCGGCCACAGAACCGGGACAATCCCGACTCTTGTGTCTGGTGGTTCAGCGATTGCGACGCGGAAATTGGAGATCCGCCCTCAACCGCGAGGGACGGGTGTCGTATACTCCAACGAGATGGTCCGTTCGTGGAAGCTCATCCTGAGCCTGACGGCGATCCTGCTCCTGCAGGGCGTGGGCAAGTTCCTGCACCTGCAGCACGATCACGCCGACCACGGCTCGGTCGCCTTGGCGGCTGCATCGGCTGACGCTCCGTCCGATCGTTGCAGCGGTTTCCACGATGACACCGGCGACGCGGATCCCTCGGAGCGAGGCTCCGAACGCTCCCCGACGCACCCCGAAGAGCCCGGCAAGCCGCATGATTGCGACCTCTGCCAGATGCTCGGCTCGGCCCGCGCCGATCTGGTGGCGCTCGAGCGACCGGCGGTCGAGGCTCCCGAAGCCGTGGTCCAGCCCGTCTTCGAGCCGGCTTCTCGGACCTGCGTCGGAGCGCTTCCGCTCCCGCGGTCGTCTCGCGGCCCCCCGCACGCGTGAATCTCGCCGAGCGTCCGCTCTGACGCCGGCTGTTGCTGCGCGCTCATGCCTCTCGGCGAAGGGCGTGCGCCACCGCTCCCTCTGAAACCCATTCCCTGGACCGACTGCGGCGGCGCGGGATGACCCGCTCCCGGCCGGAGGTCCTTTCCCCGACCTGACCGGGAGGTGCCCGATGCGGCGTGGATTTACGCTCATCGAACTGCTCGTCGTCATCGCGATCATCGCGATCCTCATCGCGATCCTGCTCCCGACGCTCGCGTCGGCCCGGGACGCGGCACGCACGCTCGCGTGCCTGGCGAATGTGCGGACGCTCGAGATCGCCCACACCAGCTACCACGACGAGAACGATGGCTTCTTCGTCGATGCGGGGATCGATCACGGCGGGGTCGGTGATGCGACCAAGTCGTGGCCGTTCGTGCTGTCCGAGTTGTCCGGTCAGCAGATCGCGCTGCGCTCCCCGGTCGATCGCTCGCCGCGGTGGCCCATCGACCAGGGCGGACAGGACACGGGCTTTGCGCTGGGCACCTACCTGGCGCTCAAGACCGACGGCGACCCCAGCAACGACCCGCCCGAGACGCGGCTGGCCCGCTGGACGAGCTACGGGCTCAACAACTTTCTGACGCGGTCGAAGGCGCCCGACTCCTCGATCTATCGCCTCGACCGCCCGCGGTACGACGCGATCCAGTACATCCAGTTTCCCTCGGCGACGGTGCACTTCCTGCAAATGACCCAGGGGCTCGACGACGCCTCGAACAGCTTCGCCGTCGCGGATCACATCCATGTCGAGGACTGGGCCAAGGGCCGCGATCGCGATCCCGCCGGCATCGCCGCGACCCAGGTCGACACCAACGCCCACGGGGGGAAGCCGGGCAGCCGCGCGGCGCGCGCCAACTACGGCTTCCTCGACGGGCACGCCGAGACGCTGCGTTTCGAGCAGGTGTACGAGACCTGGCAGGCAAACCAGATGAACCCGGATGTGGCCAACTGAGCCGCCCGGGGTGAACCCTCAGAGAACCGACTCCACAGGAGATCAGACATGAACAGAGACACCAGTTATGGATCGAGGCTTCGCTGGCTGGCCGGGATGGCGGTGGCCGCGTTCGCGCCTGCGGCCCTCGCCCAGGTTCATTCGGGCGACATCATCCTGGGCGAGCAGGACGGGCGCATCGTCGTCGGGGCCGTACAGGGCAGCGGATCGATCGACTGGGAGCAGCGGGTCTTCGGCGCCGAGTTCGACATCGGCGGCGATTTCACCACCAATCCCGGCTTCGATACACCCGACGGCACCTTTCCCGCCGGCCTGCGCATCGGCTTCAACATCCGCAAGGCCCTGCGCGTCTGGACGCCCGGCACGGTCGACCCGGCTCAGGGCCACTTCGATACGATCCCCGTCGAGCAGATCGAGATCGACCTGTTCCCGGTCTTTGGGCCCGTTGTGACGCCGCTGACCGATCAGATCGTGCCCGGATTCTCGCTGCCGGTGAACGCTGGCGGCGAGTTCCACCATCACTACGGCTTCTTCCTGACGCCGCCGGCCGGCGAGGGCGTGTACCTGCTCGAGTTGGAGAAGTGGTCGGACAACGCCGCGTACGGAACGAGTGAGCCGTTTTGGATGGTCTTCAACCAGAACGCCCCGGGGACGCAGTTCGCTGATGCCATCGCGTACGCCCGGGAGGTCATTGCCGGCGGGGGCGGGTGCGCCGCCGACCTGACCGGGTCGAGCGACCCCAACGACGCGAGCTTCGGCGTGCCCGACGGCGATGCCGACGGCGATGACTTCTTCTTCTACCTCGATTCGTTCAGCATCGGGCAGCTCGGTGTGTGCGACCTGACCGGTTCGAGCGATCCGAACGATGCGACGTTCGGTGCTCCGGACGGGGATTGCGACGGTGACGATTTCTTCTTCTATCTGGATCTGTTCCAGCAGGGCTGCTCGTGAGCGGCCTGAGTCAGTGAGTGTTGAGTGTTTCGTGGGCCAGCCGGCATACGTTGTGCCGGCGCATTGGAGAAACGGAGAGTTATGATGAAGAGCAAGAGTGTTTTGAGTGTGCTGCTCGTGGCGGTCGCCGGTTCGGCGGCGTACGCGGACGGGGATGGGGACATCGCCATCGGCAACTGGGGCGGTGTCATCGTGACCGGCATCGGTTCGGACGCGCCGGGGGCTCCCCCGCCCGTCTTCCCCGAGCGGGTCTTCGGCGCGGAGCTGATCGACTTCGATGGATTGGGCACGATCGCGATCGACGAGCCGGGCTTCCTCGGCCCGTTCGGCGACGGCTTCGATGTCGGCCAGCAGTTGTTCATGGCGAATGTCGCCGCCGCCCGCGTCTGGGACGGTTCCACCTTCGTCGCGACCGATCACACGATCGAGTCGTCCTACCTCAGCGCGACGGTGTCCACCGCCGACACGACGCCGCTGCTGATCGTCAATGATGCGTCGCAGGACTTCGACGACCACGCGATCAATGTGCTCCTGGGGGCCGGTGGCACGGCTCCCAGCGCCGGGATCTACCTGCAGGAGATCGAGATCAGCGGTCCGGGTCTGACGACCTCCGAGACCGTCTTCATCGTTTACAACTACGGCTTCGATGACGCGATCCACGACGCCGCGATCGAGTATGTCGAAGATGTGCTCGTGCCCGCCCCGGGCTCGCTCGCGCTGCTCGGCATGACCGGTCTGATCGCGACGCGTCGCCGCCGCTGATCGGGCGGGAGCAACCGAAAACTCCGCACGGACGGCCCCGGGAACGATGGTTCCCGGGGTCTTCCTCATTCAAGGACCGACGCCGAAGAGCGGGGCTCAGCCGGTGCTCTGCATCGCGGCCGCGAGCGCGTTGACGCTCAAAAGGACGATCCGCTTGAGGCTCTCCCGCTCGGCTTCGTCGGCCTGCCTGAACCGCCCGAGCAACTCGACCTGCAGCGCGTGGATCACATCGGTGTTGGGGTTCCGCTCCGCGATGGACTGCTGTATGACGGGGTTGTTGTCGAGCAGCCGTACCTGGCCCGTGACCGCCAGCACTGCGCGCTCGGCGAGGGCAAACTCCCGCGCCAGCCGCTGGTGCATCGACCGCTGGCCGGGATCGGAGTACCACGACGCGGTGTCGATCTTGGCGCGGGCCATCTCCTGCTGGGCGTTGTCGATGAACGCGCGGAACATGCCTCCTCGGCGGTAGGCGCGCCGGCAGCGATCCAGTTGCTCATCATCGCTGACCACCAGCTCCGCGAACGCCGTTCCGATCCCGAACCAGCCCGGCGCGTTGTACCGCATCTGCGTCCAGGCGAAGACCCAGGGGATCGCCCGCAGGTTCTCGAACGCGAGCGAACCGCCGCCGCGCGAGACCGGGCGCGACGCGATGGGCAGTTCCCCGATGTGCTTGACCGGCGAGCGATCGAGGAACCAGGGCCAGAAGTCCGGGTCGTCGATCAGCGTCCGATACACCTCCCGCGAGCGACCGGCCAGGTCATCCATCAGCCGATCGAACTCGGGCTCGGGTGCCTCCTGCTCGGTCCGTCCCGTCGATGCGACGAGCATGGCACCGACCATCTGCTCGAGGTGCCGGTGGGCCAGCGCCGGCAGCGAGTAACGGAACGAGATCACCTCGCCCTGCTCGGTGAAGCGGATCCGTCCGTTTCGGCTCAGGGCCGGGCTGGACAGAATCGCGCGATGCGCCCGCCCCCCGCCGCGTGCGACCGTTCCGCCTCGACCGTGGAAGAAGCGGAAGTCCACGCCGGCGTCCCGGCAGGCGCGCGCAAGCTCGTCCTGAGCGCGGTAGAGCTTCCAGTTCGCCGCCCAGTACCCGCCGTCCTTGTTGCTGTCGGAGTAGCCGAGCATGATCTCCTGGAACCGTCCGCGGGCCCCAAGCTGCAGCGCGTAGATCGGGTCCTCAAAGAGCTCGTTCATCACCCGTTCCGAGCCGTCGAGGTCGTCGACCGTCTCGAACAGCGGCACGACATCAATGGGGCAGCGGACGCCCTCGCCCGTCCGCACCCAAAGCCCCGTCTCACGCAGCAACACCAGCACTTCGAGCAGGTCGCTCGCCGCGTGCGACATGCTGATGACATAGCTGCCGATCGAGTCGGGTTCCCGCTCGATCGCCTCGCGCACCACGCCGAGCGTGTCGAGAAGCTCCCGGGTCTGTTCGGAGACCTCGACGCCAAACGGCAGGAGGGGACGGGGCGAGGCGAGTTCCCTGTGCAGAATCTCCAGCCGCCCACGCTCGCCGAGATCGGCGTATCCGTTCACCACTCCCGCGATCGAGAGCATCTCGGCGACTGCTTCCTCGTGGCGGGTGCTGTGCTGGCGGATGTCGACCGCCGCGAGGTGGAAGCCAAAGACCTCGGCGCGCACGATCGCGTCGCGGATCCGCCCGGCGTCGGCTACCTCCGCGAGCCCGGCATGGCGGAGGGCGTCGCGAATCTCGCGCAGGTCGCCCGCGAAGTCCGCCGCCCGATAGCCCGGCGTGCCGAGCTTCCAACGGAGCTGACGGAGCCGGAGCCGTATCGGCTCGTGCGTCAGGTGAGCCTGCTCGCCGGGATCGATCTCGCATCGCTCGCGGTCGCGTTCGATTGCATTGAGGATCGCCGGGTCGATCGGCACACGCCTGTCCGAGATGCTCAGATCCCGGTAGAGCTCGTCGAGCGTCTCGGTGTGCCGGGCGATCGCCCGCGATCGCATCTCCTCCAGCGTGCGCCGGGTTTGCTCGGCGGTGACACGCGGGTTGCCGTCGCGGTCGCCCCCGATCCAGGATCGATACCGCAGGAACACGGGCAACGCGCCGCTTTCTCCGAACCGCTCCGCGATCGCCGCTTCGAGCTCCCGGAACAGCGACGGCACCGCTTCCCAGATGGTGCCGGCAAGGTAGTGCAGCCCGTTGCGGACCTCGTCCATCACCTCCAGCCGGCGCGACCGCACCTCGTCGGTGACGCTCAGCAGCGCCAGTGTCTGCCTCGCGTCGCGCTCGGCTGCGGCGAGCTCCGCCGGCGTCGGATCATCCCGGCCCACTTGGCCGAGCAGCCGCGCGATCCGTCCTTGCTTCTGCAGGATGCTCCGACGACGAGACTCGGTTGGGTGGGCCGTCAGCGTCGGACGGATATCGAGTCGGGTGATCGACGCCCGGAGGCGATCGCGATCGCACCCGCGCTCGGCGATCTGGCGGACCGCGTCGGCGAGCGACTCCGATCGCGGAGCGTCCCGGGTGGCAGCCCGTTCCCGCTCTCGGTTCACGCGGGCGATGTGGACCTGCTCGGCCTTGTTGCGCAGGTGGAACCAGATCGTCAGGTGCTTGAGCGCGGCCTGGATCGACGCCGACTCCAGGTCCGACAGATCGGGCGGCGCGTCGCCCCGGGCGATCGCCTCGCGGATCCGCTCGATGATCCGTCGGCACGACTCGGTCTCGGTCTCGCCGAGCCTCGCTCCGAGCCACTCCAAGTCCCGCTGCAGGGCGCTGTGCATGTCGGAACGGTAGCGGCCGAGCGGTGATGATGACGGGGCGGCTGTCAGTCCGCCGCCAGTCGACGTATCCCGAAGCGTGTCCATCGCTGGGCCATGCCGTAGGCGAGCGAGAAGATCGGTCCAGTCAGGCAGAACAGCGCCCACGGCAGGTAGTCGATCGTCGCCACGCCGAGCGTATCGGCCATGAAGAGCGCCGAGACGGTCCAAGGCAGCAGCGGCTCGATGATCGTGACCGAGTCCTCCAGCGTGCGGGACAGGTTCTGCGGCGCGAGGTCTCGGTCTCGATAGGCTCGCTGGTACAGCCCGCCCACGACCAGCGCCGTCACCCCGCCGTGACTCGTCAGCCCGATCATGAGCATGCCCGAGGCCATCGTCGCCGCGATAAGCCCGAACACGGAACGGACACGCCGGAGCATGGCGCCGATGAGCACATCGAGCGAGCCGGAGACCTTCATCGCCCCCGCGAGCAGGAACGCGGCGATGATCAGGAGCAGCGTGCCGGTCATGGAGCTCAGACCGCCGCGATCGAGCAGCCGCGCGGTCGCGTCTCCGAATGACGCGGAGCCTTCGTGCGATCTGGCATCCTGGGACACGGGAACGAGCGAGAGATCGAACCCCCCGAAGGCCGAGACAAGCGCCCCTTCAACATCGAAACCGTGGAGCACGACCCCGAGCCCCATCGCGATCACGGACGACGACGCCATCGTCAATGCCGGAGGCACCCCGCGAACGATCCCCGCGATCACGACGAGCACCGGTAGCAGGACCAGCGGGGAGAGCGAGAAGATCGAGCCAAGGTCTTCGATCAGCACGCGTGCGGAGTCGGGCAGCCCCTCGCCTGCGCCGCCCGAGCGAAGCACCGAGCCCGCGACGGTGTAGACGATCAGGGCGACCGCGACCGATGGCAGCGCGGTGTAGAGCATGTGCCGGATGTGGTCGTAGAGCCGGGCTCCCGCTCCGAGTGCGCAGATATTCGTCATGTCCGACAGCGGGGACATCTTGTCGCCGAAGTACGCACCGGAGACCACCGCGCCGGCCGTCGCGGCGACGGGCGCCTCGATCGCGATCGCCATCCCCACCAGCGCCACCCCTACCGTCCCGGCCGATCCCCAGGAGGTGCCGGTCGCCAGCGACATGATCGCAGTGACCACGAATGCGGTGACGATCATGTGCTCGGGGCTGACGAGCCGGATGCCCAGCAGGACCAGGTACGGGATGGTGCCCGAGAAGATCCAGGTCCCGATGAGCATGCCGATCGCAAGCAGGATGAGCACCATCGGGAACACCGCGGTGAACTGGTCGGCGGCGGCCCGCTGGATCGATTCCCAGCCGTGGCCGGATCGGCGGGCGACGAGCGCCGCGGCGGTCGCAGCCAGAAGCAGCACCGCCACCAGCAGCGCCGTGTTTGCGTCGCCGTGCCGGATCGACTCATCGTGCAGCAGCAGTGTCCCGCCGACGAATCCCGCCGCCAGCGTGAGCACGGGCGTCAGCGCAAGCAGCACGCCCGGCGGCCGAGTGGCCGCGTCGTGGAACTCGCGATCGGGTTCGGGCGTCATGCGGCCGCGATGATACCGGGCTTCGGACGCGTCAGTCTTCGATCTCGTCCCGGTAGTCGAACGCCATGACATAGTCGCATCCCCACTGGGGATACTCCTCGTCGCAGCGGTAGCCGACGAAGTCGTCGGGGTCCCAGCCGAGTTGAGTGAAGACATGCCGCGTCAGGGCGGCGTGGTTCGTGTATGCCTCGCTCGCCGCGTTGTGGATCCCCGGCCCGAGCAGCGTCAGCACCGGCGAACTCTCGATCCGGTCGAACCAGCGGTCCGTCAGATCGCACTCGACATCCCGATTCCCGATGAACATCGACATCGAGGGCTTGCAGCCGGCGGTCATCGTCCGGTGGAGGTACAGGTCCATCACGATCCGCCGGACCGGCTCGCGCACCCCCAGCGTCTCACACAGGATCGGCGGCGACTGCAACGCGGGGTGAGCGCTCACCGAGGGCACCCGGTACGCCAGCACGAGGTCGCTGCACGCATGCGACCCGGGCGGGGCGTCGATCACCTGCGTGAACCGTCCTGTCCGGTCGCGCGTCGTAACCACCGGCGCGGGGTCGCCAGAAAACTCCTGGATCACGGCGGTTCTCGTCCGACCCGAGAGCGGAGAGCCGTCGAGCCCGAAGAAGGTCTGATCCTCGGCGAGTTCCTCGTCGGTGTGCGACACACCCGACGAGAGCAACATCGGCGGAGCGCCTTCCCGCACGCGGTGCCCCGTGTACGCCCGCACATGGACATACTCGATCCGTTCGGGGTCCTCGGGCATAGGTCGAACCAGGGACAGGCTTGCTCGTACGCCCGTCGTCCGCCCGATGATCTCCGCGACCGCGTCGTGGATCTGTCTCCGCAACTCGCACCAGCGTTCGCGCGTCGGTGCCGCACTCTGGTCGCCCCCCGCGTCATCGCCGGGGAAGCGCGTCGCCTCCACCCGGGCCGCGAGCCGGGAATGGCTGCCCGCCAGCGATTCGATCAATTCCGCGAAGGCGTCCACGGCTGAATCGGCGGCTCCGAAGTCAGACTCACTGGCCTGAGTCGCGCCTTCCCGGGCCCGGGCCACGCAGGTCCGCAGCCCCTGAACGCCGGGGAGTTTGGTCAGGAATTCCAGTTCGTCCGCCCCGCTCGACAGCGCCGACAGCAACCGATGGCAGATCGTCCGGTTCACGCCAAACGCTCTGGCCATTCCCGAGGAAGTCCGGGCGTTCGGAGGGAAGGCCGCGACCAGAGCCCCGAGTTCGGACCGCAGCCGTCGGGCGAGCTGCTGGGCCCGGCCCTGCTCGTCAGGGGTGAGTGGGAAGGCCTCGTGCCGCTGGCTGTAGCCGGCGGGGCCGCTCTTGCTCTCAAAGGGTCGTCTCATTGTCTCTCTCGGCCGGACAGGGGAAACGGGGTTGCAAGGGAGTATCGGCAGATCATCGCGATTCCCCGGAAACCCGTTGACCGAGGATAGCGTATCCGGTACGGTCTGAGAACAGTTCTCGTGAACACCACGGGAACATGAACTGACCGGGTTCGAAAGAGCCCACGAGAGATCGAGAGACAGGACAACTCACAGACAAGGAGAGAGGCATGCGTTCGAGCACGACTCGTCGAGCCGGTGCGATCGCCCTGGCCCTGACCGCCGGACTGGCAAGCGGTCAGGTGTTCTACGGCATCACCTTCGAGGGGAACCTCACCCAGTTCGACATGGCCGCCCAGACCGTGACCACGATCGGGCCGATCAGCGTCGGGCCGACCAGCCCCGCCGGCTTCCAGGATCTGGCGTTTGACGGATCCGGTAACTTGTACGCGCTGCAGGGCCAGGTCTTCACGGGCTTCCCGCCGCCCCCCTCGAACAACAAGACCTATCTGGTCAATAAGGACACCGGCGCCGCTGTCCTGCAGGGCGACATGGGCATCAGCGGCCTGCTCCACGCGAGCCTCGGGTTCCGCTCGTCCAACTCGAGCTTCTACAGCATCCGCA
Source organism: Phycisphaerales bacterium JB037 (assembly GCA_043101605.1). Taxonomy (GTDB): domain Bacteria; phylum Planctomycetota; class Phycisphaerae; order Phycisphaerales; family UBA1924; genus JBICIG01. The sequence goes on from JBICIG010000106.1 coordinate 78,763, forward strand.
ACACCAATGGCTATCTCGGCATCCTCGATGTCAGCACCGGCGGGTTCAGCCCCGTCACCGGTTCGATGCACGGCATCCGCAACTATGTCGAGGCACTCGCGATCGACCCCACTTCCGGGCTCGCCTACAGCGTTGTGAACCTGGGCAGTCCGCCGCCGTTCGGCTCGGACAATTTTGGCCTGCTCGCGACCGACCTCGACGCGGGCACCTCGTCGATCATCGGCTCCTTCGGCATCGGCACCGACGACGCCAAGGCCCTGCGCTTCGATAACAACGGCGTCGCGTACACCGTCAACTACGACACGGGCGATGTCTACACCGTGAACATCGCGACGGGCCAGGCGACCTTCCTGTTCGCCGGCGGCGCCGCCGCGGTCCACACGACCGGGCTCGCCTTCGTCCCGACGCCGGGCACGGTCGGGCTGATGGCGCTCGGCGGCCTGGCGGCCGCATCCCGTCGCCGCCGCTGAACCGGCGGGATGTGCTCCGGACACCCCTCCCGGGACGCCGATCGGTCAACGCCGGTCGGCGTCCATTGGATCGAACGAATCGCATGAAGGAGACGCCATGCGCGCACGAGTTTGTTTCACCCTCCGCGCCGCTGCCGGGCTCGCCTTAGGCGTCGCGACGATTGCCGACGCGCAACTCGCACCCATCGCTCTGACTGGTACCGACGGGCCCCTCGGCCCGGGGCTGGGCTCGGGAGTGCAGTTCAGCGGCTTCGAGCTTGGCAACTTCCTGGGAGGACCTTCGCTCAGTTCTGGCGGCTCGGTCGTGTTCGGGGCCGTGCTCGCCGGTGCCGGCATCGACGCGTCCAACGACACCGGCATCTGGGCTCGCCGGGGTGGCGCTGGGCTCAGCCTCGTGGCACGCGAGGGCGACCAGGTGCCGCTGCAGGCGTCGGGCGTGGTGTTCAATGAGTTCTTCACCGCGCCGCAGATCGCCGACAACCATGTCGTCGCGTTCGAAGCCCGCATGGCCGGGCCGGGCATCGACGATTCCAACGATGCCGGCCTGTTCACCGAACGCGACGGCCCGCTGACGGCCAAGATCCACGAGCGCGTCACGCAGGTGCCCGGTTCCAACCCGCCGCTCTACTTCCTCGACCCGAGCATCAACAACAACCGCTGGGTGCTCAACCGCCACGGCGAGTTCGCGTCGCGCATTTTCTGGGAGGGCGTCGGCAACACCTGGGGCATCTGGAGTGATCGCGGCGGCGTGCTCACGGAGTACTTCCGCATCGGCGGCACCCTCACCATCGACAACACGACCTACACCTTCGTCGGCGCCAGCAACCCGCTCATCAACGCCTCGGGCGCCATTCTCTCCACGCACCTCATCGACGGCTCGCAGTCGACGGGCGGCGTCTGGTCCGATCGCGCCCGCGACGGTAGCGGTTTCGGCACCGCCGGCGTCGGGCCCAAGCACCCCATCGCGCTGCCCGGTGAGGTCGCTCCGGGCACCGGCAACACCTACGCGGGCATGATCGGCTACGGGCTCGCGTTCAACGGCAACGGACGCGTCGCATTCGGCGGGCAGCTCCAGCCGGGCGATCCGCCGAGCCCGGGCGGGCTGTGGTCCGATGGTCGATTCGGCGTGATCCAGCTCATCGCACTCAGCGGCGAGGCCGCCCCGGGCACAACCGCCTCCTTCAACACCAACTCGTTCTTCGTGCTCAGCTGCGTGCTCAGCGACAACAATGTCACCGCCTTCAAAGGGCAGCTTCTCCGCGTCGGCGGCGTCGGCGCTTCCAACGACAACGGCATCTGGTCCAATCGCTCCACGGTCACGGGCGCGCCGTCCGTGCTCCGCCTCGCCGTGCGTGAGGGCGACAATGTTCCCGCGTCCGCCGGGCCCGACTACACCGGGCTCCGCTTTGGCGATCTCAGTGAGTACTGGATCAACGCCGACGGTCTCGTCTCGTTCGTCACACTTCACAATGACTTCACCCGCGCCCTCTGGATCGAGCAGCCCGACGGCACCCTGACGCCCGTCGTCAAGGAGTTCACCACGCTGGATGTCTTCGGCGACGGCACCGATGTCCGCCTGGTTACCGAACTCGAGACGGTCAATGTCACGAGCGCCACCGGCGACGGCCGCCGCAGCGCGTTCAACGATGCCGCCGATGTCGCCGTCCGCCTGGTGTTCGCCGATGGCTCTGAAGGGATCTTCACGACCGCGCCCGCCGTGCCGTGCGACGCGCCGGCCGTCATCACCGATCCGATCGGCGACGGGATCCAGCCCGGAGGCTCCATCACGCTCTCGGTCGACGCGACCGGCACCGGGCCGCGGAAGTATCAGTGGCGCGTCGGCGGCACGCCGATCGACGGGGCCGTCCTTCCGACCTACTCGATCACCAACGCCGACTTCGACGACGAGGGGCTCTACGACTGTGTGGTCACGAATGCCTGCGGCTCAGACACGAGCGCCTCGGCATTCGTCAGCGTCGCACCCGCCTGTCCGGCCGACCTGACCGGGTCATCCGATCCCAATGACCCGACCTACGGCACGCCCGACGGGGATGCCGACGGCGACGATTTCTTCTTCTACCTCGACGCGTTCAGCACCGGCGCGCTGGCGACCTGCGACCTGACCGGGTCCAGCGACCCGAATGATCCGACCTTCGGAACGCCCGATGGCGACTGCGACGGCGATGACTTCTTCTACTACCTCGACCTGTTCTCGGCCGGCTGCCCCTGATCAAACATCTCTCCGCGCCGGGGCGCGGCCTGATCGCACACCACGGTTTCCCTCCTGGGCTCGGAACGACCTGCGCGTTCCGGGCCTCTTTCTTGCGCGGGCTCAAGGGTCCGTGGGGTCTGTGACCGATCGCGACTCCTGCACGCGACGATCGCTGCGGCGAATCTACTCGACATTCTGCCGAAGCAGGTAGCTGCTCGGCTGGAGCGTGTCCTTCTTGAAATTCCACAGCGGAATGCCGTACATCGAGTCGCCCTTCTGGTGGTCCTTCCAGACCGTCACGGGCCGATCGATGACGAGCCTGGGGTCCTCGTGGTCGGCCACGAACAACCGCACCTGAAGCCGGGACTTGTCCGAGAAATACCAGGTCCCGTCGTGGTAGGTCCACTTGGTCTCGCGCGCCCACTGCTCGCTCGGAATCCGGACCTTCAGGAGTTCAAACTCCTCCTGCTGCACCTTCCACCCGCTGATCGCCATCTTGATGACAGCTTCGCGGTCCTCGCCCTGGTAGCGGTCCGGCGGGAGGCGGTTCTCGCGGATGATCAGTTCGCGGAGCGACGCCGCCATCTGCTCGAGCTGTTTCGAGGTCGCGTCGATCTCCGCCCGCATTTCCTTTCCGGCCGCTTCATCGAGGGACGACAGCAGCGTCGCCCGCTCGCTCGCGAACCCCATCACCTGCGGGATGCCGCCGGTGAACCACAGCGGCTTCTGCTCTTCCACGGCTTCGGTGGCGTACCGCATCGCGGTCGACAGATCCTCGCGGATCTCGGTCGGCAGCGACGCTCTCTTGGCCGCCGCCGCCTCGAAGAACCGCTGGTGATTCCGCTCAAAGCCGGTCACGACGCCCGCGATCAGCTTTCCCTGGTCCGTCTGCTGCTGGATCAGCCGGGCGTACCGCCGCGCCACGCGAACGCTCTCGGCCTGCGCCGCTTCGGACTGCGCGACGACTTCAGCCGCCTGGAGACGGTCCGTCTCGAAGATCTCCGGCCGGGCGAACATGATCGCCAGATCGCGCAGCCGCTGGTAGTCGCCCTCCAGTTCCGGATACGCCGCGGGATTCAGGACCTGCTGCAGCCGCTGGTCGAGCGGCTTGAGATACGCCGCCGCTGCCGCGACCTTCGCCACGGCGTCGGCGAGCTGTTGCCGCACCGGCTCGACGCCCGCGCCGTCGGCGGGCAACTGCCCGAGCGCTTCACGGGCAAAGCCGGCCTTGCGCTCGGCGTTCTCGATTACCCCCAGCAGGCCACGTACTTCGCGGAAGTCGATCGACAGTTGGTCGGCCTCCTGACGCAGCGCCGCGACCCGCTCGGCGAGTTGATTCGCCCCGGCATCGACCTCGCGCAGGTGGAACCGCGCATTGCTGAGGGTCTGCTCCTGCTGGTAGTTCAGCTTCGTGCCGCTCGGCTCGGCCGCCGCCGGCGCTTCCCCGCCGTTCATGATCGCCGCCAGCCGGTTGTACTCCGTCGCCATCGACTCGTACTTCGCCGCCGCCTCGGCGCGTCCCTCCGCCCCCGTTGGGACCTTGTCGAGTTCGGCCTTCGCGGCGTTCAGATCGCCGATGACCTGCTCCAGCCGCCGCCCGAGCAGCTTCCCCGCCGATCCGCTGGGCCAAGTCGTCCGATCCCCGATGCTCGCCGTGACAGACTGAAGGTTCACTTCCGCCCGGCGCAGCAGCCCGTTGGCCTTGGCCACATCCGTCGCCGCGACCAGGCCCGGAGCCGCGGAAGCCGGCATCGCCGAGCCGGCGCCGAGAACCATCAACGAAGCCATCAAGACAACTCGCCCGCAACCGTTCCGGCTCATCCCACGCCTCCCTGGATTGGCTGATCCGAACGCCGACAGGCTAGCGGTGAACCCGTGCTCGCTCAACACCCGCCCCTGCTCAAGGCAGGCTCCTTAGACTGATCGCATGCGATTCGGCAAGGTCCGGGAGCGTGCGGCATGGTGCGCCGCGGCATTCGGGCGAGTTTGGGCGAACTCCTCCGCCCACGCCTCGGCGTGGCTCGCGCTGCTCATGTGCGCCCAGGCGATCGCCCAATCTCCCGCGCTGCACGAGCATGACTACCGAATCCGGACATGGGAGGCCGAGGACGGATTGCCCGAAAGCTCTGCCACCGCGATGGTGCAGACCGAGGAGGGCTATCTCTGGTTCGGCACTTTCAACGGGCTCGTTCGGTTCAACGGTGTCCAGTTCCGCGTCTTCGATGCCGAGAACTCGGAGGGACTGCCCGGCTCGGGTGTGGTCAACCTCTGCGTGTTGGGCGACGGCCGACTCCTCGTCAGCACCACGCGCGGCACCGCCATCGGAGATCACCGGGGATGGCGGACGGTCACCTCCGCGGACGGCTGGCGCGGGGATTTTGTCCGCTCGTTCGCGCAGCGACCCGACGGCAAGACCCTCGTCACCACCTTCGACGGTCACATCCTTGAGTGGAACGGCGAATTCTTCACCGAGCTTCCCAGGCCCACCGGGGGAGCGGCGTCTTCCATCGCGGCCGTCGACGCGGACGGAACCTGGTGGGTCGCCCGACCCGGATTCGTGGGCTGGTGGGACGGCACGCGCTGGCACACGGTTCTCGAGCGAGTGCCGGAGGTCGTCTGTGCGGCCGCCCGGGACGGCGCCGTCTGGGTCGTCACCGCCACGCAGATCCTCAAGTTCCGGGGATCCGAGCGTATTCAGGCGCGGGACCTGCCCGAGCGCCCCGGGGGCCTCTGGAGTGTGACCGAGGACTCGGCGGGGAACCTCTGGATCGCAACCTTCGATCGTGGCGTGCTGCTCGTTGCGCCCGACGGCACCGCACATCGCTGGAACAGCGCGACCGGCCTCGCAAGCGACAGCATCCGCTTCGTCTTCGAGGACGCGGAGCGGAACATCTGGATCGGCACCAACGGCGGGGGACTCTCACGCTTCACGCAACCCCGCGTGCGTGCCTTCGGGACCGAGAGCGGCATCAAGGAACGAATCATCAAGTCCGTCGCGCCCAGCGCCGATGGCAGCGTCCTCGCGGCGACTTACGGCGGCGGGCTCTACCGCATCGCGGACGGCCAGCCGCACCGGATCGACGGCGGCCTCCGACCGGACATTCTTCAGAGCGTTCTCGAAGATCGAACCGGACGCGTCTGGGTCGGCACCTACGGCGACGGACTCTTCCTGCTCGGCGATGAGCGGGCCACGCGCATTTCGCCCGCCGTCACCGGAGGACCCAATGTCATCGCCCTCTTTGAGGACTCTGTCGGCCGGATCTGGGCCGCCGGCGGACAGGGCGTCGGCGTGCTTGAGCAAGGCAACTGGAAACGCCTTGGCGAGCCGGAGGGGCTCCCGACCGGCGTCGTCTTTGCGTTCGCCGAGGACCGGGCCGGCGCGATCTGGATCTCCAACGGCAGCGGTGTCTACCAACGCCACGGCGAGCGCTTCGAAGAGGTCCTCGATCCCGACGGCAAGCCTCTCGAGAACGCGCTCAGCTTGCTCTGCGATTCCAAGGGAGCGATGTGGGTGGGCTTGGCGCGATCCGGATTGGTCCGTTACCGGGACGGCGAGATCAGCCGCGTGGGTGAGCGGGTCGGGCTGCCCGACGCGGCCGTGACGGGGATCATCGAGGACGGGCTGGGTTTCACCTGGCTCGCGTCCGACCGCGGCATCATCCGCGTCGCGAGCGAGGATCTCGTCGCCGCCGCCGACGGCAGACTCGAACGCATCCGCTCGCAACTCCTGGGGCGTTCCGACGGCATGCCGAGCGTTCAGTGCACCGGCGCCCGCCAGCCGGCGATCGGCCGTGATACTGGGGGACGCCTCTGGTTCGCCACCATCCGAGGCGTGGTGCGGGTTGATCCGGCGACCTTTCGGACCAACGAACATCCGCCGGTCTCACGCATCGAGTCGGTCAGTTTCGACGCCTCAGGCGGGGGCGCCTCCGACGAGCCGGTCCAGCGGCAGGTGCGTCTCGGCGATGCGCTCACCGAGGAACTCAAGCTCCCCCCCGGCAGCCGCCGCATCGAGATCCATTACGCCGGCCTGAGCTTCGTGGACTCCGAGGGGGTCCGCTTCGAGGTGATGCTTGAGGGGCTCGATATCGGCTGGCACGAGGTCGGCGGCGCTCGCTCGGTGACCTACCAGCAACTGCCGCCCGGGCGCTACACCTTCCGGGTTCGGGCGGCCAACAGCGACGGTCTCTGGGGAGTCGCACCCGCGACCCTGCAACTGACCGTGCTGCCTTTCTTCTGGCAGACGGCGTGGTTCCGGGCGGGCTCGGGGCTGACTCTCATCGCAGCGGGCGCCGGCGGCGCATGGTGGGCCGCGCACCGCCGCACGCGCCAACGCCGCCGGGAGAACGAGCGATTCCGGCTCGCGATGGAAGCCTCGCCGACCGCGATGCTCATCCTTGATCGCGATCACCGGATCACGATGGCCAACTCCCAGGCCGAGCGGGAGTTCGGTCTGTCGCGCGCCGAGCTCAGAGGCCGGCCCTTTGACGAGTTCATGCCCAACGCACGCCGTCCGTCAGTGTTCGACGCGACGGACCAACCCATCGAGCCCCGCCCGGGAGAGCCGGAATTCAGTGGGAGACACGCCGACGGCAAGCGTTTCCCGGCCGAGGTGTCCTTCAGCACGATCGACACCGCCGAGGGCCCGAGCGTGCTCGTCTCGATCGACAACATCAGCAACCGCGTGCGCATGGAACTCGAGATGGCTCAGCAGCGCGCCGAACTCGCCCACCTCGCACGCGTCACGATGCTCGGCGAACTCTCCGGCTCGCTCGCCCACGAACTCAACCAGCCGCTGGCCGCGATCCTCAGCAACGCCCAGGCCGCCCAGCGGCTCATGGCGCGCGACGAAGTGGACATCACCGAGGTCCGCGAGATCCTCGCCGACATTGTCGACCAGGACAAGCGAGCGGGCGAAGTCATCCACGGCCTGCGCGCGCTCCTGCGGAACGAGCAGACCCCGCACGCACTGCTCGATCTTGGCGAAGTCGTCCAGGATGTCCTCCGCCTCACGCGCAGCGATCTCATCAACCGCGATGTCGAGGCGTCGACCGAGCTCCAGCCGGGGGTGCCGCCCGTGCTGGGCGATCGCGTCCAACTTCAGCAGGTCCTGCTCAACCTCGTGATGAACGCCTGCGACGCGATGCAGTCATCGGCGAGCAAACATCGACATCTAACGGTCCGCCTCCAAGCCGATGATCGCGTCGCGCGCGTCTTCGTCATCGACAGCGGGCCGGGCATCTCGTCCGACATCGCGGACAAGATGTTCGAACCCTTCACCACGACCAAGGCCGACGGCATGGGGCTGGGTTTGGCGGTGTGCCGCACGATCATCGCAGCGCATCACGGCGCGATCGGGGCGGCCCCGGATGCCGGTGGGGGGGCCGCGGTATTCTTCGAACTCCCCCTGCATCGCCGGAGCGATCATGTCAACTGAAGCTCCCGTGGTCTACATAGTCGACGATGAGCCCGCGGTCCTCCGCGCGGTCTCCCGGCTGCTGACCTCGGCCGGCTTCCGGGTTCGGGCATTCGAGTCCCCGCTCCGGTTCGTCGCCGAGCACGACGCCGAGATCTCGGGCTGCGGGCTCGCCGACCTCTCCATGCCCGAGATGGACGGGCTTGCGCTGCAGGAAGCCCTCTGCTCGCCCACCGACGACGCCCCCGCGCGCCCAATCATCTTTCTCAGCGGCCGCGCCGACATCCCCTCGAGCGTGCAGGCGATGAAGCAGGGCGCCATCGACTTCCTGACCAAGCCGGTCGACGACGAGGCGCTGCTCGATGCCGTCCGCCGGGCGATCGATCGAGATCTCGAAGCCCGTCGCGGCCGCCGCGCCCTGGAGTCCCTCCACGAGCGTTGGCGTTCGCTGACGCCACGCGAGCGGGAGGTCATGGAACGCGTGGTCGCCGGCCGACTCAACAAGCAGATCGCCTACGAGCTCGGGACCGCCGAGAAGACCATCAAAGTGCACCGGGGCCGGGTCATGCAGAAGATGCAGGCCGATTCGCTGGCCGACCTCGTCCGCATGGCCCAGCGCCTCAGCACGCCGCCGGTCTGACTCGGGCCGCGCGCCCCGGCTTCCGGCCCGGCATGGGACCAAAGCCCAATGGTGGCCGTGCTCCGCCGTTGGGTATCGTCCCGCCGTGCTGCCCAAGCCCCCTTTGATCGCCGTCGTGGATGACGAGGACGCGGTCTGCCGCGCCCTGCGCCGGTTGCTGCAGACCAACGGCTTCGAGGTCCGCGCCTTCGATTCCGGGCGGGCCTTCATGGACGCGCTCCCCGGCGAGCAGCCCGAGTGCCTCGTGCTCGATCTGCACATGCCTCACATGGGCGGACTGGCCGTGCTCGCCCGACTGCAGCAGGAACGCCCGGGGCTCCCCGCGATCGTCATCACCGGCCACGACAGCCCGGAGGCCCGCGATGGCGCGGCTCGCTTCGGCGTCGGGGCGTTCTTCCGCAAGCCGGTCGACGGCGAGGCCCTCGTCGCCGCGATTCTCGCCCTGCTCACCCCGCCCGGCGGCCCTTCCGTCGCCGGCCCGCAAGGAGACACCCCATGAACCGATCCACGCGCCGCGCCCCGAGAAAGCACCGGGATTCTCTGTTCGCCACGAGTATGCTGGGGGTCGCGCTGCTGCTGCCCGCCTGCTCCTCACCCCCGCCGCTGGTCGTCACCGGGTTCCTGAGCGACTACACCACGCTCGAAAGCGTCTCCGATTCCCGGATGCGGTACATCTCCGCCGACCTCGCAGACTACAACACCTTCATCATCGACCCGGTCCAGATCCGCCCGGCCGAATCCAAGCTCAGCGAGGAGGAGCGGGTAAAGGTCGCCGCGTACTTCCGCGAGGCGCTCGAGCGGGAACTCAACGAGCGGGGATACACCGTGACCGACACCCCGGCCCTCGGCACGGCCCGCATCCGCGTCGCCCTGACCGATGTCAAGAACGCGACCTGGTGGAAGAAGATCCACCCGGCAAGCAACCTCGCCGGGGCCGGCCGCGGCGGGGCGGCGATGGAGGGCGAAATGATCGATGCCGTCACCGGCCAGCAACTCGCCGCGGTTGTCCAGGCGGGCGTCGGCAGCCAGTTCACGCTCTTCAACTTCAGCACCGTCAGCGATGTCAAGTCCACCATCGACCAGTGGGCGGAGACCGCCTGCGAGCGGCTGGACGAACTCCGCAGCAATCCCGCCGCGACTCGGTAAGAACCCGGCTCGCGCCGGCAGGAACTCTCGATGAACTCGCCTATCCGAAACGCCGCCCTCGCGAGCGCCCTGTTCGCCGCCGGTTCCACGATCGGCGTCGCACAGCCGGTCGCCCCGGCTCGGCCCGATCGGGACGACCCGCCGGGTATGGTCTGGATCCCGGGCGGCGAGTTCCTGATGGGTTCGACCGATCCGCTCGCTCGGCCAGACGAGTCCCCGATCCACCGCGTGCGCATCGACGGTTTCTGGATCGATCGGACCGAGGTGACAAACGCCCAGTTCGAGCGATTCGTCGAGGCCACCGGCTACCTCACTGTTGCCGAGCGAGCCGTCGACTGGGACGAACTCAAGGAGCAACTCCCGCCCGGCACGCCCAAGCCTCCACCAGAGCAACTCATGCCCGGTTCGCTCGTATTCGTGCCCCCGGATGCCGAAGCCGGGCCGATCCGAAACCTGCAGTGGTGGAGGTGGGTGCCGGGCGCAAACTGGCAACAGCCCGAAGGCCCCGGCTCGACCATCCGCGGCCGAGAGAATCTGCCGGTCGTTCACATCGCCTTCGAGGACGCAATCGCGTACTGCCAATGGGCCGGAAAGCGCCTCCCCACCGAAGCCGAGTGGGAATTCGCCGCCCGGGGCGGCCTCGAAGGGAAGATCAACGCCTGGGGTGATCAACCCGTCGACCCGACCCGCGCCAACATCTGGCAGGGGAAGTTCCCCACCCTCAACACCGCCGCCGATGGCTTCGTCACCGCCGCCCCCGTCGGTTCCTTCCCTCCCAATGGCTACGGCCTCCACGACATGGCCGGAAATGTCTGGGAGTGGTGCTCCGACTTCTACCGCCCGGACACCTACGCGCTCCGTGTCCGCGGGCGTGATCCCTCCTCCGTCGCGGTCAACCCAGCCGGCCCGCCCGCGCGGGACAACCAACCGGGGTCCCTGCACGCCGAGATGCGCGTGCTCCGTGGCGGTTCCTTCCTCTGCCACGACAGCTACTGCGCGAGCTATCGCCCGAGCGCCCGCATGGCGTCCTCCCCCGACACCGGGCTGAGCCACACCGGTTTCCGCTGCGTCTCTGACGCGCCGCCACCGTCCTCCGTCGCCGCGGATGATCCCCAGCCCGTGCCATCCGAGCGCTGAGCTCCGGGCCGAGCGGCGCCGCGGATTCGCGACCGCGTGGGACCAAGGTCCAATGTGCGGAGCGCCGGCGGGTGGGTAGCGTGTTCGCTCCGCGAAGCCGGGGATCGCGGGGAGTTCGCAAGCTCACTCTCGGAAGGATCCCGTCGTGACCAGTTCCCGATCACTCGTGGCCATGTTCGCGCTGGCCGTTCTCCTGCTCGCCACGGGATGCGCAACCGCGCAGCACAACGCCGCGTCCCGCCCGCACATCATCCACATCGTCGCCGACGATCTCGGCTGGGCGGATGTCGGCTTCAACGGCGCCACGGACATCCGCACGCCCAACATCGACGCGCTCGCCGCCGAGGGCTCCGTCCTCACCCAGTTCTACGTCCAGCCCATGTGCACGCCCACGCGCGCCGCACTCCTCACCGGGCGGTACCCGTTCCGCTACGGCCTCCAGACCGCGGTCATCCCGTCGGTCTCCTCCTACGGCCTCGACACCGAGGAACGCCTCCTCCCCCAGGCGCTCAAGGAAGTCGGCTACCGCACCGCCATCGTCGGCAAGTGGCACCTCGGACACGCCGACAAGAAGTACTGGCCCCGCCAGCGAGGCTTCGACTACCAGTACGGCGCCATGATCGGCGAACTCGACTACTTCACGCACGAGGAGCACGGCGTCCTCGACTGGTTCCGCGACAACGAGCCCGTCCGCGAGGACGGGTACACCACCACCCTCATCGGCAAGGACGCGGCCCGGCTCATCGAGCAGCACGACCAGAGCCAGCCGCTCTACCTCTACCTCACCTTCAACGCCCCGCACACGCCCTACCAGGCCCCCCAGGAATACATCGACCGCTTCTCGTCCATCGAGGACCCCACCCGCCGCACCTACGCCGCGATGGTCTCCTGCCTCGACGACGAGATCGGCCGGGTCGTCGACGCACTCAACCGAACGGGAATGCGTGAGAACACGCTGATCGTCTTCCACAGCGACAACGGCGGCACCAAGAACGCCCTCTTCGCCGGCGTCATGGCCGACATGTCCAACATCACCATTCCCTGCGACAACGGGCCCTATCGCGACGGCAAGGGATCGCTCTACGAGGGCGGCACGCGCGTCTGCGCATTCGTCAACTGGCCCGGGCGAATCCGCCCCGGCCCAAACGACGGGCTCATCCACGCCGTCGATCTCTTCCCCACCTTCGCCTCCCTCGCCGGGGCCACCCCCGAGAAGGACCGCCCGCTCGACGGCATCAATGTCTGGCGCACGCTCAAGGACCGCGCCGAGTCGCCCCGCACCGAGGTCATCTACAACATCGAACCCTTCCGGGCCGCGATCCGCCAGGGCGACTGGAAGCTCGTCTGGCGCGCCATGCTTCCCACCCGCGTCGAGCTCTTCGACCTCCGCAACGACCCGTCCGAGACGACGAACCTCGCGTCCCAACACCCCGCGCTGGTCGCCGAACTCCAGGCCCGCGTCGACGCCCTCGCCGCCGATGCCAAGCCGCCCCTGTTCCTCATCGACCAGTTCAATGTCATCACCACCAACATGAAGGGCGAGCCCGTGATGCCGTTCGAGGACGACGCCGTCTACATCGAGCGTCCCTGAACCGGCAACAAGGCTGACCGCATCCGCCACGGCCGCTCACCGACGCGGCGCAGAGAAAGGGATCTCAAGATGAATCGGCTGACCAATGTCCTTCGCCCCGCGACGCTCCTGATCGCCGCGGGTGCGATCCTCCCCTCCACGGCATCGGCTTTCTCGTTCGGCACCGCCGAGCCGGAGAACGCTCAGACCACCTCCCATGAGAGCAGCCTCTCCGTGGACTACGGCGAGGACCGCTGGCGCTTCGACTTCAACAGCTGGATGTGGATGATCGGCGCCGATGGCTCCGTGGGCGTTGGCGACCGCAAAGCCGATGTCGACGCAAGCTTCGGGGACATCCTCGATGCCTCCGATTCGCTCTTTGCGTTCTCGGGTCACCTCGAAGTCGGCCACGGACGCTGGGCCGGCTATGTCGATGCTTGGTACGGCAACATGGGCGCCGACGGCCTGAGCGGGCCGAACGCCATGACGGATATCGATGTCACCTTCGAGCAGCTCATCGTCGACTTCGGCGTCATGTACCGCGTCTACCAGTGGCAGCCCGAGGGGATCGGCCACGGGCACCGCCTCGGCGGGCTCGTCGATCTCTACGGCGGCGCCCGCTACAACATGGTCAGCCTCGAGGTCGACCCCGCCATGCTCGCGTCACGCTCCAAGGACGAGCACTGGGTCGACCCCATCATTGGAGCACGCCTCATCCACCCGCTCTCGGAGAATCTCCACGCCCGGGTCAACGGCGATATCGGCGGCTTTGGCGTCGGCTCCGACTTCACATGGTCGGCCACCGCCGTCCTCGGCTACGACTTCACGATCTTCTCCATCCCCGCCACGATCTACGGCGGCTACCGCGCCATCGGCTGGGACTACAGCGACGGCAGCGGCGCCGACGAGTTCGAGTGGGATGTCACCCTCCACGGCCCGATCCTCGGGCTCTCGCTGAGGTTCTGATCGCAGCCAGCGGAAGCAAGAACTCACCAATCCGGCGAACACGACACTCCCCGAGAAGCGGCGTCAGGGCCCGCTTCCCGGGGATTGTCTTTCTCCTTCATTTGCACGCCCCGCCTTTCTCATCCACGAACCTCCAAGTCCGAAGCCGGCCGCCGCAATCCCGGAGGACCAGCCCGCCCGAAGCCTCGAAGCGACAACCCGCTCCGAGGTCAGATCGGCTCCCAATGAGCAACCCCGAGCCCACGCCTCCGGCCCACAGCCTCCCGCAAGAATGGCCCCGCCCGGATTCGAACCGGGGACCGGGCGATTATGAGTCGCTTGCTCTAACCGCTGAGCTACGGGGCCTCGCGGCCAACTGGCCTCTCCCAAGAATACAGGCGCCGGGCCCTCGCCCGACGCCCGTTGTTCTCATCCATCATCCCGATCACTTCAGGAACAGCAACTCGCTGTAAGAGGGCAGCGGCCACAGGTCCGCCGCGACCTCGCCCTCCAGCGCGTCGGCGATCTCCCGCAACGCCGTCATCCGCGGGTGCACCTCGTCCCGGATATGCGCCGCCAGCTTTCCTTCGTCACGGATCTCCTTGCTCATCGCCTGCTCCAGCGCCACCGTCGCTCCGCGGAGCCTCGAAACCAGACGCACGAAGTCTTCGAGCATCGCCCGGGTCTCTTCGCAGTCCACCCCCGCCGCCTCGGTCGACGCCACCGCCTCGGCGATCCGCGACTGATGCTCCAGGCTCGCCGGCAGGATCATCGTCCGCGCGAGGTGCACCATCTGCTCGGCCTCGATCAGGCACTGCAGGTTGTACTTCTCGAGCAGCGTAATCGTACGCCCCTCGACCTCCGACTTGTTGAGCACCTTGTACTTCTTGAACAGCGCGACCGCTTCGCGCGACTTGATCACCATCATCGCCGAAACCGAGTCACGAAGGTTCGGGAGCCCACGCTTGGCCGCCTCGGCGTGCCACTCGTTCGTGTACCCGTCGCCATCGAACAGCACCCGCTTGTGCTCCTTGATGATGCTCTTGAGCACCGCCTTGGTCACGGTTTCGATCTTCGACGCCGTCGGCTTCGCGCCCGCCTCCTTCTCGAGCTCCGTCGCCAGTTCGTCGATGCTCTCGGCGACGATCGTGTTCAGCACCGTCGCCGGCCACGCCGCCGTCCCCGACGAACCCACCGCCCGGAACTCGAACTTGTTCCCCGTGAACGCGAACGGCGAGGTCCGGTTCCGGTCCCCCGAGTGCCTCGGGATCTGCGGCAGCGCCCTGGCTCCCAGCGACAGCTCGCCCCCCTTGAGCGTCCGGCTTGCTCCGCCCTTCTCGAGCTGGCTCACGATGTCCGAGAGCATGTCGCCCAGGAAGATCGAGATGATCGCCGGCGGCGCCTCGTTCGCCCCGAGCCGGTGGTCGTTCCCCGCGCTCGCGATCGAAGCCCGCAGCAGCGCCGCGTGCCGGTCGACCGCCCGGATCACCGCGCACAGGAAGCACAGGAACTGCAGGTTCGTGTGCGTCTCGTCCCGCGGGTCGAGCAGATTCGTCCCCGAATCGGTCACCATCGACCAGTTCATGTGCTTGCCCGAACCGTTCAACCCCGCAAAGGGCTTCTCGTGCAGCACCGCCACGAAACCGTACCGCGGCGCCACGCGCTGCAGCGTCTCCATCAGCAGCATCTGATGGTCGCTCGCGATATTCGCCGTCTCGAACAGCGGCGCGATCTCGTACTGCCCCGGTGCCACCTCGTTGTGCCGCGTCTTCACGGGCACCCCGAGCCGGTACAGCTCACGCTCCACCTCGGCCATGAACGCCAGCACCCGCGGCGGGATCGAGCCGAAGTAGTGGTCCGCGAGCTGCTGCCCCTTCGCCGGACGCGCGCCGAACAGCGTCCGGCCAGTCAGAACCAAGTCCGGCCGCTCGTAGTACAGGTTCGCATCGACCAGGAAGTACTCCTGCTCGCAACCCAGCGTCACGCTCACCCGACGCACCTGCTCGTTCCCGAAGAAACGCAGGATCCGCACCGCCTGCGTGCTCAACGCGTCCATCGATCGCAGCAGGGGGGTCTTCTTGTCGAGAGCCTCGCCCGTCCACGAAACGAACGCCGTCGGGATGCACAGCGTCACCGAGTTCTCGCCGCGCATCAGGAACGCCGGGCTCGTCGCGTCCCACGCCGTATACCCCCTCGCCTCGAAGGTCGCGCGCAGCCCACCAGACGGAAAGCTCGACGCGTCCGGCTCGCCCTGGATCAGGTTCTCCCCGCTGAACGCGTACAGCATCCCGCCGCCGCCGTCCGGCACGATCAGCGAGTCGTGCTTCTCGGCCGTCGAGCCAGTCAGCGGCTGGAACCAGTGGCAGTAGTGCGTCGCCCCACGCTCAATGGCCCAGTCCTTCATCGCCGCCGCGACGACATCCGCGACATGCATCTCCAGCGGCTCGTTCTCCTCGATCGTCCGCACCAGGCTCTTGAAGGTGTCCTTCGGCAGACGCTGACGCATCACCCGCTGATCGAACACATCCTCCCCGAAGATGTCTTCGATCGACGGCTGCTTCGTCGTCAGTTCCGGAGCCGTTCCGTTCCAACTGTGAGCCGCCTCAACCGCGCGGCGACGCGTTTCGCTCGAATTCGACATGGCCTCTGCATCCCTTCTCGTGCTCTGTGAAGCCGGCTCTGCGCCCGGGGCACAGAACGCCCCGACCCGCCGGATTGTGACAAGCTCTCCCGGAATCGCAACCCCGGGACCAACCCATGACCCGTCCGCGAGCCCCACCGACCGCGGAAACCCCGCAAGCCGGCATCGGCTCTCAATCTTGTTGTTGTTGCGTCTGGCCGCCGCCCGGCAGCCCCGACGAAAGCTCGCGGACGAACGCGTCCGCCTCCGCCGCCGGGTCCACCGCCGAAGTCAGCCGCTTGACCAGCGCGCTGCCCACGATCGCCGCGTCCGCGTGCGACACCGCCGCCGCGACATGCTCGGCCGTCGAGATCCCGAACCCCGCCGCGATCGGCAGGTCCGTGATCTCCCGGAGCTGCGCCACCCGCCCCCCGATCTCCGGCGACTCCCGGCGTTCTCCGGTAATCCCCGACCGCGCCAGCAGGTACACGAACCCGCTCGACGCCTCGCAGAGACGCTGGGCCCGGTCGCGGGATGTCGCCGGCGCGATCAGCATGGACAGAGTCATATCCGAGGAACGGGCCGCGTCAAGGACACCCCCCGCATCCTCCACCGGCAGATCCGGAATGATCAGCCCGTCGAACCCCGCCTCTTTCGCCCGTCCCACGAACCCCGACGCCCCGCCAAACCGGTGCACGATCGACACGCTCACCATCGCCACCAGCCCGCAGTCCACCCGCGATCGCACCGACGCCACCTGCTCGAACACCCGCCCCGGCGTCGCCCCTCGCTCCAGCGCCTCGTGCATCGCCCCGGCGATCACCGGCCCGTCGGCGATCGGGTCCGAGAAGGGAATCCCCACCTCCACGATCGCCGCTCCCGCCCGGTCCAGCGCCGGTAGGACCTCCACCGTCGCCCCCGCCCGTGGATGCTCGGCGCACACAAACGGCATCAGGAGCTTCCGCCCCTCCGCCCGCGCCGATGCGAAGATGTCCTCGATCCGTCCCATCGCCGCCTACCCCGCCGCGAACCACCCGGTTCGCGCCCCGAAGCCGACACCCTTCACAGGATCACATCCCGCACGCTTTCGAGGCCCTCGGTCAGCACCCGCGGCCCCTCCTCGGTGATGAGCACATCGTGCTCATAATGCGCGCTCAGCGAGCCGTCGGCCGTGTAGATCGGCCACTTGCCCGGCTCCTGACGCGTCTGACCCGTCCCCAACGCAAGCATCGGCTCCACCGCCAGCAGCGTCCCCGGCTCGCACGCCCGATACCCGTCGGGCCATTCCGCGTGATGCAGCGGCAGCACATTCGACACGAACGGCGGCCCGTGCAACTTCCGCCCGTACCCGTGCCCTCCCAGCCCACGCACCAGGTGCAGCCGCGCCTCCCCCTCGACGCACCCCTGCACCGCGCGCGCCCAGTCCATGTAGGTGTTCCCCGGTCGCAGCGTCTCGACCCCTCGCCGGATCGATTCCTTCCCGACCTCGCACAGCCTCCGCACCGCCGCCGTCGGCTCCCCGAACACATAGGTCCACGCCGCGTCGCCGATCCAGCCCTTGTGCGTCACGCCGATGTCGATCTTCAGCACATCACCCGGCTTCATCGGGGCCTCGTAGTACCCCGCCGTCCCATGCACGATGCACTCGTTCACGCTCAGGCACGCGTGCGACGGGAACGGCGGCAGCCCCGGCACCCGATACCCGAGAAAGCAGCTCCGGCACTTGAGCGATTCCAGCGTCTGACCCACGAACCGGTCGATGTCCGCCAGCGTCTGACCAACCTCCAGCCACCCCGACAGCCGGCGGTGCGTCTCCACGACCGCCTGGGCGGCTTCGTACGCCAGTTCGACATGATTCGGGTTGGTCACCGCGCCTCGACGCATGGCGGGCATGGTAGGGGGGCGACAGGTTTCCCGCCGATCGCCCTCCCCGCGCCACATGCCTCGTCAGTCCCGCGCCAGCCCCGCCCGGGGTCGACATCCTCCCCTCACAAACCCGCGTCGACCACGACCTCCCCGCCGCAGACCACCACATCCACCGGGTTCCCCCCGAAGCTGTGCGCCAACTCCCGCTCGTCCCGGTGCCCCAGCACGATCACATCCGCCCTCCGCCCGGCTTGCAGCCGCCCGCGGTCGCCCAGCCCCAGCACCGCCGCTGCGTTCACCGTGCAGGCCGTCAGCGCCTCGTGCGCCGAGATCCCGTTCATCCGCACCGCCAGCGCCACCGCCATCGGCATCGACCAGCACGGCGCCGAACCCGGGTTCAGGTTCGTTGCCACCGCCAGCGCACCGCCCCGGTCGATCAGCCCCCGACCGTCCGCGTACCTCCCATCCACGCTGAACCCAGAGCAAGGCAGCACCACCCCGACCGTCCCGCTTCCTGCCAGCGCCTCCAACTCCTCCTCCGTCGACGCCTCCAGATGGTCCACGCTGACCGCCCCGTTCCGCGCGCACCACCCGGTCATCCCCAGCGCGTGAAACTGGTCCGAGTGCAGCCGGATCGGATGCTCCAACTCCCTCGCCCGCTCCAGCAACGCACGCGTCTCGTCGCTCGACCACGCCCCCTTCTCGCAGTACGCGTCGATCGCGATCCCCGGGAACTCCGCGTGGATCGCCGGCAGCGTCTCCTCGATCGTCGTGCGCACGAACTCGTCCTGATCCGGGTCCTTGGCGTGCCCGATGCACGCCGTCGCGACCACCGTCCCCGCCCAGCGTTCACCCGCCGCTCGGACCGCCCGGAGCATCTTGAGCTCATCGCCGGTCGTCAGCCCGTACCCGCTCTTGACCTCGACCGTCGCCGTCCCCTCGCGCAGCATCCGCCCGAGCCGTCCCAGCAACCCGTCGGTCAGTTCTTCTTCGCTCGCCGCGCGCACCGCCCGCACGGTCGACATGATCCCGCCGCCCGCCTCGAGGATGTCCAGGTAGCTCGCGCCACCCAGCCGCGCTTCCCATTCATCCAGCCGATCCCCCGCCCAGCACGCGTGCGTGTGGCAGTCGACGAACGCCGGCATCACCACCCGACCCGCCGCATCGATCGTCCTCGCTCCCGCCGGCGCCTCGAGCTCCCGCCCGACCGCCACGATCCGGTCGCCCTCGATCAGCACATCGCACCCGTCCAGCGCGCCGATCTCGCGCATCTCCCGACCGCGTGCCGGCAGCTCCGTCGAGCCCATGACCAGCACGCGCCCGTGCCGGATGACCAGCGTCCCGCTCATGCGCGCGCCCGCCCGAACTCGGTCAGGAAGACCAGGAGCAGCCGAGCCGCCAGCCGCGCCGTCCGTCCGCCCTCGTCGTGCGCCGGGCACAGTTCCATGATGTCGAACGACCGGAGGTTCGCCTGCCGCGCCGCGGCGATCACCTTCCGCTCTACCTCGCCCGGCGTCCACCCGTGCGGATTCGTCGCGCTCACACCCGGTGCGAACGCCTGATCGATCACATCCAGGTCGAGGCTCACGATCAGGTCCGCATCGCTCCATGCCTCGTGGTCATCGAGCGCCCCCGCGTGCCCGCCGTGCGCCTCGAACCAGCGCAGATGCTCCCGCGTGTTCGCCAGCGGATCCATCCCCAGCACCCGCAGCGACCGAACCGACGCTCGCTCCACCAGCGCCCGGAAAGGCATCCCGCTCCCCAACTCCGCCCGCACATCGAGGTGCGCGTCGAAGTAGACGCAGTCCACCGCATCGCACCGCTCGGCGACCGCCCGCCCCAGCGCCCAGGTCAGGTCGTGCCCGCCACCCAACCCGATCGGGAACAGCCCCCGATCGAGCGCCCAGCCGACCGCCTCGCTCACGCGGTCGTGCGTCTCCTCGAGGTCCGCGCCGGGGTTGATGTTCCCGCAGTCGAACACGCCCGGAAGCGCACCCATCGCCGCGTCCGCCGCTCCGTATCGGCACAGCGCAGCGCGGATCGCGTCCGGCCCGCCGCGCGCCCCCAGACGCCCACCATTCAGCCGAACGCCCTCGTCGTCGGCCAGCCCGATCAGCGCCACCGAACAACCCTCTGGCGAATCGACACGGAACGCCGAAGTGGCCCGGCTCGGGCTGATCGTCCAAGTCACCGGTGTGCAGTGGGGGACCATCACCGCATCATACCGACCGATCCGCCCGGATAAACGATTGGGTGGTCTTCTCCCCTTGTGCGCCGACCGCCCGCGTCATACGGTGGAGCATGGGCGTCGGCATGACCGACCACGATCCCGGAGCTTGCTGATGGGCACGATGACCGCACGCGAGAAGAAAGCCGCCGTGGTTGCGCAGGAACGCACGATCCGTGCGCCGCGCGGCCTTGAACGCACCTGCAAGACCTGGCAGGCCGAAGCCGCACTCCGCATGCTCATGAACAACCTCGACCCCGAGGTCGCCGAGCACCCCGAGAAACTCGTCGTCTACGGCGGGCGCGGTCAGGCCGCACGCTCCTGGCCCGCATACGACGCGATCGTCGAATCCCTCCGCAAACTCGAACCCGACGAGACCCTGCTCGTCCAATCCGGCAAGCCCGTCGGCATCGTGCGCACGCACGAGGACGCTCCCCGGGTCCTCATCGCCAACTCCAACCTCGTCCCGCACTGGGCGACCCAGGAGCACTTCGACGAACTCGCCCGCACGGGCCTGATCATGTACGGGCAGATGACCGCAGGATCGTGGATCTACATCGGCACTCAGGGCATCCTGCAGGGAACCTACGAGACCTTCGCCGAGTGCGCCCGCCAGCACTTCGGCGGCACCCTCGCCGGGCGGCTCTGCGTCACCGCCGGCTGCGGCGGGATGGGCGGCGCGCAACCCCTCGCCGTCACCATGAACGGCGGCGTCTGCCTCATCGCCGATGTCGACCCCACCCGCCTCGACCGCCGCGTCCACGACCGCTACCTCGACCGCGTTGTCGATGGAATCGACGACGCCATCGACGAGGCGCTCGTGCGCGTCGAACGCCGCGAGCCGATCAGCATCGGCGTCCACTGCAACGCCGTCGAACTCCTCGATCGCCTCATCGAACGCGACATCACCCCCGACGCCCTCACCGACCAGACCAGCGCCCACGACCCGCTGACCGGCTATGTCCCCGTCCACATGACCGTCGGCGAGGCCGACATCCTCCGCAAGCTCGATCCCGACCACTATGTCGAACTCAGCCTCGCGACCATGGAACGCCATGTCCGCGCCATGGTCGAGTTGCAGCGGCGGGGGGCCAGGACCTTCGACTACGGCAACAACATCCGCCAGCGCGCTTTCGACCACGGCTTCGCGGATGCCTTCGCCTTCCCGGGCTTCGTCCCGGCCTACATCCGCCCTCAGTTCTGCCTCGGCCGCGGCCCCTTCCGCTGGGCCGCCCTCTCGGGCGACCCCGAGGACATCTACGCGACCGACCGCGCCCTCATGGAACTCTTCCCCGACGACGAACCCCTGCACCGCTGGCTCACCATGGCCCGCGAGCGCGTCGCGTTCCAGGGCCTGCCCTGCCGCATCTGCTGGTTCGGGCTCGGCGAGCGTGAAAAGACCGGGCTCCTCTTCAACGAAATGGTCGCCGACGGCCGCGTCAAGGCACCCATCGTCATCGGTCGCGATCACCTCGACTGCGGCTCGGTCGCCTCACCCAACCACGAAACCGAAGCCATGAAGGACGGCTCCGACGCCATCAGCGACTGGGCCCTGCTCAACGCCATGGTGAATGTCGCCAGCGGCGCGAGCTGGGTCAGCTTCCACCACGGCGGCGGCGTCGGCATCGGCTTCAGCCAGCACGCAGGACAGGTCGTCGTCGCCGACGGCACCCCGCAAGCCGCCCGCCGACTCGAACGCGTCCTCACCAACGACCCCGCCATGGGCGTCTTCCGCCACGCCGATGCCGGCTACGAAGACGCCATCCGCTGCGCGAAGGAGCAGGGGGCCCGGATCCCCATGGCACCCCGTTAGCTCGAACCCCGGTGCCACGACACGGTTCTTCGCGCCAACCGCCTCCGAGGTCCTCAGCGCCCCTCCGCGGTGCATCTCTCACCGAACGCCGTGCCTTTGCGGTGACCCCTCACCCAAGCCCACCAAAGTCCCCACGCTTGATCCGCTCGGCGATCTGCTCAATATCCGGCGACGGCGGGCGATCGTGGTCCAACGGCGGCACCACCTCGCGCACCAGTTCGTGCGCCCGTTCCACCGCTCTCCCCGATCGCAACGGCCGATGGTTCTCGATCGCCTCGGCCGCGCACAGCAACTCAATCGCCACCACCCGCCGCGACAACTCGATCGCCCGCGCCGCCTTCGCCGCCGACCTCGGCCCGAACGAGTTGTAATCCTCCATCCCTGCGCTCGTGGGAATGTTGCTCACGCTCGCCGGCGTGGCGAGCGTGATGATCTCGTTGCACAGCGCCGCCGCGGTGTACTGCGCGATCATCAAGCCCGACTGCAGGCCCGGCTGCGACGCCAGGTAGGGGCGCAGCCCGGACTCCGGATCACGCCCCGAGAGCATCCAGAACACGCGCCGCTCGGCGATCCCGGCAAGATGACTCAGCGCGATCGCCAGCGCATCCAGCGGAATCGCCAGCGGCATGCCGTGAAAATTCCCCGCGCTCACGATCCGAGGCTCGGCCTCGAAGACCAGCGGGTTGTCCGTCACGCCGCCCAGCTCCGCCTCGACCGCGTGTTTTACATAACACAGGCAGTCCAGAGCCCCGCCCATCACCGGCGGCGCACATCGCAGCGAGTAGGGGTCCTGCACGCGCGGATCGTTCTCCGCGTGCGACTCGATGATCTCCGAGCCCGCCAGATGACTCCGCAGCCTCGCCGCGACCGTCGCCGGCCCCGCCTGATTCCGCAGTTCGTGCACCCGCGGGTCAAGAAACGAGTCCGTGCCTCGGCAGCCATCGATCGACATCGCGCACGCCAGCAGAGCCGCCTCAAACAACCGATCGGCATCGGCGCACGCCAGCGCCGCCCGGGCCGCCATCAGGTGCGTGCCGTTGATCAGCGCAAGCCCTTCCTTGGCCTGCAGCGAAAGGGGGGTCAAGCCCGCTCGAGCCAACGCCTCCCCGCCCGGCAGCACCCGGCCGCCCAACTCCGCCTCGCCCTCGCCGATCAGCACCAGCGCCAGGTGCGCCAGCGGCGCCAGATCCCCCGACGCTCCAACCGATCCCAGCGCGGGCACCACCGGCGTGATCCCCGCGTTCAGCAGGTCGGCCAACAGCACGGGCACCTCCGGCCGTACCCCCGACGCCCCCCGGCACAGCGAACCGGCCAGCAGCAGCATCATCGCCCGCGTCGCGTCCCGCTCCAGCGGCTCGCCCACGCCCGCCGCGTGCGACCGCACCAGGTTGCTCTGCAGAGCCGCCAGTTCGCCCGCGGCGATCCGCTGCCGCGACAGCGACCCGAAGCCCGTGTTGATGCCGTAGTGGGCCTCACCGTCCGTCAGAGCGTCCTCGACGATCGCGCGGGACGCCCGCAGCCGGGCGTCTGCCGCCCCCGTGATAGACACGCGCACGCCACCTCGCGCGACCTGCTCGACCTGGGCGATCGAGAGGGATGATCCGTCGAGCGAGACTCCGGAGGGAAGTTCAGCCATGCGGCGAGTCTACGGACCCCCGACGCGGGACTGGGCCCGCCCCAGGAGCCGGAAAACCGGGATCCCAAAATCGCCGATAATACATGTTCTGTAAAATAGACACGAGGCAAGGCCGGGCCCGGGCGAAGGCCAGGCCGTCGTGCGGACGGCGTGCTGTCCGGTCAGAGCTTCTCGGCCGTCAGCGGGTACGCAGTCTGCACCACGGCGTGGTTCTCGTCGACACGCTTGAGCTTGAAGAAGATCCCGTAGGCTTGGAAGAAATCGCTCGACCGGACCACTCCACCTGATCCGCGGAACGCGGTCAAAGCCGTCTGGTTCCGGCTCGTGAGCGCAACCTTGGCAGCGGCCGAGTCCTGCCCGCGATCGAGCACCGCCGCGGCCGCCGCCGATCCCGCAGGAGACGCAAGGGCTTCATTGAGCGCTTCCATCGCGTCGCCCTCGGACGCGAAGGTTCCGGATTCGCGCGGGCCGCCGGCTGCAACGCGCTGGCTGTGCATGCCGACATCGAGCCCGATGTGCCGCTCGGAGTGAGCCAGCGGCCCTCGGTCGGCCGGGATGGGCATGCCCGAAGCCCAAGGCACCGCCCGGAACCCGCCGCCGCGGGCAAGGCGTGTCACAACGATTCGGGGGATCCGGAGGGCTTCCTGGATGCTTCGGGGTCCGCCAAGTCCGCCCATGTCCAATCTCCTCAGGGTCGTCCGGGGGGGCTGCTCGGCGACTCGCCCCCCTCGATTCGCTTGGTCCGTTCACGCTCGGGGCGCGAGCGCCCCCACGCACGCCTCGACCACGCGATCGATCGGCACCAGTTCGGCCTTGCCCTCGTCGGTCCGCCGCTTGAACTCCACCGCGTCCTCGTCGAGCGCCTTGTCGCCCAGCGTGATGCGGACGGGAAGCCCGATCAGGTCGGCATCCTTGAACTTCACGCCGGGTCGCTCGGGGCGGTCGTCGATGAAGACATCCAGACCCCGATCGGCAAGCTCGCTCGTCAGCCGGCGGCAGACGGACTCCTGCCGCTCGTCGCCCGGCTTCATCACGACGATGTGGACATGGAACGGCGCGATCGGTGCCGGCCAGATGATCCCGTTCTCGTCGTGGTTCTGCTCGATCGAACTCGCCACCGTTCGCGACACTCCGATGCCGTAGCACCCCATGATGACGCTCTGACGCCTCTGGTCGGGATCGAGCACCTTGAAGCCCATCGCATCGGAGTACTTGGTTCCGAGCTTGAAGATGTGCCCGACCTCGATGCCACGCTGCTCCTCCAGCACGCTCCCGGCGGCGCGCGGC
>JBICIG010000107.1:0-29723 GCA_043101605.1 Phycisphaerales bacterium JB037
GCGCGTGGTCTCGAGCCCGAGCTGGGCGAGGCGCTGGTCGACCTGCGAGCCCCCGCCGTGGACCACCACGGTCGAGGCGCTCCGGCTCGACCTGGCGATCGCGCCCCAGAGCGTCTTGCACGCCTCGGGTTGCTCGATCGCCAGGTCGAGCCGGAGCGCCTCGACCGTGGTGGTCCACGGCGGGGGCTCGCAGGTCGACCAGCGCCTCGCCCAGCTCGGGCTCGAGACCACGCGCGTCCAGGGCCTGCGCGTCACGCCCGAATCGCACATGGGCCCGATCGCCGGCGTCCTCGCGGGCGAGGTCAACGCCTCGCTCGTCGGCGTGCTGCGCGCCGCCGGCGCCGATGCCGTCGGCGCCACCGTCGCCCACGGCGGTCTCCTCGAGACCCGCAAGCTCGCCCACCCGGATTTCGATCTCGGGTGCGTCGGAGAGGTCGTCGGCGGGTCGCCCCGCCTCGCCCAGGCGCTCGCGGGCGCGGGCTTCGTGCCCGTGCTCGCCTCGATCGGGTGCGACGCGCAGGGCAAGCTGCTGAACATCAACGCCGACGACGCCGCCGCGGGCGTCGCGACCGTCCTCGGCGCGCACCGGCTCGTCCTGCTCACCGATGTCGAGGGCGTGCTCGATGCCACCGGAATGCTCGTCGAGGAACTCTGGCACGACAAGGTCGAGGACCTGATCGCGTCGGGCGTGATCGAGGGCGGCATGGCCGTCAAGGCGCGCGCCGGCGTGCGGGCGGCGCTCCAGACCGGGGCCGAGGTCGTCATCGGCGACTGGCGCGAAGCCGAGGGGCTCCTCGCCGGCGCCGGCAGGGGCACCCGTTTCCTCGCGTCAACGCCCGCGGGCGACCGCGCCGGCATCCTCTGACCCTCCCGCGCTGCCCGAAACCCCGTTTCCCCGCAATCCCCGCCCGACGCGGGGAAGTTCTTGCTTCCGACCGATCCGACCCGGGAAGATCACCGTGACGATGGCCGCTTCGACCCAGCCAACCCGCCCGCGCCGGCCCGATGCCGCCCCGATGACGCACCTGCTGGGCATCGCGGAGATCGAGCCCGGCGCGATCGAGGCGATCCTCGATGATGCGCTCGCGGCCAAGGCCCGGTTCGTCAAGGGTCGCCCCGCGCACGCCCAGCCGCTCGCGGGCAAGAGCGTCACCATGCTCTTCGAGAAGCCCAGCCTGCGCACGCGGATGAGCTTCGAGATCGGGCTGACGCGCCTGGGCGCGCAGGTGGTCTACCTCGACCACTCCGCCCAGCGCCTCGGCGAGCGCGAGAGCCTCAAGGACTACGCGAAGAACCTCGAGCGATGGACCGACGCGATCGTCGCGCGCGTGCACGCCCACGGCGTGCTCGAGGAACTCGCGCGCCACGCGTCGATCCCGGTCGTCAACGCGCTCTCCGACGCCGAGCACCCCTGCCAGGCGCTGGCCGACCTGCTGACCATCCGCGAACGCTTCGGCTCGTTCGAGGGCGTCCGCGTGGCGTACTTGGGCGACGGGAACAATGTCTGCCACTCGCTCATGCTCGCGTGCGCGAAAGTCGGCGTGTCGTTCACGGCGATCGCGGTGCCCGGGCACGAGCCCGCGTCGCGCTTCGTCGAACTGGCGCGGAACGCCGCGGCCGCCTCCGGCGCGACCGTCACGATCGCCCACGACCCGGGAGCGGTCGCCGGGCACTCGGTGGTCTACACCGACACCTGGGTGTCGATGGGCGAGGGGGGCGACGCCGACGCCAAACGCCGCGCCCTCGCGTCGCTGCAGGTGAGCGACGCGGTGATGGCCCGCGCCGCCGAGGGCAGCGCCCACCCGCCGATCTTCATGCACTGCCTCCCCGCGCACCGGGGCGAGGAGGTGGCCGATTCGGTCATCGATTCCGAAGCGTCGGCCGTGTACGACCAGGCCGAGAACCGCATGCACGCACAGAATGCGCTCATGACACGCCTGCTGGCATCCCCGAACTGACGCACCCGCAAGTCCCCCACCAGACCCCCACTCAAGACCCCCACCCAAGACCCCCTCGCACCCACGCGAAAGAGAGAGCGTCCATGGCAGAGAAGGTTGTGCTCGCGTACTCCGGCGGGCTGGACACCTCGGCGATCGTCCCCTGGCTCGTCGAGCAGCTCGGCTGCGAGGTCATCGCGTTCGTCGGCGATGTCGGGCAGGGCGAGGAAGAGCTCGCCGGCATCGAGGAGAAAGCCATCGCCTCCGGCGCCGCCTCGTGCGAGATCGTCGATCTCAAGCGCGAGTTCGCCGAGAAGTATGTCTTCCCGACCCTCCGCACCGGCGCGATCTATGAAGGACGCTACCTGCTGGGCACCTCCATGGCGCGCCCGGTCCTCGCCAAGGCGCAGGTGCTGGTCGCGCGCAAGCACGGCGCCCAGGCCGTCGCGCACGGGTGCACCGGCAAGGGCAACGACCAGGTCCGCTTCGAGGCGACCTTCGCCGCGTTGGCCCCCGACCTGAAGGTCATCGCCCCGTGGCGCGAGTGGGACCTCCGCTCGCGCGAGCAGCTCATCGCGTACTGCGAATCCAAGGGCGTGCCCGTCACCAGCACCGTCCGCAAGATCTACTCGCGCGACCGCAACCTCTGGCACATCTCGCACGAGGGCGGCTCCATCGAGGACCCGTGGTGCGAGCCCCCCGACGACGCGTGGATGCTCACCGTCGACCCCCGACACGCCCCCGACCAGCCCGCCGATGTCACCGTCGGCTTCGAGAAGGGCACGCCCGTCTCGGTCAACGGCAAGCAGCTCCCCGGGCACGAACTCATCGAGGCCCTCAACCAGATCGCCGGGGCGCACGGCGTCGGTCGCGTCGACCTCGTCGAGAACCGCTGCGTCGGCATGAAGAGCCGCGGGCTCTACGAGACGCCCGGCGGCACGGTCCTCTTCGAGGCCCAGCGCGGGCTCGAAGAACTCGTCCTCGACCGCGAGACACGCTCGTTCCGCGAGGAACTGGGCGTGCGCTTCGCCCGGCTCGTCTACGACGGGCGCTGGTTCACCCCCCTGCGCAAGTCCATCAGCGCCGCGGCCGACTCCATCGCCGAGCGCCTCACCGGCGAGGTCGTCGTCCGCCTGTTCAAGGGCGGCGCTACCACCATCCAGCGCAAGAGCCCGTGGAGCCTCTACAGCGAAGATTTCGCGACCTTCGGCGAGGACCAGGTCTACGACCACCGCCACGCCGAGGGATTCATCCGCCTCTTCTCGCTCCCCGAGCGCGTCGCCGCCCTCAAGGGGTTGCAACTCGTCGAGGACGGGCAGCCCGGCGTCCCCGGCGCGCCCGTCGTCGGCCCGCGCACCGTGGACCCCGAGCCCGCGCTCGAGACCGTCGGCGATCCATACATGAAGGAAGGCAACGCCGTCTGATGACCGGCCCGAGCGCACATTCCGCAGCCCAAGCCGCAGCCCGGGCGGGCGCCCAAACCGGCGCCATGTGGGGCGGGCGTTTCGACGCCGCCCCCGACGCGCTGTTCCGCGCCATCAACGACTCGCTGCCGGTCGACTGGCGCCTCGTGCGCCAGGACATCGCCGGCTCGATCGCGTGGGCGCGCGGGCTCGCGGGCGCCGGCGTCCTTTCACACGAGGACGCGGGCTCGATCATCGACGCGCTCTACGACCTCGCCCACCACGCCGACACGGTCCACGCCCCGCCGACCGACTCCGGGGCCGAGGATGTCCACACCTGGGTCGAGATGCAACTCATCGAGCGCGTCGGCGACCTGGGCAAGAAGCTCCACACCGGCCGCAGCCGCAACGATCAGGTCGCGACCGATCTGCGGCTGTGGACGCGCGACGCGATCGATGCGCGCTGCGCCGAACTCGCCGCGCTCCGCCACGCCCTGCTCGATCTTGCCGACCGCGAAGCCGCGACGCCCTTTCCCGCGTTCACGCACCTGCAGACCGCCCAGCCGATCGTCTTCGGGCACTGGGCGCTGGCGTACGAGCGCATGCTCGCGCGCGACGCCGAGCGCCTCGCCGAGGCCCGCGCCAGGGTCAACCGCTGCCCGCTCGGGTGTGCCGCGCTCGCGGGCACGACCTACCCCGTCGATCGCGACGCCCTCGCGGCCGAACTCGGCTTCGACGGCCCGTGCCTCAACAGCCTCGACGCCGTCGCCGATCGCGACTTTGTCTGCGAGACGCTGAGCGTCCTCTCGCTGCTCTCGGTCCATCTCTCGCGCCTCGCCGAGGACCTGATCATCTATGCCAGCGGGCCCGTTCGGCTCGTCTCGATGGACGACGCGGTCACCAGCGGCTCGTCGCTGATGCCGCAGAAGCGCAACCCCGATGCGCTCGAGCTCATCCGGGGCTACGCCGGGCGCATCATCGCCGCCGAGCTCTCGCTTCTGGTCACCCTCAAGGCCCAGCCGCTGGCGTACAACAAGGACCTGCAGGAAGACAAGCCCGCGCTCTTCGGCTCGATGGACGCGATGGCGCTCGTCCTGCCCATCGCCCGGCGCGTGGTCGAGGGGCTCGCGGTCCGCCGCCCGCGCGCGCTCGAACTCGCCGCCGCCGATCATGCCGACGCGACCGACCTGGCCGATGTCCTCGTCGCCAAGGGGCTCCCTTTCCGCGAAGCGCACGACCGCGTCGGCCGCCTGGTCAAGCTCGCCGAATCACGCTCCTGCTCGCTGACCGAACTCTCCGACGAGCAGTTGCAGTCGGTCGTGCCGGGGCTGGTGCGCACTGATCTCGGGCCGCTGGCGATGGACGCGATGCTCGCGCGGCGCGATGCGCTCGGCGGGACGGCGCCGGCGCGCGTCGCCGAGGCCCTCGCCGCCGCACGCAACCAACTCGCCCGCGAGCATCCCGCCCAGCCCGATCATCCGAATCACTCTGAGCATGCCGATCACGGAGGGAGGTCATGACGATCGACCCCGCCCAGCTTGCCGCGAGCGTGCCCGCCAAGCCGCTCGAGCTCACGCCTCCGATCAGCGTCCGCGACGCCGGACCGGCCGACGCCGCCCGCATCGCCGATCTCATCGGGCAGTGGGCCGCCGCCGGGCTGACCATCCCGCGCTCCGAGCACGACATCCGTCGCGTGGCCGATCACTTCGTCCTCGTCGAGCGCGGCGGGGTGGTCATCGCCTGCGCCGCCCTCGAGAAGCTCGAGGAAGGCCTCGGCGAGGTCCGATCGGTCGCGGTCGACTCCGAAGCCGTCGGCGTCGGCGCCGGGCGGGCCGCGGTCCACGGGCTCGTCGCCCGCGCCCGCCGCATCGGGATCGATCGTCTGGTGCTGCTCTCGAAGATCCCCGCGTTCTTCGCCCGCCTCGGTTTCGAGGAACTCACCCCCGAGACCGCCCCCGCGTCTTATCTGCAGGTCCACCTTCCGGGGATGGGTCGCACCCACCAAGGCCGCTCGATCATGTCGATGCTGGTCCGCCCGACCCAAGATTGAGCACCCGGTGCGGACGCGCTCCCGCCGGGCCGATGGACTTGCCGCCCAACTCCCGCCACCTGCCGACGCGGGCGCCCCGACCCGCCTACTCTCTCATTGAGACTCAGTCTCATCCGACCCCGACCCCGACCCCGACCCCCGGAGCCCCATGCCCGCTCGCTCGCTGATCCGCACCGCCCTTTCGCCGCGCTGGCTGCTCGCCGGGCTCGGCGTGGTTTTCGTGGGGATCGGGGTGCTCGGGGCGTTCGTGCCGGGGCTGCCGACGACGATCTTCCTGATCATCGCCTCTGCGTGCTTCGCTCGGTCCTGCCCGGTCCTGACCGACAAGCTCATCCGCCGCAACCGACTGTTCGCGCCGGTGCTGCCCTTCCTCGATTCCTCGGTGCCCATGCCGCCCCGCGCCCGCGTTGCGGCTCTTTCGATGATGTGGGGCGCCGTCGCGATCAGTTGCCTCATGCTCGCGCTGACCACCCCCGCCGCCGCGTGGGCGGTCCCGGTGATCATCGCGTCGGCGTTGGTCGGCACGGTCTGGATCAACCGCCGCAGCCGACCGATCCCGGCGATGGTCCTCGCCGATTCTCCCCCCCTCGACCCGACCGCGGGCGCCCCGGCGGGCAAGCCCGCCGCCGATCCGACCGAGAATCGCCTCGTCGAGCCGCGCCCCGCGCGCCGCCCGGCGCGCCACTCCGCCGGCGACGCGAACCGCCCCGCCCACCGCCACGCCGTCAGCGTGGGCGGTCCCCGCCCGGACGAGTTCCCCTCCAACTAGACCAACGCGCTGACCAAGCAAGAAAGCCCCGGGCAGCCACGGCCCGGGGCCCTGTTCTCCGCGCGCGGAGAGGACGGTTGGCGCGGAGAACGTGCGTGAGGGGATTGAACGCTTCGCTTCAATCGATCGAAGATCCTCCGCGTCGCGAGCATGACCAAGCGCGATTTCTTATATCGCGATCAGACAACCTGAAGCCAACGGGGTTGAGTTGCTCCCCCCGAATCGCTTATAAGGTGACCGGATCCGGCGCTCAAGCATTGTTCAACCCACTGAACAGTGGGGGCCCGCCCCATGGCACGGAGGGATCTCGCATGCCCGACGGCGATCAGCCCAGTGTCGATGACATCCGCGGCGTCTTCCGCCTTCTCAACGAATGTCTCGAACTCTGGGCCGATCCCGATGCGTGGCAGCAGCACCTGCTCCTCGGCGTGCGCGGCCTCGTCGACACGCCCATCGGACAACTCCAGCTCATGCAGCCGACCGAGAATCCCGACCGCCCGCGCATCATCCCCCTCGCATGGTCGGGCGAGAACGAGACCGCTCGTCGCCTCTACCATGCCTCGACCGAGCCCGAATCGGGCGTCGAACTCCCGGCATTCTCCGGCGTCGCGGCCCCCGCGATCGGCGGGGGCTCGGTCGGCCTGACGCGGCGCATGGCCGTCCCCGACCACGCGTGGTACGAGAGCCGCTGGTACAAGGAGTTTGTCGAGCCCAGCGGCGTCGACGAGTTCGGCATCGGGATGAGCTTCGCGCCCTCGCTCGGGTGCATGCTCATGCTCGGCGGCAACCGCACCGCCGACGCCGATCCAATCCCCCCGGTCACCGCCGCCACGCTCGCCATCCTCGCCGAAGAACTCGTCCCCCTGCTCGGCACGCGCCTCGCGCTGGCCGATCAGACCAGCATGTCCGGGCTCTCGCCACGCCAACGCCAGACGCTCGAACTCCTGCTTGACGGGCTGAGCGAGAAGCAGGTCGCCGCGGAAATGGGCATCAAGCAGTCCACCGCACACGGGTACATCGTCGAACTCCATCGGCACTTTGATGTCAGTTCGCGCGGCGAGCTTCTGAGTTACTTCGTCCGCCGCCGACCCGTGCCGCCTCCCGCCTCCGACTGAACCCGCAGGAGATCGTTCATGTTCAGTTCCTCCGCGTCGCTCACCGCGGGCCTCCTCGCCGCTGCGTCGCTGGCCGGCTGCGCCGCTCCCCGCGCCTCATCGCCCCCTGCCCGACTCGCCGCGGCCGACCTCCTCCGCGCGCCCCTCGCAGCCGACCTCGCGCCGGGGCTCGAGGTCATCATCGCCCGCGTCGAAGTCCCGCCGAACACCACCATCCCCTGGCATTCGCATCCCGGCGAGGAGTTCTTCTATATCGTCGAAGGGAGCGCCGACCTGCTGCTGCTCGACGGCTCGTCGCGCACCATCCACGCCGGCTCTCCCGGGCAGGTCCCCTTCCGAGCCGTCCACACCGCCCGCACCGGGTCGTCGGGCGCGCGCATCGTGGTCTTCCGCGTCCATCCCGCGGGTCAACCCGTCCGCCTCCCCCACGACGGCGCGACGCCCCACGACCGACCCTGACCGGTGTACCTTCCGCTCCGCCGCTCGCCCCCGAGCGCGCCTGAGACCGGAAGCCGTCCACCCTGATTCCACGGAGCGCCCCATGCCCACGCCCCAGCAGGTCGTCGAACTGGTCACCCGGTTCGAGAACAACTTCAACACCGGCGACCTCGACGCCCTGATGAACGCGATGACCGAAGACACCGTCTTCGAGCACATCGCGCCCGAGGGCGCGAGCTTCGGCCGTCACGAGGGCCAGGACGCCGTCCGCGCCGTCTGGGCCTCGCTTCCCCAGCACTTCCCGGGCGCCCACTTCCAGGTCGATGACATCTTCGCGACCGAGGACCGCTGCACCTGCCGGTACACCATGTCCTTCAACGGGCCCGACGGTTCGCGCGTCTCGGCACGGGGCGTGGATGTCTTCCGCATCCGCGACGGCCGCATCGCCGAGAAACTGACCTACATGACTCTCTGAGATGACCGTGTGAGCGAGCCCCGCGAGCGGCCCGCGTGCCCTCAACCCGCCGGCCCGGAAACGACGCACGCCCCGACCGACCGGCCGGGGCGTGTTCGCAAGTGGAGACGATCGGGGTCGAACCGACGACCTCTTGCATGCCATGCAAGCGCTCTACCAACTGAGCTACGTCCCCAGATTGTTCTCGACACCGGCCCGTTCCCGCGCCGCCGCCTTCGCGTCGATTGTTCGGTCCCCCCGGTCATCGGTCAAGGGCCCACCCCACTCGCCCCGCGGATCGTCCCCCGACGCCCTTCCCCCAGCGTCCCACGCGGGTTCTTGCCGGATATGACGGCTGGGCGAAGCCTGCCGATCCGCACGCCTCGCACGAATCGAACACCTCGCACGACTCGCACGCCCCCGAAGCCCCCAACCCGCGCCAGCCCGCACCATCCCCCTCGCCCCAACCATCCACGCCGACGATACCACCGGTATGGATGCGGCCTTCGACATCGGACAGCCCGGCTCCGAGCCCGTCACCCTCTGGTGGCTCGATCGGCTCGGCACGCTCCAGCAGGTCCGTCCCGTCGAAGGCACCCCCGAGCCCGGCACCTTCGAACACGCCGCCGCCGCCCGCGGCGCCCTCGCGGTCGGCAGGCTCGAGCACGCCCGCGGGCGGGGCTCGGTCCGCGTGCTCCCCGCCGGCGAAGCCGCCGCCCTCCCCCTGGGCAAACTGCTCGACGCCTTGGACCGCCTCTTCCCCCAGACGCGGTGGTACATGTTCCACGCCGACGCTGCCGCCGCCTGAGCCAGACGCCAACCCCACACCCGCATCGCACCCGCCGCGGACTCAGCGCTCCCCCAGCGCCCGCGCCACCGCCTCGCGCACCCGCTCGACCGAAATCCGATCGATCGCGCACCGTTCGGGATGGTCGTTGGCCGACTCGGTCGGCTCCAGCGTCGGGTCGGCCAGCACCACCACCTCCGGCGCCCGCCCGGGCACGATCGTCCAGCGATGGTCCGTCGGCCCGAACAGCGCCACCACCGGCACCCCCAGCGCCACCGCCAGGTGCCGCGGGCCGGTGTCGTTGGTCACCATCAGCCCCGCCCGCCGCACGATCCCCTTGAGCACGCCCAGGTGCACCCGCGCATCGAGCAGGGCCGTCGCGCCGCCTCCCTCGGCGACCGCGCGCACCAACGCCGCTTCATCCGGCGAGCCGCTGACCGCCACCGCCATCCCGCGGTCCTCGCGCAGATGCCGGGCGATCGCCGCGAACCGATCCGCCGGCCACCGCTTCTTCTCCTTGCTCCCCCCCGGAACGAGCATCGCAAACGCGCCGCTCACCCCCAGGTCCTCCAGCACCGCCGCCGCCGCCGCGTCGTCTTCGTCGCGCACGCCCAGTTCAAGAACCGGATCCGGCGCCGGCTCAAGCCCCGCCGCGCGGCTCGCCTCGCCCGTCTGTTCGCTCGACGCCCCGAGCATCGCCCGCGCCAGCGCCAGGTAATAGTCCACCGCCGGCACGATCGCCCAATCGCCTGATTTCGTCCGCGCCGGGCGGATCGAATCGGTCAGCAGCAGCCCGCGCCCGTCGCGATCGTACCCGTGCCGCCGCGGGATCCCCGCGAGCCTTGCCGTCAGCGCCGTCGAGAACGAGTTGGTCAGCAGCAGCGCCGCCTCGTAGTGCCGGGGTCGCACCTTCGCCGCCGCCTTCTTCGGACCCATCATCCCCGACCGCGGCTCGACATGCACCTCGTCGAAGAACCCCGCCCCGTCGAGCACCCGGTCGATCCCGGGCCTCGTCAATGCCCCGATGAACGACCCGCGCAGCTCCCGGCGCAGCAGGCGCAGCGTCGGCGTTGCCATGACCGCGTCGCCCACCCAGTTCGGGCACACCACCAGCAGCTTCAGCGGTCGGATCGGACGCACGCGCAGCACCCCGCTCGACCCGCGCTCCCTGCGCGAGCGACACGCACGCACCATACCCGCGCCCGGATCACGCGTCCCCGCCCGGCCACAGCGCCCCGTCCCGCGTCGCCCGTGCCCACGCGTTGGTGCTCCGCCGAAGCTCCGCCGCCACACCCAGCGCCACCGCCGTCCCCCCCTCGACCTCGATCTCGAACACGCCGTCCTCAAACCGCGTCGCGGTCACGCGCACACCCGTGCGATCCCCCAGCGCCCGCGCCGCCGACGCCAGCGCCCGCCGAACCGCCTCGTCCTCGAGCGCCGATCCATTGATCGTGCGCAGCGTCGCCGTTGCCCGCGCCGCCCGCGGCTCGCTGCCGACGATCCGCAGCGCCGCCTCCAGCAGCGTCGGCCCGCCCTCGTCCCACACCAGGATCCGCCGATCCTCCGAGATCCCAGCCCGCCGACCCGCTTCCAGGTCGCGCTCGGCATCGCCCACCACCCAGCACCGCGACGGATCGAGCCCGTGCTCCTCGCACGCGGCCAGAATCATCCCCGGCTGCGGCTTCCGCCACGGATGCTCGCGGTTGTAGGGCTCGACCGTCCCCTCCGGGTGATACGGACAGAAATACACCCCGTCGAGCAGGGGCGACCCGTCCTCGCCGACGAGCAACTCGCTCATCCGCTCGTTGGTCGCGCGCACTTGCTCGATGGTCCCCCCGCCGCGCGCCACCACGCCCTGGTTGGAGATCACGATCAGCAGGTACCCCGCGTCGCGCAGCAGTCGGCACGCCTCGAGCGCGCCGTCGAGCAAGCGCACCCGCGACGGATCGCACAGGTCGCCGCGTTTCAGCCCCGGCGCGGGCTCGAGCGATCGATTGGCGATCAGCGTGTCATCGCGATCAAGAAAGACGGCCCGGCGCATGCACACAGACTACGCCCGCGTCAGTTCTCCGTCGCCACCGCGTCGTCCACGGTCTCGGCCCGCCCGAAACCGCACAGCCCGGCGTCGATCGCCATCCGCGCCAGCCCCACCCGGCTCCGCACCCGCAGCTTCTGCCCGATCGAAACACGGTGCCACTCCACCGTCTTGACGCTCCGACTCAAACGGTCGGCGATCTGCTGCGAGGTCAGCCCCTGCCCGATCAGCCCCAGGATCTCCAGTTCGCGGGGCGTCAACGCCGAAAGCTCGCCAAGCTCCGTCGTCTCCAGCCGAACCAGCGACTCCACACAGGGCTCGTCGGGAGGCATCGAATCCCGAGACACCAGCAGCACCGCCGGACCACCCTCCACCGCCTGCGTCAGCGGCGTCGTCATTCCCATGCAGTGCTTGCCGCGGAACACACCCTCGAAATGGATTGTCCGCTGCTCGGCATGACACCGCTTGATAAGCGCCAGCATTTCGTCGGCCAAGCCGTCGGTCAGGAAGTCGCTCAGGCGCGCACCCATCATCGCGGTCGCATCGCCATGAGCGTAGCGATCGGCCATGTACGAGTTGACATATAGAAGTTGACCGTCGATCGAGACGACTGCAACCCGCACGCACAGCTCCTTGGTCACCAAGCCCCAAAGTTGAGCATCGCTCAACGGGATCTCGTGTGCGTGGTGCGAACCGTCCGACGACGAATCTTCCATACCCCAACCCCTCAGACATCCCCCCCGGGACGCGATGCGGACCCCGCCAAACCGGCGGAAGCTCGCAATCGTGCCAGCTAAGCAACTCCCCGTCAACCCGTTACAACCTTGGGCATCGGTTCTGCACACGCCTGTACGGTCTTTCCCCGGTCGTCACCGGCCACACCTAGCCACGCCTCCTCACCTACCATCCTCCGTGATCAAACTCGGCGTCAACATCGATCATGTCGCGACCATCCGCCAGGCGCGACGCGAACTCGAGCCCGACCCCGTCCGGGCCGCCCACGAAGCCGAACTCGGCGGGGCCGACGGCATCACCGTCCACCTCCGCGAAGACCGCCGACACATCCAGGACCACGATGTCGAACGACTCCGCGGCATCGTCAGCGTCAAACTCGACCTCGAGATGGCCGCAACGGATGAAATGATCCGTATTGCTCGCCGCATCCGTCCCAACTCCGCCATGCTCGTCCCCGAGGGGCGCAAGGAAGTCACCACCGAGGGTGGGCTCGATGTCCGCGCCGCCCAGCGCCACCTCACCGATGTCGTCGCCCAACTCCACGACGCCGGGCTCCTCGTCTCGGCGTTCATCGATCCAGACCCCGAGCAGGCCGCCGCCGCCCACGCCGCCGGCTTCGATGTCTGCGAGGTCCACACCGGGCCCTACGCCCGCGCGTTCTCAACGCACGGCGGCGACTTCCGACGCCCCGAACTCAAAGCCGCCCACGAAGCCGTCGCCCGCACCGGCGCCCGCATCGTCGAACTCGGCATGCGCTTCAACGCCGGGCACGCCCTGAACTACCACAATGTCACCGCCATCGCCGCACTCCCGCACATCGAGGAGCTGCACATCGGGCACGCGATCGTCAGCCGATCGGTCTTCACCGGCCTGCGCGACGCCGTCCGCGAGATGAAGCGACTCATGGTCCACGCCGCCACCGCGGCGCGTCACCACTGATCGGAGCCCCATGACCATCCCGTCCATCCAGTCCACCCAGTCCGACCTCGCTGCGCGCGTGCGCGACGCCCTCGCACCGGTCGTCGCCCTCCGCCACGAACTCCACCAACGCCCCGAACTGAGCTACCAGGAAACCAACACCGCCCGGCGCATCGTCGGCGAACTCGAAGCCCTCGGCATCGAGCACCGACCCGGCATGGCCGGCGGCACCGGCACCCTCGCCCACCTTCCCGCCACCCGTCCCGGCGCCCGCGGCTCGGTCGCCCTCCGCGCCGACATCGACGCCCTGCCCATCCACGAACGCACGGGCAAGCCCTACGCCTCCCAGTCCCCCGGCGTCATGCACGCCTGCGGGCACGACGGGCACACCGCCATCCTCCTCGGCGTTGCCCGCGTCCTCTCCCAACTCGAAGACCGCCCCAACCCCGTCACCCTCATCTTCCAGCCGGCCGAGGAAGGCGGCGGCGGCGGGGAACGCATGTGCGACGAGGGCTGCCTCCGCGGCGAGGGCGCCGGCGGGCTCGGGCCACCCGTCCGACGCATCTTCGGGCTCCACGGCTGGCCCGAACTCCCCCTCGGCGTCGTCTCCACCCGACCCGGTCCGCTGCTGGCCGCCACCGACGACTTCGTGGTCAACATCCGCGGCGAGCAGGCCCACGCCGCCTATCCCCACCTCGGCCACGACCCCGTCCTCGCCGCCGCTCATGTCATCACCGCCCTCCAGTCCATCGCCTCCCGCTCGGTCGATCCCCTGGACTCCGTCGTCGTCACCGTCGCCGCGATCCACGGCGGCACGGCCAACAACATCATTCCCGACACCGTCCAGTTCCTCGGCACCATCCGCACCCTCACCCCCGCCGCCCGCGCGCTCGCCAACGAACGCTTCAAGTCCGTCGCCGAGCACGCCGCCGCCAGCCTCGGCTGCCACGCCGAGGTCCACCTCGAGCCGGGTTACCCCGTCACCAGCAACGACCCCGCGCTCGTCGAGGAGTTCTTCGCCGCCGCACGCACCGCGCTCGGCGAGGACCGCGTCCGCCTCGCCCCCGCCCCGGGCATGGGCGGCGAGGACTTCTCCTACTACGGGCAGCATGTCCCCGCCTGCTTCTTCCTCCTCGGGCTCAAGCCGGAGGGCGCCGACTCCTACCCCCAACTCCACCAGCCCGACTTCGACTTCAACGACGATGCCATCCCCACCGGCATCGAGATGATGTGCCGACTCGCCCTCAAGCCGCTCGACTGAGCCTCTTCCCCCTCCGTGCCTCCGTGGTGAACGCTTCACCCCACCGCTTCACCCCACCGCTTCACCAAGCGCGCTCGTGGCCCGATCCCGGTGCCGTGATCTGAGCGCTGCGAAGGCCACGACGAAGGCCGCCTGCCGAATCCCGACGACCGCCCTCAGTCCTTCTTCTCCGCCGGCATCTTCAGCGACCCGAAGTAATGCGCGATGATCGCCCGCCGATCGCTCGGGATCGCCCGCGACTCGATCGCGTCCCCTGCCGCCTGCTCGGCCGACCGCACCGCGTCGGCGAACTTCGCCCGCGACTCCCCCCGCACCTGCGGCCCGTCCACCAGCGTGCTCGCGATGATCGGCCCCTCGCCGTCGTTCACCGGCGACCGCTCCTCGCGGAGCGCAAACTCGCCCTCGCTCCACCCCTCCCCCGGATCCCCTTCGGTCCCCGGCTGCTGACCACCCGCCCGAGGCGTCCCGCCCGTCTCGCCGCGCTCGGCCCGCGCATCCGCCCGCTCCCCCTCGCGCCCGCTCATGCCCATCTGCGACAGTTGCTGCTCGGTCAGCTGCATCGCGCTGGCGAGCTGCTTCATCTGCTCCTGCAACTGCTGCGACTGAGCCAGCGACCGCGCCAGCTCCTGCAGCGACCGATCGATCTGCAGCTGCTCGCCCTGCGGCGCGTTCTGCATCTGCTCGCCGAGCTCGCGCAGCGCCTCGCTCATCTCCTCCATCTGCTCGGCCGCGAAACGCTCCGCCTGCGCATCCTCGATCGACTGCAACTGCGGCTCGGTCAGCTCCTGCGATCCCTTGAGCTCCTCGATCGCCTGCTCGTCCTTCGACACCGTGTCGATCCGCTCGGGATCCATCCCCGCCTCGCGCAGCACCTGCTCGATCTTCTCCTGCGCGCCCGCCGCGCCGCACCGCGCCAACTCGTCGAGCTGGTCGGCCAGGTCCTGCGCCTGCTCGCCCATCTGCTCGCGCTCCTGCTCGGAGACCTCCCCCGCGCCCACGCGCCGCCGAAGCTCCTCGATCGACTCCCCGGTCTGATCCAGTTCCGCCCGTGCCAGGTTCGTCGCGACCTCGTCCATCGGCCCCGCGCCCGGACGCCGCAGCTTCCGCAGCATCTCCTCGAGCTGCTCGGCCTTCTTCGCGCCGGGCCCCCGCGCCGCCTCGTCGAGCTGATCGCTCAACGCCGTCAACTGCCGCACCCGCGCCCGACGCAGTTCCTCGGCATCGCGCACGCTCTCGGGCAGGTCCGCGTCGAACGCCCGCGACTCCACCCCGAAACTCTCATCAAGCTGCCGGATCGCCCGGTCGAGCTCGTCCCGCGACTGCGCGATCTCCCGCCGCGCATTCTCGATCGCCCGCTGCTGCTCCTCCTTCGCCCGCTGCTCCTCCTGCTTGCCCAGCAGGTCCACCGTCGGCACGAACATCCACGCCAGCACCGCCGCCAGGCTCAGCCCGCTCATCATCACCACGCCGCGCGGCGTCCCGATCGGCTCAACCGCCCCCGCGCTCACCCCCGACGCCCGACGCTCGGCGTCCTCGCGCACCAGGTTCGACCAGCCCCCCGCCGAGTCTTCCTCGAGCGCCAGCGCCGAGCCGATCGCATCCTCGAGCCCCGCGCGCTCGTCGATGCGCTGGGCGATCGCGATCCGCCCCGGGCGACGCATCCACGCCCACACCGCCGCGCCGTCAAGCGACACGATCGCCGCGATGATGAGAATCGCGGTCCACGGCATGGGCGTCGCCGTCAGCTTCTCCGCCACCGCCAGCGTCAGGCACACCCCCGCCGAAGCCGCCACCAGCAGCACCAGCGCGCGCAGGAACCGGGCCAGCGCCATCCGACGCCCCACCCGCCGCACCAGCGCCTGCACGCGATCGTCACTCATCCGGGTCATGCTGCCTCCGATCACAACGGTACCCGCGACCCCCTCGGATTGTTCTCGTTTCTTCCCGCCCCGTTTCCTCCCCGTGACCTTCCCCGAGCCCTCCCCGGTTGCCCAACGCCCCGACTCGTCCGATCATCCCCCGCGTGAGCGCCCCCGAGCCATCCCCGCCGACCCACCCCGATCCCGCCCGCGAGACCCCCGCCGACGCCCCCCGCCCCGGCTGGCGGGGCTTCCTCGACGCCCGCTGGCTCAACCGCGACTGGGCCCAAGGCGCGTTCGATCTCCAACGCCGCGACCCGGTCGGCTACCGGCTCCACCTCCTCGCCGGGATCTCGCTTTGCGTCGCCGCCAGCGGGCCGATCTCCGCCCTTGAGTTCGCCCTCGTCGGCGGGGTTCTCGCCTCGCTCGTCCGAACCACCATGGTCTGGCGCACCGGGTGGCACCTGATCCTCCAGCCCGTCGTGCTCATCGCCATCGCCTGGGGGCTCTGGCAACTCGCCCAACTCGCCCGCTCGCCCGACACCCCCCGAGGCTGGCGCGAACTCGCCGAGGTCCGCTGGATCCTCGTCTTCGTCGCGCTCTGGCCGCTGATGGAACACCGCCGACTCCTCATCTGGGCGTGGGGCGGCGGCTTCCTCCTCGGGCACGCGACGCAACTCGTCCACCTCATCGGGCACCTCCTCGACTTTCCCTCTCTCACCTTCGGCCGCGCGCCCGATCGCATCACCGGCTGGTGGAGCCCCGTCTCGGGCGCGACGGCTCTGGTCGCCGTTCTCGGGCTCCACCTCGGCGCGCTTCTCTCCTTCGCCCGCGCCGCCCGCACGCGCCGCTGGATCGTCCTCGCAGCCGCGCTGGCGATCCTCACCGCGATCGGGCTCGTGCTCACCGGCACGCGCGGCGCGTGGCTCGCCGCCGCTGCGCTCACGCTCGTCTGGTCCTTTCCCGCGGCCGCCGTGCTGCTCCGCCCGAGGCTCGGGCTCGTCGGCTCGATCCTCGCCGTTCCCGCCGCCCTCGCGATCGTCGCGGTCGGCGGGTGGCTGCTCGCCCGCGGGCCCATCGAGTCCCGCCTCCGCGATGCGCGCACCGAACTCACCCGCGTCTTCAAGGAGCGCGACTTCGACTCCAACACCGGCGGGCGCCTGCTGATGTGGCAACAGGCAACCCGCGCGTTCGCGCAGCACCCCGTCCTCGGCGTCGGCACCGGGGGCTACCAGCACTGGGCCCGCGCCGACGCCGCCGATCAAGGCCTCCCCGAAGCCATCACCCAGCGCCGCATCGCCGCCCACGCCCACGGGCTCTGGACCCACGCCGCCGCGACCCACGGCCTCGCGGGGCTCGCCCTCCTCGCCGCCCTCGTCTTCACCGGCTGGTGGGGCGCGTGCCGACGCCTCCCCGGCGAACGCCCCGGCTACGAACGCGCCATCCCCTGGGCCCTCGCCGGGCTCGTCCTCGCCGCCTCGTTCGAGTCCATCCCCGTCGTCTCCCGCGCGAGCGTCCACCTCTGGGTCTTGCTCGCGCTCTCGACCACCTGGCGCCCCCGCCAGCGGGAGCGGCTGCCGTGAAGGTCGTCATCGTCGGCGAGTTCCTCCGCGCTCTGCCGTGGTCCCCCTCGCGCTGGATCGCCGACCT
The DNA here is from genome assembly GCA_043101605.1 of Phycisphaerales bacterium JB037. Lineage (GTDB taxonomy): Bacteria > Planctomycetota > Phycisphaerae > Phycisphaerales > UBA1924 > JBICIG01. The sequence goes on from JBICIG010000107.1 coordinate 17,412, forward strand.
CACCCGCGGGCTCGCCGGGCGTGGGCACGAGGTCACACTCTGCGTCGACGGGATCGAAGACCCGCGCGAGCGACGCCTGCCCGCCGAGATCCTCCTCCGCCGACCGACGCGCACCGTGCGCAACCGCCAGCCGATCCGCTTCCAGCGCTGGGCGCGGTCACGCCTGGCCGAACTCGCCCGCGCCGGGCGCGCCGACGCGACGCTCTCGCTGACGCGACTGTGCGAAGCGGGGCTGTGGGCGCCCATCGGCCCGCCGAGCCGGCGCGAGTTCGGTGCGCTCATCCGGGCGCGGTCGATCGCGACCGTCGGGATGGAGACGCTCCAGCAGCCCTGGCTTCCCGCGGCCGTCCTCGCCGAGCGCTCAGCCCGGCGCGCGTTCGAGCGCGATCCGCACGCCAGGCGCGGCATCCTCGGCTCGGCGACCGAACCCGACGGCCGCACCCTCGCGCTCGGCTACGCGAGCGATCTGACGCCGCTGCCCGACGAGCACGCCGACGCCGCCCGCTCGCGCGTTCGCCGGATGCTGTCGATTCCCGAGAGAGCCCCGCTGCTGGTGGTCGCGGCGACCCACCTGACCCGGCGCGGGCTGGGCGAGTGTCTCGCCGGCGTCGCGGCATTGAGCGACGAGCCGTTCGTCGTGCTGCTCGGGCGCGACACGCATTCGATCCACCGGGTGGTCCTCGGCGCGGGGCTCGGATCGCGCGCGAGGCTGGTGGGCGTGACGCGCGCGCTGCCCGAACTCTTCGCCGCCGCCGAGGTGCTCGTGCAGCCCGGGGCGGTCATCCCGCGCGACTCCACGGCTCGCCTGACCTGCGACGCGCTCCGCTGCGGGCTGCCGATCGTCGCCGCCGCACGCGCGCCCGGCGCCGAACTCATCGCGCCGAACGGCTCCCCGCCGCGCGGACTCGTCGTCGACGACCCTTCGCCCGGGGGCTGGTCGAGCGCGCTGTCGCGGGCGATCGATCCCGGCTGGAACCGCGCGGCGCGCAAGGCGGCGGGGTCGATCGCGCCTTGTCTCTCGCTCGGCGCGTTGGTCGAGCGCGTCGAAGCGGCATTGGAGTCGTTGGCCGACCGCTGACCGGCGCGCGCACGAACCGGGGCGCCGATGTTCCACGGGGAACATGACGCGATCGGTGCGCACGGATCGCATCGATCGCGCCCGCGCCCGGCCGCGTGGGGAGGATCAGTCCTGCTTGGGGATGTGTCGGGGACCCATCTTGCCGGCGGTTCGTTCGTAGCTGCCGTCGCTCTGCCGCTGGAACTTGGTGAACCCGAGCTTGTCGAGGTTGGCGTCGCTGAGCTTGTTCTTGCTCTTGAGGTCGCTCATCCCGCCGGCGATGGAGGGCATCTGCGGCACGCGGCGGACGGGGGCGCCCGTCTCGGGATGCTTCCTGAGCGGATCGTCGCTCATGGGCTGGACGACCTCGAAGTAATCGCCCGTGCCCTCGCCCGCGTCGTCCAGAATCTCATAGACATAGGTCGGCATGGGGGATTCTTGCCGGGTCGCGCCGCCGGGTCATCCCGGGAGAGTTCACCACGGAGACACGGAGGGCACGGAGCGGGGATCGAGAGGGGGAGCGTTGGCAAACACGCACGGCTTGCCTTCGGACAAGCCGTGGCACACGGACGGCGTTCCGTATTCCATGCCACGACCCACCACCCCACGACCCCACCAGCGCCGCGTCACCCGAAGGTCTGGCCCGTCTCGGCGTCCATCATCTTCCAGCCGAAGCGTCGGCAGAGTCGCCAGAGGACGACGAAGGCGAGGTCGTCGTCCTTGACGGTGACCATGAGCTGCATGACGGGATCGACGCCCTTGGGGAGTTCGACGACGATGCCGGGCCCGTGGAGGACGACCATGCTCGAGCCGGCGCGTTCGGAGCCGTCGGAGGCGGTGTTGAAGCGGGCGAGCCCGTCCTGGACCTCGGCGAGGGAGCCGAGCGGGCGCAGCTCCCCCGTGACGACGCCGTCGGCCGACTCGGCGGGGTTCATCAGGACCAACTGGCGGTTTCGGGGCATGCGTCAGCGTTGACCGGCGTCGCGCTCGCCCAGCAGGTGGGCGGCGGTCTCGAGGAGGGTCTCGAGGGGGACGGGCTTGAAGAGGTACTTGTCGACGCCGAGCGATTCGGCGTACGCCTTGTGTCGCTTGCCCTCGTTGGCGGTGACCATGATGACCAGCGGGGAGTCCTCGCGGCCCTTGATCTTTTCGAGGGCGAGGAAGCCCGAGCGTCCGGGGAGCATGACATCGAGGACGACCAGGTCGGGGGCGTAGTCGCGGCATGCGTCGACGGCCTTGTTGCCATCATCGACGGTGACGGTCTGGGCACCCTCGGACTGGAAGGCGACGGTGATGGACTCCGAGACATCGGGGTCGTCGTCGACGATCAGGATTTTGCGGCCGTCGAGACGGCTGAGAAGGTCGCTCATGGGTTCCTCCGCCGGCGTGGTGCCCGGGTCGCGTGGGTCATTGGAACGCGTCGCGGGCGGTGCCGCAAGAGCGTAGGGCGGATGGGGGGAGGGGGTTGGTGGGTTGGTGGATGGTGGGATGGGGAAGTAGGAGATGGAATCACGGGCGGGACGCCCGTGCCACGAGGAGGAGGAGGGTGGAGACACGGCTTGGGTTCGGACACGGCGTGGCATGGGGGAAGGAGGCGCCGGGGAAGGTGAACCGGTTTGGGCGGCGGGCGTAGGTTCGGGATGATGCGAGTGAAGTCTGTGAGTGTTTGGGGTGTGGTGTGGCTGGCTGTTGGGGCGTGGGGTGCCGCGGCGTTGGGGGTGAACCCGGTGCGTGGGGAGGGCGGGGAGGCGGTTGGGGCGGACTGGGTCGGATGGCACGAGCTGGGCGAACTGGTCGTGCGGCAGCCAGCGGACTGGTATTCGGTGCGTGGAGAGGGCGGGCCTTCAACGGCGGACGTGGAGGCGATCGAGCGTTCGCTGGAGCTCGGAGCGGGGGCGCTCCGGGCGTACTTTGATGATCCGGCGCTGGAGGCGGCGCTGCGGGCGGCGTCGGTCGAGGTGATCGTGCACGCCGAGCCGGGGCCGCGTGCGAACGAAGTGACGGCGACGACGCGGACGGGCACGCGTGACGGGACGGCGGCGACATACTTCGCCGAGATCCATCTGTTGGCGCCGTCGTCGTACGGGCCCGGGTTGTTGACATCCGTGGGTGAGCCGAAGGACGGTGAATATTTTGCGCGGCTGAGCGTGCACGAGCTGAGCACCGTGCCGCTGGACCTGGCGACGCGGATCAAGCCCGAGGGGTGGCGGTTCCGTCAGGCGCCGGCGTGGTTCGTGCAGGGATATCAGGAATATCTGGGGATGATGTGCCCGGCGACCGAGGCGGGGCGGGCGGCGCTGGAACGGCGGGTGGCGATCGTGGCGGCGGAGCCGGGGCGGGTGGACGACTCGTTCGGGCTGGATGTGCGTGGGCCCTACGTCACCGGGTCCGTGCTGCTGCTGTTCATGCACGAGCGGTACGGGCGTGAGCGGGTGCGGGGGATTCTGACGAGCGCGGAGCCGACATTCGGCGGCGCGGTGCGTGCGTCGTTGGGGGTGGGGCTCGGGGAGTTCATGCGCGACTTCGAGGCGTGGATCGGGGCGCGGGCGGGGTCGTGAGAATCGGGTTTGTCGCGTGATTCGCTACGGCAACTTGTCGACGCCGAGTTCGCGGAGGGTGGCGCGGTCGCGGTCGGAGCGGTCGATGAGTGCGTCGACGGCGGCGTCGTCGAGCCATGGGAGGGCGGCGAGTTTCTCCTTGAGGGCGTCGGGGAAGGGCCTGTCGAGTCGTTCGTGGCGGGGTCGGCTGCGCCAGGAGCGGTGCATCCAGAGGTAGTCGGTGGGGGCGCGGCGGATCATGTTCTCGATGGCGCGTCGGTAGCGGGCGGTGAGGTAGAAGGCGGGGTCGGGCTGGTTCATGTATTCGTCGGGGCCGAACATGTCCTCGAGTTCGACGCGGAAGAGGAAGCCGTCGTGCTCGGCGTGGATCTTGGCGGCCATGTCGGGGTCGTTGTCCCAGCCCATGCGTCGGGCCTGCCCGCAGACGATGAGCGCCTGGTGCTGCATCGCGACGAGCCCGATGCTCTTGTAGGCCGAGGCGAGTCGGCCGAAGAAGGGGACGAAGGTGCCGCGGTCGCCGCCGTTTTGATCGGCGACGAATCCGACGGGCTCGCGTTGTTCGAGGAGTTTGGGGACGACCTCGGCGGCGCCGAACTTGTCGATGAGCTGGATGCCGCGTCGTGCGCGGGTTCGGCGGATCCAGGCGTCGAGGGGGAGGAGGTCGAGCGGTCGGTAGACGGCGCTGATGGGGTAGCCCAGGAGCGCGAGGGCGTAGCCGAGGACTTCCCAGTTGCCGTTGTGCCCGGTGATGAGGATGACGGGGCGGTCGGAGGTGAGGACGCGCATGGCGCGGCGGAGGTCGCCCAGTTCGACATGCCTGACCCAGCCCTCGCTGGTGAGCAGGCGGGCGGCGAAGAGGACTTCGACGGCGAGCATCGCCATGTGCTCGTACCCGGCCGAGGCGATGCGCCGGCGTCGGTCCTCGTCCCATTCGGGGAAGGCGACCTCGAGGTGTCGGTGGGCGCGTGCGAGGCGCTTGCGGTTCAGGGGCGAACGGGCCATCGCGCGGGCGATGACGCGGGCGGCGTGGAGGGAGGGGCTGACGCCGGCGATGAGGGGGAGGCTCAGGAGCGAGCGCACGCCGAGGTACCCGGCGTACTGGGCCCACATGGGAAGGTCCTTGGCGCTCATGGGGGCGATGCTAGCGGGCGGCGGGCGGCGGGGTCACTTGGCCGGCTGCTCGCTGGGAGCGTTCTCGTCGGCGGGGGTTTCTTCGGGCGTGATGGCGACCTTCTCGACGCGGAGCCTTCGGACGCGGGTGGGCTCGGCTTCGAGGACGGTGATGCGGATGTCCTCGTGCATGACCGATTCGCCGACGCTGGGGATGTGCCCGAGTTTGACGACGACGAACCCGCCGAGCGTGTCGTAGTCCTCGCTCTCGGGGAGTTCGATGTCGAGGTCGTCGAGGGCGTCGTTGAGGTCGTCGATGTGGCTCTTGGCGTCGACCTCGGCCGAGCGGGTGCTCTGATCGATGTCGATGGCGGGCTGCTCGTCGTCGGTGTCGTATTCGTCCTGGATGTCGCCGAAGACCTCCTCGACGATGTCCTCGATGGTGACGACGCCGGCGGTCCCGCCGTATTCGTCGGCGGCGATCGCGAGGTGGACGCGATTGGCGAGGAGCTCGGCGAGGAGTTCGCGGACGGTCTTGGTTTCGGGGACGAAGCTGGGGGGGCGGAGGATGTCGGCGAGGCGGAAGGGCTGCTCGCTGGCGGCGGTGGCCATCCAGTTGAGCAGGTCCTTGGCGTAGAGGACGCCGGCGACGGTGTCGAGGCTGTCGCGGTAGACGGGGATGCGGCTGTGGTTGGCGTCGCGGATGAACGCCTTGACCTCTTTGAGGTCGTCGGTGTAGGCGAGGGCGACCATGTCGGTGCGCGGGGTCATGATCTCTTCGACGGTGGTGGAACCGAAGCCGACGACCTTCTCGAGCATGGAGCGGGTGGTTTCGTCGAGTTCGCCTTCGAGTCCGTGTTCCTCGACGACGCTGAGGAGGTCGGCTTCGAGGGCCTCGATGCTGTCGGGCTTGGTGCGGCCGGCGAGTCGGCGGACGATCTCGTCGAGGGTTCGTCCGATGCCGCTGACCGGGAGGGTGAGCAGGCGGGTCAGGCGGACGAACGAGGCCGAGGCGATGACGGTCTGCTCGGGGAGGTGGCGTGCGATGCTGGCGGGGAGGACCATGCCGACGAGCCAGTGCAGGGCCGAGGCGATCGCGACGCCGATCGCGACATCGGTCGGCTGGGGGGCGGGCGAGCCTCGCAGGGCGGCGACCCACGCGACGAAGCCGACGGGGATCAGCAGGGTGCAGACGACGCGGGGGAGCCCGACGGCGTGGGCGTGAGATTCGAGATCGGCCGCGACGGCGCGGAGGCGTCGGGCGGCGTGCTTGCCTTCGAGATCGTCGGCGTGCTCTTCGAGGGAGACGCGGGAGCTGTTGCGCAGCGCGAGGTGGATCGCCGCCAGGACGGCGGCGAGGAACTGAGCGCCGATCGCGATCCAGATCCAGTACGAGCCGATCAACGGGGGTCCTCTCGATGACCCGGTTCGGGCGGGTTGGCGGGCGCGTACACCGCGCCGACGCCGATCGCGTCCAGGGTCCGGTCTTCGAGCGCGTGCATGCGCTCGGCCTGGGTTGGTTCGTGGTCGTCGTGCCCGAGGCAGTGGAGGCTGCCGTGGACGAGGTAGAGCAGGAGCTCGCGGCGGGCGTCGTGCCCGCGGTGGTGTGCCTGGCGGGTTGCCTCGTCGAGGCAGACGAGCAGGTCGGTGTCGAGCTCACGGGTGAGGGCGGCGTGTCCCTCGGTCAGGTCGAAGGTGATGACATCGGTGGTGGAGTCGTCGCCGAGCCAGTCGGCGTGGGCGCGGCGCATCGCGGCGTCGTCGATGATGCGGGCGCGGAGCTCGCCGGCGGCGCGGAGGTGGACGAGCGCGGAGCGGGCGCGGTCGGTCAGCCAGGCGAGGTCGGCGGCTGCGAGTCGGCCGGTCGCGTCGGTGAGTTCGACGAGGGGGGCGTCCGCCGCGGGCGCGCAGGGCGTGGCGGGCGAGGCGCTGGCTCGTCGAGGGGGAGGTTCCGGGTTCTCTGGGTCGGCGTCGTGCATCGGTCGTGACCGGCCCTGCCATCGGACGCGGGGTGGGTCCACTCTAGGGATTCCGGGGGGCCCAGCCAAGGCGATCGGCGCCGGATCCGGGCGGCAAGGGGTTTCTCGGACGGGAACGGGGCGGGGGAGTCGGCGGGATCGTCAAACGACCGGGCGATGCGGATACGCTCGGCGGATGCCAAGCCGACTCTCGGAACACCCGAATCTGGCGATCTTCGAGCACCCGCTGATCCAGCACAAGCTGACCTGGATGCGGGACCGCGTGACGAGCTACCGCCCATTCCGGGCGCTGATCACGCAGATTGCGGCATTGATGACCTACGAGGCGACACGGGAGCTCCCGGTGTGCCCGGTGGAGGTGGACACGCCGATGGAGCGGGCGACCGGGAGCCGGCTGGCGGCGAAGATCACGGTGGTGCCGGTGCTGCGCGCGGGGCTGGGGATGGCCGAGGGCGTGCTGGAGATGATGCCCGAGGCGCGGGTGGGGCATCTGGGGATGGCGCGGGACGAGCGCACGCTGCAGCCGCGCGCGTACCTGAACAAGCTGCCGCGGGACCTGAACGCGGGCCCGGTGTTCCTGGTGGATCCGATGCTGGCGACGGGGGGTTCGGCGAGCGCGGCAATCACGATGCTGCGCGAGGCGGGGGCGGCGGACCTGCGGATGATGTGCCTGGTCGCGTCGCCCGAGGGCGTGACGCGGATGGGACGCGAGCACCCGGAGGTGATGATCTACGCGGCGGCGCTCGACCGGGAGATCGATGAGCGCGGCTTCATCCTGCCGGGGCTGGGGGATGCGGGGGATCGGATGTACGGGACGGAGGAATGACTGGGGGTGTCTGATCGTGGCCTTGGCTTCGCTCAGACCACGGCATCGGGCTTCGGCTCAGTGCTCTTTGCGTGTGAAGAGGAGTTGCTGGGTGCGCGATTGGCCCTCGGGGCCGACCATGCCGAGGGTGACCTCGAGCTGAACGACGCCTTGTTCGTCGGTGCGGCGGAGGTAGCGCACCGTGAAGCCGTCGTCGGCGCGCATGGCGAAGGCTTGATCGGTGATCTCGGTGACGGTGAAGTCCATGGGCCCGTCGGCTTCGCGCGCCCAGGGGACGAGGCCCGGGTTGAAGTGACGCATCTTGAACGAGAGCCGATCGGCTTCGGGCTCGAAGACCATGATTTCGTACATGCGGGGCTGGTCGTCGCGGAGCCAGCGGAGGGCCCCGAGCATGGTGCCGGCGTGGGGATCGGTCCAGCACTCTTCCCAGTAGTCGTCTCCGGCGTCGATCACCCAGCACCCGGCGAGCCAGGTGAGGTCGTCGGTTGAGAGGGGCTCGGCGACGGGCTCGGGCTGGGTTGCCAGCGCGAGGTGGGCCGGGAGGAGCGGCGTAAGCGGCGGGGCGATTGCGAGCGCCAGAGCCGGGAGGATGGAGGCGGCGAGTTCGGCGAGCGGGAGGGGCATGCGCGTGCTCCGGGGTCTGGTGTGGGGGGTGGTGTCAGGAGGGATCGGGGGCGAGGGATTGGAAGAGCATGAGGGCGTTGCCCGCGGGGTCGTAGAAGGTGGCGAGTTTGACCATGCCGGGGATCGTCTGGGTGGGGCCGTCGAACCGGACCTGGTGGGCTTCGAGGTGGGCGCGGGCGGCGTCGATGTCGGCGACGCCGAAGGTCGGGACGGGCCCGGCACCGACCATGGGATGCTCGACCTCGCTGAGCCCGATGTTGACCTGGGCGACGGGGGATGCGAGTTCGCACCACCCGATCTCCTCGACATCGTAGAGGAGGGTCATGCCGAGCAGGTCGCGGTACCAGGCGGCGGCGGCCTTGCGGTCGGCGCACTGCATGGCGAGGGTGAGGCCTCCGGTCCAGGCGAGGGGGGATTCGGGCATGGGGGGCTCCTTGTGCGCGAGGTGGGGAGTGGGACGCCGACCCGGCGGCTTGGTTGCAGCCGGGTTGCGGACGGATGTGTCACAGACTATAGTAACTATACTTCATGTCAAGCCCTGTGCAGATCCAATTTGAACCTGAGCCCCGGCGGGGGCGGCAAGGCGAGCCCGGGGGATCGGGCGAGCCGGGGGGCGGTCCGGAGGAGCCGGGGCCCGAGCCATCGCCGGCGGGTCGGCTGGCGGGGTTGACGCATCGGCGGTGGATGGTGCCGGTGCTGGCCGAGTTGTGGCGGGACGGGGGGGCGAAGTTCGTGACGCTGCATCGGCGGCTGGCGATTTCGCGCGGCGGGCTGGGGCAGACGCTTGAGCACGGGATCGAGCGCGGGTGGATCCGGCGGAACACGGGGTACGGGCACCCGATGCGGCCGGAGTATCTGGCGACGGAGAAGGGCGCGCGGATCGGGGAGGCGTCGGCGGGGCTGATGGCGCGGCTCGAGGAGATGCAGCGCGAACTCGATCGTGAGCACGGGGAGGACGCGTTCGAGTTGTTCGAGGTGGTGCTGGCGAAGTGGTCGCTGCCGGTGCTGGTGGTGATCGCGGGGGGCGCGGATCGATTCTCGTTGATGCGGGGGGCGATCGGGGAATCCATCACCGATCGGGCGTTGGCGCGCGCGCTGGCGGATCTTCAGCGGGTCGGGCTGATCGAGCGGCGCGTGGATGTGGAGCGGACGCTTCGGCCGGTGTCGCGGCTGACCGGGCGCGGGGGCGTGCTGGCGTCGGCGGCGTGCGGCGTGATCGAGGCGTGTTGATCGAGCCCTCTTGAGCACGGCTTGCGAGCAAGCCGTGGCACCCGAGTCGTTGAGCACGGCTTGCCCTTCGGGTCAAGCCGTGGCACATGAGCCGGACGCGCAGAGGGTGTCATCGCGTTCCTGATTGTGTGAATCGTGAGTGCGCATGAAGAAAGCCCGCGACCGGAGTCGCGGGCTTCGAATTTGCTTACGCGAGCGTGATGCTCGGATTAGCGGCGGCGACGGGTGGTGGCGAGGCCGGCGACGCCGAGGAGGGCGAGCGAGCCGGGCGCCGGGACACCGGTGACGCGGAAGACGCGGTTGCCCAGGCCGCTGGTGACGAAGGTCGAAGCGGGGGCGAAGCCGGCGTCGATGTTGGTGCCGGCGGAGAAGAGCATGTTGCCGACGGAGACATCGGGATCGGTGGTGTAGGTGACGGCGGTGCCGAGGGTGATGCCGCCGCCGGCGGTGGACGGGTTGAAGGGCGCGCCGAACATGACGAAGTAGGTGCCGGCGTCGAGGCTGAGGCCCGAGAAGAGGCTGACGAAGGAGATGTCGGTGAAGGTGCCGACGTTGGCGAAGGTGAAGTCGGTCTGGGCGATGATGTTGGCGGCGGTGGTGCCGGCGCCGAGCTGGTTGGTGAGGTACGCGGTGCCGCCGCCGCCGGCCGAGCCGTCGGAGGAGGTCAGCGAGGCCTCGATGGCGACATCGGTGAAGTCGGCGTTGAAGGTGAAGCTGACGGCGTTGTACTGGCTGGCGGTGATGTTGGAGCGGTTGTTGGTCGCGCCCATGGGGACGATGAGATCGTCGGCGATGGCGGTGGTGGACAGGAGACCGGCGCACAGGGCAAGACCGGCCGCGCGGAGCGTGCGAGTACTCATGACAGAACCTCTCTGACTCTTCTGACTCGATGCGAGGCCCGCGGCTCCCCCACGAAGAAACGCTCCCCGTGCTGCCCGGGCCGGACGAGATGAGTGCACCGGCAGATCCACGGGGCCAGAGCAAAGAATCCGAGATTCTGCGGGGGAGGGCGCTGATTGCCGGGCCCGATAACGGGCTGGACGCGGGGATCGGCGTTCAGGAGGCGGATTTCAGGGCGGCGGCGGTGCGGACGAGGGCGGCGGCGATGTTGTCGACGGCTTTGGCCTGGGCTTCGTCCTTGAGGGAGCCGTCGGGGTTGAAGGCGTCGTGTGCGCGGGAGAGGGCGAACTGCTGAGGGATGACATGGACGCCGATGTTGGAGAGGATCGCGCGGACATGGACGAGCCCGCGCAAGCCCCCGAGCGCGCCGGGTGAGGCGGCGAGGAGGGCGGCGCACTTGCCCGTCCACCCCACGAGCCCGGGGCGGTCGGGCTGGGGGCGGCTGGTCCAGTCGATGATGTTCTTGAGCAGGGGGGTGATGGAGCTGTTGTATTCGGGGCAGACGAGGATGAGGGCGTCGTGGGAGACGAGTTCGTCGGTGAGTCGGCGGGCGTGCTCGGGGACGCCCTGCTCGGATTCGCAGTCGCCGTCGTAGATGGGCATGGGGTAGTCGGCGGGGTTGATGAGCGTGACCTCGGCGCCGGCGTGGCGGGCGCGGTCGGCGGCGAGGGCGGCGAGCTTGCGGTTGAGAGAGTCCTTGCGGGCGCTGCCGGGCAGGACGAGGATGCGGGTGGTTGTCATGACGGACTCCGAGGGGTTGCCGGCAAGGGTAGCGGGGATGGCTTGTGGACATGGGGGTGTGCTGCGCGGGCGATGTGCGCGCAGCAGCCCACTCTTGCGTGCGGGGTGGTGACCCTGTTGCTGGTCGGATTCAGCCCTTGGCGGCGGCGCCGATGGTCATGGTGACGGGGACGCTGGATCGGGTGACGCGGCTCTCGAACTCGTCGCGGAACTTGTTCATGATGGTGCGGACGGCCCAGTTGTTGCCGTCGGCGAGGCCGCAGATCGTGGTGCCGGGCATCGAGCCCATGCTGGTCGCGATCTCGAGGGCGAGGTCGAGGTCTTTGGTCTTGCCGTGCCCGTCCTCGATGCGGCTGAGGAGTTGGTAGAGCCAGCCCGAGCCCTCGCGGCAGGGGGTGCACTGGCCGCAGGACTCGTGCTTGAAGAAGCGTGCGATGTTGCGTGCGACGGCGACCATGTCGGTGTCTTCGTCGAAGATGGTGGGGCAGGCGGTGCCGAGCCCGAGGACATTGTGCTTTCGTCCGATGTCGAAATCGAGCTCGGCGTCGAACTGGTCGGGCCCGAGGATGCCCATGGAGACGCCGCCGGGGATGGCGGCTTTGTACTTCTTGCCGCCGCGCATGCCGCCGCAGTACTGCTCGACGAGTTGTCGGATGGGGATGCCGAGTTCGAACTCGTAGCAGCCGGGCTTCTCGACATGCCCGGAGACGCCCATGAGCTTGGTGCCGAAGGAGGGTGGCCCGCCGATGGTGGAGGGGGCGCCCTGTTTGGTGAACCAGTCGGCGCCGTTCTCGATGATGGAGGGGAGGTGGGCGAGGGTCTCGACATTGTTGATGATGGTGGGCTTGCCGAAGAGGCCCTTGATGGCGGGGAAGGGGGGCTTGATGCGCGGCCAGCCGCGCTTGCCTTCGAGGGCTTCGAGGAGCCCGGTCTCCTCGCCGCAGATGTATGCGCCGGCGCCGCGGTGGACATAGCAGTCGACGCGGAAGCGTTCGCCGCCGGTGTTGTCGCTGGAGTTGATGATGGACTTCTCGCCGAAGATGCCGTGCTCGTAGGCCTCCTTGAGCGCCTGCTCGAGGACGCGTGCCTGGTGGTGGTACTCGCCGCGGATGAAGATGTAGGCCTTGCTGAGCTTGCAGGCGTAGCAGCAGATGGCGATGCCTTCGAGGAGGAGGTGGGGGTCGAAGTCCATGAGCAGGCGGTCCTTGAAGGTGCCGGGCTCGGACTCGTCGGCGAGAAGTCCATCATCAACTCCAGCGACAACACCGGCGGCGAACGCTTCCGCGT
>JBICIG010000108.1:0-12979 GCA_043101605.1 Phycisphaerales bacterium JB037
TGCACAGGTGCTGCATGGCTGTCGTCAGCTCGTGCTGTGAAGTGTCGGGTTAAGTCCCTTAACGAGCGCAACCCCTATCGCTAGTTGCCAGCGCGTCATGGCGGGGACTCTAGCGAGACTGCCGGTGTCAAACCGGAGGAAGGTGGGGATGACGTCAAGTCCTCATGGCCCTTACGCCCAGGGATGCAAACGTGCTACAATGGCGCGTACAGAGCGATGCGAGATCGCGAGATGGAGCAAATCGCAAAAAGCGCGCCCCAGTTCGGATTGCAGGCTGCAACTCGCCTGCATGAAGTCGGAATCGCTAGTAATCGGAGATCAGCTACGCTCCGGTGAATACGTTCCTGAGCCTTGTACACACCGCCCGTCACGTCATGGAAGCCGGGAGCGCCCGAAGTCGCCGCGATTCAGCGGTGCCTACGGTGAGACTGGTGACTGGGACGAAGTCGTAACAAGGTAGCCGTAGGAGAACCTGCGGCTGGATCACCTCCTTTCTAAGGGATCTCCTTAGACCCGAAACCCGGAGCGATCCGGGATCGGGAACAATGAGCACACTCTCGCCCACGCAAGGCAACGAGCGTGGACAGCGCGTCGGTAACGACTCGCCAAGATCAACCCAACTGTTCATTCACGCAACCCCCGGGCTCCGGCCCGGGGGTTGTTCTTTTCTGCTCCCACCGTTCCCCCCGGCAAGCTTCCACGCCGACACGCAGCATCAGACCGACCCGCGCAGGCAGACCCCGACCCCGGACGCCGCCCGGGTTCGGACCACCTGATCGGTTGGCAGCAGTCCTCGCCCCGCTCAGCCGCCCTGCGGCTTGCGACGCTTGGCGTGGCGAACGATCTCCCCGGTCACCAGATAGATCACATCCTCGGCGATGTTGGCCATCAGGTCCCCGATCCGCTCGAGCTCCCGCCCGATCCGATAGATCAGGATTCCGGTCGTCAGCAATCCGGGCTCCCGGCTCATAAGCTCGGTCACCTCGCCCAGAAGTCGGCGATCCAGCCGATCGATGATCTTGTCGCTCCGCACGATCTCGCGGGCCGCCTCGTCGTCCTCGTCGAGCATCGCCCGGAGCAGCGCGTGGCAGATCAGCGGCACCCGCTCGCGGAGCTCCTGCAATGCCGTCGGCCAGGGGCGAGGCGGGTGAGCCGCCAGTTCGGGGATCACCTTGGCGATGCTCACGGCATGGTCGGCGACCCGCTCGACATCGGCGTTCACCTTCAGCACGAAGGCGATGCGCCGGAAGTCGCGCGCCACCGGCTGACCCAGCGTCAGCAACTCGTAGCACTCGGCCTCGATCGCGACTTCTTCGAGATCGATCCGGTCGTCGTGCTGTCGCACCGCGCCGGCCGCCTCGACATCGAGACCCCAGAGCGCCTCGAGCGATCGCTCGATCATGTCGACCGCCATCGTCGCCTCGTTGACGAGGCGACGCTTGAGCGGCTCGAGGCGTTCATGGAGTGACTTGGCAGGCTGAGGCACTGGCGATGGTCCTGTGTTTCCCGGCCGGGGCGTGTCCCCCGGCGAATCGGGCGATTGTTCTAGCCCCGAGTATGCAATGTTTCCCGATCCCGCATCCGAGCTAAGCAAGATTCTGGAAAAGCCGATCACGCCGACTCGGGCGGCGCGAACCGGGCGCGGAGAACGCTCAGCAGCGTCCGACCGTCGAAGTACGCCGTCGGCGGACGGTAGTAGACCTCGGTCCGATCCTCGCGCGACGCGACCAGCCGTACCGTCCCCTTCGCCGCCACGAGCAGACCCCGCACCGCCCCCGGGTCGTCGGCGTGGAGGACGACATCCTGCTCCCGGCGCATGATCGCCCGCACGCCGCGACGGCTCGCCACGACGCGCAGCCCCGCCAGCTCCAGCAACCGGGCCAACGGCTCGGGGATCTTCCCATACGCCGAGACGAGATCGGCTTCGAGGCGCTCGAGGTCGTCGATCGACTCGGCGTCGGCGAGGCGGCGGTAGGCCTCGAGCCGGCGCTTCTCGCTGGGGATGTAGGCGCGGGGGATGGTGCCGCCGAAGCCCAGCTCCACGCTGGTGGCGCTCGGTGGGGCGGCGATGCGTTCGCGCTTCAGCTCGCGGACGGACTGGTCGAGGAGTCGGCAGTACATGTCGTAGCCGACCGCGGCGATGTGCCCGGACTGCTCGGGCCCGAGCAGGTTGCCCGCGCCGCGGATCTCCAGGTCGCGCATCGCGATGCGGAAGCCCGCGCCGAGCATGTGGTACTCCTCGATCGCCGCCAGCCGGCGCTTGGCGACCTCCGAGAGCGCGCCCCCCTCGGGGAGGAGCAGGTAGCAGTACGCCCGCTGCCCGCTGCGTCCGACGCGGCCTCGGAGCTGGTGCAGTTCGGCGAGCCCGAAGCGGTGGGCGTCGGTGATGATCATGGTGTTGGCGCTGGGAATGTCGATGCCCGACTCGATGATCGTGGTGCTGACGAGGATGTCCGCCTCGCGTCGGACGAACTTGAGCATGACCTCCTCGAGCTCGCCGCCGGGCATCTGCCCGTGCCCGACGATGATGCGCGCGCCCGGGGCCATTGCTCGCACGCGGTCGGCGACGGCGCGGATCGACTTGACGCGGTTGTGGACGAAGAAGACCTGCCCGTCGCGCGACAGCTCGCGCGCGATGGCCTGACTCAATCGCTTCTCATTGAAGGGGATGACCTCGGTGACGATCGATCGGCGGTCGGCCGGGGGCGTGGTCAGGCTCGAGATATCGCGCAGCCCGAGCATCGACATGTGCAGCGTGCGCGGGATGGGCGTGGCGCTGAGGGTGAGCACGTCGACGGTCAGCCGCATCTGCAGCAGCTTCTCCTTGTGCTCGACGCCGAAGCGCTGTTCCTCGTCGATGATGAGCAGCCCAAGGTCGGCGAAGTCCACATCGCTCGAGAGCAGCCGGTGCGTGCCGATGACCAGGTCCACACGCCCAGCCTTGAGATCCTTGAGCGTTTGGCGCATCTCGCCGGCGGTCTTGAATCGGCTCAGCGACTCGACGCGGAAGGGATATCCCTTGAAGCGTGAGCGGAAGGTGCGCTCGTGCTGCTCGGCGAGCACGGTCGTGGGGACGAGCACCGCGACCTGACGCCCGAACTCAACGGCCTTGAACGCGGCGCGGATCGCCACCTCGGTCTTGCCGAAGCCCACATCGCCGCAGATCAGCCGGTCCATCGGGCGTTCCGAGCCCATGTCCTTCTTGATCGACGCGAGCGCCGCGAGCTGGTCCTCGGTTTCCTCGAAGGGGAACTGGTCCTCGAACTCGCGCTGCCACGGCGTGTCGGCGGGGTAGCGCACGCCGGGCATCGCCTCGCGCGCCGCCCGCACCCTCAGCAACTCGGCAGCGAGATCCCGCACCGACTCACGCACGCGATCCTTCTGCACGCTCCATCGCGTCCCGCCGAGCGTTGAGAGCGGCGGCTTGCCCTTGAACCCGCCGACATACCGCTGCACAAGGTTGATCTGCCGCGCTGGCACCTGCAGCTTGCTGCGCCCGGCGAATTCGAGTGTCAGGAACTCCTCGGGCTCGGGGTCGGCGGTGCGACCCGGGACTTTGCGCGGCGTGATGAGCTCGAGCCCGAGATACCGCGCGATGCCGTGCTCCTGGTGCACCACGATGTCGCCCGACTCGAACTCGAGAAACGCGTCGGTGGCGCGCACGCCGCGCAGACGCGACTTGGTCCGCCGGCGGTGCACGCGATGCAGCGCCTGGTGGTAGGTCACGATCAGCGCGCCGGGCTGCGAGGCGTCGGCGTCGATGACGAAGCCCGCCTGCAGCGGGAGCGGGTCGGCGTCGATCGACGCGCCGGGCGCGTGCTCGCGGATCAGCTCCTCGAGCCGGTGCGCTTCCCCCACCGCTTCGCAGGGAACGATCACCCGGCGCCCCGATCGGGCCGCCGACCCGAGCTGCGCCACCGCCTCGCCAGCGTCGTCCTCCATCGCCGGCAGCGGCGAGAATGGCAGCTCGATCTCCGTATCGGCGCCCGACGACGCCGACGAGAACTGGTTGATCTCGGCGCGCGCGGCGAATCGCTTCTCGATCCGCGCCAGGATCGCGCGCGGCTCGAGCACCGTCCCCGTCTCGTACACCCGCTCGTAGTAGCCCCGCGCCTGCTCGGAAATCTCCTGCGTCTCGTGCAGCAGCACGATCGTGTCGGCCGGGATCGCGTCGACCAGCGACCGCGTCCCGGGGCGCGTCACCGCCTCGGCCCGAGCCGTGACGAGTTCGGCCGACTCGATCGCCCGGTCGGTCCCCATCGATTCGAGATCGACCTCGCGCACCTGTTCGATCTCGTCGCCGAAGAAATCGAGCCGGATCGGCTGGGCCGCCCCGACGCCGAAGATGTCCATGATCCCGCCGCGGAGCGCGACATCCCCGGGCTCCTCGATCGACCCGACGCGCCGATACCCCGCGCGGTCGAGCCAGTCGAGCAGTTCGGCCGGCTCCATCCGATCCCCTCGCGCGACGCGCCGAATGAGCTGCGTCAGTTCCCCCTTGTCGGGCAGGCTCTGCATGATCGCCTGGACGGGCGCGATCAGCACGCGGGGCAGCGCGGCGGCCCGATCGATCGGCGCCAGCAGCCCGAGCCGCTGGGCGAACAAATCGAAGCTCGCGTGCGTTTCGCCGGGGAGGGTCTCGACGGCCGGGAAGACCGCCGCCTCGACGCCGCGCGCCGCCAGATCCTCGAACGCGCCGTCGGCGTCGTCGACATGAGCCGTCACCAGCAGCACGGGGCTCGCCCGCTCGCCCCGCGCCAGTGCCGCGGCGAGCAACGCCGTCGAGGAACCGATCGCCCCCTGCGCCACAACCCGTCGGCCCGCCGCGAGCGCGCGGGCCATCTCCCCCACCGCTTCGAGCGAAGCGATGAGGTCGATCAGGTCGGTCCGGGCGGTCGCCTTGGGAGGCACGCGGTCCTTTCGGCGCACGCGCAGGCGCTCGCCGACGAACCGGATCCGGTCCGCGGCGTCGCTGCGGCTTGACTGACCGAACATCTTAAGCGAGCCGGATCGCCCGCGGTTGGCTCGCCGAGCAAACTGACCGGGCCCCGGCCCGGCGGCGTCGTCACCCACCCGGCCCGAAGAGCACGAAGGGCTCGAGTTCGGCGGCGGTGCGCTCGCCAATCCCCGAAACGCGCTGCAGGTCCTGCAGGTCGGCGAAGGGCCCGTCGGCAGCGCGACTTTCGACGATGCGTTCGGCGAGCGCCGGGCCGATGCCCGGGAGCGTCTGGAGTTCGGCCGGGCCCGCGGCGTTGAGATCGATCCGCCGGTCGTACCCGATCCGCTCGGCCGCCCGCCGGTGCGCGATCGCGCTCGCCGACCAGATCATCCCTCCCAGCGACGCCAGCCCGAGCACAAGGATCAGCGTCCATTTGCCCGGGCCGCGGGCGATGCCGACCCATGCCGGCTCGGCTCGATCGTGCGGCGGGGCTGGTTGAGGCGCGGGCATGTCACCCGCCGGCGGGCGCCGTCGGCGCCGCCCCGGCCGGAGCAAGCGGGCTCACCGCGGCGCGCGTGGCTCGCTTGATCTCCGCGAGCCGCTGCAGCGCGGGCTTGGCGGCACCGGTCCGCGAGATCAGCCCTGCGCCGGGCAGCGAGGGCGTCGCGTCGTGGTCGTAGAGTTCGCTCCAGCAGACGCTGTGCATGTAGGGCTTGCACGCGGCGATGGAGACGACCTCGGTGAGCCATTCGGCCTGGAGCGCCTCGGTCGCCGGGCCGTGCCACGAGCCGAGCGCCGCGTCGGCGCCGGGCACGGGGTCGCTCGGAGCCCCCACCGCCGTCAGCAGCAGCGGCTTCTCGAGTTCGCTGAATCGGTCGAGCATGGCGCTCAGGGAGAGCAGGTCGCGCGCGGGGCGCGCGTCGGCCCCGAACTGCACCCGCAGCCCGATGCCGTCGATGGGGATCTGCGCCTGCAGCACCATCTCGGCGTAGAGCTGCGGCGGGACGCTCTTGCGGTTGAACGCGAAGTACTCGCCCCACGGGCGATCCAGTTCGATCACGACATTCGCCTGCGGGTGCAGGCGGCGGACGAGCCCGACGCAGATCCGCGTCAGGTCCATCATCTGCTCGAAGGTCATCGGGAACGACTTGTTGACATGCACGCCCGACAGCACCGTCCACCGCCGCACCGTGCGCCGGTACCGCGTCACGACCTGCTTGACATGCTCGGCGACGAGCTCGCGCAGGGTCTCGTAGTCGTTCTCCCAGATGTACAGCCACTCGGGTACCGCCGACGGGCGGAAGTCGATCAGCGGGCCCGCGGCAACCGGCATCTTCGCCGTCCGCACCGCCCACTCGATCCAACGGTCCGTCGGCCCGAAGACATACTTGCCTTCCTGCGGCTCGATGTCGCGCCACCGCACCGGCATCGTCACGAAGTCGCACGCCGACGACGCCACCCGCGCCAGCGGCTCGGAGAACAGCTTGGGGTTCACCGCGCACCCGATCAGCGGCCGCCCGGGCAGCACCACGCCGATGGAACTCGGCAGCAGGATCGGCGCGCCGGGGGGCGGGCTCTCGTCCTGCACGCGTTCATAGTGCTCACTCGCCTCGCGGTGGAGCGTGCCGTCGACCCGCCGTGCCCACAGCCGGCGCGACTGCTCGCGCGCCAGTTCCTCTCCCGCCGCGTGGACCTGGATCAGCGCCCGGCAGGCGATGCGATCGACCGCCGCGTCGTACCCCCCCGGCCCGTCGCCGTCGCCCGCGTGGGCGACCAGCGCCCGCGTGAAGAGCGCCCGCCCGGCGTTGAACGCCTCCATGATCGGGTGGTCGGCCTCGAGATCGAACAGCCCCCAGTCCTCCAGCTTGTTCAGGAAACTCATCACCCGCTGGCGGGCGAGTTCGAGCGAGAGCAGCATCGGTCCCTTGCGCGCCCGGACCTGGCAGGTCTGGAGCATCACCGTGCCCAGCGGGCCCACCTCCGGGTCTCCCTGCTGGCGGGCCGAGGCGAGCCGATCGAGATCGACGATGCACGCGAGCCCCAGCGCCTCGTCGCCGGTCGTCTCGCAGGAGAGGATGCCCTTCTCATACGACAGCGGCGCCCCCGCCGGCACCCCGTCAACCCCGAAGAGATAGCGCATCCCTTCCTGGGAAAGGTCTTGCCCGAGGCGGTCGTCGAACGCGGCGAAACAGAGCATCGTGTCGTGTGGTCCCTCGGCTGACGCCCGCACCCTCGCGGGCCGATCGGCATTGTTGCCCCGCCGGCGCGGGCCCGCCCACCCCGACTCCTTCGGATCTCGCCGGGCATCGTATCGGCTACCATCGCGCGATGAACCACCCCGCCCCAGAGCCCCTGACCCGCACCGACCTGTCGCTGCCCGGGTTTCGTCGGGGGAAGGTGCGGGATGTCTACGACCTCCCGGGCGATCCGCCCCGCACGCTCATCGTCGCCACCGATCGGCTCTCGGCGTTCGATGTCGTGCTGCCGGACCCGATCCCGGGCAAGGGCATCGTGCTCACGCGCCTCTCGGCGTGGTGGTTCGGGTGGCTCGAGGCCCGCGGTCTCGGTCCCACGCATCTGCTCTCGACCGACCCCGCCGACCTGCCGGAACACGCCGCCGCGGGCGCGACCACCCTCGCCGATCTCGAAGGCCGCGTCACCATCGGCCGCGCCTGCCGGGTCATCCCCATCGAGTGCGTCGTGCGCGGCTACCTCGAGGGCTCGGGGTGGAAGGACTACCAGGAGACCGGGGCCGTCTGCGGCATCGACCTCCCCGCCGGGCTCCGACGCTGCGACCGGCTCGAGCACCCCGTCTTCACGCCCGCGACCAAGGCCGCCCACGGCTCGCACGACGAGAACATCTCCTTCCGCGACGGGTGCGAACTGGTCGGACGCGAGGTCATGGAGAAACTGCGGGACCGATCGATCGCGATCTACGCCGCCGCCCGCGACCACGCCGCCGAGCGCGGGATCATCATCGCCGACACCAAGTTCGAGTTCGGCTTCCCGCTCGACGCGGCGGGCAAGCCCATCGTCGGCGAGCCGATGCTCATCGACGAGGTGCTCACGCCCGACAGCAGCCGGTTCTGGCCCGCCGACGAGTACGAGCCCGGGCGCGCCCAACGCAGCTTCGACAAACAGGTCGTCCGCGACTACCTGCAAGGGCTCGTCGATCGGGGCGAATGGGACAAGACCGATCCGGGCCCGCGGCTGCCGCCCGACATCATCGCGCGCACGATGGAACGCTACGCCGAAGCGGTGTCGCGCCTGACCGCCTGAGCCGCCCCGGCCTCACCGGCTCGGATTGACCTGCTCGGAGAGGTTGGGCGCGTTGCGGCGCTCGGCTTCCTCCTGCGCCCAGTTGAGGAACGCCTCGTAGTTCGAGGGCCTGGGGAACAGGTCCTCGAAGTTCCGCCCCGCGAGCGCCGCCTGGGCGTTCTCGGAGACGAAGCGTCGGTCCTCGGTCACGCCGAAGGTCAGCTCGAGCTGGCGGTAGGCGAAGCGCTTGAGATCCTCGGGGGCGCGGCTGTACATGAGCTGCGCATCCTCGATGTTCATCATCGAGATGACATCGGCAAAGACATTCCCAGCCGCCCACCGGAAGTCGCGGTTGGCGACCTCCATCCGCGCGTTCTCGCCCATCGTCACGGTCAGGTTGACCTGTTCCCGGGTGTACGCGGCGTGGAAGGCGCGGGCGTACTCGAAGCTCTGGCGGAAGAGCCGGTCGTCGCCGGCGAGCAGACCGTTGATGTACGCGCCCTGGAGCGCGCCCATGATCTCCGACCGCGCGACCTGCGGGATCATGAACCGCTGATCCTCGAACTGCTGGGCGATGAAGTCGTTCAGATCCGACGCGAGACGGATCCACTGCTCCTCGGTCTTGTTGGTGTTGATCTCGTTCCAGCGGATGAGCTTGAGGTGGTACTCCTGGGCCTTGTCGATCTGCCCGCGCCGGAAGAAGAACCGGATCGCGTCCTTGAGGAAGTTCTCGTAGCCCGCCGAGTAGAACCGGTACGACCGCTTGACATTCTCGGCGAACGAGCGGGCGTCCTCCTCGCGGGCTCGGTTGGCGACCTCCTGGATGATCTCCTCGTAGGTGTCGACGAAGTAGGGGTTGGGCATGGCGCGGTAGGTCCCCCCGCCGTACGCCGTCGCCTGGGCCGTGCGGAGCGTGGGCGCGATGTGGTAGAGGTAGCTGAAGTAGATCTGCCCGTCGCGGTAGAGCTGCTGGATCGCGTGCATCGCCTGGCGATCGGTGTTGAGGAAGTCGAAGTTCTCGCGGTTCTGGTCCTCGACGCGGCGCAGCGCCCCGTCGACGCCCTTGGCCGTCCAGTAGAGCGCGTGCGTCGCGGCGTGACGCCAGTCCAGCGGGCCGTACTTCCGCGTGTACCGCACCATCAGCCGCGGATCCATGTTGTACTCGTCGGTCAGCACCTTCCGCCGGACATAGGGCAGCAGGGCTTCCCACGCGCCCTCGTACTCCGGATCGAGCAGCAGGTCGCGCATCACCCCGCTCTTGGGCCCCACCTGCGCGTCGGTCACGCTCGCGCGGTAAGGCGAGTTGAGGATCGTCGTCATGTCCGTCCAGCGCTTGAGCAGGTCGAACCCGAGGTCCTCATCGACGCTCTCGCGCAGCAGGCGGACCAGCTCCCGCGTCTCGGGCGCCCGCTCGAACAGCGAGCCCAGCGAGGGCGGGGCGCTGGCGATCTGCTCCATCCAGGTCGCGAAGGTCTCGGTCGCCTCGGCCCGCGACATGTCGAACCGCGTCCGGGGCGGCTCGCCCAGGACCACCGTCCACTCGGCCGCGTGCTCCTGCTTGTAGTAGATGTTCGCGTCGTCGGTCACGCCGCCCATCTTGTGCAGGAAGATCCAGCCCAGCTCCTTGTGGATCAGCAGGCTGTCGGGGTTGTAGACCACGCCCTTCTCGCGCAGCAGCCGCAGCCCCTTCTTGACCCACTCCCACCGCTGCGCCGGCGTCTTGGCCGTCACCGAGATGTTGTACGCGAGGTTCCACGCGTGGAAGACCCAGACCTCCTCGTACCGCGGCTGCAACGCCGTGATCGCCTTGGCCAGGTTCAGCGACTCGTAGACCTTCCCCGCCTCCTTCATCTGGTTGGCGCGGATCCAAAGAAAGTTGACCAGCAGCCCACGGAACGGGCCCATCGCGATCCCGAGCCCCGATTCGATCGGCTGCCCGTCGACGCCGCGAGCCGTGTACACGAGCTGGTGACGACCCGCCGACGCGCTCACGCGCGTTCCCAGGAACCCGGCCACGGCGATCGAGATGCCGAACACCCCCGCCGCAACGACCTGGATGACGCGTTCACGCTTCACGACCCGGTCCTCCTGATCCGACCTACGCCCCCCGTGCCCGCCAAGGTCGCGCCCACGCCGATCCGTCCATCCTTCGACCCGCCGGTGCGCCGACTCATCAGTGCCCCGAATAGATCGCCAGTTCCCGCTTGCGGAAGATCGCCACGCCCATCGCGTAGAACGCCGTGGTGATGAACGACAGCACGATCGTCCCGACGGCGACATCCCCCCACGACAGCAGCCGACCCTCGACGAGCCTTCCCGTCGGGCGCAGCCCGGAGTAGACCGAGAACACGCCCGTCACCGCCGACCCGATCCCGTTGATCAGCCACTTGCCGATGACCAGGTTGCCCCGGCGGTCGGTCGTCCCGAACGCCTCGAGCGACTCGGCGAGGTACCCGCTCGCCTCGGCCGAGAGGAAGATGGCAAAGCCCACCAGGCACGCGACCGGGAAGCTCAGGAAGGTCGCGCACCAGATCCCCAGCATCGACAGCGTCGCGAGCTTGATCCACAGCACGAACACCACGCGCAGGAAGTTCGCCTCGAAGCTCCCTGCGGAATAGTTCAGCTTCAGCCCGTCGGGCGCGAAGGTCACCAGCACGGGCTCGTCGACATTCTCCGCCCCGACCACGCCCACACGCACGACCATCGTCCCGTCCTCGCCGACCGCCTCGTTGGGGATCGTCAGCGTCAGGGTCGTGTCCAGCGGGGCCTTGGTCGTGTGCGGGAAGAGCTTCTCGCCCTCGAACTCGAACGCGAGCACGAAGTAGTGCGTCGGGTTGTTCGTCGCCGTCTCGATCTTGTACGCCAGCGTCAGCGGGCGGTCGCTCGCGCGCGCCGCCTGCAGCCCGCTGAACACGAACTCGCGGAACTGCTGCGCCGGCAGCTCACGCCCGAACTGCAGCATGCTCTTGTACAGGTCGTTGACGACCTCGGCGTACTTCTCGTCGGTCCGTGCGAACGACTCGTCCCGCACCCGTTGCTCGCGGATATAGGTCTCGACCCCCTCGATGAAGTCCGGATCGTCCATCGCAAAGGGCGGATCGGGCTCGACGCTCCGCCGGGCCGTCAGCACCTGGCTCTCGAGCACCAGCCGGTCCTCGGTGATCAGCAGATTCTCATCCCCCGAGACATACGGCCGAACCTCGCCCAACGCCGTCTGCTGGCGCAGGTAATCGGTCATCAGGAAGACGCCCGAGGTGCAGACCACCAGCAGCACCGCCGCCAGCGACACCACGCCCAGCCACTTGCCCAGCAGGTACTGCCAGGTCGGGACGGGCTTGGTCATCGTCTG
This sequence comes from Phycisphaerales bacterium JB037, assembly GCA_043101605.1. Lineage (GTDB taxonomy): Bacteria > Planctomycetota > Phycisphaerae > Phycisphaerales > UBA1924 > JBICIG01. The sequence goes on from JBICIG010000108.1 coordinate 11,547, forward strand.
CCAGATCAGCTTGTCGCGGTGCTCGAAGCTCACCGTCGCGACCGACAGCAGCATGGTCAGCAGCGCGATGATCCAGAACGCGCCCCCCGTCCCGTACTGCAGGAACGACTGCACGCGGAAGCGCAGCTCCTCGCCCTCATCGAGCAGCGTGGGCAGGGCGCTCAGCCCGATCACCAGCAGGATGATGAAGACCAGCGAGAGCTTCATCCGCACCGCCTCGGCCAGCACATTCCGCGCCACCGCCAGCACCGGGTGCGCCCCCGACAGCACCGCCCGCAGCCCCTGCATGAGCGCCGTGAACGCCGCGGTCAGCACGATCACCCCGCCGATCAGCAGCGTCAGGTCCTCGTACCCGCCGAGCGCCGAGAGCGGGCCGACGATCGCGACCGCCGCCAGCAGCAGCCCGAGATAGGTCAGCCCGAGCCCCAGCCACACCACCGCGACCCCGACCAGCCCCGCCAGCAGCACCGCCACCGCCGGGCCCGTCTGGCTCTGCCCCGAGGTGAGCATGAGCTCGATCGCCCGCTCGGTCATCGTGCTGACCTGGTCGGCCTCGGACTCGGCGGCCGCGATCGGCACCTCCCCGCGCGCGCTCGAGAGCACGAAGTACCCCGCCGACCCCAGGCACGCCACCGCGACGATCGCCGACGCGATGATCTTGAACAGCCGGGTCTGCTGAACGCGGTTGGCCTCGGAGAGCAGCCGCATCGGGGTCACCGCCGCGACTCCTCGTCCTCGTCGTCGCCCTCGTCCTCACGGTCGAGCAGCGACCCGATGACGCTCATGTCGACATCGCCCGATCCGGCCGGTTCGTCCGATCCCGCCGGCTCGACCGGCTCGGCCGTGTCGGGCTCGCGAACCGGCGCTTCCTCAGCCGGTGCCTCGGACACCAGCCCCGCGATGACATCCTCGCGCACGCTCGGCTCGTCCCGACCCGTGCCAGATTCCACCTCGACCTCGGCCGGCGGCTCGTCGCCCTGCACCAGCCGGTCGATCAGCCCCGCACCCGAGCCCTTGAGGAACGACGCGACCTCGCCCCCCTCGGTCGCACCGCTGGTCTCGACGCGCTCGGCTTTGGCCCGCGCCACGATGTCCAGGAACTTCTCCTCGAGCCTCTGACGCGGGTGCGACACGCCCAGCACGCTCTTCTCGCCGTGCGACCGACGCCGGATCACCGCGTCGATCTCGGCGATCGTCTCCTCGTCGAGCGCGTCGGTCTCGATGCTTGTGCGGCTCTGCTTGGTCAGCAGCGCCTCGGCCGGTCCCTCCTCGCGGATCTTCCCGCCGTAGAGGATGACCATCCGATCCACGCAGTCCTCGACATCCGCCAGCAGGTGGCTCGAGAGCAGCACCGTCTTGCCGCGCTTGCCGAGCTCGATGATCAGGTCCTTGACCTGCCGCGTCCCGATCGGGTCGAGCCCGCTCGTCGGCTC
>JBICIG010000109.1:0-9873 GCA_043101605.1 Phycisphaerales bacterium JB037
AGGTTGGGGATGAGGTCGTAGCGGCGCTTGAGCTCGACATCGATGCCGTGCCAGGTCTCGCGGACATGGACCCGCAGCCGCGCGAAGCGGTTGTAGGTCGCGATCAGCCAGATGAGCGCGAGCAGGATGACGCCGCCGACGGCGATGAGGGCGATCTGCCAGGGCTCCATCGAGTCCTCCCCGGGCCGGGCCCGGACATCGTGACGCGGCGGGTTCAGCCCGCGCGGGACGCGAGCTCCTCGACGACATGCTCGGGCCAGAGTTCAAAGAACCGGGAAAGGCGGGCCAGGGCCATTCGGAACTCGTGGGGCGACCAGCGGCGGGTGCCATCGACGAACAGGCAGCAGCCCCCTTCGAGATCGACCGCGAGGTCACTGCGCTCGAGCAGGAACTCCATCATGCCGGGGGTGACGACATCGTACGCGAAGCGCTTGTCGGAGCTCTTGACGAAGAACCGCCGGCTGAACTCGGCCGACTCGAAATCGATGTCGTCGAAGCCGATGGCGCCGGTGAGCTTGTCGAGGAATCGCTCGGGGCGGATGAGGAGCCTGGGCACGCCGGGCCACGGGAGCATGAGGATGCAGTAGCTCAGGCGGTAGGTGACCGTGTGGGAGCTCTTGCCGTTGCTTCGCTGCTCTTTGTAGAGGAAATCGCCCATCCGGACGCCGAAGACCGACGGGCCGACGGCGACGCGTCCGTTCATGGTGTTGAACGCGACGCGGCCGAACCCGCGACGGAAGACCTCGAACTGGGCAAAGAGCTCGTCGTGCGAGGAGTCTTTGCGTTCATCGAAATCGAAGCCCAGATCGGCGGCGAGGGCCCGGAGCAGTTCGGTCCGCTCGCGCTCCCTGCGCCGTTCGTAGATCGCGGAGGCGATGACGATCCCGATGACCGCCACGGCGAAAAGGATGACAAAGGCGGGGCTCACACGCTGGCTCCGTCAGCCGCCGGGGGCCTGCTTCTTCCTGCGCCCTGCGCGGCGGGTGGCGAGGGCGCGCATATCGGCGACGGGGTCGGTTTCGTCGACGATCTCGCTGCCGAGGATGGACTCGATGACATCCTCGAGAGAGACGACCCCGGCGGTTCCGCCGTATTCGTCGACGACGAGGAAGCAGTGCTGCCCGTGGCTGCCGAACTGCTGCATGACGGCGAGGAGGGAAGCGTTCTCGGGGACGGCGCGCATGGGTCGGACGAGTTCCTCGACGGGCTTGTCGGGGGTTCCCTCGAGGATGGCGCGGTAGAGATCCTGGCGGAGGACGAAGCCGAGGATGTCATCGATGCCCTCGCCGGTGACCGGGATGCGGGTGAAGCGGAGGGGCCGGTGTTTGTCGTAGGCCTCGCGGACGGTGGTGCCGCGGCTGAGGGTGTGGAGGACCTTGCGTGGGGTGAGGACATCGGCGACGCGGAGTTCGCGGAGTCGGAGCATGTTGGTGATGATCTGCGATTCGGCCGGATCGAGCCCGCCGCCGGTGCGCCCGATCTCGGCCATGACCTCGATCTGCTCGCGTGCGAGCATGCCGTGGGGGCTGCGTCCGGGGAGGAGTTTGGAGATGAAATTGAGGAGGATGACCAGGGGGTAGGTGGTCCAGATCATCGCGCGGATGACCCATGTGGTGGGCGTGGCGAGGGGGCGGGCGAAGTTGGCGCCGATCGTCTTGGGGATGATCTCAGAGGTGACGAGGATCAGGAGGGTCAGCACGCCCGAGACGAGCCCGATCGAGGCCTCGCCGAAGACGATGATCGCCTGGGCCCCGACGCCGGCCGCCCCGACGGTGTGGGAGACGGTGTTGAGCGTGAGGATCGCCGCCCGCGGGCGGTCGATCGAGTCTTTCATCTTGCGGAGGGTCGGGCCGACGCGCTTGCCGGCTTTGGTCATGATCTCCGCGTCGGAAACGGTGAGCGTGAGCAGCACCGCCTCGCACAAAGAGCAGAGGAAGGACACGCCCAGCGCCAGCCCGAGGTAGAAGAACAGCAGCGTCATGCCGGCGGCATCGTATCGAGCGGAGCGCGGCTTTGGGGGATGGATCCCGGGCTGGGGCCGGGGCGGAGGCTCAGACGCCGAGGGCCTCCATCGCGTCGAGCAGTTCGGGGACATGGACATAGCCCGGACCGCCCTGCATCGCGACGACCACGCCGGCGGTCTCGATGAGCTGCTCGCGGGTGGCGCCGGCCTTGATCGCCTTCTCGACATGGGCGAAGACGCAGGGCTCGCAGCGGATCGCCATCCCGATCGCCAACGCGATGAGCTCCTTCTCACGGACCGACAGGGTGCCCTCGCCCATCAGCCGCTGGTACATCCCGCCGAAGCCGACGGCGATGTCGGGCGCCTGCTTCTTCATGGACCGCATGACCCGGTCCCAGTTCTCGTAGTGCATCTTGGCGTTGCTCACGGTTGGTCTCCTTGGAGGGATTGGGGCGCGGCTTGGAGGGACGACGACCACGCCAGCGATTCACGGATGAGGATGAACGCCGCCATGGCGACGAGGAAGACGGCAAAGCCGCGCTGGAGGGCCCGCTGATTCAGCCGGCCGCTCAATGCCTTGCCCGCGAAGCTCCCGGCGATGCCGATCGCGACGAACAGCGCGATCACGCCCCACGCGGGCTCGGCGCCGGCGTCGGTCAGGGCGTGGTGGTGCTTGATGAGCCCGGTCGCGGCGTTCATCGCGATGATGACGAGACTGGTGGCGACGGCGCGTCGCATCGCGAGCCCCGCCACCAACACCAGCGCGGGAACGATCAGGAACCCGCCGCCGACGCCCACAAAGCCGGTCATGAGCCCGACGCCGATGCCCTGCGTCGCCGCTGCCGGGACGGAGGCGCGGCGAGGAGTCGCGTGAGGCGTTGAAGCGTTTGCCCCGGCGGGCGGCCCCTCCGCGACCGCCCGCGCGGGACGCGAACGCTTCCACATGCTCACCGCCGCGATCGCCATGACGCCGGCGAAGACCAAGAGTTGCACGGCACCGGAAACGAAACCCGCGACCCACGAGCCGGCGAAGGTGCCGGCCATGCCGGGCAGCCCAAAGAGAGCCGCGAGGCGCCAGTCGACGAGTTTGTCGCGCGCGTAGAGAAGGCAGGCGACGAGGGCGATCGAGCCGACGATCGCGAGCGATTCGGCGATCGCGACCTTGGGCTCGTGGTGCAGCAGGTAGATCAGGACCGGGACGGTGAGGATGGAGCCGCCCGATCCGAAGACGCCCAGGGAGAGGCCGATGACCAATGCACCGACGATGGCGTAGATCATGGGGTGCCGGCTTCCTCTCCTGTGGAGCGTTCAACGACCGCTTTCGGTCAGGCCGAGCAGCAACTCGCAGCCGCCTCGACCTTTCGGCGGTTCCATGGCATCAGCGCGAGCAGCTTGGCCATTCCGCACCATCCGGTGACGCCGGCGAACATGAGCCCGCAACCGACGAAGAGCGCCAGCGCAAGGAAGCCGCTCCAGAGCGTCCAGCCGAGCACCACGCCCAGCACGACGAGGGCGCCCGCGGCGATCTGCACCTGCCGCATGATCGGCAGCCCGGGCTTGTCGGGACGCGTGATCGGCAGCCCGGCGGACTTCCACGCCTCGATGCCACCGCTGAGGTGCATGACCGGCTCGTCGCCGGACGCGAATCGCCCGGCCGCGTCGGCCGACCGCTTGCCGGACCGGCAGTGAAAGACGACGCGCTTGCCTTCGTGCGCCCTGCGGATCGCCCCGGCATCGAACTTCGACAGCGGGACGAGCATCGCGCCGGCGATGCGTTCCTCGGCGTGCTCGAAGTCCTCACGAACATCGACCAAGACCGTGTCGCCGTGATCGAGCCAGGACTTGAGCAGTTCGGGTGAGACCTCGACCGGGCGTGCGTCCTGCGTTGAAGCCTGCGAGGCCGGTTGGGTGGTGGTCGCCATAACTCGTACTCCTTCGGTGTTCAGTGCTCGACCTTCGCGGGCGACTTCTCCCACGCGAGCATCCCGCCGCGCAGGTTCACGACCTTGCGGCCCAGCCGCTGGAGATACGACGCGGCGCGGGCCGAGCGGTAGCCGCTCCGGCAGTTGATCAGCAGCCGATCGTCGGACGGGACCTCGTCGAGCCGACCGGCCAGCCGCGTGTGGGCGATGTTGACCGCGCCGGGGAGATGCCCCTCGGCGAACTCGGTGGCGCGGCGGACATCGAGCACACCGACCGCGTGAGACTCGACGAGGCCGATCGCTTCCTCAACGCTGACTTCGTCGAGCTTTGCGAGCCCGTCGATGCGGGCGATCGCCTCGGGCGCCGCCCACCCGATGATGCGGTCGAGCCCGATGCGGATGAGATCGCGGATCGCTTCCTCGAGCCGCTCAGGCGGAACGATGAGCACGATGTCCTCATCGTCGCGCACGAGCGAGCCGGCATCGGTGTTGAACGACTTGCCCATCGGGATCGAGAGCGAACCGGGCAGGTGCCCGGCGCGGAAATCGTCCCACGCCCGCGTGTCGATGGCGGCGACGCGGGCGGTGTCGACCCGGCGGAGCGCCGCGGCGTCGAGTTGCTCGGGCGTGGGAAGCTTGCCCAGCACGCGGGGCCCGAGCTTGTTGTCGCGCTTCATGTTGGCGAAATACATCGGGGGCTCGGGCTGTCCGGCGAGGATGAAGTCGACGAAGCCCTGCTCGGACGCGGCGGCGCGGATCGCGGGGTTGAACCGCTTCTCATAGCCGATGGTGCTCATCGGGACGGCCCCGAGCGCCTTGCCGCAGGCGCTGCCGGCGCCGTGGGCGGGCCAGACCTGGACGAAGTCGGGGATGTCGTCGAGCGTGCGCACGGTCTTGTAGAGTCGGCGGGCCGAGGGCTCCATCATCCCGGCGACGCCCGCGGCGGATTCGAGAAGGTCGGGTCGGCCGAGGTCGCCGACGAACACGAAGTCGCCGGTCGCGACGCCGATCGGCTCGGTTGCGCCGGCGCCCAGGTCGGTCACGAGGAAGACGATGTGTTCGGGGGTGTGCCCGGGGGTGTGGATGACCTCGAACCGAATGTTGCCGATGGTGAAGGCATCGCCGTCGTGGAGGAGTTGGTGGTCGTAGACGCCCCCGCCGACCTTCTTGTCGAGCCACTGGTACTTCCAGTCGGCGTCGCCCTCGTCGGAAAGGTAGACCTTGGCCCCGACGCGTTCGGCCAGTTCGCGCGCTCCGGAGAGGAAGTCGGCGTGGATGTGCGTCTCGGCGGTTGCGACGATCCGCAGCCCGTTCTCGCGGGCCAGGTCGATGTACCGGTCGACATCGCGCTCGGGATCGATCACGATGGCTTCACCGGTGCGCTGGCAGCCGATCAGGTACGCCGCCTGGGCGAGCCTCTCGTCGTAGACCATCCGCATGAACATGGCGCGTCTCCTTGCTGCGCGGGAAAGCCGGAGATGAGGTGACCGGCCTTCACCATTTTGGAGACACGGCGTCGGCGACCGCTCCCGGCCGGCGAGAATTTTTCTGTTCGGCTTCTGATTGCGCCCCGAGCCGGCGCTCCGCGGTTTGGCTCAGCCCCCGGCTTCGGAGCCGATGCGCTCGAGCAGCCGCTCTCGGAGGCCGTCGGGCACCCGGTCGGAAGCGAGATCACGACAAACCCGGCGGGTCAGATCGAGGCTCGCGAAGACGGATCGGCAGCGGTCGCAGATGACCGAACTGTCGAACGGCGCGCCTCGGTCCAGGGCTTCCTGCTTGGCGTTGAGGAGGTCGAGGCAGGTGCGTTCCTCGTACGCCGGAGGCGGCGCGGGCTCGGGCCGTCGCGGGAGGGCGGCGTCGACGGCCGAGCGGAGCTTCAAGCGAGCCCGGTGCACGCGGCTGCGCACGGTTCCCTCCTCGAGTCCCAGGATGTCGGCGACCTCCCGCACGCTGAATCCGACGATGTCCTTGAGGATGAGCGGGACGCGGAAGTCCGCGGGGAGGCGAGCGATCTCCGCCTCGAGCCGCTCGCGAGCCTCGGCGTGGATCTGCTGCTGCAAGGCTTCGGGTTGCTCGTCGGCAACGACCGCGATCAGGCGTTCGCCGAAGGGCAGCATCGACTCGAGCGAGCCGATCCGCTCGGTCTCGCCGGCCCGCTTGCGGTGCATCCGCTGGCAGGCGTTGGCGGCGATGCGGTAGAGCCAGGTCTTGGGGTTCGACTCGCCTCGGAACTGATCCCAGGATCGAAAAGCGTTCAGGAAAACTTCCTGGACGAGGTCCTCGGCTTCGTCGCGGTTGCCGCAGAACCGATGGGCCAGGGAGAGCAACTGACCGCCGTACTCGTTCACCAGTTCCTCGATCAGCACCCGCCTGTTGGCGGAGCGATCTGGCGGCGAGCCAGGCTTTGGGGAGGGCGGCTGCACGCGAGCATACTAGAGCGGGCCGGCTTGTCCTCCACCGAAGGCGATGGCGAGTCAGAAATGGCAAGGCCCGCGTTCGCAGGAACGCGGGCCCTGCCGAAGAGGCTGAGCACCCCCTGGCTAGGAGCGGGGGTGGGTCGTGAGTCGCTCAGCGGCGGCGACGGGTTGCGGCGAGGCCGGCGAAGCCAAGCACCGCGAGCGAGCCGGGCGTCGGCGTGCCCTTGATCACGAAGGGAAGCTCGTCGGGCGTCATGCTGCCGCCGTCCTGGAGGGCGCCCCAGGCACCGACCGACGGATTGAACTGGAGCGCGTTGGCGCCGGCGGGAGCGGTCATGCCGAGGGGTGAGATGGGCGGAGCCCACGGGCCGGAGGTGGACGAACCGGCAGCGGCCCAGTCGAGCCAGTAGGTGCCGGCGCCGAGGATGGCGCCGCCGAAGTCGACCTCGGACTCCTGCACGCGGCGGGCCGTGTCGGTGTTGGGAGAGTTCTCCGCGATGCGGTAGATGTTGGTGAACCCGCTGTTGAGCAGCGTGTTCGAAGACGCGACGACATTGCTGCCGAGAGCGCCCGGAACACCGTCCCAGATCTTCACATCGTAGCCGGTGATCGAGGGAGCGGTCACGCCGGTCTGGTAGGCCATGAAGCAGATCGAGTCGATCGTCCAGGTGCCGGTGACGGTGAAGTCATCGGCGACCCGGAAGCCGGAGGAGATCGCGTGCCCGTAGCCGAGCGTGGTCTCGCCGAGCGAAACATTCTGCAGCAGCGAGATATCGCCGCCGCTGGCGTGACCGCCGGGCAGGGTCACGATCGAACCGTTGTCATAAAGAATCTGCGCCGAAGCGACCGAGCCGCACACGAGCGCAGCGACAGCCAAACGCGACATCTTCATCATTGCAATGCTCCCTACGAGAATGGTCCCCCGGGGCCGGTCGAACGCCGGACCCCCGCGCTGGTCGAGCCCTGCTCTGCCAGCGTTGCTCCGCCGTGGTTATCCCGATCGGCGGCCGATCTCATCAAGCTACCACAGACTTTGAGTTCGTCCAATGCGCATGGTCGCCGGTTCTAATGTTAACAACAGTTCTAGGACCTACCCCTGCTCCGATGCCCATACCTTCTGGGGGGCTGGACCAACCGAGGGCTTGGGCGGGCGGAGGAACCCGCGCCGCCCCGGCAACGCTCGCCGCGTGCTTGGCACTACCATGACGCCGGCCGGGTCTGCAGGAGGTCGGCCCTTCGGTGGAACTGAGGCGTCCGCCGAGGGGTGAAAGTCCCGGGCTCCCGGATCACCGGGCCCCGCTCGTTCGGCCGACGACCGGGTGCGATCGAGAAGCGTGACAGACCGCGAGCCGGGACGGATTCCGCGTGAGCCAGGGCGATCGACACTTCATCCTGTTCCGCTCGCAAGCCCGATCAATCCGTCGGCTGGGGGCGGCGAGCGCGTTCGCCGGGCTGGCCGCCGTCTCGGTCGCGCTCGAGCACGGGTTTCGGGAGCCGGTTGCGCACCCGCTGATGACCGGCGTGCTGCAGTGCCTTCTGCCGTGGGTTGCGCTGGTGCTCGCCGGTGATGTTCGCTGGAAGGTGGCGGACCGATCTCGCTGGCGCGGACCGTTCGGCGCGATCGGCGAAGTGGGCGTCGCGCTCGGGCTGGTCTTCGCGCTCGCCGGCGGGAGGGTGCTGCCCGAGCTGGTCGCCGTCGCCTCGGTGATCGCGTTCGCGATCCGGATCAACAGCGTGCTGGCGCGCACGATGCGGAATCCGACGATCCTGTTCCCGGCGTCGTTCCTGGTGCTGATCGGGGTCTCGGCGGCGCTGCTCAAGCTTCCCGCGGCGACACCGATCGACAAGCCCATCAGCCTCGTCGATGCGGTCTTCACCGCGACCTCGGCCGTCTGCGTCACGGGGCTGGCGGTCCGCGACACGGCGACGGAGTTCACCCTGTTCGGGCAGGCGGTGGTGCTCGGCTCGATCCAGCTCGGCGGGCTCGGGGTGATGATCTTCGGCTCGACGCTGGCGCTGCTCTTCGGCGCGAGGCTGAGCTTCAAGGAGCATGTCACGCTGAGCATGGCGCTCGATGAGTATCCCGCCCACCGCATCGCCCGGTTCGCGTGGTTCATCGTGCTGACCACGCTGGTGCTCGAAGCGATCGGCGCGGTGATCCTCTATCTTTCGTGGCCGGGCGACGAGCTCGCCCACGGGACGCGTCTCTGGTACGCGGTCTTCCACTCCATCTCGGCGTTCTGCAACGCGGGCTTCGACATCACCGGCCAGAGCCTCGTGGGCATCCGCTCGAGCGTCGCGGCGTACCTGGGCATCATGCCGATGATTATCCTCGGCGGCATCGGCTTCGTGGTCCTCGAGGACCTCTACCGGCTGGGCCGAGACCGGCTCGGCAACCGCGCGGGGCGGGGGCGCGACCGGGCGAGGCTCGGCACCCACTCGCGGATCGTGCTCGCCACCACCGCGTGCCTGCTCGTCGGCGGGTTCGTCACGATCTTCTTCGCCCAGTCGAGCGCCGCGGGCGGGGCAAGCCTGCAGACCGCCCTCGACGCGGCGTTCATGTCCACCACGGCGCGCACCGCGGGCTTCACGACCGTTGCCATGGAGGATCTTTCCTCTGGGTCACGCTTCACGCTGATGGTGCTCATGTCGATCGGCGGGAGCCCGGGCTCGACCGCCGGGGGCATGAAGACGGTGGTCTTCGCGATCCTCGTGTTGTCGATTCTGTCGACCGTCCGCGGGCGGAGCGAGGTGGAGGTCTTCGGGCGGGCGCTCTCGGACGCGCTGGTCAAAAAGGCCGCGACGGTCGCGGCGGGGCTGTTCGGGGTCATCACGCTCGCGACGCTGGCGCTCGATCTGACCGAGCGCATCGCGTTCGAGCCGCTGTTCTTCGAGGTCATCAGCGCCGCCTCGACGACCGGGCTGTCGCTCGGCGCGACCGGAGAGCTCTCCGACCCCGGGCGCATCATCATCACGATCACCATGTTTCTGGGGCGTGTCGGGGCGCTCTCGCTGCTGGCGGCGCTCATCGGCGCGACGGGGGTCGAGGGTCGCTATCGGCTGCCGCGGGACACCGTCTCGCTGGGCTGATCCGACGAGGAGTTGCAAGAGATGTCCAAGAACGATGTCGAGAACAGGCCGGTCGCGGTGCTCGGGCTCGGTCGCTTCGGTCAGCGGATCGCCAAGCAGCTTGCGCGGGCGGGGGAGGAGGTCATCGCGTGTGACAGCCGGCGCGACGCGGTCGAGCACATCGCCGACCATGTCGCCCAGGCCGTGGCGCTGGATGTGACCGACGAGGCGGCGATGCGCGCCCGCGGCATCCACCGCGTCAAGGTCGCGGTCATCGGCATCCGCGAGGACTTTGAGGCGTCCGTGCTCGCGACGGTGATCCTGCGCCAGATGGAGGTGCCCCGGATCATCGCCCGAGCCCGCTCGCGGGTGACGGCGGAGGTGCTGCGCCGGGTTGGCGCGCACGATGTCGTGCTGGCCGAGGACGAGGCCGCCGACCGCTGGGCCAACCGCATCATCGGGCCCAAGCTGCTCAACCAGATCGAGTTTCACGAGGGCTACA
>JBICIG010000110.1:0-4163 GCA_043101605.1 Phycisphaerales bacterium JB037
CTACCTCGACCTCTTCCAGGCCGGCTGCCCGTAATCGCCGACAAGGCACTCTGACCGATCACGCCGACGCCGGGGAGACCCGGCGTCGGAACTTGCCCGACGGTACGATTTCACACGCTGTCCCGGGCCGCGACCGGCTCCGGGCGCCCCCGGGAGCATGCCTCATGCGTCGACCCCTCGCGTTCGCCTCCCTCCTCGCCGCCGCGGCGTGCTCGCCCGCGTTCGCCCAGATGATCGACACCGCCCCCACCGCCAAGGAGCGGTTCCAGGGGTACACCAACAACATCCTGCTGACCGGGTATTGGCCGCCCACCAACGAGATGCTCCGCCCGTGGTCGCCCAACCCCGCCCAGAACCCCGGCGGGTGGCAGGGCGGCGACTGGGAAGGCCGCGGCTACGACATCTTCAGCTATTTCCCCGAATACCCCAACGGCTTCGGGCAGGGCGAGGGCGACTTCGAGGTCGACTACCAGGACACCTCGGCCGACTGGCAGCGCATCGTCAACGAGATCAAGCCCGTCGCGATCATCACCTTCAGCCGCGCCAACACCTCCGTCGGCTGGGAGCTCGAGGGCGGCAACCGCATGTATTCGTCGAGCCAGTGGACCAGCGATTACACCGCCCCCACCAAGCCCGGCGCCCACCTGCCGATCATGCGCGCCCTCGCGCCGGGCACCGAGCTGTTCAGCTCCCTCCCGATGGACGACATCATCGCCGATGTCGCCGCCTCGGGCATCAATGTCGATCCCTTCAAGACCGTCATCGACACCGGGCGCTACCTCTCGAACTACATCGGGCTCCACGGCAACTGGTACCACGAGCAGAACAACGACGAGCTCGCCGAGTTCCGCAACTTCGCGGCCGGTCACATCCATGTCGGGCTCAACACGACCATCGCCGACGGCACCGCCGCGACCGCAGTCACCCTGCGCACGCTCATCAACCACCTCAACAACATCATCCCGACGCCGGCTCCGAGCACGCTGCCGGTGCTCGCGCTGGGTGGGCTGGTCGCGACGCGTCGCCGGCGGTGCTGAGCGTCCTCAGCACCCCTGCGTGAACAGATCCAGGTACCGGAAGAAGTCGTCGGCGTCGCAGTCGCCATCGGGCGCATCGAAGTCGCCCGCGTTCGGATCGCTCGAGCCCGTCAGGTCGCACACGCCGAGCTGCTGACCCACGAACGCGTCGAGGTAGTAGAAGAAGTCCTCGGCGTCGGCGACGCCGTCGGGCTGCCCGTGCGACGCGTCGTTCGGATCGCTCGAGCCCGTCAGGTCCGCGCGACACGCCGGATCGAAGTTGATCCGGATCCAGCGGTAGTCGTACCGGGACCGCCGGGCCGCCGCGTCGCCGTTGAGATCGAAGTAGCCGTAGATGAACCGCGCGCTCGCGTCGTACTCCACCGCCGGCTGGATGAACGAGAGATGCGCGACGGTGTGCCCGGCCGGCAGCGTGTCGACGACCTCCGCCGCCGACCACGACACGCCGTCGTCTTCGGAGACGCGCATCATCAGGTCACTCGGGTTCGTGCGATCGGTGAACAGCAGCACCATGCGGTCATCGGTCACGCCGATCGCGTAGCCCTTGAGCCCGAACTCCATCGGCGTCGCGAGCGTCTGGAAACCCCACGCGCTCCCGTTCCAGCGCCAGAATCGCAGATCGAACGAGTCGGCATCGAGGGTGTGCGGCACGCCGTGCCACATCACGCCGGCGGGCGTCAGCCCGAGCTCGGCCATCAGCCAACCCGTGGTGTTGCCCGGCTCGATGATGTGGTCCTCGCTGACCATCACCGCGTCGCGCTCGGAGAACTGGATCGGCAACCCGAACTGGCGGTCGCCGTCGGCCCGGTACCACGCCAGCCCGTCGGACGAGGCGAACAGCGGGTTGCTCCCAAAGGTGTTGTCGGGCACATTGAACCACTGCCAGCTCAGCAGCGTGCGGTCGTGGCGCGGATCCCGGCGGACCCAGAGCTGCTCGATGCCGACGCGACCGGGCGGATCGACCTGGTCCCCCTCGCCGATGCGGATCTCGGCAACGCGGTTCGCAAAGCCCTGCGTTGGGTCGTACACCCGCCCGCGCACCTGCGTGTACCGCCCGGTGCTGGGCCCGTGGCGCCAGTAGATCACCACGCGGTCGTCCTCGGCGATCACGCAGGGCGTGGTGCTGCCCCCCACATCATCGACAAACGCGCTGACCACCTCCGTGAACGAGTCGAGCACGAAGGGCCCGTCGGAGCGGAACAGCTTCATCGGATTCTGTGGCAGGTGCGCCCCGTGCGCCAGCCAGATCGTGCCGTCGGCGCCGAAGGTCGCCATCCCGCCCGGGTTCATCGCCTGCCCGGCGAACGCGCCGGTCACCTGCTCGATGATCCCGTGCTCGCCCGTGTTCTCGTTCACCCACAGCAGGTAGTCCGGGCTGCCCTCGCCCGAGAATGGATCGCTCGCCCGGCTGAGGAGGTGGATGCTGATCCCGTCGAGGTACGAACCGACCGGCTGCTTGATCCCGCCGCGGTACCCCCACGACGCGTCGCTGGTGATCTGCTCGACCGTGACGGCCGGCGGCACCGCGCACGCCACGCCCGCCAGCCCGCACACGCCCGCGATCACCCCGCGCCGATCCATTACGGGCAGCCCGCACTGAAGCGATCGAGGTAGACGAAGAAGTCATCGCCGTCGCAGTCCCCGTCGGGCGCGCCGAACGAGGGATCGTTCGGATCGGAAGAGCCCGTCAGGTCGCAGACCGCGAGGTTGCCCGTGCCGAACTCGTCGAGGTAGTAGAAGAAGTCGTCACCGTCGGCGTCGCCGTCGGGCACCCCGCGCGTCGGGTCGTTCGGATCGCTCGAGCCGGTCAGGTCGGCAAGGCAGGGGGCAAAGTCGATGCCCACCCACTTGTACGCGTACTTGTACCGCTTGGCCTTGGGCCAGTCGGCCGCGTCGTAGTAGCCGTAGAAGAACCGGGCCTTGTCGTCGTACTCATCGGCCGGCTGCACGAACGACGCGTGCACGATCAGCTTGCCCTCGGGCAGCGTGTCGATGACCTCGGGCGTCGACCAGGTCGCGCCGTCGTCGGTCGAGTAGGTCATCTTCAGCAGGTTCGCCTCGAAGTAACTCGAGTACACCGCCACGATGCGATCATCCGTGCATCCGACCGCGAAGCCCTTGGCATCGCCGATCATCGTGTCCTCGAGCAGCACAAACTCCCACGCCGATCCGGTCCAACGCCAGAACCGAAGGTCCCACCCGTTGCTCGTCGCCGCGCCGTGCGGGATCGCGATCCAGGGCACGCCGTTGGGCGTCAGCCCGATGTCCCCGTCGAGCCAGTTGGTGTCGTTCCCGATCGTCGGCAGGTGGTCCTCGGGAACCAGCTCGGGCGTGATGTCCAGGTACTCGAAAGGCATGGGTGCCAGCGCCGAGCCGTTTGCGAGCGTCCAGGTCGCCCCGTGGTCGGTCGACATCACCCAGGGATTCGACCCAAACGAGTGCCGGTTGGTGTCGAACCACTGCCAGGTCAGCAGCGTCGCGTCGTGCTTCGGATCGTGCCTGACCCAGAGCTGCTCGATGCCGTACCGCCGACCCGTGTCCGTCTGGTCGCCCCGCGCGATCTCGAACTCGCCCTCGTGGGTCAGGAAGCCCGTATTCATGTCGTAGATCCGCGAGTTCACCGTCGTCCAGCGCCCGCCGCTCGGCCCGTCGCGCCAGTAGATCGTCACCTTGGGGTCATCCACCACCACCGCCGGCGTCGTCGACCCGTTGGGCGACAGCACGAACGCATCGATCACCCGCGTCCAGCTCTGCAGGTCGTACGGGGCGTTCGAGCGAAAGAGCTGCATCGGATTGTCCGGCAGGTGCGCGCCGAAGGTCAGCCACACCGTTCCGTCGTCGGAAAAGCCCATCATCCCGCCGGGGTTCTCCGCCGGACCGTTCCACGCGCCCGTGGGCTGCTCGATGACCCCCGCGTCACCGGTCGTCTCGTCGACATACATGATGTAGTCGCCGATCCCCAGCCCGTCGATCGGGTTCGGCGCGTGGCTGAGCTGGTGCACATTCAGCCCGTTCTTGACCGCGCCCAGGAACTGCTTGACCCCCGAGCGATACCCCCACCGGTGCTCGTCGTCGACCTGGTAGATCGTCACGCGCGGCGGGACGCTCGCTCCCGCTGCCGCCGCC
>JBICIG010000111.1:0-29901 GCA_043101605.1 Phycisphaerales bacterium JB037
GCAATGGGCAATGGGCAATGGGCAATGGGCAATGTGCAACGGGGGGTCGCAGCGGCCCCATCACCCCACCATCCCACGACTCCACCGTCTCAAGACTCCAGCGCCCGACCTCAGTCGAGCGTGACCAGGCGGTCGAGCAGGTCGCGCTCGGCCTGCTGGTAGCGGTCGAACGCCGACAGCAGCTCGGACTGCAGCTCGGCGATTCGGCCGCGGTCCTGGGTGCCCGGCGCGTCGAGGCTCGCCTGCAGGGCCTCGCTGGCCGCCCGCAGGTCGCTGACCGCCGACGCGTACGCCCTCGACGAGTCGTACACGAGCTGCTCTCGGAGTTCCTTGGTGCTCGGGCGGATGAGCAGGCGCCACGGTTGGGCGCGGATCTCGGCGGTCGCGAGCTTGAGCTGATCGCTCGCGAGGCGCGCGTTGGCGAGCGCCCGTCGCACCGAGGGCAGTTCCTCGACCAGGAACCCGTCGACGCGGGCGAGCAGGTCGCCGAGCTCGGCGTTGCGGTCGTTGAGGTCGGTCAGGAAGCGATTGGCGGCGGGGATCGTCTCGTCGTTCACCGACGCGACCGCCCGTTCGACGCTCGCGAGCGTGCGGTCGATGCGCGGTCGGTTGTCCTCGATGACGCCATCGATCTTGTTGACGGCGCCGCGGGCGTCGGCGACGAGGGCCTCGCCCTCGGCGCGGATCGGCTCGAGCCCGTCAGCGAAGGCCTCGGCGTCGGCCAGGGCGCGGTCCACGCTGGCGGCCCACGCCTCGGAGCGGTCGTTCAGACGCCGGACGGTGGCGCGGGCGTCGCCGGTCATGGCGCGGACATCGGCCAGGACCGGCTCGAGTTCGCCGTCGACGCGGGTGATGATCGCGTCGATGCGGTCGGCGGTCTGGTTGAGCTTGGAGACGAGTTGCTCGGCGTCGCTGATGATGCCCGAGACCTGCCGCTGCTGCTGGGACCCGAAGCCCGCCTGGGCGAGGAACGAGGGCGGGGCGATCCCGCCGTCGATGACGGCTCCCGAGGGCAGCGGGCGGGCGTCGTCGGCGAGCCCGCCGGCGCTGGCGATGTTGATGGCGCTGATCCCGCCGAGCAGGGGCGATTCGAGCAGCGCCGCCGCGTCGTCGAAGAGGGTGATGTCGTCGGAGATCAGGACATCGACCTCGACGCCCGTGGGGCGTCCCTGCGGGTCGAAGAGGAAGCGGACGCGTTCGACCTGCCCGGCCTGCACCCCGCCGACGCGGACGGGCGAGCCAGGCTCGATGCCCGCGGCTCCCTCGCTGAGCGTGAAGCGGACGACATAGGGCGTGCGTCCCTCGAGCGTCACGCCGCTGAGGGTGATGATGACCGCGACGGCGCCGACAAGTGCGGCGAGCAGGAACGAGCCGGCCATGAGCGTGTGGGTCGAGTTCTTGCGGGCCATGAAGTCTCCCGGGCGGTCAGCGGGTGGGTTCGACGCTGGGGATATCGGTCACGGTGACCGATTCGCCGAAGAGAGCCTGCTGGAAGTCGCGCGGATCATTGCGCACCGAGATCGGGCCCTCGGGCTCGCCGCGGAGGAACTGGCGGATGAGCTTCTCACGCTCCGAGAGCGCGTCGGCCTCGGGCCCCTCGACCGACCGCACGCGGTCGAACCACGCGCGGCTCTCGACCTGGATCATCCGCCCGCGGTCGAGCATCGCCATGCGGTCGGCGATCGTGAACGCCGAGTCCATCTCGTGCGTCACCACGACGCTGGTCACGCCCAGGCTCCGCCCCAGCCCGATGATGAGCTGATCGATCTGGGCGCTGGTGATCGGGTCGAGCCCGGCGCTGGGCTCGTCGTAGAAGAGCAACTCGGGATCGAGCGACAGCGCCCGCGCCAGCCCGGCCCGCTTCTTCATCCCGCCCGAGATCTCGGCGGGGTACTTGTCGGCCGCGTGGAGCATGTTGACCAGTTGCAGCTTGATCGTCACCTGGATGTCGATGATGTCCCGCGCCAGGTCGGTGTGCTCGCGCAGCGGGAGCGCGACATTCTCGGCGACCGTCATCGAGTTGAACAGCGCGCCGCTCTGGAACAGGATCCCGAAGCGCCGGCGGATGGCGTTGAGCTCCCGCTCCTTCATGCCGCAGATGTTCTGCCCGAACAGCAGCACCTCGCCCTCGTCGGCGTCGAGCGAGCCGATCATCAGCCGGAGCGTGGTGCTCTTGCCCGAGCCCGACCCGCCCATGATGACCATCGTCTCGCCCCGGCGGATGCTCAGGTTGATCCCGTCGAGCACGGTCTGGTCGCCGAAGCGTTTGACGACATTGCGCAGCTCAATCACCGGCGGCTCGTCGGCGGGCGCGCTGGCAGGCGTCGCAGCGGGATGGCTCGCGGGGGATCGGCTCACGCCGACGATGATACGGGACGCCGGCGAGCGGGCCCGCCCGCGCGATGCTTCAAGATTCAGTTGCCGCCGCCGTCACCGCCCGCTCCGCCCGGATCCCGCCCGGCGTTCTCTCCGGCGTTCTCGTTGGGCGTTGCCTCGTCGGGTCGGTTGGCGTCTTCGGGCGGGGTGGATCGCCCGAGCAGGGAATTGAAGACATCCTGCTGGTCCATGAGCCAGAGCAGCGTGCCGTCGTTGGTCGCGATCGCGACATTGACGATGGTGCCCTCGAGCCCGGTGGAGAAGAGGTCGCCCGATTCGATGTTGATGACGAGCATGACCAGGGCGCGCTTGTTCTCGAACTGCACGGGCACCGGGAAGGCGGTCATGTCGTCGGTCAGGCGGGGCGAGCCGAGCCGGTCCTGGGCCGGCTGGAGCCCGCCGAGCTGCGAGAGCATCGCGCCGACGCTGGCGGCCGAGTCGCCCGGCGCGCCGAGCTGCGACGCCATCTCGTCGGCGAAGGCGTCGAGGCGGTCCTGGCTCAGCAGCGCCGCGGCGTCGGGGGTCATCTGGGCCCGCAGCGCATCGAGGTCGCGGGCTTCGATCGCCGCGAGGGTGCGGTCGGCCTGGGTCGCGCCCATCTTGGCGAACTGCGCCACGCCGAAGACGACCATCACCCACAGCGTCGTGGCGATGAGCCCCATCACGATGCCGCCCGCGGCGAGCCCCGCGCCCGAGACCCGACCGGCCGACGCGCGGATCGCAAACAGCGCGATCACGCCGATCAGGACCGCCAGCACGCCCAGCCCGGGCAAGCAGACGATCCCGAGGATGAGCGAGGCGACCGCGAGCGAACTGGTGCGCACGGGGCGCATCGGGCCGGGCTCGCCGAAGTCGGCGTACTGGGGCTGGGCGTAGGTGTTCATGCCCCAAGGCTAGCGGGCCCGAACCCTCCGAGCCCGGGCGGCGGGTTCAGCCAGCCGGGAGCGTGGGTTCGACCGGCACCCCCCGCAGCATCGACGCGCACTGGGCGAGATGGGCGATCGCCTTCTCGAGATCCTGCCGCGTCGTCTCCCGGCAGAGGCTGAAGCGGACCGAGCTCTCGGCCTGGTCGACGCTCAGCCCCATCGCCATCAGCACGCCCGAGGGCTCCATCGCGCCGCTCGAGCACGCCGAGCCCGCCGAGGCGCACACGCCGTTCTCTGAACACAGGAACAGCAGCGCTTCGCTCTCGAGCCGCGGGAAGGCGATGTTGGTGGTGTTCCAGAGGCGCTCGGTCGGGCCGGTGGGTCCGTTGACCTGCGACCCGGGAACCAGATCGAGCACCCAGCGCTCGAAGAGGTCGCGGAGGTCGGCGAGCTTGGCGCGGCGGGAGGGGTCGGCGAGCCACTCGATCGACTCGCGGGCGGCGACACCCGCCCCGAGGATCGCCGGGACATTCTCGGTGCCGCCGCGCATCCCGCGCTCCTGCGACCCGCGGATCACCGGGCGGATCGCGTGCCCGGCCCGGATGTAGAGAATCCCCACGCCCTTGGGCCCGTGGAACTTGTGGGGGGCGCAGGTGAGCAGGTCGCACCCCAGGGCGCGGACATCGGTCGGCGCCTTGCCGACCCACTGCGTCGCGTCGCAGTGGAAGGGAACGCCCTTCTCCCGGCAGAGGGCCGCGATGCGCTCGACCGGCTGGATCGCGCCCGTCTCGTTGTTGGCCCACTGCACGCTGACCACCGCGACCGATTCGTCGAGCATCGACGCCAGCTCATCGACATCGATGACGCCCTTGGCGTTGATCGGGGCGGCGGCGACCTCGGCCTCCTGCCACTCGGCGAGGTCCTGGGCGACCTTGCGGACCGCGGGGTGCTCGATGTCCGAGCGGATGATCGTGCCGCGCCCGCCGCGCGCCAGCAGCGTGCCGCGGATCGCCAGGTCGATCGACTCGGTGCCCGAGGCCGTGAAGACGATCTCCTTGGCGTCGGCGTGGAGAAGCTCGGCGACCGCCTTGCGGGCGAGCTCGACCTCGGCGCGGACGCGCTGCCCGGGGCGGTGCAGGCTCGAGGGGTTGTGCCAGAGCTCGGTCATGCCGCGCAGGACCGCCTCGCACACCGCGGGGCTGGGTTTGCTTGTCGCGTTGGAGTCGAGATAGATCACGGCATACCTCGGTGGCGCGCCCGCGCGGGGCTCGGTGGGTGGGGCCCGTCGTGGGCGGTCAGCCTTCCTGGTCGTCCTCGCCCCGGGGCTCCCGCCGGGCGTCGTGGTTCTTGCTTCCGGGCCCGACGAGCATGCGGGCAATGACATCGCGGACATGGGTGCCGTCGGGGCTGCGCCCCTGTCCCTGGATTCGCATGGCGCTGAGGATCCCGTAGCCCAGCGCGACATCGACCAGGAGCCAGGCGATGATCTCGGCGGGGAAGCGGCTGGTGACCTTGTGCTCGGCCTGGGCGCGCTCGACCTCGCCGACGAGAAACTGGTGCAGGGCGTTCATGTGCGCTTCGACCGCGTCGTGGATCTCCTTGTCGTCCACCTCGGTGATCGCCTGGAGCACCACGCGGAAGGCATCCCGCCCCTCGGGCATCACCATCGGGTTGTCGCCGATGAGCCGGCGGAGGCGTTCGGCCGGGTCGCTCGCCCCGCGCAGGTGCCGCTTCCACATCGCCAGCGTCATGGCGCCAGCCCGTTCGATCAGCGCGATGAACAGTTCCCGCTTGGACTTGAAGTGGCGGTAGATGATCGGCTCGGTGACCCCGGCGCTCCGGGCGAGCTGGGCCGTCGTCGCGCGCGCATAACCCTTCTCCGCAAAGAGTGTTGCGGCCCGATCGAGCAACTGCTCGCGGCGTTGTGCAGCGGGAAGGCGGCTCACCTGACGCTCCGGGTGGCTGCCCGGAACGCCCGCCTCCGGGCGATCCGTTCGCAGCCGACCCAGTCTACCACGCCGACGCCCGCCGACCCTCCTCAGCGGGCCGAATCAGCGTCGCCCGAGGGTTCTCGGTCCTCGATCGGCCGCGGACCCGCCGACGCGGCCCGATCGGCCCGGAGGGGGACCGGGTCGAGCCCGCCTCGCGCGCACGGCTGGCATCGCCCGAGCCGACGGGCGGTCAGCGTCGAGCCCCGCAGGAACCCGAAGCGGCGGTACGCCTCAACGGCGTAGCGCGAGCAGGTCGGCTCGTATCGGCACTGCCCGCCGACGATCGGCGAGAGCGTCCACTGGTAGACCCGGATCAGCCCGATGCACGGTGCCGCCAGCGCCCGGCTCACCCGCCCCGGCGGATCGGCGGCGATCGGGGGCGGATCGCGATGGATCGGCCCGCGGCTCACGGCGACTCGTCCGCCGAGTCCGCGCCGCGCCGAGCCCGCTTGGCATGCACCCGGTGCAGTTGCTGAGCAAGGGCGCGCAGGATCGCGCGGTAGTCGTCGAGGCTCAGAGGTTCGTGGGCGCGCGCGCCGACCACCAGGTCGTAGCTGGCGGGCGCCGCCGCGTCGGGGCGGGGGAGGGACGCCCGTTCAAGTCGGAAGGCCTCGCGAAGGTGCCGTTTGAGCCGGGTCCGGCGGACGGCGTGGCCCACCCGCCGCCCGATCGACAGCCCGAGACGGTGCTCGGGGAGGCTCGTCGGGAGCATCCACAGCGTCAGCGGGCCCTGCGACTTCTTGAGCTTGCCCCGGAGGACGGCTTGGAACTCGAGGTCGTGGGTGAGCCGGTGCCGACGCCGAAAGATGGGGCGGTCGGTCGGGATCGGATCGTCGGCGGGCACGCGGAACGATACGGGGCGCGGCGGCGGGGCGACCCGCTCAGTCCTCCTCCCACTCCTCGTCTTCCTCGTCCCACTCGTCCTCGTCCCATTCGTCCGAGTCCTCTTCCTCGTCCTGCTCATCCCACTGGTCGGGCTCGTCCCAATCGTCCTCGTGGTCCTCATCGCGGGCCACCGCCGGGGCGGCCTTGGGCAGCAGCCCGACAAAGGTCGCGAACAGGCCCGCGGCGAGCAGCCACAGGCGCGAACCGGGCTCAACGGCCAATCGGCGGAGTCGGCTGTCGGGGATGGCTCGGGGCGGGTTGGTCGGGGGCGGGGGCTCGAGGGGCCCGAAGACCGAGGCATCGCCCGGGGTCGGGGAGGCGTCGAGCAGCCGACGGTCGGAGGCAATGAGGTTGAGTTGCGTCGCGGCCAGGGCCCGGATCACTTCGGGCTCGCCCCGCTCGAGGCTGCCCAGGTAGCTCCGGTAGCGCTGCAGGCGTTCGGTCGCGTGGGCCTCGGTCGCGAGGGTGCGGTCGCGCTGCCAGCGGGCTTCTTCGAGTTGATCGCGGCTGGGGATGATCATCGCGGCCGACAGGAGCGCGAGCCCCCCGAGCAGAAACAGCCAACCCGGGTCGATCATCGACCACAGGGGCGAGGGCTCACGGGCATCGGAACGCGCGCGCACGATGGGAAGGTATCGACCGGCGTGCGACCGCGTCTGCAATCCGGGCGGTCGGCGGTTCGTCCGGGGTTGGGGGGCGCGCGTAGACTTCCGGTCATGCACAGCCGACGCGTGGTGATTTCCGGACTGGGGGCGGTCTCGGGCTTCGGGGTCGGAGCCGAGGCGCTCTGGGACGGACTCTGCGCCGGCGACCGGGCGATCCGCCCCGTCGCGTCGTTCGACGCGTCGGCGTTCGGGTGCCCGTTCGCGAGCGAGGCCCGCGACCTCGACCCGAAGAACCATGTCCCCAAGAGCTACCGCAAGTCCATCAAAGTGATGGCCCGCGACAGCGAACTGGCGGTGGTCTGCGCGGATCTGGCCGTCGCGTCCGCGGGGCTGACGACCCGGGCGACCGACGACGCCGAGCCGACCTATCCCCCCGGTCGCCAGGGGTGCCACATCGGGGCGGGGCTGATCGCGGCGGACTCGGCCGAACTGGCCGGGGCGTTCGTGAACGCCCTGGACGAGGACGGGCGCTTCAGCACGCGGATCTGGGGCGAGTCGGGCATGAACCGGCTCCAGCCGCTGTGGATGCTCAAGTACCTCCCGAACATGCTCGCGTGCCATGTCTCGATCGTGCACGGGTGCGAGGGGCCCAGCAACACGGTGACCTGCTCGGAATCGAGCGGGCTGCTCTCGATCGGGGAGTCGGTGCGGGTGATCCAGCGGAACGACGCGGATGTCTGCTTCGCCGGCGGGGCCGAGTCGAAGATCACGCCGATGGGGCTGATGCGGACGCAGATGGCCCGCCGCCTGCCCGAAGTCCGGACGCTCGAGGAGGCGGTCGCGGCGACGCTTCCCTATCGCGAAGCCAGCGGCGGGCATGTCGTGGGCGAGGGCGGGGGGATCTGCATCCTCGAGCACGCCGACGCCGCCCGGGCCCGCGGCGTCACGCCCTGGGCCGAGGTCGCGGGCTTCGGCGCCGGTCAGTCGCTGATCGCGTACACCGCGGTGGTGCGGGGGCGTCTGCCGGCAATGCCCGAGGCCGACTCGGGCATGGTGCGGGCGATCAACGCGGCGCTCCGCGATGCGGGCGTGACACCCGACCAGATCGACGCGATCGTGCCGCACGCGATGGGCGTGGCGTCGATCGACCGGGCCGAGGCGGGGGCGCTGCGGCAGGTCTTCGGCGACCGCCTGGGCTCGATCCCGCTGGTGACCATGACGCCGGCGGTGGGGGAGTGCTTCGCGGGGCGCGGCGGGCTGCAGGTCGCCGCGGGCGCGATGTGCCTGAAGCACCAGCGTCTGCCCGCGCGGCTGGGGGGCGATTCGACCCTGCCCGGGCTGGACGCCGGACCCGCGGCGGCCCGCGATGCGAACCTTGATCTCGTGCTCGTGTGCGCGACTTCCGCGGCCGGATCCAACGCCGCGGTGGTGCTCAGGCGGGCGAGCTGATTTTCCCGTTTTTCATTGGCCACTACCGGAGCCGAACGATGACTTCCTATCGCCGACACGACCAAGACCGTTCCGATCGCCGCCGCCGGGGCGTGCCCCTGTCGGACCTTGACCCCGCGCTGACCGATGTGTCGCGTCGGGTGATCGGGTGCGCGATCGAGGTGCACAAGGCCCTGGGCCCGGGGTACGACAAGTCGGTCTACGCCGCCGCCCTGGGCAAGGCGCTCAAGGTCGAGGGCGTCGAGTTCCAGACCGGGCACTCGTTCGATGTCGAGTACGAGGGCGACAAGGTCGGGACCATCGCGGTCGATCTCTATGTCGCCGAGCGGTTCGCGGTGAACCTGATGGCGTACCACGGCGAGGTCGGCTCGATGGAGCGGTCGCAGCTCCGCGCGGCTCTGCGCTCGGGCGATATGGAGCTCGGGCTGATCATCAACTTCGGCGAGCGGCGCCTCAAGGACGGGCTCGTCCGCGTGCTCAACCCCGACAAGATCGAGTCGCTCCGCCGCGACGACGAGTACGAGGACGACGACGAGGAGGACGAGGACGACGAGAGCTGATCTCGCCGGACTCGCCGGTCGGTCGGGATCGTTCTTCGGGAAGGGTCGGGCCCGCTGCAGGGAAGGATCGCATGAGCCAGCGACGCGTGGTCATCACGGGCATGGGGTGGGAGACACCCCTGGGCTTCGACATCGCCGGGGTGTGGGACAAGCTCCTCTCGGGCACCAGCGCGATCGGTCCGTGCGAGCGGTTCGACGCCAGGACCTTCCCGACCAATTTCGTCGCCGAGATCAAGGACTTCGACCTGGCGGCGCGGATCGGGGCGGCCCGCGTGGCGTACCACGAAGGGGCGGGCACGCACACCCGCTACGCCCTGTCGGCCGCGACGCGCGCGTGGGCGATGTCGGGCCTTGCCGAGTACACCGGGCTCGACCGCGGGCGCGTGGGCGTCTACCTCGGCGCGGGCGAGGGCCCGCCCGATTCGCTCGCGTTCATGCGCACGCATGTCGAGGGCTGGGACGCCGAGAAGCGAGATCTGGATTACGCCAGGTGGGTCGAGGCGGCGAGGCATCATCTCTCGCTGGCCGGCGAGCTCGAGCAGGAGCCCGACTCGGTCATCCCCCACATCGCCGAGGAGTTCGGGCTCGAGGGCCCGAGCTTCAACTGCATGACCGCCTGCGCCGCGAGCACGCAGTCGGTCGGCGAGGCGTTCGAGATGATCCGCCGGGGCGATGTCGACGCGATGATGGCCGGCGGCACCCACTCGATGATCCACCCCCTGGGCATGAGCGGGTTCATCCGCCTGACGGCGATGTCCACCCGCCGCGACGACCCCGCCACCGCGTCGCGCCCCTTCGATGTGACCCGCGACGGCTTCGTCATGGGCGAGGGCGCGGGCATCGTGATCCTCGAAGAGCTCGAGCACGCCAAGGCCCGCGGCGCGGAGATCCTCGCCGAACTCGGCGGCTTCGGCTCGACCTGCGACGCCTACCGCATCACCGACATCAAGCCCGACGGCGGCGGGGCCCAGGAAGCGATGCGCCGCGCCTGCGCCCAGGCCGGCATCGACCCGACAAAGCCCGGCGACGACGGGCGACCGCCCATCCACTACATCTCCGCCCACGGCACGGGCACCCCGGAGAACGACGGCATCGAGACCCGCGCCGTCAAGGGCGTCTTCGGCGAACTCGCCGGCAAGGTGCCCTTCTCGAGCGTCAAGAGCATGCTCGGGCACCTGATCCAGGCCGCCGGCACGGTCGAGATGATGACCTGCGTGCAGGCGATCCGCACCGGCTGGCTCCCCCCGACGATCAACCTGCACAACCCCGACCCGCGCTGCGACCTCGATTACATCCCCAACGAGCCGCGCGACCTGCGCGAGCAGGGCGTCGAGGTCTGCCTCTCAAACGGCTTCGGCTTCGGCGGGCAGAACGACTGCGTGTGCGTGAAGAAGTTTGCGGGCTGAGCGATTCGGCTCCGATCATTCCGGGTGGCATGCTCAAGCGGAGCTTGGGCATGGGTTCGGTGTAGGCGGCTTCACCATGGCCAAGCCCGACTCTGTGAGCCGTGCTTGACCATGCCACACGGTTGCCGGGCAGGGCGGCCGTCGCTTCGGGCTCGGCTCGACTCCCGCTCGACCCGCGGCACGCATCCGGCCGATGAAACCCCAGCCCGCCTCGTCCGAACCGTCTTCCCGGAGGGAAGCATGAAGATCCCCGTCCTCAAGACCGTCGCCGTGAGCGCCCTGGCCCTGCTCGCCCTGACGGCGTCGATCGTCGCGGTGCGGTTCGTGCGGTCCGATGCCGCCGCGTCGGTCTACCGCGAGCGGCTGGCGGCCCTCCAGGCCGACTACCAGGGCCTCGTCGAGCAGTTCAACCAAGCCGTCCGCCGCACGGCCGTCTCCGAACTCGTCGTGACCGCCGACGCGGTGACCGTCCGCGTGCGCACCAGCACGGGCGTCGAGCGGATCATCGAGACGCCCTTCGCTCCTGATGATGTCATCTATGTCGATTGCCTGGTGCTCGACGGCCGCCTGTGGATGCGCCGGCTCTACAACGAGACGACCGCGCCCGCCAACGGCATCGTGATCGACCCCGCGATCGCGGACATCGCGTGGGACGAGTCCCGCGAGCCGCTGGGCAAGGCCGTGTACCGCCAGTTCGGCGAGGGGCGCTGGGTCGCATCCATCTCGGGCTCGGGCTCGCTCATGCTCGCGCGGGCCGAGGGCCCGGTCGAACTCGCGACGCTCCCCGAGGTGCGGGACTATTCAGAGATCGTGAGCGAGGCGGACGCAGCCGTGCGCGAGGTCAGCTTCGGCGAGGCGATGCGCCACGCGTTTGGGCTGGATTGAGGGGGAGGGAGTGGGGAGTCGGGAATTCGGGAGTCGTCCCGGGCAATGGTCGTGGCACCCCAACTCGATCCGAATCGGTACCCCAATCCCACTCCGTGCCCTCCGTGTCTCCGCGGTGAATGACCCTTTAGCCCGCGGCAACCGCCCGCTGCGCCTCCATGAACGCCGAGATCCCGCCCAGGAACATCTCCACTGCGATCGCCACCGCCAGCATCCCCATCAACCGCTCCATGGTCACGAGCCCGCGTCGCCCGAGCACGCCCGCGATCCGCTCGCCCAGCACCAGCACGACCGACGCGGCCGCCCACGCGATGCCCACGGCTCCGAACCGCTCGCCCCACGAGCTGTCGCCCGTCCCCATCACCATCACCAGCGCCATCGCCCCGGGCCCGACGAAGAACGGGATCGCCAGCGGCACGATGAAGGGCTCGCCCGTCTCCTCGCTCTCCATGCTCAGCTTGATCGTCGGGAAGATCATCGGCAGCGCGATCAGCAGCAGGATGATCGCCCCGGCGATCGTCAGCGCGGGCTCGGAGATGTGCAGCGCCCCGAGCAGGTGCCGCCCGAGCAGCAGGAACGCGAGCAGCACGCCCAGCGAGATGACCAGTTCGCGGACGAGGACGAGCCGTCGCCGGGCGGGCTCGACCCGCCGGAGCGTCGCGACGAAGAAGGGGATCAGCCCGAACGGGTCGATGATGAAGAAGAGCAGCACGGCATCGGAGAGCATGGGGGGAGGATACGAGGGAGTGGGGACTGGGCAGTGGGGAGTCGAGGGGGGGAGTCGTTGGGGGAGTCGCGGGCTGCCGCCGCTTCTTCCAAGACTCCCAACTTCCCACCTGCCCACTCCCTCCCCTCTAGACTCCCGCTCGACGCACCAGGAGCCCCCCATGTCCACCCAGCCCAAGTCCATGGAAGAACTCGTCTCGCTCTGCAAGCGCCGTGGGTTCATCTACCCCGCTTCGGAGATCTACGGCGGTATCAACGGCTTCTGGGACTACGGGCCCCTCGGCTCCCAGCTCAAGAACAACCTCCGCGACGCGTGGTGGGAAGCCATGGTCCTCAACCCGCCCAACGGGCCCGACGGCGAACCCCTCCAGATCGTCGGGCTCGACTCCTCGATCATCCAGAACCCGAAGGTGTGGGAGGCGTCCGGGCACGTCGGGGGGTTCAACGACCCGATGGTGGATGACAAGGAGACGAAGCAACGGTTTCGGGCCGACAAGGTGTGGGTTGTTGGCTTTATGTCAGCAGATCACTACGCCGAGTATGAGACGCTGCTTGAACAACTCTCAGAGAAGTCAAAGCTCACGGATGCTTTCTCAAGGCTGGTCGGTGCGATTGAGTCCACCAAGATTGAGCGAGAAGGACAGATATTTGTCTCAGGTGAGCTGTGGAAATTGGTGCAGCCATTGGAGCGTCAGCTCTTGGAAATGACCCAAGAGCTTGATCCCCAAATGGCGAAGGTGTTTACACCAACATTGTGCATAGCGGTAGAAGCAGATTCGGCGGAGCAGGCAGAGTTGGTCGCAGTTGAGAAGCTGACAAAGAAGCAGCGAAGCCTGCTTGGTGATTCGTCCAAAGTACGCGCATGTGACCATCTTCACTTAGCCCCGTATTGGCCAAGATTGTCGCCGGCTACTCAACGCGAGACAGTTACTGAACCCCGCATGTTCAACCTGATGTTCGAGACGTTCGTCGGCGCGATCCGCGATGAGAGCAGCAAGGTCTACCTCCGTCCTGAGACCGCCCAGGGCATCTTCGTCAACTTCAAGAACGTCGTCGATACCACCCGCGTCCGCGTGCCGTTCGGCATCGCGCAGGTGGGCAAGGCGTTCCGCAACGAGGTCACGCCGCGCAACTTCATCTTCCGCTCGCGTGAGTTCGAGCAGATGGAGATGGAGTGGTTCTGCCACGCGTCCGAAGCCGCGATGTGGTCGGACTTCTGGCAGCAGACCCGCCTCGACTGGTGGAAGCGCGTCGGGCTGACCTCCGATGACCTCCAGATGCGCAAGCACGGCGACGACGAACTCTCCCACTACGCCAAGGAGGGCGTCGGCACCTTCGATGTCGAGTACCGCTACCCCTTCACCGCGCCAGGCTTCGGCGAGCTCGAGGGCGTCAGCCACCGCTCGAACTTCGACCTCACCCAGCACCAGGCGCACTCCAAGGCCAAGCTCGAATACTTCGATCAGCAGCGCGACGAGCGCTACATCCCGCATGTCATCGAGCCCGCGGCCGGGCTGTCCCGCGGCGTGCTCGCGATCCTGTGCGAGGCGTTCACGCCCGACCCCGAGCGACCCAGCAAGGTCTACATGAAGTTCACGCCCGAGATGGCGCCGATCAAGGCGGCCGTCTTCCCGCTGGTCAACAAGGACGGCATGCCCGAGGTCGCCGCCAAGCTCACGCATGATCTCCGCAAGCGCTACGGCAAGCTCGGGTTCATCGAGACCGACCCCAAGCAGTCCATCGGCAAGCGCTACGCCCGGATGGACGAGGCGGGCTGCCCCTACTGCTTCACCATCGACGGCGACACCCTCGCCGACCAGACTGTGACCGTGCGCGACCGTGACACCGCGAGCCAGGACCGGATCGCGCTGGACCGCGTGCCGGAGTTCCTCAACGAGAAACTCGGGATGTAACGCGGTCCGTGCGCATCGATCGCGTTGTGTTCCACGTGGAACATCGAGTCGCGCTGTCTGTGCGCGCCCCGGGCGTTTGTCCCGGAGAAGCACGGCGTGCCTTCGGGTCACGCCGTGGCACTCCGGGTGTTCGTCTCCGGAAAGTGGAACGACCCACCCCGCGAGCGGAGTGGGCCGTGTGGATGGGTCTTCGTTGGAGGGCGTCGGATCAGCGGCGGCGGCGGGCGGCGGCGAGACCGCCGAGCCCGAGCAGGGCCATCGTGCCGGGCGCCGGGACGGCGTAGCTGACATTGTCGAGGCTGTAGAGTTCCTGGAAGGTGCCGTTGGACCCGTCGCGGACGAGTCGGACCTCGGAGACCGGGCCGCCGGTGAAGACGACGCCGATGAATCCCTGCCCGAAGCCGGTGCCGATCTGGTCGAGGGGGAGGGTGATGTCGCCCATCTGGATGGCGAGCATGATGCCCGAGCCGCTGTAGGGGCTGAAGAAGTCGCCGCCGAAGCCGAAGACATCGTTGCCGTTGAAGGTGAAGGTGAGGACCTCGCCGGGGGCGCCGCCGGTGGTGTTGTCGAGGAAGGCGGTGCCGTCGAGGTTGCCGAAGGCCGTGCCGTCGGGGTTGATCTCGGTGACGCCGCCGGCGTCGAAGGCGTCGTCGTTGAGCTGGATGATGCCGGTGTCGAGGGTCGAGCCGTCGGCGACGGTGGTCAGGGCTGAGTAGTCGTTGAAGGTCTCGGTGAAGAAGGTGTTGCCCGAGAGGGCGGCTTCCCACGCCGACCGGTCGGTGTAGACATCGAACTGGGCCGACGCGGCGGTCGAGACGGCGGCGAGGGTGATCAGGCTGATGGCGGTGCGACTCTGCATGGTTTTCTCTCCTGCCCCGCGAGAAGGCGTTGGGCCCCGGACCCGGGGGTTTCCACGAATGAGGCGGCGCGTTCTCCACCCGCGCGCCGCCGGTCCGTTCAAGGGTGCACGCGCGCTGCGAGAACGCCAGCGAGTTCTCTGAACTGATTGGAGGAGGCCCGCCGGGAAGCGGGGGGTGCGACCGGCGGGGGGTTGCCCAGTATCACATTCCGGGGGTGGGGGCGGCTATCGTCCCGCCGCGATCGGGCGGATCGTGTGGCGTGGGGCGAATCGGGCCGGTCGCGGGCACGAACCGCAGGCGGCGAAATCGGAGCGGTCGGGGTCCGAATCAAGGGGCTCCGAGGGGCTCGGAACGACCGGGAGGGTCTGGCGCGTGTGGAAATGGGTATTGGGAGGCTTTGCGGCGCTGGTGATCCTCTGTGGCGGCGGCGGGTATCTGCTGGTTCAATCGCCCGGGTTCAAGCAGCTGTTCGAGAAGCGTGAGAAGGTCACCGAGGTCTTCACCGAGCCGGTGTTCGTCAGCGGGTTGACGCGGACGGTGAACGCGCCGGGGACGGTGGAGCCGCGCTCGGATGTGCAGATCAGCGCGCAGGTGCAGGCTCGGATCGAGTCGCTGCCTTTCGAGATCGGGGACCGGGTCCTGGAGGACCAGATCGTGGTCAAGCTCGACTCGGAGGACCTGCAGGCGGCGCTGGAGTCGGCCAAGGCGAACCTGAAGATCCAGCAGGCGAGGCAGAAGCAGGCGGACATCGCCCTCTCGGCGGCGCGGACGGCGCGGACCGAGGCGCTGCTGCGTCTGGATGCGGCGCGGGCCCGGCTGAGCGAGGCGCAGTCGGAATCCGACCGGGTGCGGGCGCTGTATGAGAGCAACGATGTGACGCTGTCGGAGCTGGAGCAGGCCGAGTCGGTGTTCCTGCAGCGGCAGTCCGAGACCAAGCAGGCCGAGGCGTCGATCGAGCGGGCCGACCAGGAGATCCAGCGGGCCGAGGCCGAGCAGCTCGCGGCGGCGGGATCGGTCGAGAACGCGAACCAGCAGATCCGCCAGCGTCAGAAGGACCTGGACAACGCGACGATCCTGGCGCCGATCGACGGGGTGATCACCGCGCTGAACGCCGAGGAGGGCGAGCTGGTGGTGATCGGCACGCTGAACAACGCGGCGTCGGTGATCCTGGAGATCGCGGACCTGAACCAGATGCTGCTCAAGGCGCGGGTGGACGAGGCGAATGTCGCGTCGGTCGAGGCGGGGCAGAGCGTGACGGTGTATGTGAACGCGTACCCGGACCAGCCGTTCGACGGCGAGGTCGAGCGGGTGGGGCTCAAGAAGCTGACCTGGACGGACAACACCAACTACTTCGAGTGCGAGGTGCGGATCACGCTGCGCGAGGGGCAGCGTCTGCGGGCGGGGCTGACGGCGAGCTGCGACATCGAGGTGGAGACGGTCGAGAGTGTGCTGCAGGTGCCGAGCCAGGCGGTGCTGGATCGGCGAGTCGACGAGCTGCCGCGGGAGATCCGCGACCAGACGCCGTTCCTCGCCGATGCGCGGACCTTCACGCCGGTGGTGTTCGTGATCGAGGACGGGAAGGCGGCGGCGAGACCGGTGCGAATCGGGATCAGCGACCTGACGCACACGGCGGTGCTGGAGGGGCTCGCGAGCGATGCGCGGGTGATCGTCGGGCCGTACAAGGCGCTCGAGGAACTCAAGCACGGGGACGCGATCCGGGATCTGTCGGCGCCCGAGCCGGCGGCCGTCGCCGAGCGTGAGACCGCCGGGACCGAAGAGGCCAAGGCGGGGGTCCCCGGGGCATGACGATCGAGATCCGCCAGCTCGAGAAGGTTTACAAGATGGGGGTGGAGCGCGTGCGCGCGCTCGACGGCGTGTCGCTGAAGATCGAACGGAACGAGTTCGTCGCGATCATGGGCGCGTCTGGCTCGGGCAAGAGCACGCTGATGAACATCCTCGGGTGCCTCGACCGCCCGACGGGTGGCGAGTACCTGCTCAACGACATCCCGACCCACCGCATGGGCGGGCGATCGCTGGCGCGGGTGCGGAACGAGCAGATCGGGTTCGTGTTCCAGAGCTTCGAGCTTCTGAACCGGCAGTCGGCGGTGAAGAATGTGATGCTGCCCCTGATCTACTCCCGCAAGCACTGGATCGGGGCGAGGGCGCGGGCCAAGCGGGCGCTCCAGCGGGTCGGGCTGGGCGAGCGGATGCGGCACCGCCCGAACCAGCTCTCGGGCGGTCAGCGGCAGCGCGTGGCGGTGGCGCGGGCGCTGGTGAACGGGCCGAGCATTCTGCTGGCCGACGAGCCCACGGGGAACCTGGATTCGCAGACGACGATCGAGGTCATCGGGCTGTTCAAGCAGCTCCACGCCGAGGGGCAGACGATCGTGATCGTGACGCACGAGGAGGATGTCGCGGGCGTCGCCGACCGGATCGTGCGCCTGCGTGACGGGAAGATCATGTCGGACTATCCGACGCGGGAGGACCCGATCCATCGGGAGTTTCTGCGGTCGGCGGCGGCCGCGGCGGCGCACATGGCCGTGGATGCCGCCGGGACCGCGAGCGAGCGAGCCGCGGCGGGGGATCCGGCGGGAGGGTCGCGCTGATGCTCCGCTTCCTGCTGATTCCTGCGCGGCTGGGGATGCAGACGGTGCTGCTGGCGATCCAGCAGATCTGGTCGAACAAGGTGCGGTCGGCGCTGACGACGCTGGGCATCATTATCGGCGTGGCGTCGATCGTCGCGGTGGTGGCGGCGCTGACGGGGCTGCGGACGAGCGTGCTCGACGAGTTCGAGAAGTTCGGCGCGCGCAAGGTGTTCATCGACGGGTCGCGCCCGAACTCGATGCGGCACCGGATCTCGTGGCGGGATGTGCAGCTCAAGGTCGAGGAGATCGAGGCGATCCGCGATCACAGCCCCTCGATCCTGGACATCGCGCCGCTGTACTCCAACAGCTACCCGATCCAGTACGGGGATCGGCTGCTGGCGGGATCGGTGGTGACGGGGATCTGGCCGCAGTGGCACCGGATCGAGTCACGCGAGATCACGCTGGGGCGGAAGTTCAACGCGATCGACGAGGCCGAGCGGCGGCCGGTGTGCATCGTCAACGACAAGGCGATCGAGGAGCTTCTGCTGCCGACGGATCCGGTGGGGGAGTACATCCTGCTGGGGGACCGGCGGTTCCTGATCGTGGGGGTGGTCGAGACGATCCAGCTCAGCTCGATGTTCGGCGGGGGGAACAGCGCATCGGAGATCTATATCCCCTTCGAGACGGCGCGGCAGCTCAACCCGGACGGGTGGATCAGCCACGCGTGGGCGGAGCTCTCGAGCCCGGACAAGGCCGACGACGCGATCGCCGAGATCACCTATGTTCTGCGGACGATGCGCGGGCTGGGCCCGGAGGACGAGAACACCTTCGAGGTGCGGGTGATCCAGCAGTTCATCGACGGGTTCAACCGGCTGGCCAAGGGCATCACCGCGGGGGCGGCGGGGGTGGTCGGGATCGCGCTGCTCGTCGGCGGGATCGGGATCATGAACATCATGCTGGTGTCGGTCTCGGAGCGCACGCGGGAGATCGGGCTGCGCAAGGCGATGGGCGCGCGCAGCGAGGTGATCCTCATCCAGTTCCTGGTCGAGTCGGTGACGCTGAGCCTGCTGGGCGGGGCGATCGGGCTGCTGCTGGGGCAGCTGATGGTGCTGGGGGTCAAGTCGATCCCGGGCTCGCCGCTGGAGCAGGCGGCGATCCCGCTGTGGGCGGTGGCGTTGTCGGTGGGGTTCAGCGCGGGTACCGGCGTGATCTTCGGCATGTTCCCCGCGCTCAAGGCGGCGCGGCTGGACCCCATCGTCGCATTGAGGCACGAATGACAGAGAATCGCACGGTTCGTCGCGGGACGCGGGCGCTGGTGGCTTTGGCGGGGCTGGCGCTGGGCGCGTCGCTCGGCGGGTGCTCCAATCCGCTGGCTCCGCTCGAGTCCGACTACGGGCGCGTGGTCGATCGCGAGCGGCTGCGCAGCGTGCGCACGCTCGAATTGGGCGAGGGGACGCCCGTGCCGCGCGAGACGCGGCGTCCGACGCTCGAGGAGGTCGAGAACCGGTACGCGGACCTGGAGCGGCTGGAGGTCGGGCTCGAGGAGGCGCGGGCTTCGGCGCTCGAGAACAACCTCGGGCTGAAGGTGGCGCGGGTGGATCCGGCGATCGCCAACGCGCGGGTGAGCGAGGAGGAGGCGGCGTTCGAGGCGGTGTTCTTCGGCTCGGCGCGCTACGCCGACACCGACACCCCCACCTCCTCGACGCTCAACAGCGCTAAGCAGGACTTCCGCTCGCTCGAAGCGGGCGTGCGTATCCCGCTGCGGACGGGGGGGACGGCGCAGGTGTCGCTGCCGATCACGCGGAACCAGACGAACAACTCGTTCGCGACGCTGAACCCGGCGTGGACGGCGGACCTGGAGTTCTCGTACTCGCAGCCGCTGCTGCGCAACGCGGGTCGCTTCGCGACGACCCAGGGGATCCGCATCGCGTCGTACGACCGGCAGATCACCGAGGCGCAGACGACGCTGGCGATCATCGCCGAGCTGTCGTCGGTCGATCGCGCGTACTGGAACCTGTACCGGGCCAGGCGGGCGCTGGATGTTCGGCAATCGCAGTACGAGGTGGCGCTGGCGCAGGTGGAGCGGGCCGAGCGGCTGGTGCGGGCGGGGCGCGCGGTGGAGGTGGAGATCCTGCGAGCCGAGAGCGGGCTGGCCGACCGGCTCGAGGCGATCATCGTCGCCGAGAACGACCTGCTCAATCGGCAGCGTGAGCTCAAGCGGCGGATGAATCTGCCCGGGCTGGATGTCGCGACGGCGACGCGGGTCGATCCGGCGACGCCGCCCGATCCGCTGCGGTACGAGCTCGATCCGGCGGAGCTGTCGGAGCTGGCCGAGCGGTCGCGGATGGAGATGCTCGAACTCGAGCTGCGCCTGCTCGCCGACGCGGCGAACATTCGCCTGCGCGAGAACCAGACCCAGCCCGAGCTGACGCTGGATGTGCTGTACCGGATCAACGGGCTGGGGCGCGACCTGGGGCGGGCGAGCGAGGTGCTCGCCGAGAACGACTTCGAGGACCTGTCGATCGGGCTGACCGGGGAGATCCCGATCGGGAACGAGGCGGCGCGGTCGCGGCTGCGGCAGGCGACGCTGACGCGCATGCAGCGGCTGGCCGACCGCGAGGCGCGTCGGCAGACGATCCGCGAAGAGGTCTACGACGCGGTGGACGCGATCGACTCGGCGTGGCAACGGATCCTGGCGGCGCGGCAGTCGGTGGTGGTCAATGTCCGCGCCTTCGATGCCGAGCAGCGGCAGTTCGAGAACGGGCGCTCGACCAGCACCGATGTGCTCGATGCAGCGTCGCGCCTGGCCGATGCGCAGCTCGCGGAGATCAACGCGATCGTCGACTATCAGCTCGCGCAGATCGACCTGGCGCAGGCGACCGGGACGCTGCTGGGGGCGGCCCGGGTGAGCTGGGAGCCGGCCGGGCTCGAGGACGCGCCGGCGGATGTCGCCGGCGACGCGATGGACGCGGGCGACGAGTGAGCCGGGCGGCGCGGGGACCGGGCTGCTGAAACAAGACCGCTCGGCGGGACCGCTCTCTTACGGTTGCGGCTCGTCCGGAGCGCCCCGCAGCACGATCGGGCGGGTGAGCACGGCACGGTCGTCGATCGGGCCGCGCTGGCCCGCTTCGATGCGGAGCAGCAGAGTGGTGGGCGCGGGGTTTCCTGTGGGCGGGCGCAGGTCGGCGGCGACGACGGCGGTGGGTTCCCCGGCGTGGAGGCGGACGCGGTGGAGTTCGCGCTCGCCGCCGCGGGCATCGCGCGTGAGCACGACGAACTCGAAGTCACCCCAGACACGGGCGCTCTCGGGGAGGGTGATGCGGGTGGAGAACCGCTCGGCGTCGGGGGGAAGGCTCCACTGGACCTCCATCGGGCCCGGGATCTCGAGGTCGGGCGTGGCGAGCACCGCCGACGCGGGGTTGCCGGCGATCAGCGGCGGGAGCCAGCGTCGATCGTCCATTGCGCGGCGCGCGGTCGGCTCGGTGGCCGCGAGGGCGATCCAGCGATCGGGCGCCAGCAGCACGCCCTGCAGGTCGGCGCGGGAGAGGCGCCAGGTGCCGGCCCGCGCGCCGATGGGCTCGGCGGGGGTGATCTCGAAGGAGGTCGGGTTGGGCTGGGTGAGGGATCGGGCGGCGATGATCACGCCGCTGTCGAGCCAGAGCAGCGGGGCGGTGCTGGTGGCGGGCTCGTTGGCGAGCACGATCTCGGCGACGGATTCGAGGGGCAGCGTGCGTTCGCCCAGGTCGGTCTCGATGATGATCGAGGGCCCGAGCGTGGCGACGAACCCGGTGAGCCGGTCGCCGTTGCGCAGGCGCACGAGATCGTCGAGCCCGGCGTCGTCGCGCGTCGCGGGCTCGTCGATGCTGCGGACGCGGCGGACGGCTTCGAGGGGGAGTTCGACCTCGCCCAGAGCGATCAGGTCGAGCGTGAGCGTGTCGTCGGTCGCGCTGGGGAGGATGAGAGCCGGGAGGCGCTGCCCGTCGGTCAACTCGACGACGAAGACGGCGCTGGACTCGCCCCCTCGCAGGAGCGGTGGGGGGGCGTCGGGATCGGTCGGGCCGAACGCGGCGATCCAGCGAGGATCGGCAGAGCGATCGGTTGCGAGCGGGTCGAGCGTGAGCGTGTAGCCCCCGGCGGCGCGCACGAACTGGAAGGTCTCGAGCCGGTGCTCGGTGAGTTGGTCATCGATCGCGACGATGCCGGGGCGCGCGGGGGGGCGCGGCTGGGCGGTCGCGGCGGCGGCGACGAGCCCGAGGAGGGCGGCGGCGGCACGGAGCGTGTTCATGCGCGTGGTCATCGCTGGAAGATCGGCAGATAGCGTTTGGGCATCTGAAGAACGATGAGCGACATCGCGGTGCCGTAGGTCGAGCCCACGGAGCGTTCCTCCCACGAGCCGTCGGCCCGCTGGGTGGTGACGAGTTCGTCGCGGATCGCCGGCCACCAGCGGGCCCAGGGGTCGCCGCCGGCGAGGTACATCGCCTGGACGGCGTAGTAGTGCCCGTAGTGGTAGTGGGCCTGTCGGGCGTGGGGCTGCCCGGGCATCGCGGTGGCGCGGAGGTAGGCGAGCCCGGGCTCGATCGCCTCGTCCTCGTAGATGCCCGCGTAGAAGAGCGTCGCGACCCCCGCGGCCGAGCGGGGCCAGGCGCTGGCGCCGGGGTCGAGGCGGTAGCGGAACCCGCCGTCGGGATTCTGGCAGTTCTTGACATAGTCGACGGCGCGATCGATGACCTCCTTGGAGACCTCGATGCCCGCGTTGCGGGCCGAACGCAGGGCCATGACCTGGCAGATGGTGACCGAGACATCGGCGTCGTAGGGGACGGGGTTGTAGCGCCACCCGCCGTCGGGGTTCTGGCTCTGCTCGATGAGTCGGACGGCTTCGACGAGGGCCTCGTGGGTGCGGCGGGCGAGGTCGGTGTCGCCCCCACCCCCGGTCATGCCGTAGACCTCGCCGAGGAAGAGCGTGCTGAACCCGTGCCCGTACATCGGGCCGTGCGAGGTCTGGGCGGCGATGAGCCCGTTCTCGGCGGAGTTGGTGAGGATGAAGTCGAGTCCGCGGCGGACCTGTTCGGCGTAGCGTCCGCGCCCGGGGAGGTTGCCGTCGGCCATCAGCGCGATGCACGCGAGGCTGGTGACGGCGACATTCTCGGCGTAGCGCCCCTCGCCGAACGAGCCGTCGGGCTGCTGCTGGGCCGCGAGGTACGCCAGCCCGCGCTCGATCGCGCGGTCCATCTCGGGGGTGAACTCCTCGATGGAGGTCTGGTTCTCGGCGCCGGGGGGCTCGGGCTGGGCGCCCGCGAGCAGCAGGGCGGAAATGGTGGCGGCGAGGATCATCGGCGGCCCTCCTCGGCGAGCCGACGGTAGTACGACTCGGTCATGGTGCGGTACATCGAGCTGAACGGATCGCTCAGCCCCTGCAGCAGCGCGTCGCGCAGGCGCGGCGGGAGTTCGCCCCATGCCGCCCCGACCGCGGCCGGCGGGCCGAGGTCGCCCGACTGCGCACCCGGAAGCTGCGTCGATTGCGGGTCGGTCGTCTGCCCCTGGTCGCGATCCTGCCCGGGCTGGGCCGGCTGCTGCTGCTGACTCTGCTGCTGTTGCTGCTGCTGCTGGCGCTGCGACGAGCTCGAGTTGGCCTGGTTGGATGAGTTGATGATCTGGTCGAGCTTGCGGATGACATCTTCCTGCAGACGCTGGGTGAGCAGTCCGGTGTCGCTGATCGTCTCGAGCCGGTCGGCCGACTCGTCCATCAGCGCCACCGCCTGGCGGAACTGCTCGCCCATCTCTTCGCCCGAGAGCTGACGCTCGAGCTCGCGCTGCGAGGGGTCGGCCAGCGGCAGCTCGCGATCGGGGCGATCCGGGCGACGCGTCGGCTCCAGCCCGAGCAACTCGTCGAGCGTCGGCAGGGGATCGTTGGGCTCGGGCGGGGCGGGCTGCGCGCACGCGATCGAGGCGAGCAGGAGCGCCAGGGCCGACCCGATGCGTCCGGAACGCGTCATGATCCGGGCTCCTCGTTCGGGCCGGCTTCGGGTTCGCCACCGGGCGCCACGCCGCCCTGCTGGGACATGCGGTCGATCAGTTCGCGCCCGAGTTCGGCCAGTTGCCGCTGCAGGTCCGCGAGTTGTGCCTCGCTCATGCCGGGGCGATCGGTCGACTCGAAGCGGCGGGTCAGCTCGAGCGCTTCGACCTGCATGGAGCGCAGCAGCTTCAGTTCCGCGACGGGCGGGATCAGCGGCTCGTCCTGCGCGCCCGCGCCGCCGCCCTCGCCCGCGGCACCCGCGCCGGCGTTGAAGTCCGGCGGCTGGCTCTGCTGATCGTCGAGCGACTCCAGAATCGAACGCAGCACGCGGATCGCCTGCTGCTGCGACGCGATCGACGCCTCGACCTCGGTGCGCTCGACGAGCGCCGAGGCCGACCCTTCCATCGCCGCGTCGAGCCGACGGTGGGCGAAGACGAAGAGCGCCGCGTCGGCGAAGGACTCGGTTTCGTCGGCGAGCGTGGTGACATCGCTCGCGATGGTCCGCTGCTGCTCGCCGAGTGCGCGCACGGAGTACTTCTCCCGCCGGCCGAGCTCGCGCCCCTCGAACGCGCGGGTCTCGCCGAGGAGCGCGACTTGCCGCTGGAGAATCTCGGCGTACTTGGCGCGCAGCTCCTGGCGCTCGCGGGCCCGGTCGCGCTGCTCGGCCTCGGCTTCGAGCCGCTTGGCTTCGGCCCGGGCGTCAAGCAGCCGGGTCAGGCTCAGGTTCTCGGCGACGAGCGCTCCGGCGTGGTCGGCCGGTTCGAGGCGCAACGCCACGATCGCTTCCTGCTGAGCCGTCGCCGCCTCATCGACCAGCGCCGCGACCGTGCGCAGTTCGGCGAACGAGACCTCAATGCGATCGACCACGCCGAGCGTCGCGACATGGAGCTCGCGCATCGCGTCGCCGCGGGGGGCGAAGTCTCCGTCGGCGTCGCGCGCCCGCTGCAGCGCGTCGATCTCGTTGCGCTGCCCGGCGACCAGCCCGTCGAGCAGTTCCATCACCTGCGCCAGCACCCGTCGGAGCACCTCGTCGCGGCGGCGGTCGGCGTTCTCGATCTCCTCTTTCATCTGCTCGAGCGTCTCGATCGCCTGCTGCTGCGACTGCCCCGCCTGTCCGG
The DNA here is from genome assembly GCA_043101605.1 of Phycisphaerales bacterium JB037. Taxonomy (GTDB): domain Bacteria; phylum Planctomycetota; class Phycisphaerae; order Phycisphaerales; family UBA1924; genus JBICIG01. Next base: position 24,239 of record JBICIG010000111.1, read on the forward strand.
TCTGGTTCTGCTCGATCTGCTCGGCCGCGTCCTCGAGGCTCTGCGTGAGCCCCTGCTCGCGTCCGGCCGACGCCGCCCGTTCCATCGCCTCGGCTTGGGTCGGGTTCGCCTCGCGGAGCTGCCGCGAACGCTCGTTGAGCTCGTCGAGCGCCCGCTCGGCCTCGCGCAGCGCCTCGCGCTGGCGCTCGGCGATGCGCTCCAGTTCCGATCGCTCGGCCGGTGTGAGCGATTCGGTGCTCGCTCCGTCGGCGATGCGCTCGCCCGCGTCGCGCGTCTGCTCGGCCAGCCGTTCCTGCTGCTCGATCAGCGAGTCGATGGCGCGCTGGACGATCCACGCGTCCTCGCCACGGTCGAGCAGTTCCGCGACGCGGGCCAGTTCCTCGCGCACCTCGGCCTGCGCTTCGCTCGCGTCGCGCTCGGCTTGCTGCTGGGGCTCGGATCCCTCCGGCGAGCCGTCCGCCCGCTCGAGCGCCGCCTCGGCCTGCGCCGACGCCTCGCCCGCCCGTTCGAGCGCTTCACGCGAGCCTTCGGTCAGCGAGGAGAGCGCGGTGTCCTCCAGCCGATTGCGTTCCAGCCGCTCGCGCACGCGTTCGACGGCTGCGCGCGTCGATTCGATCTGCTCGCCCAGCCCTTGCTGCTGGCGCGCCTCGCCGGCGCGGTCGGCGTCCTGGCCCGCGTCGCGTGCGGCACGCCGCTGCTGGGCGAGATCCCGCTGGCGCTCGTCGAGCCGGCGTGCCTCGTCGCGCACCACGCCCAACTGCTCTCGCAACGCCTCGCTCAGTTCCTGCTCGCTGATGATCCGCAGCGTGCGCGGCTCGCTGCGCACGGGCTGGTGCGCCTCCCCGAAGAGCTCGAACGAGTCCTGCGTGACCGACGAGATCGTCAGTTCATCCCCCGGTGCCAGGTCGAACGACGACAGGTCGAGCTCTAGTTCGGCGGCCAGGGACGGCTCGCGCCCGCCTTCCAACCGCGTCAGCTCACGCGCCACGCCCGCTGGCTCGGGGGGCGCCCCGGCCGAGGTCGGGGGCGTCGAGCGCTGCGCTTCGACGGCGAGCCATCGCAGCGCCACATCGTCCTCGCCCCGCGCGGCGATCGGCAGCATCGCCGACGCCAGCACCGCTTCGTCGTGCGCCGGCTCGGTGATACTCACGCTCGGGATCGCATCGTCGACGACTTCCACGCGGAACGCGGGGATCCGATCGGGGGGCGTCGCGATGCCGTACTCATCGCGCAGCCGCACGCCAAGATCGAGGGTGCCCGCGAGGGTGCCGCGGATCGCCAGCGACCGATCGCCGCGCTCCACGGCGCTCTCGCCCCGCGCGTCGGCGGCGGCGGCGAGCAGATCCTCGAGCCCGGGCGTCGCGCCGGGCTCGCGCGACCACGCCTCGGCAGCGGCGTCCTTGCTGAAGGAGAGTTCGATTTCCACGCGCGAGCCCGCGAAGATCGGGCCGAGGCGCTGCGGCTCCGGGGATGCGTGGTCGAGCTCCCGCGATTCGGGCGACGCACCGAGGTAGGCCGGCGGCTCGATCCGCACGCGCGCCGAACGCAGCACCGGCGCATCGACCGCCCGCAACCGGGCGCTGGGGGTGCGGTCGTCCTCGGTCTCGAACCAGTACTCGATCACCTGTTCGGGAACGCCGGCCCGCCGCGGCAGTTCGACGCGGGCGCTGAACACCTCGCCGTCTTCTTCGTCGTCCGCGGCGTCCTGACGCACCATCGGGATCGCGCGCGGCGTGCCCAGCGAGCCCTCGTCGCTCCCGAGTCGCACGAAGGCTGTCACCGGGGTGCGCCCCGGGGCCCGGTGTGTACGCAGCAACTCGGCGTGGAGCACAAGGTCAACCCCCGTCTCGCGGACGCGCGGCTCGGTGCGGTCTGCGATCAGCGTGCGCTTGGGCCACGCCGCGTCGGACCACGGCATCAGCGCCCGGGCCGCCCCGGTGCGAGCCAGCGCCGGCTCGGTCACGCCGAAGAGCCCCGCAACCAGCAGCCCCAGCAGCGCGACCGGGAGCGCGACGCGCACAGGCTTCCAACTGACCAGGCGACGCCCGCGGCCGGTGCGCACGAGTTCGGCCACCCGCGCCTCGACTCTTCCGGCGGTCGACCTGGCCAGGGCTCGTTCGAGGTCTGTCCCGCGCTCACCGGCGGAGAACTCGAGCCCGGACGCGAGCTCGCCCCGCAGCGTCCCGGTCAGTTCGCCGTGCTGCTCGATCCGCAGGGCGACATCCGTGAGCGAGGGTCGGAATCGCCACGCCGGGAGCGCGCTGCGCCGGATCCAGGCGCCCAGGGCGATCAGCCCGGCGATCCATGCCGTCCAGCGCGCCCAGGGCTCGAACCGCAGCTCGAAGTCCACCAGCGCCCATGCCGCGAGCGTCAGCAGCGCCACCCCGATGAGCCATCCGCCCGAGCGGGCGATCAGCACCGATCGCGCTCGCGCGCGCACGCGGCGGAGCGCCCGTCCGATCGCCGTGTGTTCGAGGCGTTGCTCGCGTGGGTCCATCCGGTCGCTCCCGAGGCGTGTGCCTCACACTCTTCTTCGTCCCGCGGGGGCCCGTGGTTTGAACCGGCTCGCGTCCGTTCCGTGCCGACGCGTGACCGGGGCGTGACCAAACACCCGTGAAACCACCGACCACCCCCCCCCGATTCCCCCGGTTCCCCCGATCCGCAGCCTTGATCCCGCCTGTCCGCCCCCGGTCGCCCCCTGGTCAGGACAGGCTCAGCAGCTTCCTCCCGACCCATTCCAGTGTCAGCAGCCCGAGAAGAAGCATCAACACCGCCGGGCGATCCCACAGCACGCGGACGCGGGGGGTGCCGAGGATGACGCGCTCATCGCGCGGGATGCGTCGTTCGACGCCCGCGAGTTGCCCCGGTTCGAGGACGATGCCGTCCTCGGGTTCGACGCTCGACGCGAGGCGTCGCAGCAGTTCGTGGTCGGCCGCGGGACGGAGGCGCTCGTCGTCGGGCACGACGACCTCCAGCAGCCGCACCAGCGTCCCGCCGACCTGCGTGGGGCTGACCGCTTCGATGGTGTAGATGCCCGGCTCGCGCGGCGTCCACGACGCCGAGTAGGTCGAGACCGCCGCCCCGCGCTCGGTCCGTCGGGCGGCGGGCAGGTCGACGCGGGTGCGTCCGCCCTCGCCCCCGCTGATGCGCAGCGCGATGGTCTCGGGGGGCGACTGGTTGAGCCGCGGGTCGATCAGCCGGAGCGTGATCGAGACGGGCGCGTCGACGATCCCGCGCGAGGGCATGAGTTCCAGCGTCGCCGGGCGGGCGGTGCGCCCGAGGCTCGAGCCCGCCAGCGCGCGCACGATCGGGATCCACGATTCCTGCGCGAGCCGCTCGCCGCGCCCGTATCGCCAGCGCCAGATCTCATCGGTGCCGACGAAGACGACGCGTCCGGCGCCGTAGCGCATGGTCACGATCAGCGGCGTGGGGTCCCCGCCGTCGATCGGCCGGGCGTACGCGATCACCTCGGCGCCGGGCTTGAGATCTTCGGGCTCGATGCGCACCGCCCCGCGGAGCTGCGACCACCCGGACGCGGGGTCGGCGATCGCGGCGGGCCACTCCTCGTCGCGCGCGATCCCCAGCAGCCCGATCTCCGCCGCCGCCGGCCCGGGAAGCATCGTCACCGGTGTGTCGTAGACGCGGGTGGCGGTGTCGTCGGGCACGCGCATGGGCAGCAGGTCGGCGATGGCGCTGGTGCGCCAGCGGTGGGGCATCGCGCCGGGACCGGCGATCAGCAGCAGCCCCGTGCCCCGCTCGGCGACCTCGCGCTCCAGGTTCGCCAGCGACCGCTCGCCGAACAGTTCCGGGCGGAGGTCGCCCAGCAGCACGACATTCATCGCCGCCCATTCCTCGGGCGACACCGGCGGGCGCGTCAGCGGGACATCGCCCTCGGCGGTGAAGCGTCGATCCGCCGCGAGCAGCAGCGAGGACGACTCGATCGTGGGCTCGCGCCGGAGCAGCGTGGTGAGGTACCGGTATTCCCAACGCGGGTAGCCATCGAAGTGCGCGACGCGCACCGGGCGGTCGACGATCGACAGGCGCGCCTCGCCCGTGTTGTTCAGGGCGATCAGGTCGGCCTGCGCCGGCTGCACCTCCACACGCCAGATCGCCGATCCCTCGCGCCGCGGCGAGACGCGCGCCACGACCTCGCGCCCGCCCTCGGGGATGTCGTCGATCCATTCCTCGCCGAGGACCGCGCCGGTCGCATCATCGATGACGCGCACCGCGGCGCTGGGCGCGTCACCCTCGCCGAAGCGGTCGAGCCGGATGCGCACGGGGACGGTGTCGCCCAGGAATGCTTCCTCGGGCGCGACGATGTCGCGCACCGCCAGGTCTCCCACCTGTCGCCCGCTGCCCAGGGGGACCGCGACGACCTTGACCCGCTCGGCCCGGAGGCGGGCGAGGTCCGCCGCGTCGGGCTCGTCGAGGGACGCGCCATCGGAGAGAACGATCACGCCCGAGAGCCGGCGGCCGGCGGTTCGGCGCAGCGCCTCCTCCACCGCGGACGCGAGCGAGGTCCGGGGGCTGGTCGCCGCCGGGAGGTCGTCCGGATCGGGCCGGGCGATCTCCCGGGCCGATGCGCCGAAGGAGAGGTAGAGCACTTCGCGCGATTCATCAAGGGCATCGAACGACTCGCCGGCCTCGAGCAGCGTGCGTTTGAGTTGCTCGTCGCGCGTGATCCATCCGCCCGGCGAGCCGGCGTCGCGTACATCGGGCACGGTCATCGAGGTCGAGCGGTCGATCAGCACCACCACCCAGTCACGCTCGACGCGCCGGCTCTGCTGCACCAGCGTCGGTCCGAGCGTCAGCACCAGCAGCAGCACCAGCAGCAGCCCCCGGCACGACGCCAGCAGGGTGCGCGCCCAGCGCGGTCCGGACAGTCGGCGATAGCTCCAGACGCAGACGGCCGCGATCGTAACCAGCGCCAGCAGCCACCCCCAGTCGGGCAGCGGACGCAGGAACACGAAGCGGACACCCTCGCCCGCGAAGCCGAACTCGCCGAGCCCGAGCAGGCGATCGAGCACGCCGTCGAGGAAGCCCGTCACGCGGCACCCCCCGCGACCGTCGCGTTGCCCGTGCGCACGCCCGCGTGGCTCGCCCGCCTCGCCAGCACACACTCGATCAGCGCCAGGGCGAGCGCCGCGGCGAAGAGCCAGAGCGCCAGTTCGCTTGCCGCGAGCCCCCCGCCCTCGCCCGAGACGCGTTCGGCGTCATCGAGCCAGCCGAGTTCTCCCGTCCAGGCGTCGAAGACCGCTTCGACCGACGCGCGATCGGTCGGGCGCGGGTCGCTGGCGGCGACATCGGGGTTGACCACGACCGTGTCCAGCCGCGTCCCGCCGAGCGACCGCACCGCGAGCAGCCCGGCGCGCACGAGCCGCGTCGATTCCCCGGGCGTGCCCGCTTCGATCACCGCGTCGCTCCCATCGATCGGCATGAGGACCGACTCGCCCGGCAGCCCCGGGGGGGCGCCCCCGGCGAGGATCGCCCCTTCGGGCTGGGCCGTGCCAACCCCCTGTCGCACGATTTCCTGCAGCATCGGCACGATGATCGGGTTGGTCGGGAGCGTGCTCCACGCGGGGTCGATCGCCGTCAGCAGCAGCGTCGCGCCGCCGGCGAGTCGGTCATCGGCGGGCATGAGCGAGACGATCAGCGGCGAGCCG
>JBICIG010000112.1:0-47907 GCA_043101605.1 Phycisphaerales bacterium JB037
CGACGATGATCGACCACATCAACATGAACATGGATCACCACATCATCACGATGGAAGATCCGATCGAGTACTACCACTTCCACAAGAAGTCGATCGTCAACCAGCGCGAGGTGGGCAACGATGTCCCCAGCTTCGCCGAGGCCCTCCGCCGCGCCCTCCGCCAGGACCCCGACAACATCCTCGTCGGCGAAATGCGCGACCTCGAGACTATCGAGGCGGCGGTCCGGGCCGCGGAAACCGGTCACCTTGTGTTCGGGACCCTGCACACCACCGGTGCCGCCAAGACCATCGACCGCCTCGTCGACGCCTTCCCCGTCAGCCAGCAGAACCAGATCCGCGTCCAGCTCTCGACCGCCCTCATCGCGGTCATCAGCCAGGCCCTGCTGACCCGGATCGACCAGCCCGGCATGGTCGCGGCCTACGAGTTCCTCGTGGTCACCCCGGCCATCAGCAACCTGATCCGCGACAACAAGTCCTTCCGCATCGACTCGATGATCCAGACGGGCAAGAAGTTCGGCATGCAGCTCCTCGACGACCACCTCTGGCAGCTCTACACCGAGGGCAAGATCGCCGCCGAAGAGATGATCGACAAGGGCAAGAACCCCGGCGACCTCCGGGACAAGATCCACCGGATCGGGCGGACCGTCGGACGCGTTGAACTCGACGAGGACGACGAACTGCCCTCCGGGGATTGACCCCGATCAGGTCCGAAGTCGGTTCCAGCACCGGCTTGAAGGGCCACAAATAGTTCATTATCCATGTGTCGCAAGCCCTCTGGATCGTCTGATTCGGCTTTGCGACTTGAACCGCTTGGTACGATTGGTCGAATGGTAAGCACGAGCGGCGTCGTTCTCGGGCGATGCCCCTCGGTGAGGATGGGTGCAGATGGCAACGGTCACACAAGTTCCCCCGAGCGAGTTGAAGGGCCGCAAACTCGGCCGCGTGCTCACAAAGATGGGCAAGGTGACCCGCGAGCAGGTCCATGAGGCCCTTTCGGTCCAGAAGACGCGCAAGGTGCCCATCGGTCAGTTGCTGACCGAACTGGGCTACTGCACCGAGGGCGATGTCGCCGCGGCCTTGGCCGGTCAGGCGGGGCTCGAGTTCGTGCAGGACCTCGCCACGCGGGACATCCCTGCTGAGGTGATCGACGCCCTGCCCGCCGAGAGCGCCAACGCGTTCCAGGTGGTCCCGATCGATTACAACGCGTCGGCCAAGAAGATCAAGATCGCGATGAAGAGCGCGGCGAACTTCCGTGCCGTCGACGACCTCCGCCTGCTCATGGGATTTGAGGTCGAGGCGGTCGTCGCCGATCCCGATGCGGTCGACCAACTTCTCAAGAAGCACTACTCCAAGTCCGAGTCCGTCGTGGATGTCGTCTCGAGCCTCGCCGCCGACGACAAGTTCGCGGGCCTGGCTGACCGTGGCGAGTCGATCGACCTCGACCAGGTGCTCGAGGCGTCGGCCGACAACCAGGTCGTCAAGCTCCTGAACCTCGTCCTCCTCCAGGCGATCAAGGACAAGGCGTCGGACATCCACTTCGAGCCGTTCGAGAACGAGTTCAAGATGCGGTACCGCATCGACGGCGTGCTCTACGAGATGGTCCCCCCTCCCAAGCACCTGGGCCCGGCGATCACCAGCCGCGTGAAGGTCATGGCGAACCTCGATATCGCCGAGCGCCGCCTGCCGCAGGACGGCCGCATCGAACTGACCGTCGGCGGGCGTCCGGTCGACCTCCGCGTCGCGGTGCTCCCGACGATCTACGGCGAGTCCGTCGTGATGCGCGTGCTCGACCGCTCGAATGTCGAACTGGCGCTCGACCGCGTCGGGTTCCGCGAGGAGGAACTCGAGACCTTCCGCGGGCTGATCCGCAAACCCAACGGGATCGTCATCGTCACGGGCCCGACGGGTTCGGGCAAGACGACCACGCTCTACGCGGCACTCGCCGAACTCAACGACATCAAGACCAAGATCCTGACAGCCGAGGACCCCGTCGAGTACGACATCGACGGTCTCTGCCAGTGCCAGGTGAACGACGAGGTCGGGCTGACCTTCGCCCGGTGCCTCCGCAGCTTCCTGCGCCAGGACCCGGATGTCATCCTCGTCGGCGAGATCCGCGACCTCGAGACCGCGCAGATCGCGGTGCAGGCGTCGCTGACGGGCCACCTCGTGCTGAGCACGCTGCACACCAACGACGCGCCGAGTTCGGTCATCCGCCTCATCGACCTGGGCATGGAACCGTTCCTCCTGACCGCAACGATCGAGGGCGTCGTCGCGCAGCGACTGGTCCGCAAGATCGACCAGACCGCCAAGGAGGAGTACACGCCGACCGAGGAGGAGCTGATGGAGCTCCAGCTCTCGCTCGAGGACATCCGCGGGCGTCAGTTCTTCCGCGGGCTCCCGACCGACGCGAACCACGGGTCGGGCTTCAAGGGCCGGATGGCCCTCTTCGAGATCATGCGGCTCGATGACCAGATGCGCGAGATGATCATGCAGGAAGCGAGCACCACCGAACTCCGCGACCATGCCCGGAAGCGCGGCATGCGGTCGCTGCGCGAATCGGGGCTGCTCGCGATCTACGAGGGCCTGACGACCATCGACGAGGTCGTCCGCGAGACCATCCTCGAAGAGTGATGCGGAACACGCCCGGGTGTCGGGCGAGCGCGGCGAGCGGCCGCGCAGGAGGCTTGGAACGATGCCGACTTTCACCTACGAAGCCCTCAACGCGTCCGGGAAGACGCAAAAGGGCCAGATCGACGCCAACGACAGCCAGGAGGCGATCTCCCGGATCAAGGCGCAGGGGCTCTACCCCACGCAGGTCCGCGCCCAGAAGGTCAAGAAGTCGGGCGTCGCCCAGCCCGGTGGCGCCGCCTCGACCTCCAAAGCCAAGAAGAAGAAGGGGGGCGGGATCTCGATCGGTGGCGTGAAGACCAAGCAACTCACGCTCTTCACCCGCCAGCTCTCGATCCTTCAGGACGCCGGTCTCCCCCTGCTCCGCTCGCTGCAGATTCTCGAAGCCCAGGCCAAGCCCGGCAAGCTCAAGAATTGCCTCATCGGCGTCGCCGAGGAAGTCGAGGGCGGTTCGAGCCTCTCCGAGGCGATGGGCAAGTACCCCAAGGCCTTCAACAAGCTCTATGTCAAGATGGTCAACGCGGGCGAGATCGGCGGCGTGCTCGATGTCATCCTCCAGCGCCTCGCCGAGTTCATGGAGAAGGCCCAGCGCCTCAAGTCCAAGATCAAGGGCGCGATGGTCTACCCCATCGTCGTCATCTCGATCGCGATCATCATCCTCACCGCGATCATGGTCTTCATCATCCCGAAGTTCGAGAAGATCTTCACCGAGTTCGGCGTCGAGCTTCCCGCGCTGACCATCTGGCTCACCAACACCAGCCGATGGGTCGCCGGCGCCCAGCCGGGGCAGCGCATCCCGGGCTTCGTCTTCATCATCATGTCGCCGTTCATCATCTTCATCTTCTGGAAGCTGATCCGCATGGCCGGGCCCGGTCGCGCCGCGACCGACATCATGATCATCAAGTCGCCCATCTTCGGGAAGCTGGTCCGCAAGTCCTCGATCGCCCGCTTCAGCCGCACGCTGGGCACGCTGATCTCCGCGGGCGTCCCGATCCTCGACGCGATCACGATCACCAAGGAGACCTCGGGCAACTATGTCTTCGAGAAGGCGCTCGGCAAGGTCCACGACTCCATCCGCGAGGGTGAAGGGTTCGCCGAGCCCATGCGCGAGAGCAAGACCGTCGACCCGATCGTCGTGAACATGATCGATGTGGGCGAGGAAACCGGCGAGCTCGACGCGATGCTCATGAAGGTCGCCGACACCTACGACGAAGAGGTGGACATCGCCGTCGAGGCGCTCGTCTCCCTCCTCGAGCCGCTCATGGTCGTCGTGCTCGGCGGCATGGTCGGCACCATCGTCGTCGCCATGTTCCTCCCGATGGTCGAGATGATCAACTCGCTCCAGGGCGGTGGCGTGTGAACCGCGTCCGGGCCTCCAATTCGGTCCGCGCGTTCACGCTCGTCGAGCTGCTCGCGGTCATCGTCATCCTCGGCGTGCTCGCGGCGCTGGCGATCGTCGGCGTGTCACGCGTCCTGGGCTCTGCCCGCGACGCGGCCGACCGCAACGCCCTCGCCGGGCTCAAGATCTCCATCGGGCAGTTCGAGAACGAGTTCTCGTTCCTCCCGCCGCTGGTCGTCGACGGCGAGCCGCTCGACCGTTCCAACCAGGGCCCGGTGCTCGATGACTACCCCGTGACCGGCCGCAAGGGCGTCGCGGTCCGCGATCGCGACTTCCTCGAAGCGCGGGCCGCCAACGGCGCCATCGACTCGGCCATCATCGCCGAGCAGGGCAACGGCGCGTGGAGCGACCGGCGCTACAGCAAGGTCTCCCTGCCGTACTACCTCAGCGGCGCGCTCGGCGCCGCGCACCCCGACGATGGCACGCCGGTCGACGGCGTTCAGGGTGCCGGATTCCGCACGCCCCGACGCGACGGGCTCTTCGAGCCTCGCGGCACGACGCACCCGGCGTTCTACGAGCCCCGCGATGCCGACCAGTTCGCCCGCAGCCATGTCGACCCTCTCGAGTTCCGCGAGCACGGCGTCACGCTCTCGGGCGCCCTCTCCCAGGGCGACCCCAATGTCATCGGCATCGTCGATCGCAACGGGCGGGCCTACCGCTACTACCGCTGGGTCAACTCCGAGCCCGCCGACCCGGGCGATCCCCTCGGCTCGTTCCTGAACATCCCGCGCATCCTGCAGAGTCCCGCGACCTGGAGCGATGTCGACGCGTCCGCGGCCGACGACTCGGCCGACTACAACGGCGCCCGCTACGCGCTGGTCGCCGCGGGTCCGGACGGCATGTTCGGCACCGAGTCCGAGGCGGACCTCCAGCAGGCGTTCAACTCCTCGGCGTCGCTCGAGGCGCTCCGCGCCCGCGCCGTCCGGGACAACATCGTGGAGGTCGGCAAATGAACCGCCGCGCATTCACGCTGATCGAGGTGCTCGCCGTCGCGGTCATCCTCATCGTCCTGGTCGCGATCGCGATCCCCGCGTTCACGAACATGATCAAGTCGTCGAACCGCGCGCGGGCCGAGAACTCGCTGCGCCTCGCGATCGACGCCGCCCGCGACGCGGCGATCCGGTCCATCGACGGCGGGGACGCCGCGGCCGTCTTCCGCTTCGAGCCCGGCGGCTCGCTCTCGATCGTCATCGGAACGGCGGCGGGGGAGTACGCTCCCAGCACGGCTCTGTCGGCCGGTGACGGCACGCCGCGCGACATCTTCGTCGCCGACTCCACCGTCCCCGTTTTCAACCTGCCGACCAACTACCTCGTCCGCGGACTCGCGACGCCCTCGACCATCGGGAACTTCGGCACGGGCTTCTCCAACTATGCCGATTGGTACGAGAACTACGCCGCGGGCGACCGCTACGACGAGGAGGACCTCAACTGGGTCCTCCCCGAGACCGGCTTCTTCGACCCCACCAAGGGCGACGAGGGCGCCAAGCGTCAGACCTTCATGATCCGCTTCGCCGCCGGCACGGGCGCCGTCGCCGTTGAGAACTCCGACGAGGGCCTCTTCTTCGACCCGCCGCCCTTCCGCACCCGCGACGACTACCACACCTCGGGCATCTGGAGCAGCACGGACTTCCGCCCCGACCTCAGCGACGATCACCGCCGCCTCGTCCGCCGCGCTCTGTTCGACAGCTCCCTCAGCCCTGCCGATCGCGACGAACTCATCGGCGATCAGGCGACCGACACCGTCCTCGTCCGCAGCGTGGCGCAGATCGGGCTCTACGATGTCCGCGATCTCGCCGCCGAACTCCGCGCCCGCGGCGTGAGCGGCTTCCGCGGCGTCGACGCCCGCACGGGCAGTCTCTACTCCTCGTCGGGCGACGGGCTCATCGAGCCCACCTTCGAGTACGCCGAGGCCGTCAACGAGGTCTTCCCCTCGGTCGCCAAGCTGTTCGTCGCCGAGCGTTACTCGGGCTCCCTGCTCACGATTCCGTCGGCGGAGGATCCCAACTGATGCGCCGCCTCCCTGCCATCCAGAGTCTCCGCCGGGGCTTCACACTCATCGAGATCCTCATCGCGATCGTGATCCTCTCGCTCGGGCTGCTCGGGCTCGCGGCGATTTTCCCGGTCGTCGTCTTCCAGCAGCGCATCGCGACCGACCAGGCCCAGGGCGGCAACGCCGCCGAAGCCGCCGAGACCTTCCTCCGCCGCAACGCATCGCTCCATCAACGCAACGCCGACACGACGATCCAGGATGACCGCCGGGGCTTCGAGTGGCTCCGCGTCGCCGAGAGCAATTTCGTCGATGTCCGCTTCGAGCCGCTCTGGTCGCCGTTTGGCGAGTGGGAAACACCCAACGAGACCGACTCGTTCATGACGATCGACCCGCGCACCGGGCTTCTGACCATCGAAGCCGAGTCGGGCGGGCTCCCCGTCGAGATCCCCGTCGCCCAGCGGCTGATCCCCGCGCCGTACGCCGAGAGCGGCGAGCCGATCTATGTCTGGGATGTCGCGATGCGCCGCGTCATCACCGAGTCCGACCGCAACGGCGCCCCCAAGCCCACCCGCAACGACGCGATCGAGGTCGCGGTCTTCGTCAACCGCGTCGACTCGGGCATCGAGGTCCCCACGCGCTTCCGCGACGACGCCAACCAGCAGGCCGCCAAGGGCCGCCGCCTGCGCCTCTCCGATGTCCTCGTGCAGGATCCGAACGAACTCGTCCCGCGCGAGTTCGCCGTGCCCGTCTCGGTCGAGCAGCTCTCGGGCGAGAACGACGGCATCGGTCGCCCCCGCAAGGACGGCGCCATCGATCAGTCGGGCAACCGCCGGGGCTACGCAGTCCCCTTCACCATCGCCGTCGCCACCAGCCTCGACTACGACGATCCGACCGAGATCGAACGCAACCGCATCGAGCTCGATCTCTCGGGTCGCGCCGACGCCCGCGTGCTCTTCGAACTCGCCAGCCAGCCCGGGCAGCGCCTCGTCGACGGGCAGGGCAACCTCTACACCGTCGTCCGCGCCGACGAGACGGCCGCCAACACCGTCATCGTCCGCCCGCCCGTGCCATCGAGCATCCAGCTCTCCGACGAGTTGCGCGAGGTCGTGCTCACGCCCAAGGTCCCCGTCTCGGTCCGACTCTTCCGGGTGCAGCCATGACCATCACGCGTTCCAACCGTCCGCTCCGCCGCCGCGCCCGCTCGGCGTTCACGCTGCTTGAGCTGATCATCGCGATCGCCGCCGGAGTGCTCATCGCGCTCGGGCTCGCGTCGCTGTTTGCCTCGGCGGGAGACACCGTCGCGACCGGCCGCCGCGTCAGCGAGTTCAACCGCTACGCCTCGCTCATCGAGCGTCAGCTCCGCGAGGACCTCGAGGCGGCGTCGCGCGAGGGCTTCCTGCTCATCCGCCACGCCGTCGCCAACGAGGGCACCGACAACGGGCTCGTCCCGGTCAAGGTCGCGCTCACCGCCGACGACCCCGCCCCGCGCTTCCGTCGCATCGACGAATTGGTCTTCTTCCGCAAGGGACGGTTCGCCTCGGCCCGCGGGGCGCTCGCGCCGGGCTTTACCGCCGACGGCAACGCCGCCCGCGTCTACTACGGGCACGGCTCGCGCGTCGACCTCGATTCCCCCCTGATCAACAACGCCCAGTTCGAGGCGCTCCGCGTCCCCGAGTTCGATCTCGGCATCGTCAGCGCCAGCGCCGACCCGCAGGACTTCATGGGCCTGCTCGGCGAGCCCGACCTCCCCAACGAGTTCGCCTCCGACTGGACGCTCCTCCGCCACATCACCGTCCTCAGCCGCCCCTCGGCCGCCGACCAGCGCTACCCCATCGGCCCGTGGTACGGGCTCCGCCCCGACCGCATCGGGCCCGACCGCATCAAGATGGGCGACATGGACCGGCAGATCGGGCTCCAGCCCGCGATGCCCAGCATCTTCCGCCACATCAACTTCGCCCTGCGCACGACCGACCCCAACGCCCCGGACATCCTCCGCGACGGCGCGTTCAGCAACTACCAGCGCGAGCCGTGGATGCTCAACGCCTCGGGCCTGATCGATGTCGCCACCACCGATCTCTCAGAGATCCGCGCGTATGTCACGAGCATGCACCAGGACTCGCTCTCGCCCGCGGTGCCGACGACGCTCGTCGCGCCGCAGGACTTCGCCGACATCGCCGATGTCGAGGATCTCCCGCCGCAGAGCTGGATGCCCCTGCTCAACCTCGGCAACACCGATTCGCTCGACTACCTCTACAACATGCACGCGTGGATGCGCCAGGCCCTCCCCGGCGATTCCAACGGCGACGATGACATGGTCAACGATCGCCTCTGGAACATCCGCATGCGCGCCGAGCCCGCGCCCCCGGGCATCGACAAAGTGCTCGAAGACGCCCAGGACGACGGACGCAACCGCGGCGAGCAGTTCGAGACCACCGACCGCCTCAACGATCAGCTCATCCTGACGGCCAGCAACTTCGCGCCGCGCTGCACCGAGTTCATCGTCGAGTGGTCCTTCGGCCAACTCGACGCCCAGGGCGAGGTCATCTGGTACGGCTCCACCCAGCTCAACGACCTCGACAACGACGGCATCGGCGACGAGGTCGCCATCTCCCGTTACGGTGCCTCCGGCCAGCCCCTGCTGATCGATCGCCGCACCGGGCGTCCCGTCGTCGCGGGGCAGGCCCCGACCAACCCCCATGTCGTCGACGCCAGGCTGATCCACGGGCAGGTGAACCCGGCGCCGTCGAGCACCAACGACTTCCCCGTTCTTCACAGCTACTTCGGGTACATCGACCCGACCTACCCGGGCTCGGCCCCCGCGCCCACCGGCAGCGACCTGCCGCAACTCCCCTGGGCGTGGCCCGAGCTCATCCGCGTGACCATCTCCCTCGCGGACCCCAACGACCCCGAGTTCGAGCAGACCTTCCAGTTCGTCTTCGAGCCGGGCAAGCGCGAACAGGCCAACTGACCGCCGCGCCCCCCGCCGAACCCGTCGATCGATCCGCGATCGACGCCCGACCGAAAAGGAGCACGCCCATGTTCCGCCGCACGCAGATCAACGCCCTCGCCGCCCCCTTCCGCGCCGTCTTCTCGAAGCGCCGCGCCGCGGGAGTCGTGCGCGCGCTCAGCGGCTCGACCTCCGGCTCGGCCCGAACCCGCCGCGGCTCCATCCTCGTGCTCGTCCTCGGCACACTCGCGCTCATGGCGATCCTCGCGATCCTCTACTCGGCGATCGGCACGGGCGACCGACGCACCGGCGCCGCCGTCGTCCGCAACCGCGTCCAGGACGATGTCCCCGAGCAGGTCCGCGACTATGTCGCCGGCGTCCTCGCCCGCGATGTCCTGAGCGTGACGCCGGTGCGCACGGGTGTCTCGGGCGGCAACCCGGAATACGGGCTCATGCGCGAGGCGTGGGACCACCCGTGGACCGACCCGCAGATGGTCAGCATCGTCGCCGATCGCACCGGCTCGGGCGATGACATCGCCTACCGCTTCCGCCCCGAGGGCAGTTACCCCCTCGCGGACACCTCACGCAACCGGCGGGATCCCGACCCCCGCCAGGGCTCCGACCCGTGGCTCGCCAGCGAGGAACCCGAGAATCTCGACTTCAACGACGACGGCATCTGGGGGCTCAACTCGGGCGGCACCGGCGGCGGCGGGCCCGGCGCGGGTGTTTCCCTCGACGACCAGCGCTACGCCGCCAGCCGCGACTGGCGGCAGATGTCCAACTTCGCGCCCGACGGCCGCGCGGTCAACCTCTTCAACCTCCGCAACAACTTCAATGTCCCCTCGGGCATCGGCCCCGACACCATCAGCGACCGCCTCGTCCTCTACGACGACCGGGGCAACCCGACCGAGAGCGGCAACAACGCCGAACTCATCACCGGCGCCCCGGCGCTCGAGAACATCCCCGCCCACTGGTTCAGCAATGTCCGCGCCGGCGCCAAGGCGACGACCGAGACCGACGGCTTCACCTGGGACGACGCCCTCTTCCCGCGCTATCAGTTCGCTGACGCCGACGGCGACGGCATCACCGACTCCCGATGGGTCGAACTGGTCGATGCCTCCCTGCTCGATTTCGGATCGGCGCCCGATGAGGTCAAGTCCGTCATCTCCGTCTCCGACGACATCCGCTACTTCTTCGCGTTCAAGGCCGTCGATCTCTCGGCCCGCGTGAATGTCAACACCGCGACCGACTTCACCCGCGCCCCGGAGCAGGAGCGCCCCGCGGGATTCACCCCCGCCGACATCGATCTCCGACGCCTCCTCTCGCTCGAGGATCTCTTCACCTACGGCTCGGGCGGCGTCGACGCGTACAACCTGCTCGACATCCCGCGCAACGCCTCGGGCCAGCCCATCCGCGAAACCCCCGAGAACTACGAGGAGTACGCGTTCGATTCAGACGGCACGCGGGAGCTCCTCGGCGACCGCGCCTACGACAACCTCCGCTTCGCGATCGAGCGCGGCATCATCCCGCCGCAGGATGTCTTCGACGACGACGGCACCAACACCCTCCTCCAGCAGTTCAACAACACCTACTTCTCCTCCCTCGCCACCGACCCCAATCTCCTCCCCAACGCGCCCACCGAGTGGGAGCCCTCTCCCCTCGGCCGCATCAACGCCTACCTCGACGGCGCCAGCAACCAACTCGGCATCGCGCGCACCGAAATCCCCGGCGCCTCCAACCAGTACTACTACAACCTCGCCAACCCCTTCGGCATCGACTCGCTCCTCGAGCTCCTGACCTACAACAGCGTCAACGACCCCGACACCCTCAGCCCCCTCGAAGCCGCCATCGACGGCCGCTTCAACGATCGCCAGCTCCTCTTCGGGCTCGGGCCGATGCGCTCCAACCGCGGGCTCAGTGTCGAGCGCGGCGATCGCGACGGGTACGACTCGGCCCGCCGCGGCAACCCCAGTTCGCCCGACGGCGTCGCCGACTACGACGCCATCCTCCACCTGCTCACCGATGTCCGCCACCGACTCACTACCATCAGCGGCGCTCGCTCCATCGCCTCCACGGTCGTCGTTCCCGATGCGGCCGGTCTGAGCGCGGGCGCCAACGGCGACGACCTCGTCGCCCAGCGCACCGACACGCTCACCACCGGCGAGTACCGCTCCACCATCGCCGGGCTCGCCTCCAACACCAACGCCCTCTTTGCCTTCTACGCCGGGCAGCTCGCGCCCTACACCCACATCGCCGGCGCTTGGGATCCATCCTCATCGGTCTGGCCCAGTGTCCGCACGCTGTTCTACGGCTACGACGGGCCCGAGCGGGCCCTGCGCGCCGCCGCCCACATGACCGCCAACATGGGCGATGCGCTCGATGTCGATGAACTCCAGACCGCCTACACGCTGCTGCTCGATGAAGCCGCCCGCACGCCCCTGAATTCCGACTCCGGCGCCGGCGGCGGCTTCTCCATCCCGCTCGAGAACCGCCAGTTCAAGTGGTCATGGTGGGACAACCGCCCCCTCGATCTCGCGAACGGCAGCGTCGTCCCGCCGATGTCGGGCGTCCCCGCCGTCCTCGCCGATTCCAACAACGGCGATGCGCCCACCTCCGCCGCCATCAACATCTACGGCATCGAGGCCCAGCCCTTCATCACCGAAGTCGCCATGTTCCAGGTCTACACCGATGCGCCCGAAGCCGCCGGCGGCGATGACGAGTGGAACCAGGTCACCCAGCCCCCGCCCGGCTTCGGCGGCGGCAGCCCGCTCACCCAGCCCGATCCCGGCGGCGACCCGAGCGCCGATCGCTCCCTCGTCACCATCGATCCCTCGGTCGATCCGGGCAACCCGGACTTCCTCTTCCAGATGGTCGCCGTCCAGGTCACCAACCCCTTCGACCGCCAGATCCGCCTCGGCCGCCCCAGCAATCCCTACTACATCGAGTTCAACGGGCGCTACTACATGCTCGGCGGCATCTCGCTCGTCGACAACGGCGGCGTGATTTCCTATCCCGGCAATCGCGCCCCGCAGGACATCATCCTCCCCGCCGGCGAAACCAAGACCTTCGTCTTCGCCAGCCAGCCCTTGGATGAGATCCAGGCGCGACTGGCCGACTGCGACCCCACCGGCAACATCATCCCCGACACTGCGAACAACCGCATCGATGTCATCGGCCAGTTCCTCAAGAACCAGTTCGCGATCGGCGGCGACCTCGCCAATGTCGTCCTGATGCCCGAGGTCAACCCCGCCGCCATCCCCGATTCCACCCTCACGATGACGGGCGTCGACAGCGATTCATTCTTCCAGGATCTCTTCCAGGGCGGTGACGCCGAGGAGATCCGCCTCTGGCGCGTCCTCCGCACCCCCCAGACCCGCAACACCACCGGCGAGATCCAGATCTCCCTCGGCGGCGCGCCGGCCAACAACGCGCCCGAGAACGACCTCCTCATCGATCGCCTCCGCGTCCCCAACGGCGCGTCGCTCGAGCGGTCTGTCCAACTCTCTCCGGTCCAGAACAAGGCGCACGCCCGCGGCTACCTCATCCCCGACGCCTACGCCGAGGAGGAGAATGTCGCCAGCAACCAGAACTGGAACCAGGGCCTGACCTTCGTCACCTGGGCGCGCGCCCAGCGGCCGGACGATCCCAACGCCCCGGGTCGCTCCATCCCCGCCTACTGCCTCGAGGGCAAGTGGTCCACCTCGTGGAACTTCCGCGAAGAGGACTCCCTCCCGCCCGGCACGATTCAGGACCTCGACCGAAGCTGGTTCCGCACCGGCAATGCCTACCCCGACGCCTACTTCACCTTCAACGACTTCGTCGAAGATGTGATTCGTCCCGCCGTTCCATCTCCGCTCCAACCCGATGTCGGTGGGCAGCCGGGCGTTCGGCAGATCACAAAGCTGAATGAGCGACCAGAGACTAAGAACGATCCAACCAAACTCTTCTCGCTAAAGCCCACTATCAATGACCGTAATCTCGAGGAACTCCGCCTCGAACTGCACATCGATCTCGACGCGGACCTTCTCCGCCCGACCGATCTGCTCCTGCCCATGGCGACCGGCGCGGTCTACGACCCCTTCGCGCCCGCCGGCGGCGACCGCGACGAGACCCTCAACAACCAGTGGATCACCCTCGGCGAATCCCTCGCCCTCGCGATCGGGTACGACAACCCGACCAACATCGCCGACCCGCTCTACAACGCGGGCAAGCTCCTCGCCAAGACCGCCGATCCCTATGTCGACCTCAGCCCCGGCGCCGTCGTTGATCGCGGCTTCCTTGATCGCGGGCACATCGTCCTCAACGACTTCGTCCCCTTCCTCGCCGACACCGGCGCGCCCGCCGGCTCCCCGCCCAACCGATTCGACCCCGAGTCCGATCTCGTCTTCGGCCTCGGCGTGCCCCCCGCGATGGCGCTGCTCGATCGCGTCCGCGGCATGGCCGAGATCATCCCGGATCCCACCGAGGTCATCCCGGGCGTCATCAACATCAACACCGCCACCAGCCCGGTTGCGCGCACCATCCCGCTGCTGAGCCCGACGCGCGATGTCTACCCCGCCCAGGGTGAGCAGCCCGTCTGGTGGTGGCAGGTCAACCGCCGCCTCGGCCCCGGCACCGACATCGCCGCCACGCTCCTCGGCTACCGCGACCTCACCCAGGGCTTCCCGCGCCTCGACTTCTCGCCCACCGGCGCCATCACCACCGTCGCCCTCATGTTCGGCGAGCCCCGCCAGGGATCCCCGGGCATCCTCAGCCGGCGCCAGTCCACCCCGATGATCAGCGGCCTGCGTGCCGACATCCCGCTCACCCCCGGGCTCGCCCAGACCGTCCCCGGCTTCCGCACCCCCGGCGAGTTGCTCGCGCTGACCGTCAAGGACCCCAACGAGCGCCTCGCCCCCGACGGCTCGCTCTCCAACGAGATCCACAACATCGACCGCATGGGCTCCGACGGGCTCCGCTCCATCGAGCAGGAGGGCATCGACCCGCTCCGCTACAACAACGGCGCCGACGACGACGGCATCCCCGACGACTTCGACGAGCAGCTCGCCATCCTCGCCGCCTCCCTCAACACCACCAGCGTCCGCACCGACTACATCGCCGTCTGGTTCCTCATGCACGGCTATCGCGAGTCCGATGTCACCGGGCTGCAGCCGGGCGAGCCCATGCTCCCCAGCGTCCAGCGCCGCTTCCTGATGGTGGTCGATCGTTCCGAGGTCGAGCGCGTCGGCGATCAGCCACGCATCGTCCTCTTCCGCGAGGTCCCGCTCTGACCCCACCCGCGGTTTGCCCGCACGCCCCCGGCTACACTCATCCCGACAGGGCGTAGCTCAGTTTGGTAGAGCGCGTGGTTTGGGGCCACGAGGTCGCTGGTTCGAATCCAGTCGCCCTGATTCTCACGGGGTTCGCGCCCCATCATCCCCGTGGTACACTCGCCGCGGGGAACCGCGATGGGCGTGCAGGAGATCCGGAGTTCGGGCGGCGATTCCGAGCGCGTCTTCAAGCGGCGCGTTCTCGATGACCTCCGCGCGCTCGAGTCCATGATCGACGCCGGCATGATCGAGCGCGATCGGCGCCGCATCGGCGCCGAGCAGGAACTCGTCCTCGTCGATGCCGACCTCCACCCCGCCCCCGTCTCGGGCGAGCTGATGGACCGCATCGCCGACCCGCGCGTCACCACCGAGATCGCCCGCTTCAATCTCGAGTTCAACTCCGATCCCGTGGAACTCGCGCCCGATTGCTTCGCCCGGTTGCGCGCCCAGTTCGAGGAACTCCTCGGCGCGGTCGATCGCGCCGGCGCCGCGATCGGCGTCCGCGCCCTCCTCACGGGCATCTGTCCCACGCTCGAACTCTCGCACCTCTCGACCGACAACATCACCCCCAAGCCCCGCTACGCCGCGCTCGATGAGGCCCTCCGACGCCTCCGCGGCACCGACTACGAACTCCGCGTCAAGGGCGCCGACGAACTCACCCTCCGCCATCCCTCGGTCATGCTCGAGGCCCTCAACACCAGTTTCCAGGTCCACTACCAGGTCTCGGCCGAAGAGTTCGCGGGCGTCTACAACCTCGCCCAGCTCATCGCCGCGCCCGTCCTCGCCGCCTGCGTCAACTCCCCGGTGCTCTTCGGCAAGCGCCTCTGGCGCGAGACCCGCATCGCGATCTTTCAGCAGGTCGTCGACACCCGCGCCGACACGCCCCACGAACGCGAGATGCTCGCCCGCGTCCGCTTCGGCGAGGACTGGGTGCAACGCTCCGTTCTCGAGCTCTTCCGCCACGATGTCGCCCGCTTCCGCATGCTCCTCGCCGCCGAGGAGCACCAGGACGCGCTCGCCGAACTCGAAGCCGGCCGCATCCCCAGGCTCCGCGCCCTCCAGGCGTTCAACTCCACCGTCTATCGCTGGAACCGCGCGTGCTACGGCATCACCGACGGCAAGCCCCACCTCCGCATCGAGAACCGCCTCCTGCCCGCCGGACCGACCATCGACGACGAGATCGCCAACGCCGCCCTCTGGATCGGCCTCTTGCTCGCCAACCCCTGGCGCGACATCCCCGAGCGCATGGACTTCAAGGACGCCCGCGGCAACTTCATGCGTGCCGCCCGCGAGGGACTCTCGAGCCACCTCGTCTGGCTCGACGGCCAGGAGGTCTCCGCTCCGGATCTCATCCTCGAGCAGCTCGTCCCCGCCGCGCGCCGCGGGCTCGCAACCATCGGCCTGCCCGAGGCCGAGATCGACGGCATCCTCGGCATCATCACCGGGCGCGTCCGCTCGCGCCAGACCGGCGCCGCCTGGACCCTCCGCACCGTCGCCGCGATGCAGGGCCGGGGCACTCGCGCCGAACGCCTCCACCGCCTCACCGAAGCGATGCTCGAGGGACAGGCCTCGGGCCGACCCGTCCACGAATGGAAAGTTGCCAACCTCGAGGAAACGGGCGACTGGCGGCGGAACTACCTCACCGTCGGGCAGTACATGTCCACCAACCTCTACACCGTCGCCGAGGACGAGTGCATCGACCTCGCCGCCTCGATCATGGACTGGGAACGCCTCCGCCATGTCCCCGTCGAGGACAGCGCCAACCGCCTCGTCGGGCTCGTCTCCTACCGCACCCTCCTCCGCCTCATGGCCCAGCAGCGTCGCGGCGAACCCGACGAACCCATCGCCGTCTCCGAGGTCATGATCCGCAACCCCGTCACCGTCTCACCCTCCACCCCAACCCTCGAAGCCATCGAACTCATGCGCGAGCACGGCGTCAGTTGCCTCCCCGTCGTCGAGAACGGCCGCCTCGTCGGCATCGTCTCCGAACGCGACTATGTCGGCGTCGCCCGCAAACTCCTCGAGCAGTCCTTCCGCGAGCGGGACCGAAGCCGCGAAACGGGGGACCCCGCTCCGTGACCGTCCCGACCCTCGACGCCCCCACGAAGTTCCACCGCATCGTCACCGAGCGCGGCCACCACGCCCGCGGACCAACCCTCATCGTGGTGGGGGGGGTCCACGGCAACGAGCCCGCCGGCCTCCTCGCCGCTCAACGCGTCGCCGCGTCCCTCCGCGACGACCAGCTCCTCGGCCGGTTCGTCGCTCTCGCCGGCAATCTCCAGGCGCTCAACTTCTCGCCTCCGCCCGGCACGCCGCACCCACGCTACCTCCTCCGCGATCTCAACCGCGCCTTCACCCCCGAACTCATCGCCCGCGCCACCGCCCGCGACGAACTCGATGCCGCGACCAAGCCCGATCTCGAACTCGCCGAGGTCCGTGGGCTCATCGAGGCGATCGACGACCAGCTCGATCCCGCCCGCCCGGCCATCCTCCTCGACCTCCACACCGTCAGCGCCGAGAGCCCGCCCTTCGTCGCGGTCGAGGACGCGCTCCCCGCCCGCGAGTTCGCACGCTCGTTCGGGCTCCCGCTCATCCTCGGCATCGAGGAGGAACTCCCCGGGCTCCTGATGGACTGGGCGACCAACCACCGCCGCTGCATATCCATGGTCATCGAGGGCGGCCGCCACGACGACCCCGACTCGATCGACGCGCACGAAGCGATCATCACCATCGCCCTCGATCGCGCCGCCGTCGCCGCCATCCCGCCCGAGCGCCTCGCGACCGCCCGCGCCACGCTTCGCCGATTCGCCGGCCGATTCGCCGATCGCATCTACGATGTCCGCCACCGACAGCGCATCGAGCACCCCTCCTTCGAGATGCTCGCCCCCGCCCGCGCCTTCGCCCGCGTCCGCTTCGGTGCTCCCCTCGCTCGCGAGCACCACCGCCTCATCGAGGCACCGATCCCCGGCGTCCTGTTCATGCCCAACCGCCAACCCGTCCGACCGCCCGGCGACGACGGCTTCTTCATCATCCGACCCGTCCGCCCCGTCTGGCTCGCCTGCTCAGCCCACCTGCGCAGCTCCGAACGCCTGCACCGCTGGCTCCCGCGCATCCTCCCCGGCGTCCGCCGACGCCCCGATCACCCGCACCAGATCCTCATCGCCCCGCGCATCGCTTCGGTCCTCAAACGCCAGGTCCTCCACCTGCTCGGATACCGCATCCTCCGCCACGGCCGCGAGGAGCACCTCTCCGCGTTCCGCCGCGCCCTTCGCGCCATCACCACCACCGCCAACTCTCTTGCCACCATGCTCACCGGCGCGTTTCGAGGCGGCGAGCGGAGCATCCTCGCCGCCGAGTCCCCCGACGACTGGATCGCCACCCGCCGAACCCTCGATCTGCCCCCTCCCGCCCATGCCCCTGCCGACACAACCTGACGCCCCGCCCCGCGCGCGGTAGTCTCGTCTCATCGCCGCACCGCGTCATCCAAACCACTCGGAGACACGCATGTCCGATGCACCGAACCAGTCCGACCGCCTCGCCCGGCTCGAGTCCCGCCTTGCCGAACTCGCCCGCGCCAACCGCCGTTGGCGCCGCCTCTCGGGCGTCACGATCGCGGTCGGCGTCCTCGCCACCGCCGCCGGTCTCGGGCGATCGCTGCTCGCCCAGCCGACCACCGCCGACACCCTCGCCGCCAACCGCGTCCTCGTCCTCAACCAGGACGGGCTCCCCGTCGTCACGCTCGGCAGCCGCGCCGGCTCGGGCTGGATCCGAATCGCCGATGAGTTCGGCGTCACCCGCGCCGAGATCGCCATCGACCGGGCCGGCCTGGCTTCGCTCACGCTCATGCGCGAGGACGCAAGCCACGCCGTCCAACTCCTCGCCGCCGACGAGCAGGGCCGCGTCACCCTCTTCGACGACCAGGCCCGCCCGACGACGCTCGGACCGGGCACCCCCTCGCGCGGCCCCGCCGCCGAGCCCTTCCCCATCGACGATCCCCGCCCGCCGCGACAGGTCGAGCCTCGGCCGGGCAGCGACGACCCGATCGACATCGAACCGGCCGATCCCGACCAGCCCGTCGCCCCGACCCGTCCGGACGCCACCGATCTCATGCTCGGCAACACCTTCCGGCTCGACATGTCAAACTTCCGCGCCGCATACACCGCCTGGGTCCGCGATGACCCCGACCGCCGCACCATGGATGACTACGAGCAGGACCTCGAGAACTTCGCTTCCATGTTCGAGGAGCGTTCGCTCGAGCTCACCGTCCGCCCCGACGGCACTTGGACCGCACGCACCCTCGACCGAGGCCAACTCGACAGCTCCGCCGAGGGCGACTGGATCCGCATCGGTTCGGAACTCGAACTCCGCGTGCTCACTCAGGACGGCCGCCCCGAACCCGACGAACCCCCCGTCCGCCTCCGCCCGCTCGGCGAGCGTACCGTCCTCCTGATCACCCCCGAAGACGAGTTCCTGCCCTACCTGCCCCTCACCCGCAACTGAACCGACACAAGCGCCGCCCGCCCCCGAGCGCCGGCACGCCGAACAAGGAGGACCCCATGGCGATGGAATCCACCATGCTCCCCCTCGGGACCCCCGCGCCCGATTTCACGCTCCCCGACCCCGCCACGGGCAAGTCCGTCTCCCTCAGCGACCTCCAGGGCTCCAAGGCCCTGCTCGTCGCGTTCATCTGCAACCACTGCCCGTTCGTCAAGCACATCCGCGCCGAACTCGCCGCGATCGGACGCGAGTTCAAGCCCCTCGGCCTCGCCGTCGTCGCGATCAACGCCAACAACATCGAGACCCACCCCGACGACCGCCCCGAACTCATGGTCGAGGAAGCCAACGCCGCCGGCTACGACTTCCCGTACCTCTTCGACGAGACCCAGGAAACCGCCAAGGCCTACCACGCCGCCTGCACACCCGACTTCTTCCTCTTCGATGCCGACCGCAAGCTCGCCTACCGAGGTCAGCTCGACGATTCGACCCCGCGCAACGGCAAGCCACTCACGGGCCGGGCCCTTCGCGACGCGATCGACCATGTCCTGCGGGGCGAGCCCGTCCCCGAGCCCCACATCCCCAGCATCGGCTGCGGCATCAAATGGAAGCCCGGCAACGCGCCCGCCTACGCCGGTTGATTACCCCGCCGCGGGTCCGCCGCCCCAATCCTCCCGCGTGATCGCGTACCGATCGTGCCCGCGCCACGCGCCGTTGATCCGCAGGTAGTGCGGGCTGTGCCCCTCGAGCCGCATCCCCGCCGCCCGCACCACGCCCACCGACGCGACATTCTCCGGGATCACATTCGCCTCGACCCGGTGCAGCCCCAGGTCCTCGAACGCCCGCGCAATCGCCAGCCGCACGCCCTCGCTCGCGTACCCGCGCCTCTGAAACGGCACGCCCACCCAGTACCCCATCACCGCGTTGCAGAACGGCCCCCGGAAGATCTGCGTCAGCGATACCTGCCCGACGATCGCCCCCGAATCGCGCGCACAGATCAGGTGCCGCTGCGCCTCGGGCAGATCGCTCGCCGCGAGAAACCGCTCGAACTGCCCCCGTGAGAACCCGTCGGGCACCGGATCCGCGTAGTCGCCGGGCCCCGGCTCCCACAACTCGAACAACCCCCGCGATGCGCGCCGAAGCCCCACGAACTCCGCCGCGTCCCCTTCCACCGGATGCCGAAGGTACACCCGCTCCCCTGCGCGCAGCACCGCGTCCGTTGCATCACGCGACATGCACCACCACCGTCCGCTCATGCGGCCGCTCGCGATGCTCCCACAGAAAGATCCCCTGCCAGGTGCCCAGGCACATCCGACCGTCGAGCACCGGGATCCCCAGCGTCGTCGCCGTCAGCGCCGCCCGGATATGGCTCGGCATGTCGTCGGGCCCCTCGCTGGTGTGCGTGAACAGCGCATCGCCCGGCTTGACCAGACGATGCAGCCACGCTTCCAGATCCCGCCGGGCGCTCGGGTCCGCGTTCTCCTGGATCGTCAGGCTCGCCGACGTGTGCGCGATGAACACCGTGCACAGCCCCTCGTCAACGCCCGCCTCCGCGACCACCCGCGCCACCCGATCGGTGATCTCGTGCAGCCCGCGACCCGGCGTCGGCACCCGAAGCTTCTCGACCATCGCCCCAGTCTACGCCCGCTTGCCCCACCCGCCGACCAACCCGCCCCACGCTCACTCGTCGTAGTACTGGTAGTAATCGGCGTACGGGTCTTCTTCCTCGGGCGCCGGCTCGGGCTGGGCCAGGTGCAGCGTGTACGCCGATGCCCCCAGCAACGCCGCGCTCGCGATGGTCGCGGCCGCCAGCCGCAGCCCCCAGTGCCTCCCGGCAAACCCCGCCGCCGCCGCGATCCCCACCGGCCCGGCCACAAAGAGCAGCAGCGCCGGCCCGCTCAATGGCTCCACCTGGAACCCCGCGCCCACCGCCATCGCGACCAGCAACCCGCACGCCACCGTCACCGTTCCCCGATCGACCCGCAGCCGATCGCGAAAAAGTAGCCCGACAACCATCGCCGCCGTCGCGCACGCGATCGGCCCGATCGCCGCCTGCGCCAGCCCCGCGTACCCGGCAAAGAACATCAACCCCGGCGCCGCGCCGAAGGTCATCACGATCGGCACCATCGGCACCGCCCCGCGAAGCTCCCTCGCCCCCCGCTCGATCCCCGCGATCAATCCTGCGCCGCCCAGCCCCGCCAGCAGCATCCAACCAACAAAATCATGCTCCGCGACCGCGTGCGGGACATACCCCTCGCCGAGCATCCACACGATCCCGCCCAGCACCCCCGCCCGCAGCACCGCCGCGACCCACCACGCCAGCCGGAACACGCCCTCGACGAGCCCCAGCAGCCCGAGCGCCGCCGCCGCATGCACGAATCGATACGGGTTCGAATCGGGCCACCAGAACGGCGTCCCGTTCACCGTGTAATCGCCAGCGATGAACGACCCCGCCAGCAGCACCGGCAGCAACCACACGGGCCCGACCCGCTCTCGCGCACGGCTGCGCTCTCCGAGCGACGCATCCGACGCCCCCGCTACCCGGCGCTGCCGCCAACGGTCCCACCACCAAAGCAGAAGCAGCGCCACCCCGGAGACAACCCCCGGGATGACGCCCGCAACGAGGATGGTGCGCAGGTCAGGCATCGTCGTCGGTTCGCAGCCCCGAACTCAGCCCTTGTTCGCTTCGATCGCCACGATGATGGTTACGCGGTTGCCCAAGGGCCCCGAGTCGCTCCCGTCCTCGGCCAGGTACTTGGTCATCCCGAAGTCCGAACGCGTGACCGTGAACTGGGCCTCGAATCCCATCTTCTCCGTGGGCCCCTGCATCCCGGTGCCGAAGTCCACAACCTTTGCCTTGATCTCGCGCGTCACGCCGTGCATCGTGAACTCGCCCGTCAGCACCCCGCCGTCGGCGGTCTTGGTGAACCCCGTCGAAGTGAACGACGCCGTCGGGTACTGCCGCGCGTTGAAGAAGTCCGCGTTCTTGAGGTGCGCGTCGCGCCGCTCGTTGTTCGAATCGACCGACTCGATCGGGATCTCGATCGACACCCCGCTCAGCTCGCCCGAACCCTCATCGAACTGCAGCGAACCCTTGATCTCGTTGAACCGCCCGTAGAAGTTCGCCGCCCCGACATGCCGAACCTTGAACACCACCGACGAGTGCACCGGATCCACGCTGTAAGACGCCAACCCCGTCGGCACGCCGCGCTCCAGCGCGGGCGCCGCGGCGTCCTTTCCAGACGCTCCCAGCGTCGCCGCCGCGATCCCCGCGAACGACACGAGCGAAACACCTGCCAACGCGATCAGCGAACGGTTCATCGGAGGCTCCTTTGCAATCTCCAGGGGAATCCAGCCAGACAACAGGGAAGGGTGATCGATCGGGCGGATGACCGAGATCGGTCCACGAATGTACCGCCAGGCACCGCGGGCGGACGCACCCGCCCGGCGACAGGGCGGTCCCGGGCAACCCTCGCCCGAGGCGGAACATTCCCGCCGCCTCTCCGCCCCTCCCAAGAGGACACCCCGGGAAGCCCCGGTCCCTCACTCCCACTCGATCGTCGCCGGCGGCTTCGAGCTGATGTCGTACACCACCCGGTTCACCCCACGCACTTCGTTGATGATCCGGTTCGAGATGCGGGCAAGCACTTCAAAGGGAATCCGCGCCCAGTCGGCCGTCATGAAGTCCTGCGTCTCCACCGCCCGGATCGCCACCACCGATTCGTAGGTCCTCGCATCGCCCATCACGCCCACGCTCTGCACCGGCAGCAGCACCGCGAACACCTGGCTCGTCCGCCGATACAGCTCCGCCGCCACGATCTCCTCAAGCAGAATCTCGTCACACTCCCGCAGAAGGTCCAGCTTCGGCTCGGTCACCTCCCCCAGAACCCGCACCGCCAGCCCCGGCCCCGGGAACGGATGCCGCCACACAAGCTGATCGGGCAGCCCGAGCACCTCGCCCAGCTTCCGAACTTCGTCCTTGAAGAGCTCACGCAAGGGCTCGACCAGCTCGAACTCCAGGTCATCGGGCAGCCCGCCCACATTGTGATGGATCTTGATGTTGGCGCTCTTGCCCGCCTTCCCGTGCCCGGACTCGATCACATCCGGGTACAGCGTCCCCTGCGCCAGAAACTCCGCATCCCCGATCCCCGACGCCGCCTCCTCGAACACGCGGATGAACCGCGCCCCGATCTTCTTCCGCTTCTCCTGCGGATCGGTCACCCCCGCCAGGTCCCCCAGGAACGCCGCGCTCGCATCGACCACCCGGAGATCCACGCTGAAGTGATCGCGGAAGGTCGTCTCGACCAGTTCCCGCTCCTTCTTCCGCAGCAGCCCGGTGTCCACGAACACGCAGGTGAGCCGATCCCCGATCGCCTTGTGGATCAACGCCGCCGTCACAGACGAGTCCACGCCCCCCGACAGCCCGCACAGCACATGCCCGCTCCCGACCCTCTCCCGGATGCGTCCCGCTTCCTCCTCGGCGAACGCGCTCATCCGCCAGGTCCCCCGCGCCCCGCAGATGTCGAACAGAAAGTTCCGCAACACATCCACGCCGTGCGGCGTGTGCGTCACCTCCGGGTGGAACTGCACGCCGTACACCCGTCGCGCGTCCCCGTCCATCGGCCCGACCGCCGCGAACGGACAGGTCGGCGTCGACGCCAGCACCCGCAAGCCGCCCTCCTCCAGATGCCGGATCTGATCTCCGTGCGACATCCACACGGTGGTGGGGGAGGGAAGCCCCCGGAACAGCGCCCCCGCGCCGCCCCCCTCGCCGTGCACCGTCAGGCTCGCCCGCCCGAACTCCCGACGCTCGGCCTGCGACACCGTCGCCCCCAGCACCTTGCACGCAAGCTGCATCCCGTAGCAGATCCCCAGCACCGGCACGCCGAGATCAAAGATCCCCGGATCGCAGTGCGGCGCTCCCTCGGCGTACACACTCGAAGGCCCCCCCGAGAGAACGATCCCCACCGGCTTCATCGCCGCCAGCTCCGAAGCCGCAGTCTCCGGATCCATCAGCACGCTGAACACGCCCGCCTCACGCACCCGCCGCGCGATCAGCTGCGCCGTCTGCGACCCGAAGTCCAGAATCGGCACCACTTCGTCGTGCGGCAGCGGAGCATCAACGGCGGGAGTGGCATCCATCGAACGCGCACCTTTCCTTCAAGCACTCGCATCCCCGCCCCCCGACCTCCGCGCTCGCACGCTCGGTTCGGTCCACCCGGGCCCGACCGCCGGCCGACACCCGCCGAGGTGAATCGACCCGCGGGGGGGAATCGAGAGGATAGCCGCGACCCGGCACCCCAGCCCATCCGCCGCCGCTCAAGGCAGCCCCCGTCCAGCCCGATTACGATCCGTGCATGCCCCGGCCTTTCCGATCCCTCGTCCCTTGTCTCGCGCCCGCGATCTTCCTCGCCGCGTGCGCCCGCAGCACCCCCGAGGGCTTCGACGCCGCCGCCCCCGAAGGCCGCATCCCCGCCATCATCGACGCCGCCCGCACCGGCAACCGCGCCGCCATCCCAGACCTCATCGGGCAGCTCGACAGCGACGACCCCGCCGTCCGTATGTTCGCCATCCGCACCCTCGAGCGACTCACCGACCGCACCTTCGGCTACGACCACGCCGCGCCCGAGCGCCTCCGCCGCCCCGCCGTCGATCGCTGGACCGCGTGGTACGATGCCGCCATGCCCGACGACCCCACGCTCGAGCACGCCGACGGGAGCCACCGCCCATGACCGGCGCCGAGCCCGTCCGCATCGAACTCCGCAGCGACCCGCGCCTGCTCAGCGGCGCCCGCGAGTTCGTCTCCGCCGCCGCCCGACGCTTCGGGTTCCCCGAACTCGACTGCTCCCGCATCGCCCTGGCCATCGACGAGGCCCTCGCCAATGTCATCTGCCACGGCTACAAGCGCCGCCCCGACGGGCCCATCTGGGTCACCCTCTGGTTCGTCGACGAATCCAACGGCGGCCCGGAACTCAAGGTCGTCATCGAGGACGAGGGCGACCAGGTCGATATCGAGAACATCAAGGGCCGCGATCTCGCCGACATCCGCCCAGGCGGGCTCGGCGTCCACATCATCCAGGAAGTCATGGACAAGGTCACCTACGAACGCCGCGAGCCCGCGGGCATGCGCCTCGTCATGCTCAAACGCTTCGACACCGCTAGCAACAAGGACGCCGCCCATGGCTGAGGGCATCCCCATCGAGACCACCGACCGCGACGGAACCCGCATCATCGCCCCGCGCGGCGACATCGACATGGTCGGCTCGCCCACCCTCCGCGGCGTTCTGCACGAGGCCCACGACGATCGCGTCCAGCGCGTCATCGTCGATCTCGAACAGGTCGGCTACATGGACAGTTCCGGCCTCGCCACCCTCGTCGAAGCCATGAAGCTCGGGCGATCACGCAACGCCTCGCTCATCCTGTGCAACATGGGCGACCGCGTCCGCGGCATCTTCGAGATCGCCAAGCTCGACCAGTACTTCAAGATCACCGCCTCGCTCGACGAGGCCCTGGCATCCTGAACCCGGGGGCGACATGCCGCAACACGCCCGCCGAGGCTCCGCTCTGATCATCCCCGTCCGCGCCTCCCTCTCGCTCGTCTCGCACCTCGGCGAACGCGCCCTCGGCGTCGTCGAGCATGTCGGCTTCGTCGCCCTCCTGGCGATCGAGACCATCCGCTGGTTCACCCTCGGGCTCTGCACCCGACGCGTCCGACTCGGTCGTCACGCCGTCGTCAGCCAGATCAACCGACTCGGCGTCCGCTCCATCGGCATCGCCTCGCTCGTCTCCGCCGCCGTCGGCGTCATCCTCGCCCTCCAGCTCGCGCCCCCGCTCGACCAGTTCGGCCAGCGCGCCCTCGTCGCCAACATCACCGGCGTCGCCATCCTCCGCGAACTCGGACCCCTCATCGGCGCCATCGTCCTCACCGGCTTCGCCGGCGCCTCCATCACCGCCGAGATCGGCACCATGGTCGTCTCCGAGGAGATCGAGGCCCTCGAGGCCCACGCCCTCAACCCCGTCCGCTTCCTCGTCGTCCCCCGCGTCATCGCCACCTTCCTGAGCATGACCGCCCTCGCGGTCATCGCCGACCTCGTCGCTCTCTCGGCCGCCTTGCTCGTTTCCATTACCGCCCTCGGCATCCCTTACGCCACTTTCATGGACAACCTCCTCCAGCAGGTCAAGACCGTCGACTTCGTCACCGGCGTCGTCAAGGGATCCCTCTTCGGCCTGCTCATCGGGCTCATCGCCTGCGCCAACGGGCTCCGCGTCACCGGCGGCGCCGCCGGCGTCGGCCTCGCCACCACCATGACCGTCGTCCAGTGCATCGTCGCCATCGTCATCGCCGACCTCATCTTCACCGCGATCTTCTACTCGCTCGGGCTATTCTGATCGGCGGTCCCCCGTTCCCCACGCAACGGAGCCCCGCCATGCACAAAGCACTCCTCGCCACGCCGCTGCTCGCGCTCGGCTGCGCCGCCGCCCCCAACCCCACGGACCGCGCGCCCCACCACGCCGAATCCACCGCCTCCGCCGACGACCGCGCCTGGTGGCACGATGCCATCTTCTACGAGGTTTTCGTCCGCTCTTTCGCCGACTCTTCCGAGGGCCCGCTCGCCAACGACGGCATCGGCGACCTCCGCGGGCTCATCGACAACCTCGACTACCTCAATGACGGCAACCCCCGCACCAACACCGACCTCGGCGTCACCGCACTCTGGCTCATGCCCATCGCCGAGTCCGCCAGCTACCACGGGTACGATGTCACCGACTACGAGCAGGTCGACCGCGAATACGGCACCGACGACGATTTCCGCCAACTCATCGAAGCCTGCCACGCCCGCGGCATCCGCGTCATCGTCGACCATGTCCTCAACCACTGCTCCTCCGACCACCCCTGGTTCCAGGCCGCCATCGACCCCGCCTCGCCCTACCGCGACTGGTTCATCTGGTCCGACGGCATCCCCGCCTGGGTCAAGACCCAGCACCACCTCTGGCACGAATCACCCGCCAAGGACGGCTCGTACTACTACGGCTTCTTCTGGCAGGGCATGCCCGATCTCAACTTCCACAACCCCGCCGTCTCCCGCGAGATGATGCGCCTCAGCCGACTCTGGCTCGAAGACTTCAACGCCGACGGCTTCCGCCTCGACGCCATCCGACACCTCTACGAAGACCAGGAAGTCTTCGAGAACCTCCCCGAGACCCACGCCTGGCTCGCGAACTTCAACCGCGAGCTCAAGGCCGACCACCCCGACGCCTTCTTCCTCGGCGAGGTCTGGTCCTCCTCCGAGGCCATCGCCGAGTATGTCGACGGCGAACTCGACGCCGCCTTCGAGTTCCAACTCGCCGATGCGATCATCAACGCCGTCCGCGACGACAACGCCTCTCTCGTCCACGATCAGATGGCCACCGTCGAGGAGGTCTTCGCCGGCAACGCCTTTGCCACCTTCCTCCGCAACCACGACCAGCCCCGCCTCGCCAATGAACTCGCCGGCGACACCGAAGAACAGAAACTCGCCGCCTCCATCCTCCTCACCCTCCCGGGCATCCCGTTCATCTACTACGGAGAGGAGATCGGCATGACCGGCACCAAGCCCGATCCCGACATCCGAACCCCCATGCAGTGGAACGGCCGTCCCGGCGCCGGATTCACCACCGCCACCCCATGGCGACCCGTCAACGCCGACGCCGACACCATCAATGTCGAGCGACAACTCAACGACCCCGACTCACTCCGCTCCCGCTACCGCGACTTCATCGCCCTCCGCAACGAGCACGAGGCCCTGCGCTCGGGCGATTACCTCCCCCTCCACGCCGGCAACGACAACGCCCTGATCTTCTACCGCGTCACCGATCAACAGGTCATCGAGTGCCAGTTCAACCTCTCCTCCGAGCCGATCGAACGACTCGACATCCCCATCCGCGAACTGCTCGAACTCCGCCGACGCGTCTTCCCCCGGGGCACCGACTTCGAGCGCTCCACCGCCTTCTCCACCAACACCACCGTCGGCGGGCTCAGCCCCTACGCCGCCATCATCACCGTCCACACACGCACCGACGGACCCGCTCGCGCCGAGCCCTAACGCCGATACCCCACCGGCTGCTCGATCAGGCTGATCGACTCCCGCAGCACCGTCACGCACACGAACCCCACCGCCGTGTACCCCGCCAGCAACCACGCCTCGAAGCTCGCCCCCGTGCCGAACATCCACGCGCACCCATAGAACATCAACCACAGCGACCCGTAACGCGCCACCTTTTCCGCCGCCCGGGGCCCGGCCCCCGTCGTCCGAACGCGCCGCACGCACCAGATCACGCACGACACCGCCAGCACCAGCGGGCCCACCCCCGCCCACGCCGGCACCCAGTGCGGCCAGATCTGTCCGTCGTTCCGGCTCCACGCCAACCACCCCAACAGGCAGGTCCAGAACACCCACCCCAGACCCGCCGCCACCAGCGCCCGCTCCGACATCGGCGGCACCTTCCTCCCCAGCCAGTGCACCACCCCGGACACCACCAGCGCGTGCGTCATCACCAGCCACACCGGCCACACGAACCGCAACTCCACATTCCCCACCAGCATCTGCCCCGCGTACACCAGCCCCAGCAGCACCAGCCCGATCGCCGGCACAAACCGCCCCGTCGTGTTGTACGCCAGCACCAGCGTCCCCAGGATCAGCGTCAGCACCACCGCTTCCGATCCCAGCAGCGTCGACCCCAGAACCGAGATGATCAGCGACGCCGAAACCACCGTCACCGCCGTCTCCGCCCGGATCGACCCGCTCGCCACAGGGCGATCGGGACGCAGCGTCCGGTCGCGACGCGCATCGAGCACATCGTTCAGCCCCATCGCGAACGCGTACAGCCCGAACGCCGCCGCCGTCCCCCCGAACAGCTCCAACCACAGCGATCCGCCCGCCAGCCCGCCCCCCGGCATCCGCTCATACGCCCCGTTCGCGTGGCTCCACAGAATCACGAACCACACATTCCCCACCGCCGCAAACGCCCCCGTCACACGCGTCAGTCGCAGCACAGGCAGCAGGCGTTCGAGCAGCCGGATCATGGCGCGATCGTACCCGACCCCCGGCGGGACATCCCGCCCGGCGCGATCTACCATCGCCCGCGCATGACCGATGCCGCCTCCGAACCATCCCGCCCCGCCTCCCTCGCCCCCGTCGCGATCGTCGTCAGCCGCTACCACGCCTCGCTGACCACCCGCCTCGAGGACGCCGCACGCGCCGAGTACCTCGCCCGCGGCGGCGACCCCGCAAACCTCGGCATCATCGAGGCGCCCGGCACCTACGAACTCGTCGCCCTCTCCCTCGCCGCCGCCAACTCCGGGCTCTATCAGGGTGTCGTCGCCCTCGGCATCGTCGTCCGGGGCGAGACCGACCACGACCGATACATCTCCGCCGCCGTCGCCCAAGGCCTCGTCGAGGTCACCCTCCAGACCGGCGTCCCTGTCGCCCTCGGCGTCATCACCGCCAACAACACCCAACAGGCCGAGGACCGCGCCGGCGGCCCCTCCGGAACCCACAAGGGAAACAAGGGCACCGAAGCAATGGCCGCCCTCCTCGACACCCTCGCCTCCGCCGGCGCCATCCGCGCCGCCGCCGAAGCCGGCGAACCCGCCGCCATCGCGCCCACCATCACCCGCCGGATCGCCAAGCTCGGCGGAACGGACGGCCTCGCGTGAAACTCCCCGAAACCATCCGAGAGCTCGCGTCGCAAACCCTCCTCCAGATCGGGTCCGACGAGCCCTCCTCCGCTTCGGTCGCCTCGTTCTCAGAGGAACTCCGCCTGCTCGGCACCGTCGAGCCCTCCCAGCGCCTTCGCGCCTTCGACATTGCCGCGCGCCGCCTCGCCTGCCAGCTCCTCTACCGCCTCGACCTCCACAACGCCACCGACGCCGAAGCCGCCGACATGATCGACCAGGACCTCGACGCGATCGACGGCCTCGGGCCCGTCCTCGCCGACCGCGTCCGCGCCATCACCCTCGGCGCCTGGGGCGACCGCGCTTCCACCGATCACCGCACCCTCGCGCTCGCCCCGGGCTGGCCCGCCACCCGCCAGCCCGCGATGGACCGCGCCATCCTCCGCCTCGCGATCCACCAACTCTCCCTCGCCGCCGAAGACCCACGCATCATCATCAACGAAGCCGTCGAGCTCGCCAAGTCCTTCGGCACCGAGCGATCGCCCGCCTTCGTCAACGGCATCCTCGGCAAGGTCGCACGCGGCGAGCCCGCGCCCCACGCCGAGCCACCCGCCGAATCGCCGCAACACACGGACTGACCGAGGACCCGCGCCGATGGGCATCTTCCGTTCCGCCATCTCCAAGGTCCGAAAGGGACTCACCCGCACACGCGAGTCCTTCGTCTCGGGCCTCCGCTCCATGCTCCGCGGGCGCACCCTCGACGACGCCCTCATCCGCGAGCTCGAAGCACGCCTCATCCAGTCCGATGTCGGCGTCAGGACCACCCGCGCCCTCATCGAAGGCATCCGCGCCGACTACAAAGCCGGCACCCTCACCAAAGGCGAAGATGTCCTCGACTACCTCAAGCGCGAGCTCATCGCGATGTGGCCCGAAGCCGACCGCCGACTCCGCGAAGCGCCCGAGGGCCAGCGACCCACCGTCATCCTCGTCACCGGCGTCAACGGCGTCGGCAAGACCACCTCCATCGCCAAGCTCTGCCACGCCCTCCGCGCCGAAGGCCGCTCCGTCCTCTTGGGCGCATGCGACACCTTCCGCGCCGGCGCCGTTCGTCAACTCGAAATCTGGGCCGAACGCCTCGGCGTCGAGGTCGTCAAGGGGCAACAGGGGGGCGACCCCGCCGCCGTCGCTTTCGACGCCTGCGCCGCCGCGCTCTCACGCAAGGCCGATGTCCTCATCCTCGATACCGCCGGCCGCCTGCACACCCAGGATCCCCTCATGCGCCAGCTCGAGAAGATCCGCAAGGTCATCGACAAGAAGATCCCCGGCGCCCCACACGAAACGCTCCTCGTCCTCGACGCCACCAGCGGCCAGAACGCCATGCGCCAGGCCGAGGAGTTCGAGAAAGCCGCCGGCGTCACCGGCATCTTCCTCTCCAAGCTCGACGGCACCGCCAAGGGCGGCATCGTCGTCGCCATCCGCGAAGCCACCAACATCCCCGTCAAGTTCGTCGGCGTCGGCGAGACCCCCGAGGATGTCGAACCCTTCGACCCCGAGTCATTCATCGAAGCGATGTTCGCCGAGTGAACCGCAACGACCCGGCGGGCTGACCGAGGCGATGCCCCTGATCACGCCGCTCCGTCACCCCGCGCTCGAAGTCGCCTTCACCGCTCCCCGCGCGATCGGCCAGAACCACACCTCGCTGCTGTTCCCCCAGCCCTGGTACCCCATCGTCGCCGACCCGTTCCACAGGTCGATGTGGTGCCCCATCGTGCCGTCGGTGCGCTGATAGCAGTTGCGGAAGAAGATGATCCCCGTTCGCCCCAGCACGCCCGCCGTCGCCGCGCTCGCCGGCCCCACATCGATCTCTGGTCGCCCCAGCTTCTTCCACAGGAAGTCCGCCAGTGGCTTGGCTCCCCGCACATGCTTCGTCCCCGCCGCCACGCACGCCGGCCCGAACCGCTGATACCCCGCCAGGCTGAACCCCGACGCCACCAGCGCGTGGCTCAGCCGGATCGCGCACTGGTTCTCGTGCGGCGCGCAACTCCCGCCGATCCGCACGAAGTTCCCCGCCGCGTCCTTCTCCGGGTAGTTCGACTCCAGCGTCGCATAATTCAGCACCGACATCGCCAATCTCCCTCAGGACCCCGCGGCGAGCCGACTAGCTCTCCACGCTCTCGGTCCCGATGATCGTCTGCGTCTTGCTCGAATCCACCGCCCTCGGCGCAAACGGCACCCGTGGCTGGAACATCACCGGGTCGGGCTTCTTCTCCCGCCACACCTGCTCATGCGTCAGCTCGCGCGCCGCCAGGCACCCGCGCGCCACCGCCCGCGCATCGTCTTCCTTCCCGGGCGCCGCCGGCGCTTCCCCCGACCCGCCCGCATCCCGCACCAGGTGCAGCGTCTGCGTCGGAAACGCGAACTCCACGCCCACCGCCCCCGCCAGCCGCACCACATCCAGCATGAACCGGTGCCGCTCCCGCAACTCCGTCGCCCACTCCGGGCACTCGTGGAACATGTAGATCAGCACATCCAGGCTGTGCGGCCCGAACCCGTTCAGCCACACATGGTAATAGTCCTTCCGCGTGTACGGGTGCAGCCGGATCAACTCACGCACCCCCGAGCAGAACGCCTCGATCTTCTCAGGAGGCGTCCCGTACTTCAAGCCCACCGTCGTCTTGAACCGCCGATACCGACGCCGCCCGTAGTTGTCCACCGTCGCTCGCACCAGCGTCGCGTTCGGCACCGTGATCAGCGAGTTATAGAAAGTCCGGATCCGCGTCGACCGAAACCCCAACTCTTCGACCGTCCCCTCCGTCTCCCCGATCACCACCCAGTCGCCCACCTCGAACGGCCGGTCCGCGATCACCGCGATCGAACCGAAGAAGTTCTCGATCGTGTCCTTCGCCGCAAACGCAAAGGCCAGCCCGCCGATCCCAAGCCCCGTCAGCAGCGGCAGGATCTCGATGTCCATCGACTCGGCGATGTAGATCACACCCATCGCCGTCACCACGATCTTCACCGTCTTCCGAACCAGCGGGATCAGCAGGTCATCGATCTTCGTCGCCGTCTGCTTCGCCTTCGCGTCCAGAAACTCGCCCGCCACATCCGCCAGCCGATACGCCGCCAGCACCGCGCTGAGCATCACCACCACCCGCGCCGCCACCGTCAGAATCAGGCTCGGCGTCTCGGGAAGATCCAGCAGGTTCAGCCCCAGCAGCACCAGGATCCCGCCCAGCAGCGTCCCGAACGGACGCACCGATCGCCGGATCACCTTCTCACTCGAATCCCCCTCGATCCGACGCAGCAGCCGCATCCACACCCGACGCATCACCGTCCGCGTCAGCAGATCCACCAGCAGCGCCAGGAACACCAGCAGCGCCAACCCGATCCACTGCCACACCTCCAGCCCAAGCACCAACTCCCCCTGCAGCGAGCCCGGCACCATCGACCGTACCCACAGCCCCAGCGTCAGCGCCACCTGCCCCTGGCCGAACGACTCCGCCCGCGCGCGCAGCCGCAACCACAACGCGTTCGCGTTCTCCGCCGTCCGCGCCGTGAACCGCCACGACCCGTCGTCACCCACCGCCAGCACCACGCGATACCCACCCGTCAGCTCGCGCAGCTCCTCATGCCTCGGCTCGCCCGGCCGCGGATAGAACACGAACTCCCGGATGGGCCTCCATCCCAGCGACGCCCGATCCGGCAGCACCGCGTAATCCACCAGCTCGATCTTGTTCAGCGCCAGGAGCAGCTTCGACACCGCGTTCTCCGCCGCCGAACGATCCCGCTCGCTCAAACCCTCCACGCACGCGATCGCATCACTGAACGCC
Organism: Phycisphaerales bacterium JB037; assembly: GCA_043101605.1. Taxonomy (GTDB): domain Bacteria; phylum Planctomycetota; class Phycisphaerae; order Phycisphaerales; family UBA1924; genus JBICIG01. Next base: position 33,252 of record JBICIG010000112.1, read on the forward strand.
GCGTCCCGCGCGCTCCCGCTCGCGTCGCCGGCCCGCTGCATCGCCTCCAGAAAGGTCCGCATCGTCGCCCGAGGGCTCTCGAACCGCGGATCCACCGCCGCCGACAGCCCTTGCGTCGATCCCGCCTCCGCCGATCCGTCCGCCCCGGGCTGCGCCGCAAAGCCCCACCCCGAACACACCGACACCACGACCAGCACGAGTCCGAAAATCCGTGCCACGCCCCGATTGGTCCTCGTTTGGTTCCCCATCATCCCGGCATGCTACCGCAACCACGCCAAGCCTTCGTGAAGCCCTTGCATCACCCGCCCGGCGCGTCATACGCTGCGTTCGGAGAAGGAGATGCGCGCCCCGTGCGCGCCGCGGCCACCCCGCCGCGCCCCACCGAGAGAGGCCCCGTCCATGCACCACACCCGCGCCCGTTCATCCCGCCGCGCCACCGCCGCGCTCATCGCCCTGACTCTGCTCGGCTCGGGCGTCATCCTCGCTGTCGCAGGCCCGCTCGATCCACCCGCCGGCCCGCCCGCGCCCACCATGAAGACCCTCGACCAGGTCGAGCCCCGAACCCCCGTCGAATCCCTCCCGGGCGACGCCACCTCCACCCACATCATCAGCCAGCCCGGTTCCTACTACCTCACACGCAACCTCCAGGGCGAGTCCGGCAAGGTCGGCATCCGCATCACCTCCGACAATGTCACCCTCGATCTCTCCGGCTTCACCCTCACCGGCGTCCCCGGATCCCTCGACGCCATCAATGTCGGCAACCTCATCTTCCCACTCGACAACATCCACATCCGCAACGGCGCCGTCGTCGGCTGGGGCTTCCGGGGCATCGACGCCGACCTCGCCAACAACGCCATCGTCGAGAACATCCGGGCCATGTCCAACGGCGAAATCGGCATCCGCGTCGGATTCGGCGCCAGCCCGCCCACCGGACCGGTCATCCGCAACTGCGTCGCACAGAACAACGCGCTCCACGGCATCCAGGCCGACAACGCCGTCATCGAGAACTGCGTCGCCATCGACAACCGGGGCCGAGGCATCAATGTCTCATCCTCCGCCGTCCGCGGCTGCGTCGGCTCGGCCAACGACCTCGAAGGCATCGGCGGCTCCGGCTCACTCGTCAACTCATCGACCATCGGCAACCGACTCCACGGCGTCACCTGGTCCGGCACCGTCGACGCATGCCGATCCTCGGCCAACATCGGCGACGGCTTCGTCCTCCGCCCCGGCTCCACCATCTCAAACTCCCGCGCTTCCGAGAACACCTTCGCCGGCATCAACGCACACGACGGCGTCACCGTCCGCGACAACACCGCACGCGACAACATGGCACAGGGCATCCTCGTCGCCAGCAACGCCTACATCACCGGCAACAACTGCGACGACAACGACCTCGCCGGCATCCGCGTCGAAGGCTTCTCCAACCGCATCGATTCCAACCACGCCACCAACAACGCCACCGGCATACAGGTCGTCACCATCGACGGCAACCTCGTCATCCGCAACTCCGCCAGCGGCAACGCCACCAACTTCTCCGTACCCGGCGGCAACACCGTCGGAGAGATCATCACCGCCACCGGCAACATCACCGCCTCCACCGGGCCCTGGGCCAACTTCTCCTTCTGACTCCGCGCCCCCGCACACCCGCGCGCCCCGCCCGAACTGGTACCCTGCAACCCGATCACCTCAACGGGGAGCACCGCCATGACGCGCCCGCAATCACCCCTCCGCCACATCGACTTCGGCTTCTCTTTTGGCGGCCGGGGCGACGCCAATCCCAAGCCACCCGCCGACACCTTCACCATCCTCCTCGCCGCCGACTTCGCCGCCGCCTCCGACACCGCGCCGCACACACCTCTCAACCTCGACATCGACAACCTCGACGACCTCTTCCTCCGCTTCGCACCCGAGATCCCCCTCTCGGGCGAACTCGAGCGCCACGCCCTCCACCCCAAGCACCCCGACGATCTCCACCCCGACGCGCTCCTCCGCACCTTCTCCCCGCTCGCCCGCCTGCTCGATCTCCGCAAACGCCTCCGCAAGCCAGAGACCGCCGCCGACGCCGCCCGCGAGGCCGAAGCCATCCTCGGCGCTTCCGAAGATCCCTCTGCCTCCACACCGCCCACCAGTCCATCGACCGACCGGCGCGACGATTCCGCCCCCGCCGGCGCCTCCTCGCTCGAAGACCTCCTCGGCGGCCGACCCTCCGAGCACTCTTCCACCCCCTCGGCCAGCGCCGCCGACCGCGCCCGCGATCTCATCAAGTCGCTCGTCTCGGGCGCCTCGGTCCCCGCCCAATCCGCCTCCCACGCCGCGCTCATCACCCGCCTCGAAGCCGCCCTCGCCTCGACCCTCCGCACGCTCCTCGCCGACCCCGCCTTCCGCGCCGTCGAGAACGCCTGGCACGCCGCCCATCGACTCATCACCTCGGTCGAAGTGGGGGAGACCCTCCGCGTGCGCATCGTCCAGTGCGCCGCCGACGACCTCCGCAACCCGGACGCCCCCGCCATCGCGTCCATCATCGAAGCGATCAAGGAAGGCGCCGTCGGCTCGGCCCGCCCGGACCTCATCGCCATCCTCCACGACGCCGAGCCCGACGACGCCACCGCCGAGACCCTCGCCCGCCTCGGCTCCGCCGCCGCCCGCGCCGACGCGGTCTGCATCGCCGGTGCCGCTCCCGCCCTCGTCGGCGCCGACACCTTCGTCTCCCTCGATCCCGACGCCTTCCAATCCCCCGCGAGCCTCCACGCCGACTGGTGGTCCCGCGTGACCTCCAACGGCTCGGTCGCCTTCACCCTCCCGCGATTCCTCAACCGCCTCCCGCACGGCCCGGCCGACCCCATCGACACCTTCGACTTCAACGAGATCGACCCCGCCGCCCTCGGCTCCCGCCAAGCCCACGACGCCTACGCATGGTGCCCCGCCAGCCTCCTCGTCGCCATCGCCGCCGCCCAGTCCTTCCTCGACGGGCGCAACGCCGCCATGCTCGGCCTCCCCGCCGAGATCCAAAGCCTCCCGCTCCACACTTGGAAGCCCGCCGACGCCGCCGCCACCGGCCCCGTCGCCAAGCCCATCGCCGAGATCTGGCTCACCGAGTCCCAAGGCGAACGACTCGGCTCCTGGGGGCTGATCCCCGTCCTGAGCGTCAAGGGTCGAGACTCCGTCCGCGTCGGCCCCGTCGCCCCCCCGCGCGTCTGACCGCCCCGGGGGACTCGGTGCCGCGGTCCTCGCACGAAGCACCGTCCCCGCGCAGAACAAGAAACACCGGCCCCATCCGGAGCCGGTGCCATGACCGCACTCTGCCAACGCCGCCGCCTCACCCGCCCGAACGCGCCGCCGCCTCGTAATCCGCCAGCGTCCGCTCATAGATCGACAGGTACCGCGGCTCAGCCTTCTCGATCGCCTCCCGCTGCAGCGTCGCCGCCTTCGCGAACTCGCCGCGCACGAAATGCACCCGCGCCAGCGTGTCGATCAGGTCCGCGTCCTCACGCCCGGTCAACTCCACCGCGCGTTCCCCCGCCGCCAGCGCGACCTCCAGGTCGCGCCCCTCGTGCTCATCCATCGAGATCGTCCACGCCAGCGCGCCCATCGCCCGCGCGTTCTCCCGCGCATGCTGCTCGACCAGCGACCGCGCGTACGCGTTCGCCCCCGCCGCATCATTCATCTGCATCAGCAACTGATACCGCAGCAACGCGAACTGAAACATGAACTCGTAATCCAGCGCCGCCAACTCCTGCGCCAGCCTCGCCCCGGTCGCAAAGTCCCCCTCCATCAGCGCACCGTCCAGCGCCTCCAGCCGTGGCAGCGCCAACTCCACCAGTTCGTCCATCCGCCGCTCGAACGCGATCGCCGCCCCCAGGTCGAACTCTCCCCGCACGATCTGGTCCAGCGCCTCGTCCATCTCCAGCGGATGCCCCGTCCACGCCAGCCGACCCTCTCGGTCCACGATGAACGCCTGCGGGATCGCCGTCTCGTTCCGCGACAGCATGTACTCACGCATCGTCCGCTGGTCCGCGTCATACGCCACCCGATACGCCATCGCCTCGCCCTGCCCCGCCACGAACGGCACGATCTCCGCCAGCCCGCCCTCCTCGCTCGACACCCCGATCACCACCAGCTCATCCCCATACTTCCGCTGCAGCGCCGACAGGTGCGGGATCGCTTCCCGGCACGGCGTGCACCAGGTCGCCCAGAACTCAACCACATACACCTTCCCACGCTCCAGCGCCACCGGCTCACCACGCACCCACTCGGCCACATGCAGCCCCGGCGCACGATCACCGATCCGCAGCGTCTTCGCCGGCACCGCCTCAGGCTCGGCCTGCGTCGACACCGGCCCATCGATTCCCTCCGCCTGCCCCCACGCAACCCCCGACACGCCGCACAGCATCAACGCCGCCATCACCCGCCCGCAAGTCGCCAGATTCATCACGCATCCTTCCTGATTCGTTCGAACGCCCCCTCCGAAGAGCGCCCGGCCACACCGTTCCGTCACGCCCGCGGCCGCCGGTTGACTCCGCGCTCCGCCACGCTCACCATACTCCGGCCACGAACACGCCCGCGCCCGGGAATGTTCCGCCGCAACTCCGGGTCTTCCACCCATCCACCGCCCGCGCGAGCCGTCCCATGACGCCGCAAACTCCACCGAACAACCCTCCGCAATCACCCCCGGCCAACTCCGGGCAGGATCGGTCCACGCTCGTCATCGCACTCGTCGGCAGCCTCACGCTCCACGCCCTCGCCGTCCTCGCCCTCTCGGGCGTCGCCCGAGCCGCCCAGAGCCCCGATCGCGCCCTCGATCCCCCCGATCCCCCGCTCGGCATCGAGTCCTCCCGCGCCGTCACGGTCACCTGGCTCGGCTTCGAAGATCCCACGCCCCACCAGGCCCCCCGATCCCTCGTCGAGCAGCCCGAGCAATCTCTCGCCGCCGCCGCCTCGCCCCCCAACGAGCCCTCAGAGCAGTCCCCCGCCGAGCCCGTTTCCCAGCCCGAGCCGGCTCCAGACCCCGCCACCAACCCCCGGGACGCCGCGCCCGCGATCCGCCTCGTCCAACCCGCCGTGCTCAACGCCGCTCCCGCGGTCGCGGTGGGGGACTTCCGGCTCCCCCCGACGCCCCCCAAACCCACCCCCCAACAGGCTCAGCAGCCCTCCCAACCCGCCAACCCCGCCCCTTCCAATCCAGCGCCCGAGCCCGCCAAACCAACCCCGCCGACCCCCGCCGAGTCCGACCCGCGCCCCGCCGACCGCCCCGCCGATCGCGAGTCCGACGCCGCCTCACGCCACGAGCCAACCGAGTTCAAGCTCGGCGATCCCGTCGCCGCCCAGGGCCTCCGCATCGACACCCGCGTCCCGCCACGCCACTCCATCCAGACCCGCCTCGTCGGCGCCCGACGCCGACCCGTCTTCGAGGTCTCCTTCCGCAAAGACGGCACCGTCGCGTTCGTCGAGATCATCCAGTCTTCGGGCGACCCCGATGTCGACGAGCCATGGCGCAACGCCCTCTACGAATGGAAAGCCAGCGGCTCGGAACTCGACGCACTCCCCGAGAACGACCCCGCCGCCTCCCTCAAGCGACGCTTCACCCCCGTCCCCATCCCGGGCTGAGCCGCTCCCACCGACCTCGCCGCTCCAGAAAAGAACACGCCCGCTCCAGTCAGAAGCGGGCGCGTCATGCTCCGATGCTCGCGATCCGTCCGCTCAGCCGCCCTGAGCCCGCCCGCCGTCCCCGCCCGAGCCCGCGATCGAGTCCCGCATCGAGGTGTCGGCGACCACATTCTTCATCCGGTAGTAGTCCATGATGCCCATGTTCCCCGAGCGGAACGCCTCGGCCATCGCCTTGGGCACCTCCGCCTCGGCCAGCACCACCAGCGCCCGGTTCTTCTGAACCTCCGCCACGAACTCCTGCTCCTGCGCCACCGCCAGCGCGCGACGCTTCTCGGCCTCGGCCTGGAACCGACGCTTGTCCGCCTCGGCCTGGTCGGCCTGCAGCTTCGCGCCGATGTTGTCGCCCACATCGATGTCCGCGATATCGATCGAGAGAATCTCGAACGCCGTGCCCGCGTCCAGCCCCTTCTCCATCACCACCTTCGAGATGTTGTCCGGGTTCTCCAGCACCGCCTTGTGCGACCGCGCCGAGCCGATCGTCGTCACGATGCCCTCGCCCACACGCGCGATGATCGTTTCTTCCGTCGCACCACCGACCAGCCGCGCCAGGTTCGTCCGAACCGTCACACGCGCCTTGGCCTTGAGCTGGATGCCGTCCTGCGCCACCGCGTCGATGGTCGAACGCGGGTTGTTCGGGCTCGGGCAGTCGATCACCTTCGGGTTCACGCTCGTCTGCACCGCGTCGAGAATGTCACGACCCGCAAGGTCGATCGACGCGGAGGTGTCCCAGTCCAGATCGATCTTCGCACGCCGCGACGCGATCAGCGCCGAAACCACATTCGGCACCCGACCCCCCGCCAGGTAGTGCGTCTCGAGCTGATTCGTCGAGATCTCGATCCCCGCCTTCACCGCGCGGATGCGGCTGAACACGATCGTCCGCACATCCACCTTCCGAAGCCGCATCCCGATCATCTCGAGCAGACCCACACGCGCGTTCGACAACAGCGCCTGGATCCAGAGATTCAGATACTGGCCGACGATGAACACCAGCGCCAGCAGAATCACGCCGATGACGATCGCAATGATGATCAGGATGGTCTGGGTGGGCATGAAGCTCGCTCCTCAGAGGTTCGATGTTCGCAGTATAGCCGGCCCGCCGCCGCCCTCACGCCGCAAGCCTCACGCATCAACCTTCCGCACCTTGATCTGCATCCCGTCCGCCGCCGTCACCCGCACCCGCTCTCCACGCTCGACCATCTGCACCTCGGCGTGCGCGTCGTACCGCTTGCCCTCGATCCGCACCACCCCGATCGGACGCAGCGGCGTCACCGCCTCCCCCTCCAGCCCGATCAGCGCCTCGCGCTCGGCCCGCTCACGCTGCTGCTTCTCCAGCGCCGCGTGCTCCTCGGCTTCGGTCGGCGCACCGATCATGTGCCTCCCGATCGCCGTCTTCGTCCACAGGTTCATCCCCACCACAAACCCCACCGGGCCCATGATCAGAACCACCAGCAGCCCCACGATGCCCCAGGTCGTGTCGTAGATGAACAGGCACACCACGCCCGCCACCGCCGTCAGACCCGCCACCGCCGCAAGCACACCCGCCGACGGTATGAACAACTCGAACACCGCGACCAGAATCGCGAGCCCGAACAGGATCAGCCCCCAGACCAGCATCGGATCCATGACGCGTGCGTGCTCCCTCCAGACGCCGGCGATCAGGCCTCGGCTCGATCGCCGACATCCCCCTCGGGAACCCGCGCCACCACCGTCCGAAACTCCGTCACCTCGACGACCCGCACCGGCTCGCCACCGCGAATGTACCCGCCCTCGGCCACCGCGTCGATCACCCGACCCTCCAACTCCACCTCCCCCACCGGACGCAGCGTCGTCAACGCCCGTCCCTCCTCGCCGATCCGCGGCCGATCCTTCCCGTACCCCATCGCCGCGATCAACTCATCCGAACCCGCATCCGCCGGCGCATCCTTCAGCACCAGCTTGCTCAGAATCGGCACCGTCCCGAAGTGCTTGCTCAAAAAGAACATCCCCACCAGCGAGGTTGCCACCGCCATCACCAGCGTCACCACCCCGTACAGCAGGTCCTGCTGATCCCGCGCGCTGTCCGGAAACAACCCGCCGCCCTGGTCCGGAACAAAGGTCCCGAGCAGCCCACCGAACAACGCCAGCAACCCCAGGATCCCCGGCAGCCCGAACCCCGGAAACACGAAGATCTCCAGGATGATCAGCAGAATCCCCCCGCCCACCGCGACGATCTCCCACCAGTTCGCAAGCCCCATCAGATACGGCGGCACCAGCAGCGCCAGCAGCGCCAGCACCGCGAACCCCCCCGCCACGCCGATCCCCGGGCTGATCATCTCCACGAACAGCCCCAGCAGAAACGCAACCAGCAGCACCCCGCGCACGATCGGGTGCGTCATGAACTTCACCAGCCCCTCCGACCACAGCGGATCCAGCCGGCGAACATTCTCCGCGTTGAACCACGCCTTGATATCCCCCTCCGTCCGGATCGGATTCGTCTTCGGGTTGTTCGCCGCGAAGTTCAGCGTGTACATCGACGACGCGTTCATCTGCGCCGGCCCCGTCCCGTCCATCACCTTCACGATCAGCTGATACCGCGTCGGATCGCTCGTGTCGATCGCCGGCCGCGTGTTCGGAAGCTCCAACGCCTCGCTGATCTGCGGCGACAGGTTCTCAAGCCGAGGCGACGCCGCCTCGAACTCGGTACTGCTCCCACCACCAGCCGCCCGGCCCGCCCCACCCTCCGGCGCGGGCAGCGGCGGGCTCGCGCCGGGAGCCGCTCCCTCGGCCGGCGAAACGCTCGCCAGCAGCGTCGGCTCCTCCGTCGGAGGCTCCCCGAACAGCTCCTTGTACTTCGATCGCCCGATCGCAAACTGCACGCCCGTCTGCGTATCCCGCACCAGCCACAGCTCCACGCCCGTCGTCACGATCGCCTGCACGATGAACTCGTCGTACACATACCCGAACTGGTTCCGACGACGCGCCGAATCGATCAACTCCTCCAGCAACGCGATCAGCAGCTTCGCCCGTTCCTCCTCCGGAAGCTCCTGCAACCCGCCCATCGGCGACGCCGCGATCGGGATCGCATCCCCGAAGCTCACCGGGTCGTTCACGATCATCTCCCGGCACGCCAGCGCGATGATCGCCCCACCAGAGATCGCCTTCGTGTTGATCCACGCCACCGTGTTCGTGATCGAGCTCTGCTTGATCGCGTGGCAGATGTCCAGCACCGCACCGATCTCGCCGCCCGGCGTGTCGATCTCCACCACCACCGCATCCGCGCCCTGCTCCTCGGCGATCTTCAGCCGACGAATGAAGCTCTGCGCCGTCACCCGGTCGATCGGACCGTCCCCCGTCCGGATGCTGATGATCGCCACATTCCGCGCCTGCCGGTCCGCCGAGCCGATCACCCCGCCCGCCGCCCCCGAAGCCGACTCGCCCCCCGGCTGCACGGTCTGCCCCAGCGCCAGCAGCGACGACACGCTCAGCAGCAGCGCCGCCACGACCCACAGCGCCCGACCGCCAACCCGCCGATCGAGCCCGCCGCCGAGCAAACGCCCGCTCCGCTCAAATCCGCGATGGCTCATCCGTTGCATCATCTGGAAGTATATGAAAGCCCGCGATGCCCGCCTCACGACACCGGCGGCGGGATCCGCTGCTCCACGCGCCACGCCATCTCCTCACCCGTGCAGTCAATGTGCACGCTGAAGAAACCGCACTCGTCCATCGGGCCCGCCCCCTCCACCTGCTTCACCAGCGGCCAGATGATCCGTCGATCCGTCTCTGGGAGCGGCAAGGACTCGATTTCATCCTCCTCATGCCACTCCAACAGCCCCTCGTCCATCTCCACCGCGTCCACCGACACCGCCCCGAGCACCCGGAAGTAGAACAGCAGCCAGTGCCCGTGACCCTCGTACGCCGTCTCGGCGATCAGCCCGATCAGCCGCAACCGCTCCACCGGGATCTCAATCCCCGCCTCCTCCAGAATCTCCCGCCGGGCGCACTGCGCAGGGCTCTCCCCGTGCTCCATGTCCAGTTTCCCCCCGATCGGCGAGCACAGCCCCTGGTTCGGCGCCTTCTTCCGACGCAGCAGCAGCACCCGACCCCGCTCGTCTCGGAGGTCGCACAGACACGCGATCTTGTACGGCAGCGCCGGCATCGTTCTCCTCTCATCCTGCACCCGAACCACCCGCGGAAATCCCCCGATCCGACGATAGCACCCGCTAACGGACACCATTGGCGTCACGGCCACTCCCTGTCCGATACTCTCCCACCATGACGACACGGAATGTCGCGTCCAAGCACCAGCCCGCCGTGGTCACCCGACCCGTCGAGGTGCCTCTCCCGACCGCAAAGCCCGCCGAGACGATCCCCGTCTCCGCACGCCCTCCAAGATTCACCATCCGCGACGCAGACCTCTTCTTCGCCGGCATCGGCGGCTGCGGCATGTCGGGCCTCGCACGCATGTTCACCGCCCGCGGCGCCCGCGTCACCGGCTCCGATTCGGCCGAGTCCCCCGTCACCGGCGCCCTCCGGGCCGACGGCTTCACCGTCCTCGCCGAGTCCGCCGTCCAGTCCCTCCCCGACCCCTGCGACGCCCTCATCGCATCCGCCGCAATCCGCCGCGATCACCCCCTCATGCTCGACGCCGGCACCCGGGGCATCCCCGTCTTCTCCTACGCCGAGGCCCTCGGCGAACTCATGGCCCGCTCCACCGGCGTCGCCATCGCCGGCACCCACGGCAAGAGCACCACCACCGCCATGCTCGGCGCTGCGCTCGTCGACGCCGGCCTCGACCCCAATGTCATCGTCGGCGCCACCTGCCCCCAACTCGCCGGCGGCTCCCTCGGCTCCCCCGTCTTCGCCGGGCCCACCGGCTTCCGCACCGGTTCCCACGCCGTCCCCGCCGGGCCATACGCCGGCCGCGAGGGCCTCCTCCTCGCCGAAGCCTGCGAGTACAACCGCTCCTTCCACAACCTCGCCCCGGTCGTCGGCTCCATCAGCAGCGTCGAAGCAGACCACCTCGATGTCTACGGCTCCCTCGACCAGGTCGTCGAAGCCTTCCGAGGCTTCGCCGCACGACTCCCCTCCGAGAAGCAAGGCGGCTACCTCCTCATCGCCCACGACGGCGCCCACCGCCGCGAGATCACCGCCGGCCTCACCTGCGCCGTCGAGACCATCGGCTTCTCACCCGAAGCCGACTGGCATGTCTCCTTCGATCCCGCCGAGCAGCGCGTCACCCTCTCGCACCACCACGATCTCGTCGCACGCTGGGGCATGCGCATGCCCGGCGCCCACAACGCCATGAACGCCGCCACCGCCTGCGCCCTCGGCGTCGTACTCGGCGGCAACCCCGAAACCCTCGGCCGCTCCCTCGCCGCCTTCCGCGGCCTCGAACGCCGATGCCAGTTCCTCGCCGAACGCCAGGTCACCGGCGGCGGCGTCCGCGTCTACGACGACTACGGCCACCACCCCTCCGAAATCGACGCCACCCTCCGCGCCCTCCGTGAACTCGAACGCCCCGAGGAGCGCGAAGGCCGACTCGTCTGCGTCTTCCAGCCCCACCAGCACTCCCGCACCCGCTTCCTCCTCGAGGAATTCGCCGCCGCCTTCACCCAGGCCGATGTCGTCATCGTCCCCCACATCTACTTCGTCCGCGACTCCGAAGCCGAGAAGCAGCGCGTCACCGCCGCCGACCTCGTCGACCGCCTCCGCTCGCGCGGCGTCCGCGCCATGCACCTCTACCCCTTTGGGGCCATCGTCGAGCAACTCGAGAATGTCTGCCGACCCGGCGACCTCCTCGTCGTCATGGGCGCCGGCCCCGTCTGGCAGGTCGCACGCGGCTACCTCGAAGCAGGCACCTGACCCCATGCCCGCCGCCACCTCCCCCTGCCCCATCGACCACCACGCCCCCATCCGCACCTGGTTCCGAGTCGGTGGGGGGGCCGACCGACTCGCACGCCCAGCCGACCCCGCGCAACTCGCCGCACTGCTCCAGGAAGACCCCGACCTCCGCATCCTCGGCTCCGGCGCCAACCTCCTCATCGCCGACTCCGGCGTGCGCGAACTCGTCGTCCGTCTCGACGCCGACCACTGGAAGCACGCCGACATCAACCCCGCCGACGCCACCGTCACCGCCCGCGCCGGCACCGACCTCGCACGACTTATCCTCGACACCGCCCGCGCCGGACTCGCCGGCCTCGAAGGACTCGGCGGCGTCCCCGCATCCCTCGGCGGCGCCATCCGCATGAACGCCGGCGGCCGCTTCGGCGAGATCTCCCAGCACCTCACCCGTGTCCGCATCCTCACCCGCGACGGCACCATCGAAGACCGCAAACCCGCCGACTGCCGCTTCGCCTACCGACACACCGCACTCCAACACGCCATCATCCTCGAAGCCGACTTCCAACTCACCCCGGACGACCCCGCCGCCATCCGCGCCCGTCTCAAGGATGTCATGGCCGCCAAGAAGCACTCCCAGCCCATGGGCGAGTCCTCCGCCGGCTGCTGCTTCAAGAATCCCCGCCTCTCCAGCGACCTCGAAGACATCGCCCCCGCCGGCACCCGCGTCAGCGCCGGGCTCCTCATCGACCGCGCCGGCTGCAAGGGCCTCTCCGTCGGCGGCGCCACCGTCAGCACCCTCCACGCCAACTTCCTCACAACCTCCCGCAACGCCTCCGCCGCCGACCTCCTCGCCCTCATGCGACTCGTCCAGTCCCGCGTCCACGACGCCTTCGGCATCACACTCGAACGCGAAGTCGTCGTTTGGGGAGAGCCCCCCGAACCCACGCCATGACCAACCCCGCCTCCATCCGCGTCGCCGTCCTCGGCGGCGGGCCCGACGCCGAACGACCAGTCAGCCTCCAGAGCGCCGCCGGCGTCGCCGACGCCCTCCGCGCCGCCGGCTTCCAGGTCCTCCCCCTCACCGTCGACCGTCCAACCACCGACGAACTCGCCTCCATCGACGCACACGCCATCTTCCCCGTCCTCCACGGCCGCTTCGGCGAAGGGGGCGAACTCCAACGCCGTCTCGCCGACGCCAACCTCCCCTTCGTCGGCTCCCACGCCGCCCCCGCCCGCCTCGCGATGGACAAGATCGCAAGCAAGCTCCTCGCCGCCTCCCTCGCGATCCCCACCGCCCCCGCCAGCGTCCTCGACCCCGCCGCCCCCGGCTCCTGGCTCGAGCCCCCCGTCGTCTGCAAGCCCATCCACGAAGGCTCCAGCGTCGGGCTCTCCATCTGCCGCGACGCCGACGCCCTCCGCGCCGCCATCGCCGCCGCCAGCGCCGCCAGCACCCCCTTCATGATCGAGAGGCTCATCCCGGGCCGCGAACTCACAATCGCCATCCTCGACCACCACGCCCTCCCCATCATCGAGATCACTCCCGCCGCCGGCGTCTACGACTACGCCGCCAAGTACGACCGCGACGACACCCGCTACACACCCGCCCCCGAACTCCCTCCCGGCATCACCGATCAACTCACACGCGACGCCCAGCGACTCGCCGCCGCCGCCGGCGTCCGCCACCTCGCACGCGTCGACTTCATCCTCGATCCCGCCGGCACTCCCTGGTTCCTCGAACTCAACACCATGCCCGGCTTCACCAGTCACTCCCTCTTTCCCATGGCCGCCCGCGCCGCCGGCATCGACACCCCCGCCCTCTGCGCACGCCTCGTCCAACTCGCCCTCCGCGACCACGCGCCCGCCCTCACGCCCAACGCCTGAGAACCACCCATGCCCTCCCGCAAGAAGCCCGCCAAGCCCCGCGCCAGCAAGCAAAGCCCCAAGAAGCCCGCGCCCAAAGTGCCCGCACGCAAGACCCCCGCCAAGTCGGCCAACAAGTCCGCCGGGCCCTCTCCCCTCGCCCGCGTCTCCGCCGCCACTCTCCCCGCCCTCCGCTCCCAGGGCCCCCGCATCGCGATCGCCGGCCTGGCGATCGTCGTCGGCATCGGCATCGTCCTCGGCGTCGGCGCCCTCCACACCCGCGCCCAGCACTGGATCCAGACCGGCCAGGACACCATCCACATCGGCTGGCCCTCCAGCCAGACCCCCGGTGCCGCCCTCGATCCCGCCGCACCCGACGCCGAGGTCCTCGGCACCTGGATGCCCCAACAGGTCCGCGACGATCTCGTCGCCACCGTCCGCGACGCACTCGGCGAAGACCGCTCACCATTCCAGCACGACAACCTCCGACGCGCCGCCGCCGCCCTCGAACGCACCGGATGGCTCGAAGCCGAAGCCACCGCACGCCGACGCACCGGCGACATCATCGAAGTCTCCGGAACATGGCGCGTCCCCGCCGCCGTCGTCCGGCTCGGCGACACCGACTACATGGTCGATTGGAACGCCCGACGCCTCCCCCTCAACTACCCCGCCGACCTCCGCGATCCCGCCAACTTCAGGACCGACCTCGCCAACCAGTCCCTCCGCCGCATCATCGGGGCCCCGGGCCCCCTCCCACGCACACGCGACGGCAAGCCCGACTACCAGACACCCTGGCCCGGCGAGCCGGTCGAAGCCGCCCTCGCACTCCTCCAGGAGATCCGTGCCGAGCCCTACTACGCCCAGGTCGCCGCCATCGATGTCTCGCAGTTCCGCGCCCGATCGGGCATGCTCATCATCATCACCGACCGCGGCACCACCATCGAGTGGGGCCACCGCCCCGACATCTACCGCGACGAACCCGTCTCCCCGGAGGAGAAACTCCTCCGTCTCCGCCGCCTCTACACCCAGCCCGGCATCAACCACATCGACGGCGGGACCAGCGGCTGCCGCCTCTACACTCCCGAGATCGACTGCCCGCCGCCCACCGGCTGACTCCATCCGCGCCGCAGCCGCCTTCCTCGAGATGAACCCCCCAGAGCCACAACCCGACACGCCGGACCCCTCCCCTCCGGCGGATGCCCCCACGCCGATCGAACACGCCCACACGAATCCCACGCCCGCCTCCCCGGCCGACGATCCCCCACAGGACCGCGACATCTTCGGCCGCGCACCACGCCACCACCCCGACTGG
>JBICIG010000113.1:0-37813 GCA_043101605.1 Phycisphaerales bacterium JB037
TCGCGCTTGAATCGCCGACCACGGATGCAATTCCTGCGCTCCATCGGCAGGGCTTGCGCCGTTTCACACGCCGCCCGCCCGGGCGCCCCTCACACGCGGATCTGCTTGACCTCGTCGTACGCCTGCAGCACCTTGTTCCGCACCGCCTGCAGCATCCGGAACGCCGTGTCGGCCTTCTGCGACGCAAGGATCACGCCCTCGACATCGTCGCGGTCGCCCGTCGCCAGGTCCTCGATCGCCTGCGTCGCCTGCTGCTGGAGCTGGTTCACCTCGTCGATGTTCTTCATCAGAACATCCTTGAACCGGGGGGCGTCCCCGTCGGGACGGATCCCGCCAGCCGGAGTGCGCTGCGGCTGCAGCCCCCCGCCTCCCGTTGCGCCGATCAGTCCCAGCGGATCACTCATGGGTCACCCTCGATGCCGCGCCCCGCCCGCGAAGCCGGCCCAATCTCGCTCAACCGCCCCCGCTCACGCCAGCAGCCGCAAAGCCTGGGCCATCAGGCTCTTGGTCGCGTCCGCCGCCGCCACATTCGCCTCGTACGCCCGCACCGCCTCCATCGCGTTGACCTGCTCGACCACCGGGCTGATGTCGGGCACCATGATGTACCCATCCCCGTCATCGTCAAAGGGGTGCCCCGGCGAATACCGGGGAATCAACGCCTCCTCGTTCACATTGATCTCGGCGACATGCACCCCCATCGCCTTCCCCTCGCGGGTCGACGCGGTCGGATCCCCCGGCGCGAACATGATCTCACGCCGCTTGTACGGGCTGTAGTTGCCCTGCGAGTCCACCAGCGTGTCCCGGTGCGCGATGTTCGACGACGCCACCGTCAGCCTCGCACGCTGCGCCACCATGCCGCTCGTAGAGATGTCCAGGGCCCCGTACATGCCACCTCCATCACCCCTTTGAGGGGGCGTCGCTCATCACGGCGACTCGCGGATCGCCGCCCGCAACTGGTCCGTCTGGTTCTTGAGGAGGTCCGTCGCGACGCGGAAGACCGACGCGTTCTCCGCCAGATCCTGCATCAGCCGCTCGATGTCCCGGTTGTTCCGGTCGTGAAACAGGATGCCCCCGTCGGGTGTGCGGGGCGTCAGCTCCAGCCGGCCGTCCGCCTTCTCCATCACCTCGCGCGTCTTCGGAAGCCGCAACTCGCCCTGCATCCCGCCCGTCCGCCCGCGCCGGTCCTGCACCGCCCGCTTGAGGCTCTCCTGGAACCCCGAGACCGACACATCCGTCTGCCGGAAGTCCGGCGTCGAGATGTTCGCGATGTTGTGCGCGATCAGCCGCTGCCGCTGCGCACTGAACCGCACCAGCTTCTCCAAAGCCGGCAGGGCGCCCGAACTGGTGACCGATCCGATCATCGACCCGCTCTCCCGCAAGCCCGGTGCCACGCCCGATCCCGCCCGGCCACGCTCACAGCGACGCCTCGACCAGGTGCTCTTCCTTCCACTTCTTGAGCTTCAGCCCCAGCGTCCGCACCCCGATCCCCAGCGCCCGCGCCGTCCGCTGCCGATGCCCGTTGAACTGCTTGAGCGTCGTCACGATCACCTCTCGCTCGATGTCGGCCAGCGGGCGGATCTCGTCCTCCACCATCGCCCCACGCCCGCCCCCATTCACGCCGGGCGCGATCGTCACCGTCCGCCCGGGCTCAAACCCCGAGCCGTTGCCCGCGCCGGCGTGCGTCCCGTTGAGCGCGTGCCCGCCCCCGAGCCCGCCGGCCGACGATGCGTGGTGCCCGGCATCGCCCGCGCGCTCCCCCGCCCCCCCCGCGATCGCCTGGGCCGCCCGGGCCTCGAACAGCCAGGGCTCGACCAGTTCGCGCGTGATCTCGCCGCTCCCCCCGCGCGCCGCGCTGAGCACGACCGCGCGGTCGCAGATGTTCTGCAGCTCCCGCACATTGCCCGGCCACGAGTACCCGCTCAGCAACTCCAGCGCCTCGTCGCGGATCCGCGCCAGCGCCCGCCCCTCACGCTCGCAGATCTGCGCGATGAAGTGCCGCGCAAGCTGCGCCACATCCTCCGGGCGATCCCGCAGCGGCGGCAGGTGAATCGGCAGCACATTCAGCCGGAAGAACAGGTCCTGGCGGAACTCCCCCGAACCGACCGCACGCGGCAGGTCGCGGTTGCTCGTCGCGATCACCCGCACATCCACCCCGATCGTCACGCTCGAGCCCACCCGCTCGAACGCCCGCTCCTGCAGAACCCGCAGCAGCTTCGCCTGCGTCTGCATCGGAACCTCGCTGATCTCGTCGAGCAGCAGCGTCCCGCCGTCGGCCAGCTCGAACCGCCCCTTGCGCGTCCGGTCCGCCCCGGTGAACGATCCCTTCTCGTGCCCGAACAGCTCGCTCTCGAGCAGCGACTCCGACAACGCCGCGCAGTTCACCGCCAGGAACGGCTTGTCCCGCCGCGGGCTCAGGTCGTGGATCGCCCGCGCCACCACCTCCTTGCCCGAGCCGCTCGCCCCGCAGATCAGCACATTGCTCGACGCCTCGGCGACTGCCCGCACCTGCTCCTTGACCC
Organism: Phycisphaerales bacterium JB037; assembly: GCA_043101605.1. Classification (GTDB taxonomy): domain Bacteria; phylum Planctomycetota; class Phycisphaerae; order Phycisphaerales; family UBA1924; genus JBICIG01. The sequence continues at coordinate 2,520 of JBICIG010000113.1, forward strand.
GACGCAGCGCCGGCGAGTCCCCGATCAGCCGGTCCATCCCCGATGCCTCGCACGCCCTCGGCGCTCGCTCGACGCGCAGCAGCGCGTTCTCACGCAGCACCTCGGCGTGCCTCGAAGCCCGCTTGATCGTGATCAGCAGCTCATCCCCCTCGAACGGCTTGGTGATGTAATCGAACGCACCCAGCTTGATCGCCCGCACCGCCGTCTCGATCGATCCGAACGCCGTCATGAGAACGACAGGCACCTCCTCGTCGATCGCGCGGATCCGCTCGAGCAGGTCGATCCCCGTTGCCCCGGGCATCCGCAGGTCCGTCAGCACCACATGCGGGCGACGCTCGCGGAACAGTTCCAGCCCCCGCTCGGGCCCGTCGGCGATCAGCACCTCGTGCCCCGCCCGACGCAGCGTCGACGACACGCTGTCCCGCATGCTCTCCTTGTCGTCCACGATCAGAACCAGACTCATGCCGCTTGCTCCTTCGGCGCCCGCGTCACCACGCGAACCCCGCTCGAATGGATCTCTTCACCCCGGATCGGCAGCACGAGCTCGACGCACGCGCCGCGGCGACCCTCCCCGTCCTCCGATCGGTTCCGCACCCGCACGCTCCCCCCGTGCGCATCGACGATCCGGTGCACGATCGCCAGCCCCAGCCCCGTTCCGGCCGCACGCGTCGTAAAGAAAGGATTGAACATCCGATCCACGACCTCCGCAGGGATCCCCGGCCCGGTGTCGCTCACGCCGAGCACCGCGCGGTCTTCGCCCCCCACCCGCTCGCGGCGTGCGCTCAAGAGCAGCACATGCCCCCCGCGCTCGCACGACTCCATCGCGTCAATCGCGTTCCGCACCAGGTTCGACACCGCCTGCACCACCAGCGTCCGGTCGCAATCGATCGTGTCGTCGCCACGCTCGACCCGCACCTCCACGCCCGCCGGGATCGGCACCCCCGCCAGCGCCTCGTCGAGCAGCGAGCCGACCTCCTCCCGCTCGCACTGCACCCGCATCTCGCGCGCAAACGCGAGCACATCCCGCACGATCCGCTCCACTCCCCGCACCGACGCCCGGATCTTCCTCGCCGTCGTCTGCGGCTCTTCCTGACCCTCGAGGTCCTCATCCAGCAGCCGCGCGTACAGCCCGATCGACGCCAGCGGGTTGCGGATCTCGTGCGCAATCCCCGCGGCCATCTCTCCCAGCGCCGCCAGGCGCCGCGACCGATGCAGCTGCTCGTTCGCCTCGCTCAACTCCGCCTGCAGCTTCGCGACCCGCTGCTGGAGCGCCTCGTGCGAGGCGTGCAGCTTTGCCGTCACCTCGTTGAACGCCGAGAGCAACTCCTGGAGCTCATCGGGCGTCACGCGGGGCCCCGCGGCCTCAGCGACAGGCGCCTCCGCCAGATTGTCCAACCGCTCGGCCATCATGCCCGCCGATCCTGGTACCGCGGCGTCGCCGGGGTCCGCCCCGCGTACGCGTTCGACGCCGACCGCCCGCGCGACAGCCCGCCAAGTTCCAGCGACAACTCCGCCCGGCGCGCGCCCAGCCGCTGCTCGTCCCGCCGATCGGCCTCGACGATCCGCGCGATCAGCGCGTCGACCGCCTCGGCCAGCCGTGCCACGGCCTCGCGGTCCGCGTCGCTCGCGTCCTCGGCGATCGTGTCCCAACGCGCCCGCATCGGCTGCAACTCGCCCGAGATTGCGCCCGCCCGTTCGATCAGTTCCTGCCGCTCGCCCATCAGCGTCAGCAGTTCCTCGGTCCGGTCCTGGTCGATGAGTTCACCCTGCGACCGCGCGAGCTCCTCGAGCCGCTCGAAGACCTCCCGCTGCTCTTCCAGCAGCGTGATCGCCCGCCCGATGCCGCCCGCCGCACTCATCCGTCATCCTCCTCGAGCTGCGCATACAGCCGCCCCGCCGTGTCGAGCCAGCGTTCCCACTGCCGCCGACCCATCGGAAGGTCCGGGTCGTCCCACACCGAATCCGGCAGCGACCGGAAGAATCGCCGCGCCCGCTCGTGGCTCGTGCGCGCCCGGTCGAAGTCACCCAGTTCAATCGACGCGTTGACGATCTGCACCAGCGAGACCAGCGACGCCGGCTCTTCCGGGTAGCGCTCGTACGCCGCGTCGTACTCGCGGATGGCCAGTTCGAACTCCCCGAGGTCGAACGCGCACGAGCCGCGGAAGTAGTACGCGTTGCGGAGCGTCGCCTTGCCCAGCGGGCCCAGCGTGCCCCGCCCCGCCTCGATCTCGCGGATCAGCCCGTCGTAGAGCTCGTGCGCGCGCACCAGTCGCTCCCGCCGCACCTCGCCGATCTCCCGCCGACGCTGCGCCGAGAGATCCCCGCGCAGTTCCTCGTTCAGCCGCTCGGCTTCGAGCCGGTACGCCTCGGCCAGCTCGAAAGACACCAGCGGCTCGTCGTCCCGTTCCGGAAACCGCGACAGCACCGTCTCGAACTGCTCGATCGCCCGCCCGTACTCGCCGCGTGACGCCATCAGCCGACCCATCGAGATCAGTGCCTGCCGCATCAGCTCCGTGTCGGGCTCGCTCGAGACACGCCCCTCGATCACCGCCCGCAGCAGGTCCTCGGCTTCCCCGTCGTTGCCCGCGTCATCATCCAGCAGCAGCGTCTGCGCCAGCGGCACGAAGCTCAGGTCGCCGAACAGCCCGACATGCTTGACCTCCGGATTCGCCCGGTCGGCGATCAGCCCGCGGAAGTACTCCGCCGCCTGGTCCAGCTCTCCCAACGCCAACGACGCCCGCCCCAGCCGGTACCGCGCCTCGGCCCGGCGCGGCTCGTCGGGGAACGCCTCGGCGTATTCGCGGAACGCGCCGATTGCCTCGGGCAGATCGCCCGCCAGATCGAACGAATCCGCCGCGAGCCAGAGCGAACGCTCGTACGCGACATTGTCCGGCAGGATCATCGCCGTCGCGTGCTGCCGAAACAGGCTCCCCGATGCGATCAGGTGCCGACGAGCCTCCTCCCTCGCCGAGGGCGCCAGCGCCGCCAGCGACCGATGATCCGGCCCCTCAGGCAGAAGCTGATCCGCCAGCGCCCGGTGCGCCAGCGCCAACTCCAGCAGGATCGAAGAAGGCCGCTCCTCCAGTGGGTACAGGTCGTCGGCCAGCAGGCTGAACCGAAGCGCCTCGTTCGGCGCCCCCTGCTGCCGACGCTCCATCGCATTGATCGCCAACTCCTCGGCGATCACCTCACGCGACACCTCCGGGTGCCTCGCGCCCTGATTCATCCCCTCGACCAGCCGCTCGAACGCCTCCAGCGCCGGCTCGGTGCGCCCGAGCTGCGCCTCGACCCGACCCAGCTCGAGCAGCGCCGCGGGCAATTCGTCGGACAGCACGAATGCCTCGGCGGTCTGCCGGGCGAACTCCCTCGCCCGGTCGAGCTGCCCCTGCTGCCGCGCGATCCGCGCCCGCAGCACGCCGATCCGCGCCAATCGCTCATCCGCCTCGTGCAGCATCGCCTCGGCCGCGTCAAGCTGCTTCTCCGCCTGATCCGGCGAGCCCAGCGTCGCGTACGCCTCGGCGAGCAACAGAAGCAGCGATCCCCGGGCCCGCGCCCCGGCCCCTTCCACCCGCTGAAGCTCACGCAGGAGCTTCGACACCGCCTGATCGACGAACCCGCCGCGGATCATCTCGGCGATCTGCTTCTCCACCGCCCACGCCCGGTCATCCGGGGGGAGCGTCGCGTCGGCGAGCAGCTCGCTGAGCAAGCCATCGACCCGCGAACGGTCCCTCGCTTCCTCCGCCGACGCGATCATCGTCCGCATCAGCCGGATCCGCTCGGCCTGCTCGCCCCGCGGGAGCGCCTCGATCTGGTTCTTCGCCGCGTCGAACCGACGCAGCGCGATCAGCGACTCGGCGATGAACTCCCGATCCCGCGTCGTCAGCTCGTACCCGGCCTTCTCCGCTTCCTCGTACGCCCGCAGCACATTCTCGTGGTTCGCGTCCAGGCTCACCTGCAGCGCCCGCTGCCCCAGCCACAGCGACCGCGCCAGCAGCGAATAGAACCGCGGGCGGAGCTCGGGCGACAGCGCACCCTCCGCCTCGGCCGGGAAGACCTCGTCGTTGAGGAACCCGATCGCGTCCTCGTACCGACGATCCTCGATCAGCCGCTCGGCCGTCTCGAGCAGCGACGCATAATCCGGCTCCGGGTTCGATCGCAGCACCGCGACCAACCCGGCCAACAGCAGCAGCCCCGACGCCGCCAGCGTCGGAAGCTGCCAGACCTCGCGCCATCCGCGCGGCGTCGACTCGACAGCTTCTCCGCCCGATTCGGGGGGCTGCTTCTCCGCCTGCTCGGCTTTGGGCTTCGACTCGGCCACGACCCGCGACGCCTCCTGCGGCTTCTCCGCGAGCACCCGCCGGCTCCGCCGACGCTTCGATCCGCTCGCTCGCGACTCGGGTTATCGGCTGACCACCCCCCGACGACTTGATACACGCGCAGAAACTGCCCCGCCGGGCGCACACCTTCGTGCGCACGCCCCGTGAACATCGCCCCGCCCCCCTCATTCGAGCGGATTCAGACCTCGTCCGGCTCGGGCGCCGGCTGCACCACGACCGTTCCCGCGAGCGTGTCCCCGCGGTGCCGACCGTTGGGATCGAAGAACGCGATCGCCGCCAGCGGCGGCACGATCCACTTGCACGCGTTGCGCACCAGCGACCGGCGCGCCCCGGGCCGACCGCCCTCGGGCGTCGCCCGCACCACCCGCAGCCCGAAGAGCAACTTCCCCGGCGACGCGCCCGCGATCCCCTCGCTGACCGTCCCGAGCACGAACCCGACCGCGAGGGTGACGACCAGCCCCCAGTGCCCGCCGCGATCGACCGAGAGCGCATCGATTGTGAACGCCTCGGGGACGCCGATGCCGTTGAGCCGCGCCGAGACCCACCCGGCGATCAGGAGGTCCACCCCCAGCGCCGCCAGCCGCCGCACCGGGTCGGCGAGCGACCACCCCTCGCGCAGCGCCACCTCTCCCCCCGCCCCGTCGCGCAGCAGGAAGATCAGCATCAGCGCGACCATCAGGAACAGCCCCAGCGCCAGCAGCCGGAACTCCGTCGGCGAGATCGGCGAGGTGTACCGCGGCTTCCCGTCGTACAGCACCCGACCCGTCCAGACCGACACCTCGATCACCCGCACGCGTGTCGGGTCGGCCGCATCGATCCCGACGATCGCCACGCGGTCCGAGCCAGGCAGCGCCAGCGCCGCGACAACCACCCCGTCGACGCCGATGGGCTCGCCCTCGAGCCGCCCGGTCGGGCCCTGCCGCGACAACCGAACGCCGACTTCGCCCCGCGCGACCGTGACCATCTCCGGTCCGAACATGGCGCGGAGCAGCACGCGCCCCTCGACAAGCGCAAAGTCCGGTCCACGCACCCACGCTCCGATCGCGCCGGGCGTCCCATCCGACGCGCCCGCCGCCGACTCGTCCGCCGGCGCATCCCCGGGCACGACCGGCGCGTCGCCCCGGAACTCCAGCGTCCACGAGCGCAGCGTGCCATCCTCGGCCTCGCGCAACACCACCAGCCCGCCATCGCTCGCGAGCACCCCCGCCGCCGCTCCTTCGAACGGCAGTTCGGGCAGCGCCCGCCACGCGTCCTGCTCGAGGATCTTCAACGAGTCGCGGCCCTCGCCCGGTGCGCGCTCGCGCACCACCGGCCCGCGCGCCGTCGCCGTCAGCCCGACCACATGCTCGGACTTGCCGGGCGAGGGATGCGCCCGCAGCCGCCCCTCGGGGAGATACCCCCAGGTGCCCGGCACCGTCCCGGGCACGGCATCGACCGACCGCAGCGACGCATCTTTCCCGGACACGGCGAAGATCATCCACAGCCGACGATCCTGCGCCGCCATGAACGCCGGCGGCTCGGCCAACCCGCGTACCCGCTTGAAGGTCCCGTCGACCGCGGGTTGACCCACGCTCTCGAGCGAGCGAGGCGGCGCATGCCAGAGCGCCAGGTCGCGCGGCCGACCGCCGGGGATCAGCACCCACCCGTGCGAGCCCCCGCCGAGTCCCCCCGCCGCCAGCAGCCCCGCACCGGGCGACTCCTCGTCGCTCGGCGCGGGCTCGGCATCAGCCGACGCCGGCTGAGCGCCCGCGGCCGCCACGACGAGCAAAAGCACGAGCGACAGCGCCAACCACGCGACCAGCCGGCACGAGCGCGCCAAGCCGGCCGGAATGTCCGCTCCCCGGGCGCTCACCGCTCCGATGCCTCCATCGACCGCCGACGCGATTCCATGACCTCCTCGACCGACACAACCCGGTCGACGCCGTAGTGCTCCAGCAGGTGATCAAAATCGAACACGGCCTTCTTCGGCTTGCGCGGGTTGCTCTCGGGGTCGTACACATCCATGCGGATCTCGGTCTCGATCGTCGGCAGGTCGATCTCCACCTGCCCCGCGACCGATCCCGGCACGCCGGGCGAGAACCGCCGAATCGTGCGATAGCGAGACAGTTGGCTCTCGGCGGCCACTTCCCCCGTCGCGTCGCGCAGCACGACGCCGAGCGCCTCGAAGGTCCGCGGATCGATGCGCACCGTGGCGCTCCCGAAGCGGGCCGGGTAGTCGACCAGCCACGCGTCGCGGCCCTCGCTCCACCGCACCGCGCCCGCCTCCTGCGCCGGCAGCGGCGTGATCGCGAGAAGCTGGATCAGGTCGAGCGGGTGGACCGGCACGCCGAACTCGACCGCCGTCTCGGGCGTCGCGGTGGCGTGCTCGCCGACGAGCGCGATCCGGTCGTCCTCGTTGAGCGCATCGATCCACCAGTAGCGCCCCTCGTCGGACCCGAGATGGAAGTACATCCGGTCGACATACTTGCCGACCTGCAGCCCCACGCGATCCGGCTCGACGAAGTGCACATACCCCTCGCCCTGGTCCTCTTGGCGGTCGCCCTCGGCGTCGCGGTGGGTCACCTGCACCGTCGTGCGCGCCCACAGCCGGTCGATCCCCGCGATCCGCTGGTTGTAGCTCTCGCGCAATTCGGCATACGGCGGCAACGGACCCGCGTCGATCGGCCCGCCGCTCTCGCACCCGCCCAGCACGCCGCCGAGCAGCAGCGCCGCGAGGATCGCTCCCAACGCTCCCCGAAGCCGCGACCGTACCCCGCCGGGCGCACGATGGCGTCGCGCATCCGTCATGACTCGTCGTCCCCGCCATCGGCCAGCAACGCGTCGAGCTGCTGGCTCACCTCCACGATCCGCGACTCGTCCATCCCCGGATCGACCACCTCCATCGGCGGCTGCTCGGGATCGGCGCCCTTGGGACGCACCAGCATCGACCCGCCCCGGTCGCCCACGAACACCAACTGCTTCTTGCGGATCAGCAGCAGCGCCAGCACATACCGGAACGCGAGACGCTCGGGTTCCTCGGCCCCCTCGAGCTGCTCGAACAGGTCGAGCATCTCCTCGGGACCGAGCAGGACCGGGCCCTTGGCGCCCTCGGCGGGCATCACCGAACGCCAGGTCCCGAACACCAGCCGCGGCGGCGCGGGGCGCGCGCCGCCGGACCACGCGGCGAGCGAGTAGTCGAGCCGCTCGATCTCCTCGGAATCGGGCGTCGTGGTCAGGCAGGCGACGAAGCGGTCGCCCGCGGGGATCGGCTCTCCGGTCGCGGCGCACACGCGCGTCGGCCGGGCGACTTCATACGGCACCGAACGGGTGGAACTCATACCGGCAGTGTACGACGCGCCGGGGCGGGCGTTCCGGAGGGGTGCGTCCCTAGCAGCTCACCTCGAAGAACCGCTCGCTCCGCCCGCCGGGCCCGACCGCGAACCGGATCGTCTTGCCGCAGCTCGGGCAGCGGGCGAGGTATCCGTCGCCGCGGTGGTTCCGCAGCACGCGGACATATTTGCGCGCGCACACGAAGTAGACGCCGATCATCGGGCGGGTCCCGGGCCGGGGCGGCTCGCCGCCGATGATGTCCAGACCGATCGCGCGGGGTTGGGAACGGGCGTCGCTCACGCCGGGTCTATCGGCTCGCAATGCCCCCGGGCTCAACGAGCCGCGTTCCGATCGTTCCGCCCTCCGCTAGGATGATCCGTACGCCTCGATGCTCAGCCCGCTCACCATCCTGCCCGACCCGCCCGAGCCCCCCGCTCCGGTGGGGCTGATCGCCGGGGGCGGTCGGCTGCCGATCATCGTCGCGCGGGGCTTGCGCGCCCAGGGGCACCCCGTCCACGCGGTCGGCTTCGCGGGCATGTGGGACCCCGAGCTCAAGCCGCTCTGCGAGAGCTTCCGCGAGGTCGGGCTGTTCCGCATCGCGAGCTGGCCCCGCATTCTCCGCCGTCACGGCTGCCGCCACGCGATCATGGTCGGCAAGGTCGACAAGGCACGCCTGATGCACGACCCGCTCAAGCTGCTCCGGCACATCCCGGACATCACCACGCTCCGCGCCTGGTCGCGGGTGAGGCACGACCGGCGCTCGCACGCCCTCCTCGCCGCCATCGCCGAGGAACTCGACCGCAAGGGAGTCAGCCTGATGGACTCGACCGCACCGATCCGCGACCAGCTCGCCCACGCGGGCGTCATGACCAGGAAGCAGCCCACCGATCAGCAGCGCGCCGATGTCGAGTTCGTCTGGCCCCTGCTCTGCGAACTGCTCCGGCTCGACATCGGGCAGGCGATCGCCGTCCGCGACCGCGACACCATCAGCGTCGAAGCGGTCGAGGGCACCGACGCGATGATCGAGCGGACGGGCCAGCTCTGCCGCGCCAAGGGCTGGTCGCTCGCCAAAGGCTCGCGGGCGGGGCACGATCGAAGGAGCGATGTCCCGACCGTCGGCATCGCGACCATCCGCAAGCTGCACGAACACGGCGGGCGCTGCCTCGCCCTCGCGGCCGACGATGTCATCATGATCGACAAGACCGACATGCTCGCCGAGGCCGACAAGCTGGGGGTGGCCGTGATCGGCGTGCCGATGGCGCAGGCGTGACGCCAGCCGTCACGAGCCCGGCTCGGGTTCCTCATCCATCATCATCGGCTGCATCCCGCTGAGCCAGGTCCCCTTCGGCAGGTACAACCCGATGTTCCCCCGCTCGGCGAGGTACGGGAACTCCGGAAGCCCCACGCTCGCGATGATCCACGACCGTCCGCGACCCTGCCGAAAGTGGTACCCGATCCCGTTCAACGAGGAGCGGTAGCCCGGCAGCGGATCCTCGAGCTGCGCGTCGGCCAGGAGCGCCCGCCGACCCGCGAACGGATCGATCGGCAGCGAGTCGAGGTAGATCGGCACGAGGTCTTCGAGTTTCTCCGGGGCCTTGCCGTTGTGGTCGTCGGCGTACATATCCAGCGCGCCCCAGAGCAGCACCATGTCGCGGTGGACCTGATCGAGCATCCGCCGATCCTCGCCGGAGAGGGCGCGGTACGCCTCGGACTCGCGGAAGTTGTACGGCTCGTCGCGCGAGGCGACCGGAGATGCACCGGAACGCGGAGCGGTCTGCGGCAAGCGCGTGGGTGTCACCAATTCAGCCGAACCAACCGGCTCGGAATGGCTCCACCCCGCGATCAGTGATCCATCGGGATGCACGCTCGTGATGCCGATGAGCGACACGAGAAACAGGGCCCCGGCAACTCTCAATCGCTTTTCCACGCCGATCCTCCCGGTTGTTGCCCCCGCCGCGATGGTTATTGTGATCAACTCATCGGCTCCGTGCGAGCCGTTTCTTCCGGCTTGTGACACCCGCGTGACCCGGAGCGAGCGTGCCCGATCCCGACCAGCCAAACGGAGACGCCTCCCGCTTCGTCTCACGAGGCGGCCTCAAGCTCGCGCACGCGCTCACGGAGTTTGGCATCGATCCGACCGGCTACACCTGCGCCGACCTCGGCTGTTCCACCGGCGGGTTCACCGACTGCCTCCTCCAGCACGGCGCGACGCGGGTCTACGCGGTCGACACCGCCTACGGCCAGCTCGCGTGGAAACTGCGCAGCGACGAGCGGGTGACGGTGATGGAGCGCACGAACGCGCTGCACGCCGAGCCGGTCGAACCCGTCGACCTCGTCGTCGTGGACCTCGGGTGGACGGTGCAGGCCAAGCTGCTGCCGGTCGCGCTGTCGTGGCTCAAACCGGGCGGCTCGATCGTGACGCTCGTCAAGCCTCATTATGAGATCGGGCGGGCTGAGTTCGATCGGCTCGCGGTCCAGGGCGTGCTGCCGGATGATGTTGCCGAGCGCGTCGCCGCCGAGACGATCGCGGGCATGGGCGAACTCGGCCTGCGGGTGCTCGGCTCGACGCGTTCGCCGATCCGCGGCGGCAAGAAGGCGAGCACCGGCAACCTCGAATGGCTGGCGTGGTGCGCCCCGCGATGACCGAACGCCGCAGCTTGCGCCCGAGCCGGCACGCCCGAACGAGCATCACCGGCACCGATGGGCCGCGGGATACGATCGGCCATGCCGAACCCGATCTCCCTGACGCTTGGCGAATCGATCACGAACCTTCCGCTGCTGACGACCCTTGCGGCGGGGCTGGCCGCGGCGTGGGTGCTCGGGCTGCTGACCCAACGCATCGGGCTGTCGCCCATCGTGGGATACCTGCTGGGCGGCGTTGTGATCGGGCCCTACACGCCCGGGTTCGTGGGCGATGAGAAGATCGCGCACCAACTCGCCGAGATCGGCGTGATCCTCATGATGTTCGGCGTCGGGCTGCACTTCAAGATCAAGGACCTCTTCGCCGTCCGCGGGATCGCGATCCCCGGCGCGATCGTGCAGAGCCTCGCGGCAACCGGCGTGGGCACCGCGATCTTCCTCGCGTTCGGCTGGCCCTGGCAGTCGGGGATGGTGCTGGGCATGTCGATGGCGGTCGCGAGCACCGTGGTGCTGCTGCGGGTGCTCCTCGATCGGCAGATGCTCAGCACCCCGCACGGGCACGCCGCGGTGGGATGGCTGCTGGTCGAGGATGTCTTCACGGTGCTGGCGCTGGTGATGGTCCCCATGATCACGATCGGAGGCGTGGTCGAGGGGATGGAGGGAGAAGGCGGACGCAGCATCGCCGCGGAGATCGGGCTGGCGGTCGCCCGGCTCGGGCTGCTGGTGGCGATCGTGCTGCTTGCGGGATCGAAGGTCGTGCCGTGGCTGCTGGCGCGGGTCGCCAGGCTGCGCTCCCGCGAACTCTTCACGCTGACGGTGCTGGTGCTGTCGATCGCGATCGCGGTCGGGTCGGCGGCGTTGTTCGGCGTCTCGGTGGCGCTGGGGGCGTTCCTTGCGGGGATGGTGGTTGCACAGAGCCCGACGAGCCACCAGGCCGCCGCCGACGCCCTCCCGCTGCGCGACGCGTTCGGCGTGCTGTTCTTCGTCGCCGTCGGGATGCTCTTCGACCCCGGGTTTGTCGTGCGCGAGCCCTGGATGCTCGCGGCGGGGGTGGGGATCGTGATGATCATCAAGCCCCTGGCGGCGCTGGTGATCGTCGCGGTGCTGGGGTATCCGGGGCGGACGGCGTTGACGGTCGCACTCGGGCTCGCACAGATCGGCGAGTTCTCGTTCATCCTCGGGCAGGTCGCGCTCAGCCACGGGATCATCCCGCCCGAGGGGCAGTTCATCCTCGTCGGGACCGCGATGATCTCCATCACGCTCAACCCGCTTCTGTTCGGATCGCTGGACCGGATCGAGGAGTGGCTGCGCCGCCGACCGCGGCTGTGGCGGCTGCTCGACGGCAAGGCCGAGCGGCGACGCCGACTGGTCAACGAGGCGTCGGCCCAGCGCATCGCCGAGGCGACCAAGCCCCTGGCGATCGTCGTCGGGTACGGCCCGGTCGGGCGGCTGGTGGACGGGCTGCTGCGCGATGCGGGCTTCCACACCGTCATCCTCGAGATGAACCTCCGCACGGTCGAGGGTCTGGTCGCCAAGGGACGGTCGGCGGTGTTCGGCGACGCGACCCGGCAGGAGATCCTCGTCGAAGCGGGGATCCGCCGCGCGGCGTACCTCGTCGTCACGCTCCCCCATGCCGAGAGCCGGACGGACCTGATCCACGCCGCCCGCGAACTGAATCCGGAGATCCAGATCGTCATGCGGGCCCGGTTCCTGGCCGAGGCCGACGCGCTCGCGGGCGAGGAGCGCACGGCGACGGTCTACGAGGAAGGCGAGACGGGGCTGGCACTGGCGCGGAAGGTCATGGAGCTTCGGCAGATGAAGCCCGACGCGATCGACGCGTTCGAGGACGCCGTCCGCAAGGTGTGGCGGATGAAGTCATAGCGAGGCGCCGGGTGCGCGTCCGGGTCGAGCGCGCAAGCCGCGTACATGTTCCACGTGGAACATATTTGCGAGGTTTGCGCGCGCTCACTCGTCGGCCGGGCGGCCCCAGGTGTCCTCAGCCTCGCCTTCGGGGTGGACGAGTTTCCAGAGCGATTCGAGCAGGTCGGGCAGGCCGAGCCCGGTGGCGCCCGAGAGCGCGATCAGCGTGCGGTCGGGCGGGATGTGGGCGCGCAATTCGCGGATCGCCTCGTCGCGGGCGTCGTCGCCCGGGAGCAGGTCGAGCTTGTTGAGCGCGATCACCTCGGGCTTGGCGGCGAGGACCTCGGAATACTCCTCGAGCTCGCGGCGGATCGCGTGGTAGTTGTCCCAAGGCTTGGTGTCATCCGGCGGCATGCAGTCGAGCAGGTGCAGGATCGTCGAGGTGCGCTCGATGTGGCGGAGGAAGTCGTGCCCGAGCCCGGCGCCCTCGGCGGCTCCCTCGATGAGCCCCGGGATGTCGGCCAGGACGAGGCGCCGCGCGGGGTCGAGCTGGGCGATGCCGAGTTGGGGGCTGAGGGTGGTGAAGGGATAGGCGCCGATCTTGGGATCGGCGCGGGTGAGGATCTTGAGGAGGGTGCTCTTGCCGGCGTTGGGCTTGCCGACGAAGCCGACATCGGCGATGAGCTTGAGTTCGAGGCGGAGGTTGAATTCCTGGCCGGGCTCGCCGGGCGTGGATTGCTGGGGGACCTGGTTGGTTGGTCCCTTGAAGTGCTCGTTGCCGAAGCCGCCCTTGCCGCCGCGCGCGATGGGGACGGTCTCGTCGGGCTTCATGTCGTGGATGAGTTCGCCGGTGTCGTCGTTGTAAACGAGTGTGCCTGCGGGGACGCGGATGACTCTGTCGTCGCCGTTGGCGCCGTGCTGCTGCTTGCCGCGTCCGGGCTCGCCGTCCTGTGCGTACCAGTGTCGGGTGCCTCGGAAGTCGTAGAGGGTGTTGAGGCCGGTGTCGGCGTGGAAGAGGATGTCGCCGCCGTCTCCCCCGTCGCCGCCGTCGGGCCCGCCCTTGGGGATGCCGCGAGCGCGGCGGAAGGAGACGCAGCCGTCGCCGCCGCTGCCGGCCTTGACGAAGATGGTTGCTTGGTCGACAAACATGGGCTCAACAGTAGCGCCGAACGACAAACGGCCCCGGGGAGGGGCCGTTCGTCGGGTGTGGGGGCAGGCTGCGAGAGCCTTGGGTGGGGTTTCCTGAGGGCCGCTTCGCGACGGTCGCGGCTCGATCGTGCCGGGGTCAGGCGGCGCGACGGAAGCGACCGGCGACAAGCTGACGGACAAGGCGTTCGCGGTCGCCGGCGCGGGCGAAGCGGGTGAAGGCGGCGGCGAGGCGGACGGGTCCGGGGAGGTCTTCCTCGTTGACCCAGATGAGGTTGGCAAAGACATAGACGGCGCGGCCGGGGCCGTTGTCGTTCGACCAGGGCTCGTCGAGCCCGGGGAGCATGATCTCGATCGCGACGGGGGTGCCGGGCGCGATGGGCTCGTCGAGTTCGAAGCGGATGCCGGACTCGGAGATGTCGTAGGCGTGCCCGGCGCGGGTGAACTCGTCCTGGTCGAGGGTGCGGACCCGGACGGCGGTGTAGGCCGCGGGGAGCTGGAAACGCTCGAATCGGCGACGGTTGAGCTGGAAGGTCATGGGCCGTGCTCCGTGCGGGGCGGCGTGAAGCCGCGTGCTTTCCGGACTATCGGCACGGGGGTGATCGGACTTCAGTGCGGGGTTGGGAGATTGCGCGCGCGGGCTGGGTGCGCAGCAAGTGCGGGTCGGGGAGGGTCTCGTCCGGGGCGCGACGGAGCACGGCTTGCCTTCGGCCGAGCCGTGGCACATGCGCGGGTTCGAGGGTCAGGCGCGGTCGGCCCGGGCGATGAGTTGGATGCTCACGCGGTCGATGGGGACGCCCAGGCGGGACTCGAGTTCGGCGAGGAACTCGGGGGGGAGGCGTTGCATGAGTTGTTCGTGGAGTTCGGCGGGGAGGTCGGCGACGCGGCCGTCCTGGGTCACGAGGTGGGCGTGGCTGGAGACATCGGCGTCGTAGCGGCTGGGGCCCTTGCCGTCGCGGGCGGGGATGCGGTGGACGAGCCCGCAGGCGGTGAGGGCATCGAGGGTGTTGTAGACGGTGGCGAGGCTGATGCTGGCGTCGGCGTTGTTGAGGGCGGCGTGGAGTTCCTCGGCCGAGGGGTGCGCGGTGGTGGCGGCGAGGGTCTCGTAGATGAGTTCGCGCTGGCGCGTGCAGCGGAGCCCGGCCTGCTGGATGCGGCACTTGCAATCGGGGATCGGGGTGTCGCGGGGTTCGTCGGGCATGGTGTTTCCGGCGGGGAGCACGATCGAGGTCGCACGAACATTATTCCAGCCGACGGGTGTTGGTGCCAGTTGGTTGGGTGGGGTTCGCCGGTTGTGCGGGCGTGGGGTCAGAGGTGATCGGCGCGGAGGACGAAGCGTTGGTGCGGGATGCCGGCTTCGTCGAAGGGCTGCCCGTCGGTGCTCCAGCCGAGCTGCTGGTAGAAGGGGCAGGCGTCGGTGCTGGCGGTGCAGAAGAGTTCGGAGAGCCCGAGTTCGCCGAAAGCGCGGCTCTCGACGGCGACGATGAGCTTGCGGCCGATGCCCTCGCCGCGGCGCTGGATGTCGACGACCATCTGCTGGAGTCGGCCGACGCCGGAACCGGGGTCGTCGACGCGGAGGGTGGCGGTGGCGATGACGCGCGGGCCCGAGGGGTGGTCGGCGATGGCGACGAAGTGCTCGGCGATGCGGTCGACGCCCGGCTGGAGGTCTTCGAACTGCTCGATGGTGAGCCCCAGGGGGCGGAGGAGCGCGTGATCGCGGAGGGCGCGCGCCTGGGCGTAGAGCGGGTCGTCGTGCGAGATGCGTCGGATGTCGATCACCGGGGGCTCCGCGGGCCCGGCGGGTGGCCGGGCGTGAGTAGCCTAGCGATTCGGGGGGCGGGTTGCCGCACCCGGGCCACGGGTGGGAACGAACCGGCTCGGGGCGGGCGGGGTGCGGACAGGAGCGCGATGGGCGGCACGGGATCAGGGCGATGGGACCCGCGGGAACTGCTGTGCGAGCGGTGCGGGTATTCGATCGAGGGGCTGGACGAGGAGGGTGACTGCCCGGAGTGCGGGGAGCCGGTGCGGGAGAGCCTGCCGGAGCGGCGGGTGGGGAGTGCGTGGCAGCGGCGGGCGGATGCGATCGGGCTGGTTCGGGCGTCGCTGGAAGTGCTCGGGAATCCGCGGCGCTGCTTCCGGCGGGTTGCGATTGAGGACGCGACCATTGCGCCGTTGTTGTGGCGGCAACTCAGCGTTGCTTCGGCGCTCGGGTCGCTGGCGATCGTCGGCGGGGTGAGCGGGTCGATGCTTCGGCAGCGGATCTCGCCGAGCCCGGGCTCGTGGAGCGATGTCATCGCGTGGGCGTTGCTCGTGCCGATCGTGATGTTCACGCTCTGGGTTCTGACGGTGGTCGAGCAGCGCGGGATCCGGTTCTTCGGGGCGCGGAACGGGTATCGGATCACGCGGCGCGTGTCGCGCGTGGTGGGTGCGCATGCGGCGAGCGGATGGGTGCTGGCGGGCGCGCTGATGGTGGCGGGGTGGGCGATCGGCGAGATGATCTACGGGATCGCACGGGCGGGCGATGGGCCGATCTCGTGGTTCGAGTGGTGGTCGCCGCTGCTGCTGCAGGTGCCCGGGTTTGTTGCGGGGTTTCTGGTGTTCGAGTGCTTGGCGTACCTGGGCATGCGCGGCTGCAGGTACGCGAATCGGCCGCGGCTGCGCCTCGATGAATCCCCTACCGCCTCCCCGGCATCCCGGTCCGCGTCGCCGTGACGATGGGCATGGGGTCGTGGACAGTGAGGGTGGAGGCTTCGATGCGGTCGCCGGCGAAGGTGATGCGGACGGATGGGGCGCCGGCGGGGGTGAAGGCGTCGCCGCCCTGCCAGAGGAGTCGGCGGGAGGGCTGGCCCTCGCGTTCGAGGTGGAGGGTGCCTCGCTTCTCGGAGACGATGAGTCGCTCGTCGGGGAGGGTGCCGAAGGAGTAGGAGCCGAGGTAGCGCGGGGTGAGGTCTTCGGGGAGATCGCGGGCGGGGTCGGGCTGGTTGGCTTCGGGGATGGTGGAGAGGTAGTCGAGGACGATCTCGGCGTGGTGGCCGCCGGCGCGGGCGTGGTCGAGGAGTGTGATGCCGTGCGGGCCCTTGATGGCGGCGAGTTGGGGGCGGGCGGTGAGGGTGGCGCGGACGATGTCGATATCGCCCAGCATGGCGTGGGTGAAGAGGTTTGGGCGGGCGCCGTGTGCGATGAGGAGTTCGGCGATCTCGCGGCGCCCCGTGTGGGAGGCGGCGCCGAGGGCGGATTCCCAGTCGCCGAAGCCCCAGTCAATGGCGGCGCGGGCGAGGGCGGGGCGGGCGGTGACGAGTTCGGTCACGGCGTCGAGATCGAAGTGGCTCTTGCCGACGACTTCCTGGACCTCGGCGGGGTCCTGGAGTGGGAAGTGCGAGGGGGCATGGAGCGGGTCGGCGGGTTGGGATTCACGATGAACGCGGGGTGTGCGCGCGAAGGCGGCGGGGGTGAGCATCAGGAGCGGCGTGAGGCCCAGGAAATGGCGGCGTTCGAGGGGGTGCGCGGATTCGGGCATGGCGGGGCTCCGTGGGTCGGCGGTCTGAGTTGATACCACGCGCGGCGGCGGGGGTGCCGAACACGGGCCGCATACGATGGAACATGAGAGAATCGCCGACTGCAAGCGGGAATTCGGGACATCCGGGCAAGCCTGCGCGTCGTCCGACGCGGCCGATCGTGGTCGGGGATGAGCGGGTGGGGCTGGTGCGGATCGGGGGCGGGCTGCCCCTGGAGGATGGCACGCCGACGACGCCCGCGCCGGTGTCGGTGCAGACGATGACCGCGGGGTACACGCACGATGTGGCGGCGTGCCTGGCGGAGATTCAGAAACTCGCGGCGGCTGGGGCGGACATCGTGCGGGTGGCGGTGCCCGAGCGGAAGGACACCGAGGCGCTCAGGGAGATTCTCAGAGAGACGCCGGTGCCGATCGTGGCGGATGTGCATTTCCACTTCAAGCGTGCGCTCGAGGCGGTCGAGGCGGGCGTGCACAAGATCCGGCTCAACCCGGGGAACATCAACGATCGCAGGCAGGTCGAGGAGGTCATCGACGCGTGCAAGCAGGCGAACGGGGGCAAGGGCATCCCGATCCGCGTCGGAGTCAACGAGGGCTCGATCATCGAGCGGCGGGACAAGCAACGCCGGCTGAAGGAACTCGGGGCGTACTTCAGCGAGCACAAGCACGGGTACCTGCTGGCGATCATGATCACCAAGCTCGAGGAGTACCTCGACATCTTCTACGAGCGGGACTTCCGGGACATCTGCATCAGCGCCAAGAGCATGTCGGCGCCGCTGGTGATCGATGCTTATACGGAGATCAGCCGGCGGTTTGAGCATCCGCTGCATCTTGGTGTGACGCATGCGGGGCCGAAGGAGACGGGGTGCATCCGGTCGGTGGTGGCGCTGGGGACACTGCTGTCGAACGGGATCGGCGACACGATCCGGATCAGTTATGCGAGCGATCCGGTGTACGAGGTCGAGGACGGGCTGGAGCTGCTTTGGTCGCTCGATCTGCGCGAGCGGAAGGGGGCGGAGCTGATCGCGTGCCCCACTTGCGGCAGGATCCAGGTGGATCTGTTCACGCTGACGCAGGAGGTGCGGGCGAAGCTGGCCGATGCGATCCGGGTGCCGATGAAGGTGGCGGTGATGGGGTGCGTGGTGAACGGGCCGGGCGAGGCGGAGGGGGCGGATGTGGCGGTGTTCGCGGGGGACCGGCGCGGGATCATTTATGTGCAGGGGGAGAAGGTCGCGAATGTGGCCGAGGAGGAGATCCTGGATCGGCTGCTGGCCGAGTGCGAGGCGTTCCAGGCGCGGGTGGAAGCGGGCGAAGTGAAGCTCGGCGAGAAGAAGGTGAGCATCGTGCCGCCGGACCCGGTGGGCGAGGTCGGGAGCGGGTGGGAGAAGATGGCGGCGGAGCGGATCGGGGAGAGTCGTGCGGACTTGACGGTGGGTGAGACGGGATAAGCAGCATCCGCGATCGTCTCCCTGTTGCGGTGTCAGTTTGGAACGATCAGCGCGCGGTGATTCAACATAGACAGAGGTCGGTCCGACCCTCGGATGCCGTGTCCTGAGCCCGGGGCAGTCAGCGTTTGAACAGTGAGCGGGGCGGCGTGGCGGTTTGGTCGGGGACGCGGGGGACGGGGGCTCCTAGTGTTGCGCCCGGGGCGATGCGGGCGTCCGCGGCCCGGTTGAACGAGCTTGAACTCCGCAGGAATGGAGGCTGGGATGGCGGTTCGGATCGGAATCAACGGGTTTGGTCGGATCGGTCGGCTGGTGCACCGGATCGCGGCCGAGCAGGGCGGGGTGGAGGTCGTGGCGGTCAACGACCAGGTGCCGGCGCCGAACCTGGCGTACCTGCTCAAGCACGACACGATGCACGGGCGGTTCAAGATCAAGGGCGAGTTGGCGGAGGTGACCGCGACGGAGGACTCGTTCTCGGTCAACGGGAAGACGACGCGGACGGTGGCGGTGCGGGACCCGGCCGAGCTTCCCTGGGGCGACCTGGGCGTGGACTATGTGCTGGAGTCGACGGGGCTGTTCACGGACTTTGAGTCGGCGCACAAGCACATCGAGAACAACGGGTGCAAGCGGGTTCTGATCAGCGCGCCGACGAAGAGCACGGACAAGGTGCCGACGATGGCGTACAAGGTGAACCACGAGATCTACGACCCGGGCGCGCACACGGTGGTCTCGAACGCGAGCTGCACGACGAACTGCCTGGCGCCGATCGCGAAGGTGATCAACGACGAGTTCGGGCTCGACGAGGGGCTGATGACGACGATCCACGCGGTGACGGCGACGCAGCCCACGCAGGACGGGCCGAGCAAGAAGGATCTGCGCGGCGGTCGGAACGGGTACATGAACATCATCCCGGCGAGCACGGGGGCCGCGAAGGCGGTCGGGCTGTGCATCCCGGCGCTGAAGGGGAAGCTGACGGGGATGTCGATGCGTGTGCCGACGGCGGATGTGTCTTGCGTGGACCTGACCTTCCGGACGGGCAAGAGCACGAGCCTGAAGGACATCAATGCGGCGATGAAGGCGGCGGCCGAGGGTTCGATGAAGGGCGTGCTGGCGTACACCGAGGAGCCGGTGGTGTCGAGCGACTTCATCGGGGACTGGCACAGCTCGATCTTCGACGCCGACGCGGGGATCGAGCTCAACGACCGTTTCTTCAAGGTCGTGAGCTGGTACGACAACGAGGCGGGGTACGCGGCTCGCTGCGTGGACATGCTTCGGATGATGGCGCAGCGGGACGGGAACGCGTAACGCGTCGCTGACGCTCGGCGAGCCGTCTTTCGGCACGCCACGCGAAGAAAGAACAAGGGCCCGATCCGGGAAGGATCGGGCCCTTTGTCGTTGGATCAGAGGAGCTCAGGGGTGATTACGGGCAGCCCTGGGCGAAGAGGTCGAGGTAGCGGAAGAAGTCGTCGCCGTCGCAATCGCCGTCGGGCACATCGAAGGAGGGGTCGTTGGGGTCGGACGAGCCGGTGAGGTCGCAGACGGCGAGGTTGTTGGCGGCGAAGGCGTCGAGGTAGAAGAAGAAGTCGTCGCCGTCGGCGTCGCCGTCGGGGACGCCGTAGGTCGGATCGTTGGCGTCGCTGGAGCCGGTGAGGTCGGCGGGGCAGGATGGGGGCGGCGTGTCGTCGCAGGTGAAGACGGAGAGTTCGACGCCGTCGACGCCGGCTTCAACGACCGAGCCCTCGCCGAGGTCGGAGGCGATGAAGCGGATGCGGAACTGATCGGAGGGGGTGGGGAAGACATCCTGGACGCGGAAGCTGACGAAGAACCAGCCGCCGGTGGTGCCGGTGCCGCTGGGTCCGACGGTTTCGAGGTTGGTCCAGCTGGTGCCGCCGTTGTTGGAGACTTCGACGACGAAGGTGTCCTCGCCCGGCGCGGCGCCGAAGCTGTTGTCGTACCAGCGGTAGTAGCTGATGATGGACTCGTTGCCGCGTGCGTCCATGATGGGGCTGGTGAGGATGGTGCTGCCGCCGTCGACATCGCTGTTGCCGTCGACATTGTCGGTGAGGTAGCACTGGCCGGAGCCGTCGGCATCCGCGGGCGGGTCACCGCGGTCGCCGCCGCCGATGGGGGTGCCGCGGTTCCAGGCGCCGTCGGTGAGCCCGCCGATGTTGGAGACACTCCAGCCGAGGTTTGTCTGGAAGTTGTCGGCGAAGGGGGTGGAGCCGGTGCCGACGGTGGCGTCGAAGGGGTTGGAGGCGCCGGCGTCGGGCTCGAAGACGGTGCCGGTCGTGTTGCCCGCGGCGGAGAGGTAGAACTCGGGCATGTCGACACAGTCGGCGGCGGGGATGGTGGCCGAGTAGGTGTTGCCGCTGACGAAGGTGAGGGGCGCGCTCTGGAAGGCGCCGCCGTCGAAGCGGTAGAGGAGTTCGGGCGAGCCGGGGACGAGGGTGTCGTCACCGGGGTTGATGGTCACATCGAAGGAGAAGGGGACGCCGGGCTCGATGAAGTCGGGGGCGGGAGCCGGGAGGGTGATGTCGAGGGGGATGAAGGGGGGGTCGCCAACATCGATGGAGACATTGTAGAGCTGGACATCGTTGGTGGTGCCGCCGTTGACGACGTAGTAGTAGGTGCCGGCGCCGGGGACGATGTAAGTGACTTCCTCGTTCTGGCCGAGCCCGGCGGAGTTGGACTGGGCGAGGATGGTGGTGCCGTTGGTGTCGCGGATCTGGACGGAGAGGTCGTGGATGTTGCGCGAGTTGCGGCTGCTGCCCGTGTCGCAGGCCTGGGTCTGCGGGCCCTCGAGGTAGGTCGAGCCGGTGGGGATAGCGGTGACGGTGATCTCCTTGGGCCCGAGGACGGTGAACTTGTAGAAGTCGATGTCGGAGTTGTCGTCGATGCTGCGCTGGAGGAAGCCGTCGAGGCCGTTCTGGAGGATGCCCATGTCGGTGGCGCTGCCGAAGGAATCGTTGGGCTCGAACGGATCGCCGTAGAAGCGTTGCCCATTCTGGATGTCATCGATCTGGGGCCCGTCGAAGGCGGTGGTGAGGAAGGGCTCCATGAGCTTGGTCTGCTGAACGGGGCAGACATGGAGCATGCCGAGGCCGTGCCCGTGCTCGTGGGCGATGACATTGCGGAGGCGGAGGCTGTTGCTGCCGGTGGTGTTGTAGAAGGAATCGAAGGCGTCAAAGACCATGTCGCCGTCGTTGGGGAAGTTGTTGTAGGCGAGGACGCCGCTGTTCCCGTCGATGGGGATGGCGGCGATGCGGACATCGCCGCGGACGCCGGCGACGCCGCCGGCCCCGTTGAGCTGGGAGCCGTCGTCGTTGGGCTCGTAGATGTAGGTATTGCCGGTGAGTTCCTCCCAGCGATCGAAGACCTGATCGAAGATGGGACGCCAGGTGTTGGGGCTGCCGTAGATGCCGTTGAGCCAGGCGAAGAGCTGGCTGTTGCCGCTGACGCCGATGAGGTTGGGGACGCTGGTGCCATCGGGGACGAAGCTGTAGGTGATGGTGGCGGGTTCGCCCTGGCTGTTGGAGCCCGGGGTGAGGGCGGTGCCGTTCCAGCGGTTGGTCTGCTGGTACTCGAGCTGCGGGCCCCAGAGGATGGTGTTGCTGAAGGCGTTGACGATGTCCTCGGGGGTGCCCGGGGCGAAGCAGGCCATGACGGGCGCGTCGGCGGTGCGGTTGTAGTCGGCGATGTGCTCGAGCATGGCGCGATGGAGCGGGCTCATCTTCTCGAGCGTCTCGGGAGCGACCAGCCCGTTCAGGTCGAAGAGGGCCTCGGAGGCTTCCTTCTCGAGCAGAGCGCGGAACTCGGCCTCGGCGATCTGGGTGCGGGCGACGCGGGGCATCGCCATGAACGCGGCGAGTTCGATCCGCTCGCGGACCTGGTCCTGGACCTCCTGGGGCACGGGGCCGCAGGGGGAGGCCGCGGCCTGCGAACAGGCGGGGCCGGCACCGGCGGCAAGGCCGGCCAGGCAGGTCAGCAACGCGGTGGCGGCAAGGCTTCGATTCCGATTCTTCATGGTTCCCTCCGACTCAGTGGCGACGAACACGCCGGTGCGACTGAACGCGACAAAGGGAACCCGGTTTCGGGCCCCCCCTCTGCGTGCTTGGTTCGGTGGACTCCTCCGCGGGGAGTCACCCCTCTGCGACCTTCTATACGCGATTTTGCGGCGGCGGCTTTGGGCGATTGGGGCACTTTCTGTGGACCTGATGGGGCGTCGGTGGGGCGTGATCGGTTGAATACGCGTGATCGGCAAGGTCAGCGGCGGGGCGGTTCCCCGAGTTGGGTGGGGAAGCGGATCGGCCGCGCGGATATGGGTCCGGGGCGTGAATCGGAGCGGCACGGCCGGGTGGAACGCGGCTCGAGGGGCCGGGTGGCCGTGCCTGCCGAGGCGGCATTAAGATTCATTATCCATGTGTCCACATGAACACTGCGCGACTCAGGGCGGAACTATGGCGGAACCGCGTGCGAAGGATGAAGCGTTGGAGCGAGCAAACCGGCCGGGCGAGTTTGGCGTCGAGAGTTCGTTGGGCCGGGCGGGATGAAGAGATGGGGACCGCAGGATCCGGAGACGGGTTCGGTCGGAATTGCGAGGAGTCGGCCCGGGTTGGGCCGCGGAAGAGGAGTGAGAGAAGCGGGAGTCGGGCATGGCCTTTGACCTGCCCCACGCCGCGCAGCGGAGCCGCCCGCCTGCTGCGATCTGCCCGACCCCCCCAGTCCCCGTTCGTGCCCGCGACGGGGACATCAGGCGCGAGGATCCTGTGGAGGGAGACCACGCGTCGAGCCGGGACCCGGGAAACCGGGTCCCGACTTTTGAGCCCGCCCGTTCTGGGCAATAGGCGGAAGATTCGGCAGTTGATTGAATCGGTCGCGTGATCGGGACGATGGACGCGTCGCTGCTATCGGACGAAGGGACGACGGATGCAACTGTCCAGCGAAGAGAAGTCGGTGGTGCGTCAGGTTCTGAGCGACAAGCACGCGGACCCTTCGGTCTGCTTTGCCGACCAGCTCTGGCTGAAGCTGGACGACCGTTGGTTTCCGATCCAGTACGCGCTGCGGAAGGCGGGGCTGATCCGGTTCGCGGATGACAATCTTCGGCAGGTGACGCTGACGGACAAGGCGATCCGGCTGATCGAGCGGGATGAACTCGGGCTGAACCGGCAGGCGGGAGGCTCTGGGACCTGGTCGGATGTGTCAGTCGAGATCAGCGACGACGCCGCAACCGTCTGAGGCGGTTTCCTCCCACACGCGAACGCCCTCAAACCCGGCGCTGCGGATGGCGCCAGCGATATCGCGCGCGGGGTTGTCGGCGTGCTGGTGGACGAGGGCGACCATGCAACCGCCGAGCCCGGCGCCGGTGAGTCGGACGCCGAGGACGCTGGGGACGGAGCGGGCGGCATCGGCCATGCGGTCGATCTCGGGGGTGGAGACACCGAGCAATCCGGAGAGCGAGGCGTGGCTGGCGTCTGCGAGCTGGCCGAGGCGCGCCGGGTCATGGGCGCGGAGGGCGGCGATGAAGTCGTCGACGCGCGCGGACTCCTCGACGACATGTCGGGCGGTCGGCAGGATGTCGGGCGGGAGTGCGGTGAGCGACTTGGGCGCGGCAAGGGCGAGGTGCTCGATGCCGAGTCGCCGGGCGGCTTGGTCGGCGGCGGCCTGGATCGCGGCGTAGCGTCCGTCGGCGTTGCGACGGCGGATGCCGGTGTCGATGATGAGGAAGCGGATGCGCGCGGGGATTGGGACGAGTTCGGCGGTGCCGGTCGCGAAGTCGAGGCGTTGAGCGGCGTCGCGGAGCCCCCCCACGATCGCGCGCTGGTCGAGCAAGCCGCAGGGCACGCCGGCGTAGCGGTGCTCGATGCGCTGGGCGCTGCGGGCGAGGGCTTCCCGGCGAGCCGGGTCGCGGAGATGGTCTGCGGCGTCGGGATCGGTGAGGGATCGAGCGGCGAGCAGGCAGGCGAGGGTGATCGCGGCTGAGGAGGAGAGGCCCGAGCCGATCGGGACGGAGGAACTGAACGCGAGGCGGACGCCGCGTTGGCGAAGGGGCTCGTCGGCGGACTCGGCGAGGGCTCCCGCGGCGTAGGCGACCCAGGCGGGCAGGGAAGGGAGTTCGGCGTCGAGGGCGACGGGGTCGAGCGGGGCGTCGCAGGATTCGTTGAGGTCGATCGCGAGGAGTTGGGCCCGGGCGGGGGCCGCGCGGGCGGCGGGGTTGAGGGCGACGGCGGCGGCGGCGCCGACGCTGATCGCGATCGGGAGGGCGAGTCCGCCGCAGTAGTCGGTGTGGTCGCCCATAAGATTGAGGCGGCCCGGGGCGTGGGCGAGGGCGGCGGGCGTCATGCCGAAGCGATCGGCGAAGGCCCCAGCGGTGTGCCGCTCGACGGTTCGGATGGGGTTCGGCCGGGCTGACATCGCGGGTTCCGGTCAAGGCGGGGGGTGGTTCCACCGGGACGGGGGACCGGGAACGGTATTCCCTTGGAGGGAATGGGCGTGATCGGCGAATTTCGTGGTTCCTTATGGGAATTTGGGCGTATCTTGTTCCCGGGCGGTGACTGCCCACGGAGGTTCGGAGAGATGAGCGAGCAAGCATCGTCGAAGGGTCTGGCGAATCGTCTGGCGGCGTACGGCGCCGTGGCGGCGGGCGCGCTGTCCGGGTCGGCCGCGTCGGCGGATGTGATCGGGCAGGACGGGCTGAACATCGTCGTGACCGCGGGCAACCAGTTCGCGATCGACTTCGGCGGCTCGTTCGGCGAGCGGTTCGTGTTCTCGGTGGCGTCGAACGCGGGCGGCGGGACCTTCCGCACGACCTACTCGAACGGCGGGAGCTACGCGAGCCAGTCGACGATGGTGTACCAGCGGAGCTTCTTCCTGCAGCGTCGGATCGGGCTGGGGTTCGCGGCCGGTGGCGGCTGGACGGGCGGCTCGATCGTGGCGTATGCGCCCGGAAGCAGCTATGTGCAGCGGATGGGCAACGGGTTCGTGATCGGCGACCCGGTGCAGCCGTTCGGCGAATGGGGCAACCTTGGGAGCGGTTTCATCCAGGGTTACTATGTCTCGAACTACTTCCGTTCGGTGCGGACCGGGTACGGGGGTGGTTACACGGTGGGCCCCTACTACAACTCGTCTTCGTTCGGCTCGTGGGCCGGCGGTCGTCGCGGGTTCCTGGGGTTCCGCTTCACCGACAACGGCACGGACTATCACTACGGGTGGATCGACATCTCGACCGATCGTTCGACGGTGGATGTGGTGATCCACGGGTGGGGTCTGGAGACGACGCCGAACGCGGGGATCGAGGTTGGGGTGACGCCCGCCCCGGCGTCGGCGCTGGCGTTGCTGGCGATGGGTGCGGCCGGTCTTGGTCGGACGCGTCGCGACGCGGCTTTGAAGAACTGATCGGGACCAGCGGTGGAGACTGACTCCCGGCGCGTGCTGGTTATCGGCTGGGATGCGGCCGACTGGCAGGTCATCGATCCGCTGCTTGCGCAGGGCAAGATGCCGAACCTCGCCCGGTTGATCGGGCGTGGGGTGCGCGGCAATATCGCGACGCTGCACCCGGTGCTCAGCCCGATGCTTTGGAGTTCGATCGCGACGGGCAAGAGGCCCTACAAGCACGGCGTGCACGGGTTCACCGAGCCGACGCCGGACGGCGCGGCGGTGCGGCCGGTGACAAGCCTGTCGCGCACGACCAAGGCGATGTGGAACATCCTGGGCCAGGAGGGTCGGCGTTCGATCGTGGTCGGGTGGTGGCCCTCGCATCCGGCCGAGCCGATCCGCGGGGTGATGGTGTCGAACCATTTTCATCGCCCGACGCGGGGGCGCTCGGCGGATGCGAACAAGGCGCGGGAGCGGTGGGCGATCCCGCGCGGGGCGGTGCATCCGGAGGACCTGGCCGAGAAACTGGCGGAGTATCGCGTTCACCCGCTGGAACTGACCGAGGAGCACCTGCGACCGTTCGCGCCGGGGCTGGGGCCCGGGGACGAGGACGACGAACGGGTGGTGGCGCTGGCAAAGACGCTGGCCGAGACCGCGTCGGTCCAGGCGTGCGCGACGGCGCTGATGCAGCTCGAAGCGTGGGATCTGGCGGCGGTCTACTTCGACGGGATCGACCACTTCTGTCACGGGTTCATGCGGTACCACCCGCCGAGGCGAGACTTCGTCGACGAGCGGTCGTACGAGCTGTTCAAGGGCGTGATCGAGGGGGCGTACCGGTTCCACGACGGGATGCTCGGGACGCTGCTGGCGTTGGCGGGGGAGGAGACGACGGTCATCCTGCTGAGCGATCACGGGTTCCGATCGGATCATCTGCGGCCGAGGTCGATCCCCGCCGAGCCCGCGGGGCCCGCGGCCGAACATCGGGACTTCGGGATTCTGGTGGCGGCGGGGCCGGGGATCCGCCGCGGGGGCGTGGTGCACGGGGCGAGCGTGCTGGATGTGTGCCCGACGGTGCTGCGGTTGTTCGGGCTACCGATCGGTCTCGACATGGACGGCAAGCCCCTGACGGGGATGCTGGAGGAAGAAGCGGGCGTGGTCGAGACGATCGCGAGCTGGGATGAGGTGGAGGGTGATGCGGGGATGCATCCCGAGGAGCGTCGGCTGGACGCGGCCGAGAGTGCCGAGGCGATGCAGCAGTTGGTGGAACTCGGGTACATCGAGCCGCCCAGCGAGGACACCAAGGAAGCGGTGCGCGAGTGCGTGCGGGAGCAGCGGTACAACCTGGCGCAGGCGTACATGGACGGCGGGCGGTACGCCGACGCGGCGCGGACGCTCGAGGGGATCTGGGAGGAGTGGCCCGGCGAGCACCGGTTCGGGCTGAAGCTCATTGCGTGCTACGCGGTGCTGCGTCAGCTGGAGGCGCGGGGCGGGGCGATCGAGCGGCTGGCCGAGCGGACGGCGAGGTTCGAGGAAGAGGCGCGTCGCGAGCTTGCGGAGTTGGAACCGGAGCTGGCACAGTATCGCCAGGAAGGAGAAGACGCGGGCGAGGCCGACGGAAGGGGCGAGCAGGAGTTCGGTGTCAAGGAACCGGGCGGGAAGCAGGAGATGCCGCGGGCGCTGCGGCATCGTGTGCGTCGGCTGGCGTCGCTGGCGTCGCCGCATGATGCGCTGATCGAGTGGCTGCGAGCGTCGCAGGCGGCGGCGATGGGCGACCCCGAGCGGGCGCTGCGGACACTGTCGCGGCTTGAGCATGCCGAGGAAGCGGGCCCGGAGTACTTCGTTCAGCTCGGCGAGACGCTGCTGAACCTGGGAGCGTTGGATCGGGCGATCGCGTGCTTCGAACGGGCGCTGGCGAGCGACGCGGATCATGTCGCGGCGGCGATGGGGATGATGCGTGCGCACGCACGGCGTCGGTCGTGGGGAGGGGTGGCCGATTGGGCGTTGCGCGCGACCGAACTGGTCTACTTCAACCCGCGGGCGCACGCGATGCTGGGTCGGGCGCTGATCCGGCTGGGCGAGATCGATCACGCGGAAACGGCGCTGAAGGTTGCACTGTCGCAGGCGCCGTCGCTTCGGATCGCGCACGGGGCGCTGGCGTATCTGTACGCGGCGCACCGCGGGGACGAGGGAGCGGCGCGGCGGCATCGCGAGGCGGCGCGGCGGGCGCAGGTCGATGCGCTGATGCGCCGGGCGGAAGCCGAGGGCGATGGGATCGGGGTGGGCGCGGGTGAAGCGTGGGCGGCGATGCCGTTGCCGGAGCTGGATGATCTGCCGGCGGGGTTCGAGGAGGGCGAGGGGGTGGTCGTCGTGGTATCGGGGCTGCCCCGGAGCGGGACCTCGATGGTGATGCAGATGCTCGCGGCGGGCGGGGTGGAGGCGTTCACCGATGCCGAGCGAGCCGCGGATGAGAACAACCCGCGCGGGTATCTCGAGCACGAGGATGTGAAGCGGCGCGTGGCGGACGCGGCGTGGGTGCGCGGGGCACGCGGGCGCGCGCTCAAGGTGGTTGCGCCGCTGGTCCAGCAGTTGCCGCGGGGGGAGCGGTACGCGGTCGTGTTCGTGCGGCGGCGGATGGATGAGGTGCTGGCGAGCCAGTCGAAGATGCGGACGCGCCTGGGCGCCGACGGGCCCGAGCGCGACTCGTCGGGGCTTCGACGGGCGTTCGAGAAGACGGTGGCTCGCTCGCTGTCGGCGCTGCGCGGGCGGGCGGATGTGCGGGTGATCGAGATCGATCACGCGAGCGTGCTGGACGACCCGGCGGGAGCGGCGCGGGTGCTCGGGGCGTTCGTGCGCGGCGCGGGTGGGTGCGCGGCGTTCGATGAGCGGGCCGCGGCGGCGGTGGTCGACGCGGCGCTGCATCGCGAGCGCGGTGGCTGAGCCGGGGGGGCTTTTGAACAAGCAACCGAAGGAGAAAGCCGGGCGCGACGGTCGGTCGCGCCCGGCTGGGAGTGATTCAATGGCCCGGTGGTCCGGGCGTATGGCGGACGCTTACGGGCAGCCGGCGACGAAGAGGTCGAGGTAGAAGAAGAAGTCGTCGCCGTCGCAGACGCCGTTGGGATTGCCGAAGCTCGGATCGTTGGGATCGGAGGATCCGGTCAGGTCGCAGACGCCGGTGTTGCCCCCCACGAAGGCGTCGAGGTAGAAGAAGAAGTCCTCGCTGTCGGCGACGCCGTCGGGCTGGCCGTAGGACGGATCGTTGGGATCCGACGAGCCGGTGAGGTCGGCGGGGCAGCCCGAGGTGGCTGACGGATGCCGAGGATCTGAACATCGTCGATGTTCCAGCCGGGGTAGACGACTGAGCCGTCGGTGGTGCCCATGACCCAGCGGATCTGGACGCTGGGCTGGTTGTCGGCGACGGCGGAGATGTCGTAGCTGACGATTTCCCACTCGATGGGGCTCACCGAGCCGTCGGTGTGGTCCCAGATGCGGGTCCAGTTGGAGCCGTCGGTCGAGACATCGATGGAGGCGTGGTCGAAGGAAGAGCTCTCGATGGCGAGCCACTTGGCGAAGCGGAGTTCGGTGGCGACGACGCCGGTGAGATCGAGGGCGTTGGTGGTGAGGTAGGTCTCGGGCATGTTGTCGTCGTAGTCGCCGGTGCGGTTGTAGCCCCAGATGTTGAAGCCGGTGTAGGCGTCGAAGGGGTCGCCGTTGCGGGAGCCGCCGCCGGTGGGCGGGCCGAAGTCCCAGGAGCCTTCGGCGGCCCAGCCGGGGTTGGTGTCGAGCGGGAAGTCGTAGACGACCTCGGTGGCGCCGACGCGGACCGAGGCGGTGGCGGTGTCGGAGAACTGGCCGTCGAAGGTCTGGAACTGGAAGGAGTCATCGCCGACGAAGCCGTTGGTGGGGGTGAAGACGACGGAGTCGCCCATGGCGGCGAGGGTGTAGGGGACGGCGTTGATGGCGCCGGCGTTGGGGTCGGCGAGGTTGCCGCCGGAGGGCAGGCTGGTCACGACGAACTCGGGCGTGCCGTTGGAGGACGCGCCCTGGAGCATGATGCTCGTGCTGCCGGTCGCGGGGATTTCGACGGCGAAGTCGAACGCGGCGGGCGGGCACGGATTGGCGTCGGGGCCGAGGCGGAGGGACCATGAGTTGAGGGTGCCCTCATCGAGGCCGGCGTTGTCGGAGATGACGAGGGTCCACTCGCCCTGAGCGAGGGTGCCGTTGAAGTCTGCAAGGATGCCGGGCCCGTCGGGGGGGAGCGTGGAGTCGTCGTAGGTGACCATGAGGTCGTCGTCGCTGCCGCCGGTGCGGTCGTGCAGGCGGACGGAGGTGCCGTCGGGCGAGACGAGATCGACATAGAGGTCGCCGATGAAGGTGTGGGAGATGTCGACTTCGACATCGACATCGGCGATGCAGAAGGAGTCGTTGACGGTGATGGTGCTGCGGATCTCGTTGTTGTCAGTGATCGGGATGGGCGTGTCACCGGAGGTGATCACGATGCGCCCGACATCGAGGGAGACGGTGCGGGTGGTGTTGCCCGCGCCGGCGGAGTTGTTGTTGAACTCGACGAAGCTCTCGCGGTAGCCCGCGGGGAGCGAGGGCGCCGAGCCGCCGAAGCTGAGGACGACCTGTCGGGAATCGCCGATGCCGCTGAGGACGAAGCTGGAGACGGGGCCGCCGTCGGCGAGGACCCAGTCGACGCCGGGCTGGACCTGGACATTGACGGGGGTCGGGCGGGTGGAAGTGACGGTGTAGACCTTGGTGTCGTTGAAGGGACCGCCGACGGGCCCGCTGCCGGCGAAGCCGTCGGCCGGGGTGACCTCGATGCCGGTGGTGCCGATCTCGACGGTGTGGGTGCGGGTGGTGATGATGCCGTTGGTCAGATCCTCGAAGCGGACGGTCGAGGCGTAGGTGCCCGTGCCGAAGCCGGCGATTGAGGGATCGAGACTGACGATGACATTGGTGGTGGCGCCGGCGCCGAGGGAGCCGGTGATGGTGGAGGTGCCGCCGTCGATGAGGATGGGCGCCGAGCCGCCGGCGTCGATGGAGACGCGGTAGCTGAGGGAGTCGCTGGTGGTGTTCTCGAGGGTGTAGGCGACGGGGTCGTTGGTGAAGGGGCCGCCGACCAGCCCGAGATGGAGTTGATCACCGGCGGGTGTAACGATGGCGCCGAGCGGGGGGACGAGGGCCTCGAAGGTGATGACCTTGGAGATCTCTTCGAAGCCGGGGCAACCGGTGTCGGGGCAGACATTGGAGGCAGCGCAGCCGCCGGCGTTGACGAAGTCGGGGTTGCCGCGGACGAGGATGCCCTCGATGACGCCGGCGTTCATGTTGAAGACCATGGAGCCGGAGTTGCCGCCGTAGGCGTCGACATTGGCGGTGAAGTACCCGCCGCCGAAGCGGGCGTCCTGGACCTGGCCGCCGTCGTCGACCTTCTTGGGAAGGACGGTCGGGTGCCCGACCATGACGAGGCTGTCGCCGGGGTTGGGTTCACCGGTGCGGCGGATGGGCAGGGGCGTGTAGCCGCTGACGGCGCGATCGAAGCGGACGAGGGCGTGATCGAACTCGCCGGTGAGCTGGCGATCGAGGACCTCGGTGACGATGTAGACATCGTCCTCGGGGACGACGACCTCGGGGCCCTGGGTGAGGGACTGCTGATCGAAGCCGAAGACGAAGGCGACGACGCCGACATCGCCTGAGCTGATGCAGTGCCCGGCGCTGACGCCGAGGTCGGAGCCGACGAGGAAGCCCGAGCAGAAGCCGATCTGGGCCTGTCCGGCGAAGGGTTCATCGGGGCAGAGGGGAAGGCCGCCCTGCGAGCTCCACGCGGAGGTGGAGAGTGTGACGGTCCCGTTGCCGTTGAAGGTGAGTTCGCTGATGTCTACGACGACGGCGGCGGCCTGGGCGAGATCGAGCAGGGCCGGGTCGGCGACCTGGTAGATGTCGCGGCGGTCGTCGTTGCCGTAGATGACCTCGGTGCGGGGCGAGTCGTCGCGCTGCTGGTTGTACCACCAGTCGACGAACTGGCGGCGCTGCTCGATGGGCGAGAGCGTCTTGGGCGGCTCCTTCTCGAACTGGACGGTGCCGTCGGGCTGGCCGGTCTGCGCGAGCGCGGCGATCGGCCACGCGGCGATGATGCCCGCCGCCAGTGCGAGGCGGGCCGTTCGTACGGATGCGTGCTTCATGTTTTGCAATCCCCTCTTGCCTGAACCGCCGACGAAGCTTCGGCCGCCGTCTGAGATGTGGCGGCGGTCGCGCGGCGGAGTCCCAATCGGCTCAGGCTACCGGCACCAGAGCGGGGGTACAAGCCGGAAGTTCCGCCGGGGCCGGGGGATGCGGGCGGGCGAGCGCGTTGGGCGGGTATCGGACGCGACGAGAGGCTTGGAGGCGGCGGGGCGTCAGGGGCCGGTTCGGGCGGGGACGGGGACGAGGGATTCGTAGAAGGCGTGCAGGTCGGCGTGGAGGCGCTCGAACTCCGGGCGATCGACATAGACCATGTGCCCGCCGACATATTCGCGCAGCGTCGTGGATGCCGGGTCGAGTTGGCCCTGCTCGAGGAGCCGGCGCGGCACGCCGAAGGGCGTGACGACATCGAAGAACCCGGTCGCGATGAACAGGCGGAGTTCGGGGTTGCGTTCCCGGGCGGCGTTGATGATGGGGGCGAGCTCGATGCTCTCGGTGAAGATGTGCGAGGTGCCGTCGGACCGCTTCCATGCCTGGTTGGCGCGCGGGTTGAAGAGCGTGTATTCGGAGGCGTCGACGCGCCAAGTGCGGCGGAGCTGGTCGCCGAGGGCCTCGAGGACGACCTCGAGTTCGACGCCTCCCATCAGTTGGGTCATGGGAATGGATCGGCGGCCGTCGTGAGGATCGAGGCGGCGGCCCATGGGATCCTGGCGGGCGACGGACATGTGCATCGGGAGGATGGAGAAGCGGGAGAGCTTCAGCGGCTCGGTGCCGATGCCGGTGAGGGCGTGGAGATAGTCGGCGATGCGGTCCATGCGCTCGGGCTCGACGCTCTTGATGTCGGAGATGGCGCGGCGGTAGTCGCCCTGGGCGAACTCGTAGGCCTCGTCGCAGACCTCCTGGAGCGTCCGCCCGCGTGGCTCGATGAGCCCGGCGTCGTAGGCGATCGCGGCGTAGGTGGGCAGACGATCGGCGAGGGTGTTGACGCCGCTCTGCATGGGCACGAACGACTCGGTGGTCAGGGCGGGAGAGATGAAGACGAGCCCGCGGACATCGACGCGGGGCTGCTCGGTCTGGAGGGGTTCGAGCATGAACGCGGCCCGCATGGCGCCGTAGCTTTCGCCGCAGAGGAAGACCGGGGCGTCGGGGCGGCCGAGGTGCTCGAGATACTCGCGGACGAACGCGGCCGAGGCGCGGGCGTCGGGGGTCGCGCCCCAGAGATCGGCGTCTTTGTACGCGCCCGCGGCGTGGCTGAAGCCGGTGCCGACGGGGTCCACATAGACGAGGTCGGTGCGATCGAGGAGGGTGAACGGGTTGGGCTCGAGCGAGCCGTCGGCGCCGAGATCAGCACGGACGGGCCCGCCGACGGAAAGGTGGAGCAGGGCGGTCGAGGCGCCCGGGCCGCCGTTGAAGAAGAAGGTGACCGGGCGGTCGGCGGCGGCGTCGGGCGCGAGATAGGCGTAACTGTGGATCCAGGCCCAGGGCTCGCCGGCGTCGTCGCGGACGAGCGTGCGGGCGGCGACGGCTTCGTAGGCGGGAAGCTCGGCGCGAGCGGGAGCTTCGCTGAGGACGCGCGCGGGAGCGGGCTGAGCGGGTGCGAGAGCCGGGGCGCACGCAAGCAAGATCGCCGCGAGCGTGCGGGCCCCCCACCGCCGACGGCTGGGATGTGCGCAGAGCCTCGAATGTGCGCAGAGCATGGTGCGATCCTCGTTCCGCCCCGGTGGCAGGTTACACCGGGGCGGGACGCGGGAGTTGCGGTCCTCCGGACGGTGCGGGCGGGCGATTGCGGGAGGTAGACTCCCGACATGCAAAGCACGCGATGCGGAGTTGTCTGGGCGTTGATTCTCGGAGCCGGGCTGGCGCCGGGAGCGGTCGAACCGCCGGAGCCGGGCGCGGCGGCACCCGAGTCGGCGGGGGTTGCGGGCGGCGAGACAGCGGCGGACGACGAGAAGCTTCGGGCGCTGTCGCGCGAAGAAGCCGAGGCGATGGTCGCGACCACCTGGGAGCGCATCCGGCGGGCGATCGCGACGGGTGAGCAGGACGATTCGATCCCGTACCGCGGCATGGAGATGCGATTTCTCGAGCGGGAGTTCGGGGACGCGCCGACGGACGGGCGGAGCCTGTGGATCTCGCTCCACGGCGGGGGCGGCGCGCCGACGGAGGTGAACGATCAGCAATGGCGGAATCAGATCCGGTTGTATGAGCCGGCCGAGGGGATCTATGTCGCCCCGCGCGCGCCGACGGATACCTGGAATCTCTGGCACCAGGCCCACATTGACCCGATGCTCGAGCGGCTGATCTCGGAGATGGTGGCGCGGCGGGGCGTGAACCCGGACAAGGTCTACCTGCTCGGGTACTCCGCGGGCGGGGACGGGGTGTATCAGTTGGCGCCGCGGATGGCCGACCGGTTCGCGGCGGCGTCGATGATGGCGGGGCATCCCAACGACGCGAAGCCCGACGGGCTGCGCAACCTGCCGTTCGCGATCTTCATGGGCGGGAAGGACGGCGCGTACGACCGGAACAAGGTTGCCGCGGCGTGGGGCGAGACACTCGCGGCGTTGCGTGCCGACGACGCGGAGGGCTACGAACACCGCGTGACGATCTACCCCGAGCACGGACACTGGATGAACGGCGATGATCGGGAAGCGATCCCGTGGATGGCGTCGCAGACGCGCGACGCGTGGCCCCGGCGGGTCGTGTGGGTGCAGGACGATGTCACGCATCGTCGCTTCTACTGGCTCGAGGTTGATCCGGAGCACGCGGTGCGCGGGCGCACGATCGTCGCGGAAGTGGACGGGCAGCGGATCTCGATCGAGAGCGAGGAGACGGCGGCGGTCACGCTGCACCTGCGCGACGGGCTGGTGGACCTGGACGAGCCGGTGATCGTGGAGTTCAACGGCTTGGTGGTGTTCGAGGGCGCCGTGCGCCGGACGGAGCGGGCGATTGCCGAGTCGCTGTCGCTGCGGAACGATCCGGCGATGGCGTCGACGGCGCGGCTGCGGGTGGAGCGGGCCGAGACGCCCTGAATCTCTTTGGGAATCCGGATGCCGGTGGAGCGCGGAGCGCCCGCGGCGGTGGTGGATGCGCGGGCCCATGAATCGGCCCGGAGGGAACCGATGCGCGTGATGCTGACGATCGGGCTGCTGATCTGCTCGAACATCTTCATGACCTGGGCGTGGTACGGACACCTCAAGAAGACGGGGTGGACGATCCCGCTCGCGATCCTGGTCTCGTGGTTGATCGCGCTGCCGGAGTATGTGCTGCAGGTGCCGGCGAACCGGATCGGGCACGCTTCGTTCGGAGGGCCGTTCTCAGCGGCGCAGCTGAAGGTGCTTCAGGAGGCGATCACGCTGACGGTGTTCATCGCGTTCGCGCTGCTCGTTCTGAAAGAGCGATTGCGCTGGAACGAGTATCTCGCGTTCGCGCTGATCTTTGCGGGCGTGGCGGTGGCGATGCTCGGTCGCGGGGTGCCGGCGGCGCCCCCGGCGGCCCGGG
>JBICIG010000114.1:0-7368 GCA_043101605.1 Phycisphaerales bacterium JB037
CGTGTGCTCTTCCGATCTCTGATCCTTGCAATCGGTATCGGAATCGCCAGCGTCACGAAGAGCACGCCCGGCCAGATCACATCCCGACCCGGTGGGGGCAGCTCTC
Source organism: Phycisphaerales bacterium JB037 (assembly GCA_043101605.1). GTDB lineage: Bacteria > Planctomycetota > Phycisphaerae > Phycisphaerales > UBA1924 > JBICIG01. The sequence goes on from JBICIG010000114.1 coordinate 107, forward strand.
CCGCAGAGACATGCTCGGTGCCCGGGGTGAGTGCATCGCGCGAACGCGACGGCGTTGACCGGGGCGTGCCCGGTTGCTCGGGTCGGGCGTGCGTCAGGCGAGAAACGGCGGCGGCGACCGACTCTGAACGAATGCCACGCGAATGCGCCAACATCGCGAGCTTGCGGAGCGACTGTCGATTCCAACCGCCGTTCTGTGCGAGCACGAGGATCGCGTCGTGTTCGAGGGCGACCAGGTCCTGCCTGGGAATCGACGGGAGCGTGGACACCGATCCCGGACCCGCATCGCCGAGAGTCTTGGGCGCGTCGGCGGGTGACGCCGAATGGGCGGCCGGTGCGGTCGTCGACGACGACGAAGTCGGCTGCTCCCGGGCCGGTCCGCGCGGTGCGCTGCGCGTCGTGCTGCTGCTCCAGCGCACGAGCAGATGCCGGCGTGTCGCGGGATCGAGCAACTGGGCCGCCGCGGCGTGCAACGCCAGACGCACCTCGTCGGCTTGCGGCGATTCGCTCTGCGGATGCTCGTCGATCTTCGCCAGACGCTGACGCAGTGCTTCGAGGACCACATCATCTTTGCATGGCGTGACGGGAATGCCCAGCAGCGCAAACGGGCCTCCGCCCGCGGCCTGCTCCCCAAGGAACATCGAGACACCGGAGGCGGGGCCGCTCATCCCCCACCTCCGGGCGAGAGCAGCCCGAGCGAACCGGCCAATTCGCGCAAGTTCCGGCTCCATGGCTCGGGCCCAAAGCTCGGGTGGAGCACCATGAACTGCCGCATCGCGTCGACGGCGCGCTCGCGGTCGCTCGACGCGAGCAGGCGGAGCGATTCGTAGCGGGCCCGGTACCACGCGTCCGACCCGCTCTGCGATGCGGCCAGAAGCAGCCGCCACGACTCGAGCGCACCCGCCGCGTTGCCCGAACCCTCGGCGAGCCTCGCGTGACGCAGCAGTGATTCCTCCGCCAGCAGCCCGGAACGGATGATGGCTTCGTCGTGACGGATCGCCAGTTCCCGCCCGAGTTCATCGCCTTCACGCCGCCAAAGTTCATCGCCCGCCCGGGCGACACGCTGGGCGACGGTTCGGAGTTCCGGATCGGCGATGCCTTCCTCGTCATCGATGCGGTCTGCCGTCAGCCGCGAGCCATGCCGCAGCAACTCACGGCATGCTTCGAGGTCTTCGGGATCATCGAGCCACGCGCTGGCGGCTCTTCGATAGAGCAGGGTGCGTGCGGCGTCGGCGTAGCGCCCTCCGAGCCCGTCGAGTTCGGCCAGCGCCGAGTCGGTCTCGCCGGCGTCGTTGGCGACCAGCGCGATCTGCAGACGCCGGAACGCGAGCTCTCCGGCCACCGGCGTGAGATCCAGGTCCGCGATCTCCGCCAGCCGCTTGAGTTCATCGAGCACCCGCCGCGCGAGCGAGAGGTCGGGCGTCTCACTGCTGAGGATCGCATCGAGTAGCTGCCGATGACGCACGACCGTCTCGGCAGCACGCTCGGCGAGTTCGTTCGACTCGATGGCCTGCCTCGCGTCGCTCCGGACCACTTCCGCGGCGACCGCGACGAAGCGTTCGGCGGCGAAGCTCCGGTCCTTCTCGGGCGCCTCTCGATAGGCGCGATAGAGAAGGTCGGCCGCACGACGCCGGGCCGCGTCATAGAGGGGCGACTGAGGATCGACGCCGAGCAGCACATTCGCCGCGTCCGCGGGAGGCATCAGGTCGGCTCCGGCCCGCCGCATCAGCAGGCTGGCGGATCGATCGTCGGCCGGGAATCGTTCCAGAAAGCGGGCCGAGAGCTCGGTGAGCCTGTCGGAATCCTCCAGCGTCCCCCGCTCCTTGGCCCGTTCGAGCGCGACGATCGCGAACCAGATCGCCTCACGGGCGATCTCGGGCGAAGCGTCGAGCGAAGCGGCTCGCTCGAACTCCGCTGCCGCCTCGGCAAGCCGCCCGCCGTAGTACAACGCCAGCCCGTGCTGCACGCCCGCCCGCGCGAGCTCTCCCGGGAAGCGCCCGGCATCCTCGGAGCCGATGGCTTCGGCGAGGACCTCCGCGGCCGATGCATACGCCTCTCGCAGCGACGGATCATCGGTCGGTTCGTCGGCGTCCCGGCCCGACTCGCGATGAGCACGCCGGGCGTCGTCGAGTTCCTTCAAGCCGCGCGCGTAGCGCACGATGAACCCGTCCTGACCGATCGGCGTCGCCCCGTACCGATCCATCAGATCGAGCACATGCGAGATCTCGCCCTGACGGACCAGCTCGCCCAGCGCCGTCTGCGCGAGCGCCTCAATCAGCTCCAGCCGGTCTTCTCTTCGCGGCCCCTCCGACGCGGCTTCGAGCGTGAGAACCGCGAGCAGGCGGGCTTCGAGCGGATCGAGCGATGCGTCCCCCGTCCGTCGCTCTCGCTCGCGGAGCATCCACTCGATGTCCGCCCATCGCCGTGCGCCCGCGTACACGACCATCCGCCGGGCGAACAGCGATTCCTTGATCTCTGGGGACGCCTCAGGAGCGCTCCGAACCGCTTCCATCCACCGCAGCGCCGACTCGTCCTCACCGCGTAAGCCGAAGCAGAGCGCCACGCCCACCGCGGCCCGGCTGACATGATCGAACCGGTAGTAGCTGGGCGGCATGCCTTCGACCGTGGGGACCTTCTCGCCCGATGCGTTGAGCAACCAGCCAAAGTCTCGGACGGCTTCGAGCGCGGGCGCCGACACATCATTGATCAGCGCGAGGTAGTAGTTCGACCAACCGGCGTAGTACATCGCGATGGAGCGCTGGCGGAGCGCCTCGGCGAGTTGCTCCTCGATCACCGCGTCATCGCTCTCTCGACCGCGGCGTTCGAGCTCGCGCAGCCGCTCCACGCGGCGGTGCAGGTCCGTGCCGATCGCCTGAAACGAATCGCGCGTCGAGCTGAGGATCCGATTGGCCTCTTCGAGTTCGCCCGGCTGCGTCATCCGTAGCCGGTGGCGTTCGGCGATGCGCTCGGCCTCGAGATACCGCACCTTCTCGAGGCTCAGCCGCAGCTCATGGGTCTGCGCGTCGGGCACCTCGACCAGCAGCGATCGGGCGAGTTCCTCCACCTCTCGGCGTTCTTCGGGCGAGACCGCGTTGGTCAGCCAACGGACATAGATCGCCCCGAGTTGCTGGGCGAGTTCCCGCTTCTCGTCGCCCGCCGCCGACTCGAGCTGATCCCGCAGGTGCCGCGCGAGCGCCTCGTCCAACTCAAGACGCTCCAGATACGACGCCACGGGATCGCCCGGAACTTCGGGCTGGGCCGCGGGCAGCGCCGCTGCGACCACGAGCCCGCACGCCGCGATCGGGATGGTTCTAGTCCTTCGGGACATAAGTGACCTTCGTAAACCCCGCGTCCTTGCACGCCTGCAGCGCCGCCGCCGCCCACTCCACCGGCACCAGGTTCGACACCCGCACGAACACGCCCGCGTCCTTGGGCAACTGGCTCAGCACGGAAACAAGCTCCGGCTTCGTCGGGATCGCGCGATCCCCGATCTGGAACACCGGGCCGCCGGGGCCCATCTCCACCAGCACGATCTGCGGCTGCAGATCCGCGGCCGTGCTCGAACCCTCCTGGTCAACCTGCAGCCCCGCGCCGAGGTCCGCTTCGGGAGCCGACATCGATGCGGTGACCATGAAGAAGATGAGCAGCAGAAACACGACATCGATCATGCTGGTCATGGGCAGCGTGCCATCGAACGCCGAGCCGCGGTGCCGAGGGTTCTTGAACTTCATCCCGCGCCCCCCGGCGACTCGGTTGCCAGCTTCCATCCGCGCAGCCCGAGCCCGGTGAGCCGCCCGGCCACGCGGTTGATGTGCAGCGACTCGACCTTCCGATCCGCCCGGAGCAGCACGGTCACGAGAGCGGGATCACCCCCGGCGTTGCGGATCTCGGCCTCGACCACCGACACAAGCTCGGAGATCTCCACCGCGTTGCCCTCGATTCGCAGCAAACCCGTCGCGTCGATGTCGATCGTGACGGTCGAGGGTGCGGTGATCTTGGTCTCGTCGCCCTTCTCCTCGGGAAGATCGACGGGCGTGCGAGCCATCTGCGCGAACTGCGAAGTGTACATGAAGAAGATGATCAACTGCAGAACGACATCGATCATCGGCGTCATGTCGAAGCCGTGGCGCTTCTTCGCGTTGGGCGGGCTGAACCTCATCGGGCGGCCGGCCCTCCGGCGTTCCCGGGTCTCGCGGGAGTCGCGGCGGGCTTGGGCGCCGCCGCCGGCGGCGTGGGTACGCGCCCGCCCCGCTGCGCCCCGGCCGTCTCGAGATGCACCGCCAGTTCCTCGGTCGTCTCGGCGACGATGCCGACGAGGTGGTCGATCCGGTTGCGCAGGTACGAGAACGCCATCGTCGCCGGAATCGCCACGATCAGCCCCATCACCGTCGTGATCAGCGCCTGCGAGATGCTCCCCGCGAGCAGGCTCGGCTTGGTGACCCCCTCGGTCAGGCTGATCGTGTCGAACGCGCCGACCATGCCCACGACCGTTCCCAGCAGCCCCAGCATCGGCGCGATCGACGCGATGACGCCGATCGCGTCGGTCGAGCGATACAGCCGGCTCGTCTCGGCCTGCCCCGATTCCTCCAGCGCCGACTTGAGCTCCAGGAATCCGAACGGCGAGCGGGCACAACGCACCAGCGCCGAGCCGACCACACGCGTCAGGAATGACTCGTACTGCGGGTCGCGGCAGAGCGTGATCGCGCCACGGACATCGTGCCGCGACAGCTTGGCGTCGAGCGCCTGGACGATCTCCGGCGGGGCGAGGCGGTTCAGCCGCAACCGCACGAGCTGCGTGATGATCAGCCCCACCGCAATGAACGACAGCACGATGATGACATAGCCGATCTCGCGCCCGCTGCGGATGTAGTCCAGCAGCGACTTGGAGGTCTCCACGGCCGCGTCCTGCTGGGCCAGGAGCACCGAGAAATCGAGAAGCCGGTCGAAGGATTCGCTCATGACGCCCCTGTCTCGCGGGTGCGGTCGTCGCGCCCGCCCCATTGCATCGCCGACCCCGGGGCGCCGCGCCCCCGGATCGCATCGAGCCCCTCCCACCGCAACGCGGGATGGCCCGGAAAAAGCACCTCGAGTTCCGACAGCACGCGCATCGCGCCGCGGGCATCGCCCTGGTCGTGCAGAGCCCGCGCCGCGAACGCCAAGCCCAACCCGGCGAGGTAAGGCGACTCACGCGCCGAAAGCGCCGGCACGCGGAGCAGCGACACCACGCCGCGCAGCCGATCGTCTTCCGGCGCGTTGCCCACCAGGCTCAGCCCCGTGCCCAGATCGGCCCAGCTCTCGATCCAGGTCGCCGGCCGCTCCTCGCGCAACACCCGCAACGCCGCCCTCCCGGCGAGCCGATCCTCGGCACGCTCGGACTGGCACAGCACCATCGCCCGCACCAGCCGCACGCCGAAGTCCGACGAATCCGCGCCCGGTAGCACCCCGTCGGAGCCGACCGACTCGCCGGCCGCGGCCCGGTACAACTCCAGCAGCATAAACGCCCGCTCGGCTCCCGCGCCGCGCTGTTCATCATCCTCGGTGACCCATGGCTCGTTGGCGAGCAAGGCCGCCGCCGCCTCGCCCAGCCAGATCGGAGGCAGCGACGGGATGAGCCCCGTCTCGCGATCGACGAGGCTCGACGCCGACCCTGGCTCCCCGGCAACGAGCATGCCGATCCACGCCTGCACCGCCGCGGCCCGCGCCCCGCGCCGCAGCCGGCACCGGAACAAACCCTCGCAGACCACCGCAGGCGTTGCGCCCTGGCGGCCGCCGTAGATCGTAAAGAGTTCCTCGAACAGCGGCTCGGCGGCGACGGCATCGCCCCGCGCCAGCCGCGTCCGTGCTCGCCAGGCTTTCTCCGCGTATTCGCCGAACAGCGCCGCGCTCTCGGCGAACTCGCCGCGAACCTCCGCCACCCGACTCCAGTCGATCTGCACCGGCTCGCCCTGATCCGAGCGAACTTCGACGCCGTCGAGCGACACGCCGAGCACCCGCGTCGCATCGATCTCGCCGCCGTCGCGGAGCAAGACCTGCGCCGGCGCCACCCCGAGCGAGCCGGCCGCGACCATCGCCGCCCATGCCCCGACGCGTCGCCCCATCACCGCCCCGGTCCCGGCACATGCGTGTAGGTGCCGCCGGAGCGGTCGGCGATCAGTCGCATCAGCGGCTCGGCCTCGTTGTTCACGAAGGTGATGCAGTGAATCGGGATCTTGTGCTCGCGGTTGAGCGCGATGATCTCGGTCGCGTGCGCATCGGGGAACCGCCCGTCGGTCATGAAGTAGATCGCGTCGGGCTTGGAACGGAGCGAGAACACGAGCAGGAACGCTGGCGAGGGGTTGGTCCCGCCGCCGGTCTCGATCCGCGCGATGTTCGCCGCGGCGTCCCGCTTGCCGCGCGCGTCGGCATCGGTCCATCCCCGCGCCCCACCCAGCGGAGCGGCATTGTCGTTGTAGAGCACGATGTAGTACTCGCTGGACTCCAGAAGATTCTGGATCGAACCCTGCAGGGCGTTCTTGGTGATCTCCATCTTGTTGAACGAGTCCATCGACGCCGACCGGTCGACGATGTACGCGAAGCGCCGCCCCGTCGCCTCGACGCCGAAGAAGCTCGCGCCCCCGTCGCCCGAGCCGCCGATCCCCTCGCTCTGCCCTTCACCGATGTCCCCGCCGCCGATCACCGGCCCGAGGTCGCGCGGCGTGTCGAGCAGGCCGGTCAGCTCGCTCGTGCTCGTCGCCTCGAGCAGCTCCGTCGACTCCGGGTTGACCACTTCCAGCTCGGGCACCTGCAGCGCATCGGCGCTGAACTCGGCTTCCTGGAGCTGCTCGAACTCCTCGCTGGTCATCACGGCGAACTCGAAGCCCGCTTCCTCGGCCTTGGGCCCGGCCGCCGGGGCCGGGCGATCGACCCCGATCAGCGCCGAGGCAATGAGCACCGCGATGTGGATAAGGACCGAAAGCATCGCCCCGGCGACCGACGCTCGCTTGACGAACCGCATGACCTGCCCGCGGGAAGCGTCCTCGGGTGCGGCCGGTCCGGTTGGACGGGATGTCGGGTCGGTCGGGCTCACGGCTCTTCCCTGACGGGCCTGGCGTGCCCCGCCCGTCGTCGCGGTCCGTCCTGGACCGGTTCGGGCGGCTCGGCCCGCACGCGGCTATCCTCGGCGCAGTCTACCCCGGCAGACGATCCCGGTTGCTCGGGGTTCCCCCGTCACCGTCCTGTTCGGGGCCCGCCCCCCGGCGGTTCGCCCTCTCGGGCCCTTCGAGG